>NZ_JBHXWQ010000005.1:0-513737 GCF_042671725.1 Nocardia sp. NPDC127606 | reverse complement strand
CCGTTGCGTAGGCGACGAAGGAGCAAGCAACGGCGCCTGACCGGCGGCCCCTCAGGGCCGCGGACACGCGCGCGCCAGCGCGCCAACAAACACAGCCCCAAACCGCCCTGGGACTACCGAGCCCAGGACATCCCTCCCAGGAGGTCAACGATGACAAACACCCACTCCACCACCGGCGCCCGCGCCCACGCACGCGCCCAGGCCGCAGCCGCGACCACAGCCACCCCCGAGACACCCCCTGGCATAGATCCCACCACCATCGTTGTCGCACAACGCATTCCCGCAGGCGGCTACGCGAATATCGCCCTCGGTCGCGGCACCCGAGTACGCCTCGGCGATCCGTCCGGCACCACCTGCGCCCACCTGTTCCTCCTGCGGACCGAATCACCGTGGGAGCGGTTGAATGTCGCCGACACCGTGAAGGTCCCCTGGCAGGCGTACCTCAGCGCGGGCCACCCACTGCTCTCCGACCAGGGCCGGGTCCTGGCCACCGTTCTCACCGACTCCGACGGCCACCACGACACCCTGTGCGGCCCCACCATCGCGGGCCGCCACCAACTCCACCTGGCAGGTGCCAAACAAGGCCTCGAGCCCCGCGATATCGGCCCCTCGATCGCTGTGTTCCGCGGAGCCAGGGTCGCCGTGGACGGCGCGATCGAGTCCACCGGCAACGGCCCGGCGGGCGCCACCCTCGACCTCATCGTCCACCTCCCGCTGACTCTCCTGGTCGCCAACGCCCCCCACCCCCTCGACGACCGTCCCACCGGCGACCTCGACCTACTCGCCTGGTCCTCCCCCGCGGATCTGGACACCCGCAACGACGACCCCGAATACCGGCGGGCCGTGGAGAACACCGAAGCCGCCTGGACGGCCGCACTGAACACGGAGGTTCCGGCATGACCGCCACCCGCACCGTCGTCCTCGACGAGACCGTCCCCGCCCGGGCTCCGTGGTCGGCGATCGTCCGCGCCGGCGACCAACTCGACATCATCGACCTGCACGGCAACCAGGCCGTCGACTGCCTGCTCTACTCCGCCGCCGACCGCACCGACCGCTACAGCGCCCAGGCCACGATCGCCGCCCAGCGCAATATCTTCCTCACCACCGGCAGCGTCTTACGCACCGAAGGCGGCACCCCCTTGATGACGGTCGTCGCCGACGAGGTCGGCAACCACGACACCATCGCGGGCGCCTGCTCCCAGGAATCCAACACGCTGCGCTACGGCCACCACACCCGCCACCAGCACGCCTGCGTGGAGAACTTCCTCACCGCCGCCCTCGAATGGGGCCTGGGTAAACGCGACCTGGTCTCCAACATCAACTGGTTCATGAACGTCCCCGTCGAACCCGACGGCACGCTCGGCATCGTCGACGGCCTGTCCGCCCCCGGCAAGAAGCTCACCCTCCGCGCCGAGATCGACACTCTGGTCCTGGTCTCCAACTGCCCCCAGATCAACAACCCCTGCAACGGTTTCGACCCCACCCCGGTCCGCATGGTGGTGACCCGATGAGCCTCACCGACACCCGCATCGATCCCGCTGCCGACCTGTCCACAACGAACCTCCCCGCACCGAGTGGTGTCACCGACTCGACCACGAAGCCGGCTGTCCTGGGCAGTGCGACGGAGCCGACTTCGGACACCCCGGCGGCGCCCACTCGGCGACGTATCGATGTCGTCCGTCCCGGAATGCAGACCACCGTGCAGGACTGGCCGGGACGAATCGGATACTGGCACATCGGAGTTCCCCCGTCCGGGCCGATGGACGACCTGTCGTTCCGCCTGGGCAATCGCGTCCTCGGCAACGCCGAAGGCGCGGCCGGGCTGGAGTGCACGCTGGGCGGACCGGCGTTGCGGTTCGCCGAACCGACGTGGGTGTGTGTGACCGGCGCGGTCGCCGATGTCCGGGTGGACGGCGTCCCGGTCGAGCAGTGGCGGACCGTCGAGGTCGCGGCGGGTGGTGTGCTCGATGTCGGCGCGATCCGCGGGCCCGGCATGCGCACCTACATCCTGATCTCGGGCGGCATCGACGTCGACGAATTCCTCGGCAGTGCCGCGACATTCACGCTCGGCAAGTTCGGCGGCGGGACCGGCGCCGCGTTGCGCGCCGACGAATCGCTCACGCTGGGCACACCGTCGACCCGCCTCGCCCCCGCCGTTCCGATGGCCGATCAGCCCGCTTTCGCGCACCGTTGGGAACTCGCCGTCACCGAGGGCCCGCACGGCGCTCCGGAGTTCTTCACCCGCACCGACTTCGACACCATCATCGGGACCGACTACGAAGTCCACTTCAACTCCGATCGCACGGGCGTCCGCCTCATCGGCCCGAAGCCCGAGTGGGCGCGCACCGACGGCGGCGAAGCGGGTCTGCATCCGTCGAATATCCACGACAACGCGTACACCGTCGGCGCCCTCGACTTCACCGGCGATACCCCGATCCTGCTCGGCCCGGACGGCCCCAGCCTCGGCGGATTCGTCTGCCCGGTCACCGTGGTCGCCGCCGACCGCTGGAAACTCGGCCAACTCACCCCGGGCGACAAGGTCCGCTTCGTCCCCATCCGTTCCGAACATGCCGCTCCCGCAGCGCAACTCGGCGCTCGTCGACGGGCATGCTTCGGCACCGTCCTTTCGGCGGGTCGCGACGGCGACGACGGCATCCTCCGCCGCACCGAAGTCGACGACGAAACCGGCGTGACCTACCGCCGCCAAGGCGACGACGGCGTGCTCGTCGAATACGGCGCGCTCACACTGGATCTCGGCCTCCGCGCCCGTGTCCACGCCCTGCACCAGCACCTCGTCGCGCTCGGACTCCGTGGCGTCATCGAACTCACCCCGGGGATCCGCTCACTCCAGATCAGGGTCGACCCCGCCGTCCTGCCGATCCCCCGTCTGCTCGACCTCCTCGCCGAAGCCGAGGCGCAGCTGCCGAATTCCGATCAGCTGGTCGTCCCGAGTCGTACGGTCCATCTCCCGCTGTCCTGGGACGACCCCTCCACCCGGGAAGCGATCACCCGCTACATGCACGGCGTGCGCGCCGACGCCCCCTGGTGCCCGTGGAACATCGAGTTCATCCGCCGCATGAACGGCCTGCCTTCCGTCGAGGACGTCTACAAGACGGTCTTCGATGCCGAATACCTGGTCCTCGGCTTGGGCGATGTCTACCTCGGCGCCCCCGTAGCCACCCCGACCGACCCCCGCCACCGCCTCGTCACCACCAAATACAACCCGGCCCGCACCTGGACCCCGGAGAACGCGGTCGGCATCGGCGGCGCCTACCTCTGCATCTACGGCATGGAAGGCCCGGGCGGCTACCAATTCGTCGGGCGCACCACCCAGGTCTGGAACCACCGAGCCCGCCCGACGGGCACCGCGGGCCCCGGCGTCGACCGCTTCGCCACCGACCCCGAAACCCCCTGGCTTCTGCGCTATTTCGACCGCATCCGCTGGCACCCGGTCGAGGCGGACGAACTACTCGACCTTCGCGCGGATTTCGCGGCGGGCAAGGTGGACATCACCACCGAGAACGGCGACTTCCGCCTCGCCGACTACCGCAAGTTCCTGGCGGAAAACGCCGACTCCATCACCGACTTCCGCGCGCTCCAAGCCGAAGCCTTCGCCGAGGAACGCCAATCCTGGCGCAGCGCGGGAGAACTCACCGACTGAGCTACGTCAGGCGAGGAGAACGGTCTTCCCCGACGCGTGCCCTTGCTCGAACGCGGCAACGGCAAGGGCCGTGTCGGACAGGGGGAACCGCCGCTCGATCACCGGGCGCAACCGTCCGGAGACAGCCAATTCGGCCAGGTATTCCAGGTCGGCGGCGGCGGGTCGCATGAGCAGCGCCTTCAGGGTCTGTCGCGCGAACAGGTCGGTGAGTGCCACCTGACCCAGCCATCGGATCGGGCCGAACCAATTGTTGCCCGGCGCGGCGGCGGAGGAGATGAACACGCCGTCCGCGGCCAGCACGCGACGGATCTCGCGTAGTTTACGGTTGCCCGCCAGGTCGAAGATCACGTCGTAGGGAACGTCCGTTCTGGTGAAATCGTCTGTGGTGTAGTCGATTACGCAGTCGGCGCCGATGTCGCGCACCATATCGACATGGCGGGTGCTGCACACCGCCGTCACGTGCGCGCCGAGCACCTTCGCGATCTGCACCGCGAAGCTGCCGACCCCACCGGAGGCGCCGTTGACCAGCACCCGCTGTCCGGGCCCGACCTTGCCGATATCGCGCAGCCCCTGCAAGGCCGTCATTCCCGAATCCGGTATCGCCGCAGCGTCTTCCATGCTCAGATCCGGGGGAACAGCGGCGAACGAACGCTCGCCGGCACACACGTACTCGGCGAACCCACCGCTGGGGACCTCGCCGAAAACCTGATCACCGACGCGGAATTCAGCGACCCCGTCACCCACCGCGACGACCTCGCCCGCCGCGTTCTGCCCGATCATCCGACGCTTGGGCCTGCGCAGCCCGAACCCGAGCCGCAGCAGGTACGGCGTCCCGTTGAGCAGATGCAGGTCCCCGCTGCACAGGGACGCCGCCCGCACCCGGACCACCACGTCCCGGTCCCCGGGCGTCGGCCTCGGCACGATCTCGGTCCGCAACACCTCGCCCCCGCCGTATCGGGGCGCGATCCAGGCGGTCATCGAAGCGGTATCCACATCGGTCATGAGAATTGTCCCTCATCTCGCACTTACAGCGTAAGTCTCCAATGCGAGACGCTACACTTACGCCGTAAGTACGTCAAGGAGAGGACACCATGCCGCCGCGCACCCCACTCACCAGGGAACGCGTCCTGCGCGCCGCCATCGACCTCGCCGACCAGCAGGGCTTGGCCGCCCTGTCGATGCGCAACCTCGCCAAGGCCGTCGGCGTGGAGGCGATGTCGCTGTACAACCACGTCGCCAACAAGGACGACCTCTACGACGGCATAGTCGACCTGGTGGTCGCGGAGATCTACGTCCCCCGAGCGGGCGGCGACTGGCAGGCCGAACTCCGCCACCGCGCCGCCTCTGCCCACGAGGTCCTGCTGAACCACCGCTGGGCCACCGGCCTACTCGGCTCCCGCGTCAACGTCGGCCCCGCCATGCTGCGCTACGTCGACGCCACCCTCGGCTGCCTGATCACCGCGGGCTTCACCTACGAACAGGCCGATCGAGCCTGGAACGCCCTGGACAGCCACATCTACGGCTTCACCATCCAGGCCGTCAACTTCCCTCTCGACCCTTCCGAATACGCTTCGGCCGCACAACGATTCCTTCCGCTCATCCCGACCGAAACTCATCCCCACCTGCACACACTGGCGGAGCTCGTCATCACCGGAAATCACTCCGGCGCGGCTGATTTCACCTTCGGCCTCGATCTACTTCTCGCGGGGTTGGCGAGTCTGCTCCCCCGCTGACAGCGGCGTGGTGTCAGATACAGATCTCCACGCTGCCCAGCGGGAAGCACAACGCCACCGATCCGATTTCCGATGCTGTGGGAGTGGCGGCCTGCGGCGCAGGCACGGCAGCCGAGGCCGCAGGAGCGGCGACAGCGCCGAGAGCCAGAACGATGGCGGCCGTGGCGGCCGCCTTGCTGATCTTCGCGGACATGGGAATCCTTCCTTCGGGTGAACTCGGTTGGTTCCTAGCTGCGCGCCCCCTCAGTCTTCGCCGTGAACAGGGCAAACTCCAGACAAGAAAACATCACGTCGGACGCGGTGGCGTCGCGGAACAGTCACTTTCGGGATTCGACGGTCACCCATGTAAGGCCCGTGTGCAGGGAAAGCCGCCGGTTTTCCCGGGAAAACCGGGTGTTACCGCCTGGTGACCTCCGCGCCGCCGAATTCACCGTTCCGGAATCTGGCCGGACGTTGTCCACCGATCGGTGGACGCGAAGTTCGACCGGTCGATGCTGTCTGCGGCACCGGCCACCCGAGCAGCATTGACGACATGCGAAATCGCTTGGTATTGATCGCCGTTGCCAGCGCGCGCCATCCGTGGCGGGCCATTGTCGGCTGGTTCGTCTTCGTCGCGCTGTGCGTCGGAATCGGCGCCGGAATCGGCGGGAAACCCGCTGCCACCGAGGACTTCTGGATCGGTGAGGCGGGCCGCGGTGAGGCGATCGCGACCTCGGGCGGGCTACAGCAGGTGCCGATGGAACGGGTGCTGATCACCGGCGGAGGGGCCGCCGCGGACAACGCGGCGCAGGACATCACCGACCGAATGCTGACACTGCCCGAGGTCAGATCCGTTGATGTTCCGGTGTATTCACCGGATGAGACGGTGCTGCGCATCGACGTGACCATGGCGGGCGCGGAACTCGATGCCAAGAAGCACGTGGCCGCGCTGCGCGAGCAAACCGATCAGGTACAGCGGGCGTACCCGGACCTGCGGGTCGAGCAGACCGGCGGTCCCTCGATCAGCAGCGGTGTCGAAGCCTTGCGCGGGCGCGATCTGGTACGAACCGAGTTGATCGCGCTGCCGATCACCCTGATCACCCTGCTCGTCGTGTTCCGCTCGGCGGCAATGGCTCTGGTGCCGTTGCTGCTGGCGATATCGTCGATCGTCGCGGCGATCGGCCTGTCGCTGCCCGCCTCACATCTGTTCCCCGACAACGGAGTCGGCACCAACATCATCCTGCTGATCGGGATGGCGGTCGGCGTCGACTACACCCTGTTCTATCTGAAACGGGCGCGCGAGGAGCGGGCCCGCGCGGGCAGCTCGCTCAGTTCACGGGCACTGGTGGAACTGGCGGCGGCGACCTCCGGGCGCGCGGTGGTGGTCTCCGGTATCGCCGTCGCGGTCTCGAGCGCGACGATGTATCTCGCCGACGACGTGGTCTTCTCCTCGATCGCGACCGCCACGATTCTGGTCACCCTGGTCGCGGTGGCCAGCTCGCTCACCGCACTGCCCGCCCTGCTGACAGTGCTGACCGATCGAGCCGCGCGGCGTGCGGCCCGCAAGCCCTCGGAACCGCAGCGAGAGGGCACCGGTCGACTCACCCGTTCCCTGCTGCGACTGACCGCCGCACGCCCGGTAGCCGCACTGACCGTCTCGGTTCTGGCCGTGCTCATGCTCACCGCGCCGCTACTCGGCCTCGAACTCACCGACATGGGCCGCGAGACCCATCCACGCTCCATCCCCGCCATGCAGACGTTCGATCGACTCAATACCGCGTTCCCCCAGCTCAAGTCGATGCACCAGGTAGTGGTGGCGGCCGCACCGACGCGCGCCGACGACGTCACGGCCGAGCTGCGCGCACTGGCCCGACGAGCCGAATCCGATCCCGCCCTCGCGGGCAATCCCGAACTGCGCACCTCCCCCGACGGCCGGGTCAGCCTGCTGGAACTGCCGGTCCAGCACCACGTCGGCGACGACGCGGCCCAACAGTCACTCGAACGACTCCGCACGGACTACCTACCGGCAACCGTCGGCACCCTCTCCGGCGTGGACTACGCGGTGACCGGTGATGTCGCTCGCTATGCCGACTACCCGCGCCACCAGGAACAGAAACTGCCCCTGATCATCGCGACGTTGCTGCTGGTGACGTTCGTCCTGACCGTCGTGACGTTCCGCTCCGTGGTCCTCGGACTGCTCGGTGTCGTGCTGAACCTGCTCTCGGCGGGCGCGTCGCTCGGCCTGTTGACCGCGGTCTTCCAGAACACCTGGGCCGAGAGCCTGCTCGATTTCCATTCGACCGGCTCGATCGGCTCCCGAGTCCCCCTGCTGCTGTTCGTGATCCTGTTCGGACTGTCGATGGACTACCAGGTTTTCGTGCTCAGCCGCATCAGCGAGCTCGCCCGCGCGGGCATGCCGACCCGCCAGGCCGTGGTCGAGGGTGTCGGCGGTTCGGCGAGCGCGGTGACCAGCGCCGCGTTCGTCATGGTCACAGTGTTCGCGAGCTTCGTTCCACTGCACATCATGGAGATGAAACAGATGGGCTTCGCCCTCGCGGCGGCGGTCCTGCTCGACGCGTTCGTGATCCGGATCGTGATCCTGCCCGCGGTATTGCTGCTGCTGGGTGATCGCACCTGGTGGCCTTCCCGCCCCGCCGTCACCGCCGAGCCGGTGAAAGTAGGCTGAGCGGAATGGAGCAGAGGCCGACCCGGACGCAGATCCTGCGCCGGTGGTATGCCGGATGTTGGGTGCTGTTCGGCCTCGGCCCGCCGGTGATCGCGGTGCACGATCGCACCGATCTGACGAAGTACTCGACGTGGATCCTGATCACGGCGCTGGCCACGAGCTATGTGGCGCTGACGACCTTTCCGCGCCACCGCGTCGTCGGGGCAACCAGCTTTCTCTGCCTGCTGGTCGCCGTCCTCGGCGTGACGGCGATCCTGCTCGAAGGCGGCGCGGCATTCTTCATCGTCTCGATTCCGCTGTTCTGGATCTACACTCCGACGCCGCGCCGCGCGGTCGGTTACCTCAGCGCGGCGGCGGTAGCCACCCTCGTCGGGAATCTCACCGGTCCGATCTTCTCCCCCGGCAATGCCACCTTCACGCTGCTCGGATACGCGGGCGGCGTCCTGCTCGGGCTGTGGATGGACCAGGTGATCAGGCAGGGCGCCGAACGCACCCGCGCCCTCGGCGCCGAGCTGGAACGCACCCAATCCGATCTCGCCGCCGCCCACCAGCGGCAGGGTGCGGCCGAGGAACGCGAACGGATCGCCCGCGATATCCACGACACCCTCGCCCAGGGCTTCGCCTCCATCGTCGTGCTGGCCGAGGCGGCCCGCGACAGCATCGGCACCGATCCGGCAGCGACCGCCAGACAGCTGTTGTCGATCGAGCGCACCGCCCGCGAGAACCTCACCGAGGCAAGGGTTCTGGTCGGCGGACGTCCCGCGGACAGCACCGGGATCGCCCAGACGCTGCGTCGGGTCCTCGACAGCTTCGCCGAAGACACCGGGCTGACCGTGCACGCCGAACTCGCCGACATCGTCTGCGACCAACCCACCAGAATCGGCCTGCTGCGCTGCACGCAGGAATCCCTGGCCAACGTGAGCAAGCACGCGAAGGCGAGCACTGTGAGCGTGGTCCTCTCCCACACCGGTGCCGGACCTGAGCTCGAGATCACCGATGACGGAATCGGTTTCACACCGCACGAGGCTCGCGGATTCGGTCTGAACGGGATGCGCACCCGGCTGGCCGAACTCGGTGGCGAATTCGCCGTCACGAGCTCGCCCGGCGAGGGCACCAGGATCTTCGCCCTTCTCCCCTCGACCGGACCGACATGACCGAGCCCCTACGCCTGATCCTGGCCGACGATCACCTCGTGATGCGAGCGGGTCTCGTCGCGCTGTTGCAGGCCGAACCGTCCATCCAGATCGTCGGCGAGGCGGCCGACGGCGCGGAAGCCATCGATCTCGCCGAACGCCTGTCCCCGGATGTAGCGCTGCTCGATCTACGGATGCCGGTACTCGACGGCGTCGCGGCGACCCGGGACATCGTGCGCCGCACCGGAACCCGCGTCCTGATTCTCACCACCTACGACACCGATGCCGACATCGAACGCGCCATCGAAGCGGGCGCCATCGGCTACCTCCTCAAGGACACCACCCGCGATCAACTCGTCGACGCCATCCACGCCGCCGCCCACGGCCGGACCGTCCTGGCTCCCCGCGTCGCCGAACGCCTGGTCGCCCGCATCCGCCGCCCCGAACCGGTCACCTTGACCCCCCGCGAAATCGATGTCCTCCGCGCGGTCGCCGACGGCCTCTCCAACCCCGAGATCGGCAGACGACTCGTCATCGCCGAAGCCACCGTCAAAACCCATCTACTCCGCATCTTCGCCAAGCTCGACGTCAACGACCGCACCCACGCCGTCATCGTCGCCATGAACCGGGGCCTGTTCACCACCGGCGAGTGATCGACTCCAGCAGCCGATCAACCGGGAACCAGGTCCGCGCTTCTGCGCACGGCACCGGGGGACAGACTGTCCGATTGCGGCGCGACCTCCATGACCGCTTCCGCCACGGCGAGACAGGCACCGAGCCGCGGCGGTCGGCGCAATCCCGAATCCCCTTGCAGCAGGAGCCGAACCGCGGCCCATGGCAGGTTCACGTCGGCGAACGATGTGTGGAACAAGCCCGCCGAGGGGCGTGGATTCGCCTCGAGCAGTACTGGTTCGCCACCGCGATAACGCAATTGAACATTCGTCAGATAGGCCAGTTCGAAATGTCGCACGAGCCGACGCGCGATGTCGACCAGTGCGGGATCGTCGAGCAGGATGCGGAAACGTCCCTGCTTGGCCCGCGGAATACCCATCAGCAGTTCGCCTCCCGGAGCGGAGAGGCAGTCGATGCTGATCTCCGGTCCTTCGAGGAACGGCATCACGAGCAGCGGCGGCACCGCTTCGCCCTCTTCCGCCGCCCGGCGCATCGCCCCCGCGACCGCCTCGACCGAGGCCACCGGCCGGGGCGCGACCCGCAGGTTCGCCATCGTCAGCGGGCGGTCGTCGAGGATGCGGAAGCCGAATGCCGAGTACTCACCGCTGGGCTTGATGCACAGCGTCTCCCCGGTGAGCGAGAGCTCGTCGACAGCCGCGTAGAACTCATCGACGCCGGCCGCCTCGCGCCATGGCGGCACGGGAATTCCCGCGGCGCCGGCTATCTCGTAGGTGAGAACCTTGCTGGTCAGCGCCGTCACCGCGGACAGCGGCGAACACATCAGACTGGTACCGACCGCGGCGAAGTCCGCCGCGCGGCCCGCCAGCGCATCGAGCCGGCGCGGCGGGATGAGCACATCGATCCCGTGCGTCCGGCAGTAGTCGAGGGCGAACTGCGCGTACTGCTCGTTGCTGACGTACCGAGGCTCGATCACCGACACATCACACGCCGAGAGAGCTGCCGCACTCGGATCCACATTGCTGGCGAAAACAGTGACTTCGACCCCGTCAGGGTTCTCCCGTAGCAACCGCATGACCTGAACGCTGGCCGCACCCGCACTGCTCAGCCAAATCCGAAGCGTTATGGCAACCGCTCCCTTCCTTTTCCCGAAGCGAACCCGGACCTTATCCCGGTTCTGCTTCGAGCACATTTCGGAAAGAAGGACCCCACGTCACATCGGGGGGAACTACATCACAGGCCGTACTTACGGACGAATTCCTCGGTGAGGTCGATCGCGGGGAGTCCGAGATCGGTGGCTCCAGGATTGGGCCGAAAAGGGCACCTCCGCCAGGACTACTCGCCTACCGAGCGCTTCGGTAGGCGAGTAGCGGCGGACTAGTCGGCGACGATCACCGTCACTTCACCCTCGGCCGCGTCGGTCGGATCGCCTGCCACGACGAACCAGTGCGTGACCTCGCCCTCTGCCAGGTCGTCTTCGACCGAGGCGTCGGGCAGGACCGACAGGGCGCCCGCGGTGGACGAGGCCAGGAATTCCTGGACCGCGGCCGGGCCGGAGGCGTGGGTGGTGTAGGTGGTGCCTTCGTAGTCGATGCCGTGTTCGTCGCGCAGGCGCTCGGCGAGGGCCACCGCTTCGGACTGGGTGAGAACCGTGGTGTTCTCGCCGCAGACCTGCACGAAGGCCGGGTGGTCCTCGGCCAGGGGGCGGACTCGGTCGGCGTAGGAGACGGGATGGGCCGCGGCCGCGGCGATCTCGTCTTCGACGTCGGCCAGGATCAGCCACTGACCCGCCACCCCGGCGACCGGCGTCGCGCTGATACCGAAAAGAGCTCCGGCGGCGGCGATCTCGACGCCGGGAAGTTCGCCGGCGAACAGCACCGCGGCACCCGCCTTCTGGACCGCCCAGGCGGCGAGGACCGAATCCACGCTGCGCGGCAGCGAGATCGCGACCACGTCGCCGGGGCCCGCGCCGCGCGCGATGAGCACGCGGGCCAGCTGCGAGGACTTGCGATCCAGTGCGCTGTAGGCGATTTCGCTGTCACCGCGCAGCAGCGCCGGAGCCTGCGGATCGGCTTCGACGACCTCGGCGAGCACCTTGGCCACCGTCTGCGCGCCGACACCGGAAGCGACCGGAGCCGAAACAGCGGCTGTCACACCGGAATCGGCGAGCAGCTGAGCGCGTTCGCTCGCATCGAGGATGTCGATGTCGCCGACCAGACCGGACGGGTTGTCGAGCAACTCGTCGAGCACCCGCAGCAGGCGCTGCGACAGCGTGCGGACCTCATCGGCGGTGAAGGTGCTGGTCAGGTACTTCATCGTGATCTCGATGGTCGACTCGGCCATCACCACCAGCGTGAGCGGGTAGTGGGTCGCGTCGTCGAGGCCCACACCGGTGACCTGCATGCCGTCGATCGAGCTCGCCGCGGTGACGGCGTCCTTGTCCATCGGGTAGGACTCGAACACCACCAGCGTGTCGAACTGCGAGCCCATGCCCGCCACCCGCTGGATGTCGGACAGCCCGACGAAGTGGTGGCTGAGCAGTTCGGCCTGCTCGGACTGCACCCGCTGGGTGAGCTTCTCCGCGGTCATCCGGTCGTCGATCTGGATGCGCACGGGCAGGGTGTTGATGAACAGGCCGACCATCGACTCGACGCCGGGCAGTTCCGCCGGGCGACCCGAGACGGTCGCGCCGAACACCACGTCGTCGCGGCCGGTGAGGCGACCGACGACGATGCCCCACGCGGTCTGCAGCATCGTGTTCACGGTGACACCGAGCTCGCCGGCGAACTTGCCGAGCGCCCTGGTGCGGTCGTTGTCGATCTCGACGATGACCTTGCCGAGCTCGTAGCGCTCCTCGGTGCGCGGCGCGGGCGCGAGCTGGGTGGGGCCTTCGACCCCGGCCAGCGCGTCGGCCCACACCTGCAGCGACACTTCGCGATCCCAGCCCGAGAGCCAGGACAGGAAGTTGCGGTAGGACGCCACCCGCGGGAGCGCGGTGAGGTCGCCGTGGACCGCGTAGAGGACGAGCAGGTCGCGCATGAGCAGCGGCATGGACCAGCCGTCGACCAGGATGTGGTGGACGGTGATCGCCAGGTGCGAGTGCTCCTCGTCGATCTTGTAGAGACCGAAGCGGATCAGCGGCGCGGTGGCCATGTCGAACTGGTTCGCCTGGTCGGCGCGCAACAGTTGCCGCATGCGCGGCATCCGCTCGTCTTCGGGCAGGTCGGTGAGGTCGACCTCGCGCCACGGCACCTCGAGCTCGGACAGCACCACCTGCACCGGCTGACCGGCCGAATCGGTGACGAACGCGGTCCGCAGGTTCGGGTACCGGTCGAGCACGGCCTGGGCCGCGCCGCGCAGCCGCTCGGTGTCGAGGGTGCCGGTCAGGTCGAGGACGGCCTGCACGGTGTAGACGTCGACGGTCGCCGAGCTGAGCATGGCGTGGAACATCAGGCCCGCCTGCAGCGGCGAGAGCGGCCACACCTCCGACAGCGCCGGGTAGTCGCGCTCCCACAGCTCGAGATCGGACTGGCCGACCCGGATCAGGGACATGTCGGACGGGGTGAAGCCACCCGCGTCGGCACGCTGGGCATGCGTGGCGAGCGCGGTGAGCGCCGCCACGAACAGGTCGGCGAACTCCTGCGCCTGGTCGGCGGTGAGCAGACCCTTCGGGAACGCGATGTTCGCGCCGAGCTGCGGTCCCTCGTCGCCGTCGTTGACGATGGCGTTGATGTCCAGGGTCGCGTTGGCGGGCATGTCGAGGTCCATCTCGGCGTCGAGCCGGCCCAGATCCGCCACCGGCACCCAGCCGAGTTCGGCGAGCTCGGTGGGGATCTCACCGGCGGTCGCGCGACCGAGGTAGTTGAAGCTGATCTGGCCCACGCTCGGCAGGTCGGCACCGTCGAGGTACTTCAGCATGCCGAAGCCGATGCCCTTGTCCGGCACCGCGAGCATCTGCTCCTTGACCGATTTGATGACGTCACCGAGCACGGCGCCACCGGCGAACGCGTCGTCGAGGTCGGCGCCGGCCAGGTCGAGCCGGACCGGGAAGGCGGTGGTGAACCAGCCGACGGTGCGCGACAGATCCGCACCGGCGACGATCTCTTCCTGGCGGCCGTGGCCTTCCAGCTTGATCAGTGCCGCGGTACCGGATTCGTCACCACGCCACCGGGATACGGCCAGTGCGAGCGCGGTGAGCAGACCGTCGTTGACGCCGCCGTGGTAGAGGCCGGGGATCGCGGTGAGGACCGCGTCGGTGACCTCGGGCGACAGGGTGACCTGCACCCGGTCGACGGTGGCGAAGGTGTCCACCTGCGGGTCGAACGCCCGCGCGCCAAGCTGCGGATCGGCGGTGGCCGAAACCTCGCGCCAGAACGGCAGTTCCGCGCGACGATCCGTCGACTGCTCGACCAGGCTGTGCGCCCAGCGACGCATCGAGGTGCCGTTGACCGGCAGCGTGACCTGCTGGCCCGCCGCGATCTGACCCCAGGCCATGCCGAGGTCCGGGATCAGGATGCGCCAGGAGACGCCGTCGATCACGAAGTGGTGGCCGACGATGAGCAGTGCGTCGCGGCGGCGCGGTCCGTCGGCGTTGTCGCCGAAGGCGAACCAGACGAACTGCACCATGGCGGCGTTCGCGGGGTCGAGACGACCCATCGCCTCGTCGTATTCGACACTGGCCAGCTTGGACAGCTGGTCGTCGGCGATGTCGCCGGACACCTCGACCCGACGCACGAGGGTGGTCACGTCGACCTCACCCGGCGCCAACGCCTCGAAGATCCAACCGTTCTCGGGATCCTTCGCGACCCGCGAACGCAGCACATCGTGGTGGTCGAAGACCGCACCGATGGTGGCGTGCAGGACATCGGCGGTGATGTTGTCGGGCAGGCGAAGCACCATCGACTGGGAGAACCGGTCGTAGGTGGAACCGCTCGCCAGGATCTGGCGCATGATCGGCAGCATCGGGATATCGCCGACGCCGCCTCCCGGCAGCTCCTCGAGCACGATCTGTTCGGCGTCGCCCGCCAGCACAGCGATCTCGGCGAGCCCTGCGACGCTGCGCTTGTCGAACACATCGCGCGGCTTGAAGAGCACGCCGCGGTCCTTGGCCCGCGAGACCAGCTGGATGGACAGGATCGAGTCGCCGCCGAGAGCGAAGAACGAATCGTCGAGGCCGACGGCGTCCACACCGAGCACCTCGGCGAAGACGGTCGCGATGATCGCCTCGACTTCGCTGGTCGGCGTGCGGAACTCGCGCGGGGCCAGGACCGGCTCGGGCAGTGCGCGCCGGTCCAGCTTGCCCGCGGGGGTCAGCGGGATCTCGTCGAGGACCATCACGGCGGCGGGCACCATGTGCGCGGGCAGGTGCTGCGCCGCGTACTCGACCAGGGCGGCCGGGTCCACGTTGCCGCGGACGTAGGACACCAGGATGGTGGCGCCCGCGTCGGTCTTGCGGCCGATGGTGGCGGCGAACTCGACGTCGTCGTGCGCGGTGAGGACCGCGTCGATCTCGCCCAGTTCGATGCGGAAGCCGCGGATCTTCACCTGGAAGTCGTTGCGGCCCACGTATTCCACGACCGGCTTGCCGTGCACCGTGCGCCAGGCGACGACGTCACCGGTGCGGTACAGGCGCTCGCCTGCCGCGTACGGGCTGGCCACGAAACGCTCGGCGGTGAGGCCGTGGCGCGCGTGGTAGCCCCGCGCCAGCGGCACACCGCCCAGGTACAGCTCACCGGCCACGCCCTCGGGGACCGGGTGCAGGCGGCTGTCGAGCACGTACACGGTCGCGCCCGCGATCGGGCCACCGATGTTCATGGTGTCGCCCGGCAGCAGCGGATCGGACAGGTTGGTGGCGATGGTCGCCTCGGTCGGACCGTAGGCGTTGTAGAACCGGTGCAGCGCCGGGTCGGTACCCGCGCTGTGCCAGTTCGCGACCAAGTCGACGGGGGCTTTGTCGCCACCGACGATCAGCGCTTCGAGCCCGGCCAGTGCCGCGGGTTCCATCGACGCCGCGACCAGCGGGGTGAGGAACACATGGGTCAGCTGCTGGCCGGCGATGATGTCGGCCAGTTCCTCGCCACCGACCACACCGACCGGCGTGATCACCAGGGTGCCCGCCGAGCCGACGGCCAGGAGGAACTCGAGGATCGACGCGTCGAACGACGGTGACGCGAACGCCAGGGTCCGCGCGTTCTTGTCGAGGCCGAACTGCGCGACCTGGGCGGCGGCGAAGTTGGGCACACCGGCGTGGGTGACGACGACGCCCTTGGGCAGACCCGTCGAACCCGAGGTGTAGATCATGTAGGCCGTGTTGCCGGGGCGGACCGCGCCACGGCGATCGGCCTCGGTGAGCTCGGCATCGGACTGCGCGGCGATCGCGGCCTCGGTGGCCGCGTCGTCGAGAGTGAGCCAGTCGCCCAGCGCGGGCGCGGGCAGGTGGTCGACCTCGGCCGACACCGTGATGCCCAGTGCCGCACCGGAGTCCGACATCATGTGCGCGATGCGCTCGGCCGGGTACTTCGGGTCGACCGGCAGGAACGCCGCACCGGTCTTGCTGACGGCCCAGATGGCGAGGGTGGTGTCGAGTGAACGCTGCATGGCGATGGCGACGACGGTCTCCGGTGCCGCACCGCGCTCGATGAGCACCCGCGCCAGGCGCGAGGATGCCGCGTCGAGCTCGGCGTAGGTCAGCGAGGCCGACTCGCCCGGCGCCACGATGGCCTGACCGGTCGGGTTGGTCGCCACAGCCTGGGCCAGCAGCTCCGGCAGGGTGCTCACCGCGGCGGCGGGACCGCCTGTGCGGGTGAGCAGTTCGGTGCGCTCGACGCTGTCGAGGAGTTCGAGGTCACCGACCGGGGTGGTGGTGTCGGCGACGACCTCGGCGAGCAGACGCTGGAAGCGCTGCGCGAACTTCTCCACCGTCGACCGGTCGAACAGCGCACTGGCGTAGGAGAACTCGGCGTAGGCGCCCGCGTCGTCGCCTGCTGCCGCTTCCCGCACGGTGAGCAGCAGGTCGAACTTGGCGGTGTCGACGTCGAAGTCGACGGCCGAGACCGACAGGCCGGGCAGCTCGAAGCCTGCGTCGGGCAGGTTCTCGAACGACAGCGCCACCTGGAACAGCGGGTGCCGCGCGGTGGAGCGCTCGGGGTTGAGCAGTTCCACCAGACGTTCGAACGGGATGTCGGCGTGAGCGAAGGCGGCCAGGTCGGCTTCCTTGGCCTGGGTCAACAGCTCGGCGAAGGTGAGCTGTCCGCCGACCTGCGTGCGCAGGGCGAGGGTGTTGACGAACATGCCGATCACGTCGTCGAGTTCGGCCTCGCCACGGCCCGCGATCGGGGTGCCGATGACGATGTCCTCGGTGCCCGACATGCGCGCCAGGAAGACCGCCAGCGCGGTGTGCACGACCATGAACAGCGTCGCGTTCTGCTCGCGAGCGATGGCGGACAGTCCGGCGTGGATGTCACCACCGATCGGGAACAGCACCCGGCCGCCGGCGAAGGACTGCGTGCTGGGACGCGGCCGATCCAGCGGCAGGTTCAGCTCGTCGGGCACACCGGCGAGCGCGCGCTTCCAGTAGTCGGCCTGCTGGGCGATGAGGCTGGTCTCGTCGGTCTCGGCGCCGAGCACCTCGCGCTGCCAGACGCTGAAGTCGGCGTACTGCACCGGCATCGGCGCCCAGCCCGGTGCTTCACCGGTGGCACGGGCGGCGTAGGCGATCATCACGTCGCGGGTCAGCGGGCCCATGGACCAGCCGTCGGCGCTGATGTGGTGGGCCACGAAGACGAGGACGAACTCCTCGTCGGCGACCTGCATGAGCTTCGCGCGCAACGGAACTTCGTCGATCACGTCGAAACCGGTGGTGATCAGCTCGGCGATCTTGTCGCGCACCTGTTCGGGGGCAACGGTTTCCGGCGTCAGATCTGGGACGTTGCCTTCGACCGGCAGGATCACCTGGTGCGGTGTGCCGTCGGTCGACGGGTACACCGTGCGCAGGGTCTCGTGCCGCGCGAGCACATCGGCGACTGCCAGCTGCAATGCCTCGACATCCAGCGCGCCCGACAGGCGGACGGCGACAGGGATGTTGTTCACCGAAGAGGCAGTGTCGAACTGGTTCAGGAACCACATGCGCTGCTGTGCGAGCGACAGCGGCACCTGGTCCGGGCGCGCAGCGGCGACCAGCGCGCGACGCCCACCGGCACCCGCACCCTGCTCGACCTTCACCGCGAGTCCGGCCACCGTCGACGCCTCGAACAGCAGGCGCACGGGCACCCGGCTGTCCAGGGCGGCGCCGAGGCGGGCCGCCACCTGGGTGGCCAGCAGCGAGTTGCCGCCGAGGGCGAAGAAGTCGTCGTCGGCACCGACGCGCTCGGCGCCGAGAACATCGGCGAACACGCCGGCCACGATCTCCTCGATCGGGGTCGACGGCGCGCGGAAGGTCTGTGCCTCGAACTCCGGCTCCGGCAGCGCCTTGCGGTCGAGCTTGCCGTTGACATTCAGCGGCAGCGCATCCATGACGACGAACGCGGCGGGCACCATGTACGACGGCAGCCCGGCGGCCAGCGTCGACTTGACCTGCGCCACCTCGATATCCGAGCCGACCAGGTAGGCGACCAGACGGTCACCGGTGCGCGGATCGGACTTGGCGATCACCGCGGTCTGGGCGATCTCGGGCAGCGCGAGCAGCGCGGCCTCGATCTCGCCGAGCTCGATCCGGAAGCCGCGGATCTTCACCTGGAAGTCGGTGCGGCCGCGGTAGTCGAGCTCGCGGTTGTGCCAGGCCACCAGGTCACCGGTGCGGTACATGCGAGTACCCGGGGTGAACGGGTTGGCCACGAAGCGGTCGGCGGTCAGGTCGGGGCGACCGTAGTAGCCGCGAGCCAGCTGCGCGCCTGCCAGGTACAGCTCACCGGCGACACCGTCGGGCACCGGGCGCAGACGCTCGTCGAGCACGTAGACCTGGCTGTTCCACTCGGGCGAGCCGATGGAGACCGACACCTGGTCGGCGGCGTTCACCCGGTGCGAGGTGATCGAGACCGCGGCCTCGGTCGGGCCGTACAGGTTGAACAGCTCGGTGCGGCTGAACTCCGCGCGGAAACGCTGGGCCAGCGAACCCGGCAGCGCCTCACCGATGGCGAGGACCCGCCACAGCGAATCGGGCATCCCCGAGGCCAGCAGCGCGTCGAGCATCGACGGCACCACATGCAGAGTGGTGACCCATTCGCGGGCCATCAGCTCGTTGAGGTAGGCCGGGTCACGATGACCGTCGGCCGAGGCGATCACCAGGCGACCACCGCAGACCGCGGCCGACCAGAACTCCCAGACCGAGAGGTCGAAGGTGGCGGCGGTCTTGAGCAGCACCGCGTCGGCGGCGTCCATGCCGAACTCGATCAGCTTCCACTGCAGCTGGTTGGCGATGGATTGGTGAGGAACGGCGACCCCCTTGGGGCGCCCGGTGGAGCCGGACGTGAAGATCACGTAGGCGGTGTTGTTTGGACGCAGCGGTTCGGTGCGCTCGGTATCGGAAATCGGTGCCGCGCTCAGCGATTCGAGGTCGAGCTCGTCGACGCGAACCACCGGTGCGACGTCGGTGCCGAACTCGGCGTTGGTCAGCACGCAGACCGGTGCCGCCGTCTCGAGGATGTAGTCGGTGCGCTCGGCCGCCTGATCGGGGTCGACCGGCACGTACGCGCCGCCGGATTTGGCCACCGCGTACATCGCGACAACCAGGTCCACGGAGCGGCGCATCGCCAGCGCGACACGGGACTCCGGGCCCACACCGCGCGAGATCAGGTGCCGCGCGAGACGGTTCACCTTCGCGTCGAGTTCGGCGTAGGTGAGCTGCGCGCCGTCGTCGGTGACCAGCGCGGTCGACTTCGGATCGGCGGCCACCGTCGCGTCGAGCAGCGAGACCAGGGTGGCCTCGGTGTCGACCGAGTAGGTGGTGGCGTTGCGGGCGTCGAGGATCTGGGTGCGTTCGGCCGGGGCCAACAGCTCGATATCGCCGACCGCGGTTCGCGGGGTGGCGACGATCGCGCCGAGCAGGCGGGCGAACCGCTCCACGAAGCCTTCGACCGTGGCGTGGTCGAACAGGTCGGTGGCGTAGGTGAACAGACCCGAGATACCTTCGGGCTCACCGGCATCGCCGTAGCGGTCGGTGGCGATCAGGTGCAGATCGAACTGCGACAGCTCGGTGGCGATGTCGAGGCCGGAGACGGTCAGGCCCGGCAGTTCCAGGGTGGCGCGGCTGAGGTTCTGGAACGACAGGCCGACCTGGAACAGCGGGTGACGCGCGGTGGAGCGCACCGGGTTGAGCACCTCGACGAGACGCTCGAACGGCACGTCGGCGTTGGCGAACGCCGCGATGTCGTCTTCGCGCTGGCGGGCCAGCAGTTCGGTGAACGCTTCGCCGCCGTCGACCTTGGTGCGGAACACCAGGGTGTTGACGAACATGCCGATCATGTCGTCGAGCGCCGCTTCGCCACGTCCGGCCATCGGGGTGCCGATGGCGATGTCGTCGGTGCCGGACAGGCGGGCCAGCAGCACCGCGAGGGCGGTGTGCACGACCATGAACAGCGTCGCGCCCTCGGCACGGGCCAGCTCGACCAGCGCACGATGGGTGTCGGCGTCGATCTGGACATCGACCTTGCTGCCGGCGAAGGTCTGCACCGCGGGGCGCGGACGGTCGGCGGGCAGGTCGAGCTGATCGGGCAGGTCCGCGAGGGCCTGCTTCCAGTGCGCGACCTGCTTGGACGCCATCGAGTCGGCGTCGTCCTCGCTGCCGAGGAGGTCGCGCTGCCAGATGCTGTAGTCCGCGTACTGCACGGCCAGCGGGGCCCAGCCGGGCTCGGAGCCCATCGAACGGGCCGCGTAGGCGGTCATCAGGTCGCGGGTCAGCGGGGCGACCGAGGAACCGTCACCGGAGATGTGATGCACCACGAGGGCGAGCACGAAGTCGCCCGCGATGCTCCCGGCGGGCCCGGAGGCGGTAGCGGAGCGTGACCACGCAGGGCCCTCGAGAGCATCGCCATCGGATACAGCGTTCTCGACGCGGAATAGCGCCACCTTGAGGGGGACCTCGACGGTGACGTCGAACATCGTCGACATCAGTTCCGCCACAGCCGTTTCCACCTGGTCGGCGGCGACGGTGCGTTCGATCAGTTCCGGCGCGGCCTGCGCGGGCGACAGGATCACCTGTGCCGCACCGGCTTCGGTCTGCGGGTAGATCGTGCGCAGGATCTCGTGGCGGGTCACCAGGTCGGTGACCGCCGCACGCAGCGCGTTCACGTCGAGGTCGCCGGTGAGGCGGACCGCGACGGGCACGTTGTAGGCGGCCGACTGGGTGTCGAAGCGGTTGAGGAACCACATCCGCTGCTGCGCGAGCGAGAGCGGGATGTGCGCGGGGCGCGGACCCGCGGTCAGCGCCTTACGGTCACCGGTCTCGGCATGCTGCTCGACCCGCTGGGCCAGTGCGGCCACCGTGGACGCCTCGAACAGCAGCCGCACGGGGATGCGGGTGTCGAGTGCCGCGCCGAGGCGGGCGGCGACCTGCGTGGCCAGCAGCGAGTTACCGCCCCAGGCGAAGAAGTCGTCGTCGAGGCCGAAGCGCTTGTCGGCGTCGAGGCGAAGGACCTCGGCGAAGGTGGCGGCGACGAGCTGTTCGCTCGGGCTCACCGGCGCGCGGAACACGGCCTTCTCGACCTCGGGCTCCGGCAGGGCCTTGCGGTCGAGCTTGCCGTTGGCGTTGAGCGGCAGCGCGTCGAGCTGCAGGAACACGGTCGGAACCATGTACGACGGCAGCTCGGCGGCCAGCGCGGCACGCAGGGCCAGCTTGTCGACCACATCGCCGGCCACGACGTAGGCGACCAGGCGGTCGCCGACCACGGGATCGGTGTGGGCCAGGACAGCGGCGGAGGTGATACCGGCCTGACGCAGCAGCGCGGCCTCGATCTCGCCGAGTTCGATGCGGAAGCCGCGGATCTTCACCTGGAAGTCGGTGCGGCCGCGGTAGTCGAGCTCGCCGTCGGCGTTCCAGGCGACGAGGTCGCCGGTGCGGTACATGCGCTCGCCGGTCACCGAGAACGGGTCGGCGACGAAGCGGTCGGCGGTCAGGTCGGCGCGACCGTAGTAGCCGCGGGCCAGCTGGGCGCCGGCCAGGTACAGCTCGCCGGAGACACCCACCGGAACCGGGCGCAGGCGCGAATCCAGCACGTAGACACGGCTGTTCCACTCCGGTGCGCCGATCGAGACCGACACCGTGTCCGCGTCGGTGACCGCGTGGCTGGTGATCGAGACCGCGGCCTCGGTCGGTCCGTACAGGTTGAACAGCACGGCGGTGTTCGCCGTGCGGAAACGCTGCGCGGTCGCGGCGGGCAGCGCCTCACCGATGGCGAGGACCCGGCGCAACGTACGCGGTAGTGCCGCACCGGATTCGGTGAGCAAGGCGTCGAGCATCGACGGCACCACGTGCAGCGTGGTGACGCCGGCGGCCCGCATCAGGTCGTTGAGGTAGGCCGGGTCACGGTGGCCGTCGGCGGTGGCGACCACCAGGCGGGCGCCCGCGACGGCGGCGGTCCAGAACTCCCAGACCGAGAGGTCGAAGGTGGCGGCCGTCTTGAGCAGCACCGCGTCGTCGGCGCCGATACCGAATTCGGCCGTCTCCCACAGCAACTGGTTGACGATCGCGCCGTGCGAGACCGCCACACCCTTGGGCTTGCCGGTCGAGCCGGACGTGAAGATGACGTACGCGGTGTTCGCGGGGACCAGGGTGCGCCCGGTGATCTCCTCAGCGCTGACATCGCTCAGGTCGAGGTCATCGAGGACCACAACTTCGGCTGCCGCCGTGCTGAATTCGGCGTTCGCCGTCGTCAGCACGACAGCCGGTGCGGCCGTCTCCAGGATGTAGTCGGTGCGCTCGGCAGGCTGATCCGGGTCGATCGGCACATAGGCCGCGCCCGTGCGGGCCACCGCGTACATCGCGATGATCAGCTCGGCGGAACGGCGGATGGCAAGAGCCACCCGGTCTTCGGTGCCGATCCCGCGCGAGATCAGGTGCCGCGCGAGACGGTTGACCTCGGCGTCGAGCTCGGCGTAGGTCAGCTCGCGGCGTCCTGCGACCGTCCGACCGACTGCAGCGGTGCCACTACCGGATTCGGCGCCGGCGGCAACCGCTTCGGATTCCGACTCGTCCACGACCAGCGCGATGGCCTCGGGAGTGGCCGCCACTGTCGCATCGAGCAGCGACACCAGGGTGGCGTCGGTGTCGACCGCGTGCGCGGTGTCGTTCCACGCCGTGACGATCCGCTCGGATTCCGGCGTGGTGAGCAGGTCGATATCGCCGACCGCGATGGTGGCGTCGGCGGCGACCGCGTCGAGCACCAGCAGGAAGCGGTCGGCGAAGCTCTGGACGGTCGACTCGTCGAACAGGTCGATGGCGTAACCGAATTCGGTGACCAGCTGGGCCGGTGCGCCGTCGTCGGTGTAGCGGTCGTAGAGGGTGACGTGCAGGTCGGTCTTGGCCAGCTGCGAGTCGTAGTCGACGGCGCTGACGGTCAGGCCGGGCAGTTCGAAGGTGGTGTCGGCCAGGTTCTGGAACGACAGGCCCACCTGGAACAGCGGATTGCGCGCGGTGGAGCGGACCGGGTTGAGCACCTCGACCAGCCGCTCGAACGGTACGTCGGCGTTGGCGAAGGCTTCCAGGTCGCGGTTGCGCACATCGGCGAGCAGTTCGGCGAAGGAGGCGCCGGAGTCGACGGCGGTGCGGAACACCAGGGTGTTGACGAACATGCCGATCAGGTCGTCGAGCTCACGCTCGCCACGGCCGGCGATCGGGGTGCCGACGGCGATGTCGTCGGTGCCGGACAGGCGAGCGAGCAGCACCGCGAGCGCGGCGTGCACGACCATGAACAGCGAGGCGTTGTTCGCCCGTGCCAGGTCGTGCAGGGCCGCGTGCCGGGTCGGGTCGATCTCGAAGCGGATGGCCTGGCCCTGGAACGACTGCGCGGGTGGGCGCGGCCGGTCGGCGGGCAGTTCGAGCTGGTCGGGCAGACCGGCCAGCGCTTCGCTCCAGTAGGCGACCTGCTTGGCGGCGAGGGATTCGGGATCGGTCTCGTCGCCGAGGACCTCGCGCTGCCACAGCGCGTAGTCGGCGTACTGCACGGGCAGCGGCGCCCACTGCGGGGCCTCGCCCTGCACGCGGGCCACGTAGGCGGCCATGATGTCGCGAGCCAGCGGGCCCATCGAGGAACCGTCGGCGGAGACGTGGTGCACGGTGAACGCCAGCACGTGGTCGGTCTCGTGCAGTTCGAACAGCGCGACCTTGAGCGGCACCTCGTGGGTGACGTCGAAGGTGGTCATCGCGAATTCGATGACGCTGCCGAGCAATTCGGCCTCGGTGACCGCGATGTGGTGCACCACGGCGCGACTCTGCGAGACGGGCAGGATCACCTGGTGCGGGCCGTCGGGCGAGCCCGGGTAGGTGGTGCGCAGCATTTCGTGGCGGGCGAACACGTCGCCGATGGCCTGCTCGAGCGCGGGCACGTCGAGTTCGCCGGTGAGGCGGACGGCCAGGGGGATGTTGTCGACCGCGGAGGTGGACGTGTCGAACTGGTTGAGGAACCAGTAGCGCTGCTGGGCGGGCGAGAGCGGTATGACGGCGGGCCGCTCCCCCGCGGTCAGGCGCGGACGGGTCCGTCCGGAGCCCGCGTTGTGCTCGGCGCGGGCGGCCAGTGCGGAGACCGTCGAGGCCTCGAACAGGTCGCGCACCGAGAGCTGGGTGTCCAGGGCCGCACCGATGCGGGCGGTGACCTGGGTGGCCAGCAGCGAGTTGCCGCCGAGTTCGAAGAAGTCGTCGTCGGCGCCGACGCGGGTCACGCCGAGCACGTCGCCGAAGGTGCCCGCCACGATCTCTTCGATCGGGGTGGACGCCGCGCGGAACACCTTGGCCTCGAACACCGGCGCGGGCAGCGCCTTGCGGTCGAGCTTGCCGGAAGCGTTGAGCGGGAAGGCATCCAGGATCACGAAGGCGGTGGGGACCATGTAGGCCGGCAGCGCGCCGCCGAGTTCGGTGCGCACGGCATCGAGGTCGATGCTCGTACCGGCCGCCGGGATCAGGTAGCCGACCAGCTGGTCACCGAGGCGCTCGTCGGAGCGGACCACGACCACCGACTGGGCGATCGAGGGCAGCGCGGTGAGCGCGGACTCGATCTCGCCGAGTTCGATGCGCAGACCACGCAGCTTCACCTGGAAGTCGGTGCGGCCCAGGTATTCCAGCTCGCCGTCGGCGGTCCAGGCGACGAGGTCGCCGGTGCGGTACATGCGTTCGCCGTCGGTTCCGAACGGGTCGGCGACGAAGCGGTCGGCGGTGAGGTCGGGACGGTTGACGTAACCGCGCGCCAGCTGGACACCGGCCAGGTACAGCTCGCCGGGAACGCCGACGGGTGTCGGGTGCAGACGCGAATCCAGCACGTACACCTGGGTGTTGAAGACCGGCGCACCGATCGGCACCGAGGTGGTGTCGGCGTCGGTGACCTCGTGGAAGGTGACGTCGACGGCGGCTTCGGTGGGGCCGTACAGGTTGTGCAGGGCCGCGCCGGTGAGGGCGCGCATCCGCTGCGCGGTCGGCGCGGGCAGCGCCTCACCCGAGGCGAACACCAGGCGCAGGCTGCTCGAGATCTCCCGACCGTCGGCGAGCGCGACAGCGGCGGACTCGGCGAGTTCGGCGACGAACACCGACATCATCGACGGCACGAAGTGCGCGGTGGTGACGCCCTCGGTGGCGATGATCTCGGCCAGGTAGGCCGGATCGCGGTGACCGTCGGGCTTCGCGACAACCAGCTTCGCGCCGATCTGCAAGGGCCAGAAGAACTCCCACACCGACACGTCGAACGTCGCCGGCGTCTTCTGCAAGACCACATCGGCTTCGGCCAGGCCGTACGCCTGCTGCATCCACACCAAACGGTTGACGATCGCGCCGTGGCTGACCGCCACACCCTTCGGACGACCCGTCGAACCCGACGTGAAGATCACATACGCCGTGTTCTCCGGACGCAACGGCGCGATGCGCTCGGCATCGGTGACCGGCGCATCCGAGTAGCCCGAGAGATCCAGGCGTTCGATGTTGAGCGCCGTGGTCGAACCGGCGTCGAATTCGTCACGGACAGTGGTCAATACGCACACCGGCGCCGCGGTCTCGAGCACGTAGTGGGTGCGCTCGGCCGGGTGGTCGGGGTCCAGCGGCACGTAGGCGCCACCGGCCACGCTCACCGCGTACATGCCGATCACCAGATCGAGCGAGCGGCGCATGCCGAGCGCGACCATGGTGTCCGGGCCGACACCCTGGGCGATGAGATGACGGGCGAGGCGGTTCACCTGCGCGGTGAACTCGCGGTAGGACAGACTCGTCCCCTCGAACGTGAGGGCGGTCGCGTTCGGGCTGGTCGCGGCCTGTGCCTCGAACATCGACACCAGCGTGGCGGCCTGGTCGACCGGGTGCTCGGTGGCGTTCCAGTCGGTGACCACCTGGCGGTATTCGGCCGGGGCCAGCAGGTCGACCTCGCCGATCGCGCGGGTGGGCTTGGCCACGACCGCGGTCAGCATCCGCACCAGGCGCTGTGCGAGGGCGGCGATGGTGTCGGCGTCGAACATGTCCGTGGCGTAGGCGAATTCGGCGGTCATGCCGTCGGCGGAACCGTCGGCGCGGTGGCGATCGGCCAGGTTCAGGTGCAGATCGAACTTGGCGGTGACCACGTCGAGGGGCACACCCGCGACCTCGAGGCCGGGCAGTTCGAAGGAGGCCTCACCTGTGTTCTGGAAGGACAGCATCACCTGGAACAGCGGGTGGCGGGCCTGCGAACGGGCCGGGTTGAGGATCTCCACGAGCCGCTCGAACGGCAGGTCGGCGTGACCGAAGGCGGCGAGGTCGTTCTCCCTGGTCCGGTCGAGCAGCTCGGTGAACGGCTGGGCCGGGTCGACGGCGCTGCGCAGGACCAGGGTGTTGACGAACATGCCGATGGCGTCGTCGAGCACCGCTTCACCACGACCGGCGACGGCGGTGCCGATGGCGATGTCGTCGCTGCCCGACAGGCGGGCCAGCAGTGCGGCGAACGCGGCGTGCACGACCATGAACAGGCTGGCGCCGTGTTCGCGGGCGAGCGCGTTGAGTCCGGCGGACAGGGCCGGGTCGATCGAGAACTCGTGCACGCCACCGCGATTGGACGCGACGGCGGGACGGGCCCGGTCGGCGGGCAGGTCGAGCTGGTCGGGCAGCCCGGCCAGGTTCTGCGACCAGTAGGCCACCTGCTGCGCGATCATCGACGCCGAATCGGCTTCGGCGCCCAGCGTTTCGCGCTGCCACAGGGCGAAGTCGGCGTACTGCACGGGCAGCGGGGTCCAGCCGGGCGCCTCACCGCGCGAGCGGGCGGCGTAGGCGATCATCACGTCGCGGGCCAGCGGGCGCACCGACCAACCGTCGCCGGAGATGTGGTGCACGACGAAGACCAGCACGTGGGTGTCGGGGTGCGAGCCGTCCATCGAGCCGGCGACGCGCAACAGTTCGGCGCGCACCGGGACCTCGGCGGTCACGTCGAATCCGGCGAGCACGAGTTCGCTGATGCGATCACGGATCTCGTCCTCGCCGACGGTGATCGGGTGCAGCGAGATCGGCATCTGCCCGACGGGCAGCACGACCTGCACACCCTGGCCGTCGGCGGTCTCCGGGTAGACGGTGCGCAGCACCTCGTGCCGGTCGACCACATCGGCGACGGCCTGGCGCAGGGCGTCGATGTCGAGGTCGCCGGTCAGGCGGACCGCGAGGGGGATGTTGTTGACGCCGGTCGCGCTGTCGAAGCGGTTGAGGAACCACATGCGCTGCTGCGCGAGCGAGAGCGGGATCTGGTCCGGGCGCGTACCGGCGACGAGCTCGCGACGGCTGCCGCTGCCCGCGTGGACCTCGACCTTGGCGGCCAGCGCGGCCACCGACGGCGCCTCGAACAGGGCGCGCACGGGGACGCGGGTGTCGAGGGCGGCACCGAGGCGGGCGACCACCTGGGTGGCGATGAGCGAGTTGCCGCCCAGATCGAAGAAGTCGTCGTCGAGGCCGACCGCGCGATCACCGGACAGGCCGAGCACCTCGGCGAAGGTGGCGGCGACGATCTCCTCGATCGGCGTGCGCGGCGCGCGGAACTCGCGGGCCTCGAACACCGGCTCGGGCAGGGCGCGCCGGTCGAGCTTGCCGTTGGCGCTCAGCGGCATCTCGTCGATGATGACGAAGGCGGCCGGAACCATGTAGGACGGCAGCTGCGCCGCGAGATGCGCGCGCAGAGCGTCGATGTCGACGGTCTCGCCCACGGCGGGGACGACGTAGCCGACGAGCTGGTCACCGGTGCGAGCATCCGAACGCACGACCACCACGGCCTGCGTGACGGTGTTGTGCGCGGTGAGCGCGGCTTCGATCTCGCCGAGCTCGATCCGAAGACCACGCAGCTTGACCTGGAAGTCGGTGCGGCCGAGGTAGGTGATCACGCCGTTCTCGTCGCGGCGGACGAGGTCACCGGTGCGGTACATCCGTTCGCCGTCGGTCCCGAACGGGTCGGCGACGAAGCGGTCGGCGGTGAGATCGGGGCGGCCGAAGTAGCCGCGGGCCAGCTGGGCACCAGCCAGATACAGCTCACCGGCGACACCGGCGGCGACCGGGTGCAATCGCGAATCCAGAACGTAAGCCCGCGAGTTCCAGACCGGCGTACCGATCGGGACGGCGCCGTCGACCTGGTCGGCGACCGGGCCGTGCGTCGCGTGGACGGTGAACTCGGTGGGGCCGTACAGGTTGAACAGAGCCGCGTCGCTCACCTTGCGGAATGCGACGACCGTATCGGCGGTGAATGCCTCACCGGCGATCAGCAGGGTGCGCAGCGAGGACAGAGCTCCGCCCTCGATCGCGGCCCGATCGATGCTGCCCGCGAACACGGTGAGCATCGACGGCACGAACGAGGTCATCGTGACCCGTTGCGCGGCAATGACATCGGCGAGGTACTGCGGATCGCGGTGGCCGTCGGGGCTCGCCACGACGATCCGGCCGCCGGTGCTCAGCGGGCCGAACAGCTCCCACACCGACACGTCGAAGGTGGCAGGCGTCTTGAACAGCACCACATCGTCGGCGTCGATGCCGTACTCGCCGGTGATCCAGCGGATCTGGTTCACCACGGCCGAGTGCGGCACGGCCACACCCTTCGGGCGACCGGTCGAGCCGGAGGTGAAGATGACGTAGGCCGGGTGCCGCGGGAGCAACGGGACGATCCGCTCGGCATCGCTGACCGGAGTCTGCGGGTACGCCGTGAGGTCGATCGCGTCGATGACCAGCGTCGTCGGGGCGGTGTCCACGGCCGCGTCGTCGAGTCCGAACCCGTCGCGGGTAGTGGTGAGCACGGCGACCGGGGCAGCCGTCTCCAGGACGTAGGCGATGCGGTCGGCGGGCTGGTCCAGGTCGAGCGGCACGTAGCCACCGCCTGCTTCCTGCACCGCGTAGGCCGCGACGACCAGGTCGATGCCGCGGCGCAGGCCGAGCGCGACCAGGGCTTCCGGTCCAACGCCCGCCTCGATCAGGCGATGCGCCAAACGGTGCACGCGCGCGGCGAATTCGGCGTAGGTCAGGGTTTCGCCGGTGGCGGGGTCGACCATCGCGACCGCGTCGGGCGTAGCCGCGGCCTGGCGGGCGAACTCGTCCACCAGCGTGCCCGCCTCGGGCAGCTCGCGGGCGGTGTCGTTCCAACCGTGCACGGCCAGAGTGGTTTCCGCCGAGTCGAGCAGGGCGATATCGCCGACGGCGCGGTTCGGCGCCGCCGCGATGCCGGCCAGCAGGCGGGCGAAGCGGGCACCGAAGCGGTCCATCGTCGCCGCGTCGAACAGGTCGGTGGCGTAGATCAGCTCGGCGACGATGCCGGACGCGTCGCCCGGCTTCTCGGTGAGCACGACCTGCAGGTCGAATTTGGCCACGTCGATCGGCAGATCCACGCCGCTCACGGTGAGGCCGGGCAGTTCCAGGCTGGTCTGGCCGGTGTTCTGGAAGGCCAGCATGACCTGGAACAGCGGGTGACGGGCCTGCGAGCGCGCGGGGTTGATGATCTCGACGAGCCGCTCGAACGGCAGGTCGGCGTGACCGAAGGCCGCGATGTCGCTCGCGCGGACCGCGCCGAGCAGGTCGGTGAAGCTCGCGTCGCCGTCGACCTCGGTGCGCAGCACCAGGGTGTTGACGAACATGCCGATCAGGTCGTCGAGGGCGCGCTCGCCACGGCCCGCGATGGGGGTGCCGATGGCGATGTCGTTCTCGCCGGACAGGCGCGAGAGCAGCAGTGCCAGCGCCGCGTGGGCGACCATGAACAGCGTCGCGCCGCGGGTGCGGGCCAGCTCGGTCAGGGCCGCATGGGTCTTCGCGTCGATCTCGAAGGTGTGGGTGGCGCCGCGTCCGCTGGCGACCGCGGGGCGCGGCCGGTCGGCGGGCAGATCGAGCTGCTCGGGCAGGCCGCGCAGGGTCGAACCCCAGTACGAGATCTGCTGGGCGATCACCGATTGCGCGTCGTCCTCGTCACCGAGCACGGCGCGCTGCCACAGCGCGAAGTCGGCGTACTGGACATCGAGGGGACGCCAGGCCGGTTCGGCGCCTTCGACGCGGGCGCTGTAGGCGGTCATCACGTCGCGGGTCAGCGGGCCCATGGAGAAGCCGTCGGCCGAGATGTGGTGCACGACAAGGGCGAGCACGTGTTCGGTGGGGCTCACCTCGAACAGGGCCGCACGGAACGGCACCTCGGCGGTGACGTCGAACGCGGTGCGTACCAGCTCCGAAAGCCGTTGCGGCAGTTCGGCGGCGGTGGTCTCGATCGGCGCGAGGTCGGGGATGACCTTGCCGGTCGGCACGATCACCTGGTAGCCGGCGCCGGAAACCTCCGGATAGTAGCTGCGCAGGGATTCGTGACGAGCGAGCACGTCGGCCACGGCCACCTGCAGCGCCTGGCGGTCGAGCAAGCCCGACAGCCGGACCGCGGCGGGAATGTTGTCCACCGCGGACTCGGGGTCGAAGCGGTTGAGGAACCACATGCGCTGCTGGGCCAGCGACAGCGGCACCCGCTCGGGGCGCTGCTGGGGCACCAGCGGCGCGCGGCGTTCGGTACCGGAGTGCGTCTCGGCCCGCGCGGCCAGCCCGGCCACGGTGGAGGACTCGAACAGTTCGCGCACGCCGATATCGGTGTCCAGCGCGGCCGACAGGCGGGCGGCGACCTGGGTGGCGGTCAGCGAGTTGCCGCCGAGCGCGAAGAAGTCGTCGTCCAGGCCGACCCGGTCCAGACCGAGCACACCGGCGAAGGTGGCGGCGACGATCTCCTCGACCGGGGTGGTCGGGGCGCGGAACACCGCGGCCTCGAACACCGGCGCGGGCAGCGCCTTGCGGTCGAGCTTGCCGGAGGCGTTGAGCGGGAACTCGTCGAGCACGATGATGACCGCGGGCACCATGTAGGCGGGCAGGTTGTTGCCCAGTTCCTCGCGGGCGTCCTCGATGTCGACGGTGCGGCCGGTCGCGGGGATGACGTAGGCGACCAGCTGGTCACCGGTGTGCTGCTCGCCACGCACGACGACCACCGACTGAGCGACCTCGTCGAGGCCGGTCAGCGCGGACTCGATCTCGCCGAGCTCGATGCGCAGACCACGCAGCTTCACCTGGAAGTCGGTGCGGCCCAGGTACTCCAGCTCGCCCTGTTCGGTCCAGGCGACGAGGTCACCGGTGCGGTACATGCGCTCGCCGTCGTCACCGAACGGATCGGCGACGAAGCGATCGGAGGTCAGATCCGGGCGGGCGACGTAGCCGCGCGCCAGCTGGGCACCGGCGAGGTAGAGCTCACCCGCGACACCGACCGGGACGGGGCGCAGGCGCGCGTCGAGGACGTAGACCTGGGTGTTGAAGACCGGGGCGCCGATCGGCACCGTGTCCACGTCGGTGTCGACGACCTCGTGGAAGGTGACGTCGACGGCGGCCTCGGTGGGGCCGTACAGGTTGTGCAGCGCGGCGCCGGTCAGCTCACGCAAGCGGTGAGCGGGCTTGGGCGGCAACGCTTCACCGGAGGCGAACACCATCCGCAGCGACTCGCAGCGCGCGGCCGCGGCGTCGGCGACGAACACGGCGAGCATCGACGGCACGAAGTGCGTGACGGTGACGCCCTCGGTGCGAATGATCTCCGCGAGGTACGCCGGATCGCGATGACCGTCCGGCTTGGCGACAACGAGATTCGCGCCGATCTGCAGGGGCCAGAAGAACTCCCACACCGACACGTCGAACGTGGCAGGCGTCTTCTGCAAGACCGCATCGGCCTCGGTCAGACCGTAGGCCTGCTGCATCCACACCAAACGGTTGACGATCGCACCATGGCTGACCGCCACACCCTTCGGACGACCCGTCGAACCCGACGTGAAGATCACATACGCCGTGTTCTCCGGACGCAGCGGCGCGATCCGCTGGGCGTCGGCGACGCGGGAATCGGCGTAGCCGTCCAGGTCGAGCAGGTCGATCCGGACCTGTGCGGTGTCGATCTCCAGATCGGTGCCCGAGGTGAGCACGCAGACCGGATCCGCCGTCGCCAGAATGTATTCCGTGCGCTCGGCCGGGTGATCGGGATCCAGCGGCACGTAAGCGCCACCGGCCACGCTCACCGCGTACATGCCGACGACCAGGTCGATCGAGCGACGCATGCCCAGTGCCACATAGGTTTCCGGGCCCACGCCGCGGTCGATCAGCCAGCGCGACAGGCGGTAGACCCGCTGGGCGAACTCGGCGTAGGACAGACTCGTGCCCTCGAAGGACAGGGCGGTGGCCTGCGGCGTGCGGGCGACCTGGGCCTCGAACATCGAGACGAGGGTGGCCCGCTGGTCGACCTCGTGCGCGGTGGCGTTCCACTCGCGCACGACGAGTTCGCGTTCGGCGGCGTCGAGCAGTTCGATATCGCCCACGGCGACAGCCGGTTCCGTGGTGATCGCGGTGAGCACCCGGATCAGGCGCTCGGCGATGCGATGCACGGTGGCCGCGTCGAACAGGTCGCTCAGGTAGCCGGCGCGCACGCGCAGCTGGGTGTCGAGCTGGGCGATCAGCGACAGCGGGTAGTGGGTGGCGTCGGCCGCGTCGAGGCCGGTGACAGCCATGCCGTCGATGTCGGCGGCCTGGGCCTTGATGCCCTCGGCGTCGACCGGGTAGGACTCGAAGACCACCAGCGAGTCGAACAGGCCACCGATTCCGGCCGCGGACTGGATCTCGGCGAGGCCGATGTAGTGGTGGTCGAGCAGATCGGCCTGCTCGCCCTGGGTGCGGGTGAGCACGTCGCGCACCGATTCCGCGGCGTCGAAGCGCACGCGCACCGGGACGGTGTTGATGAACAGCCCGACCATGGATTCCACGCCGGACAGCTGCGCGGGACGACCCGAGACGGTGGTGCCGAAGAGCACGTCGTCGCGGCCGGTCATCCGGCCGAGCACGATCGACCAGGCCACCTGCAGGACGGTGTTCGGGGTGACGCCGAGGTCGGCGGCCAGCGCCACGAGCCGCGCCGTGGTGGGCTCGTCGAGGTCGAACAGGTACTCGTCGGACAGGGCGGCGATCTCGCGGCTCGCGTCGGGGCGGGCCAGCATGGTCGGCTCGGTGACGCCGCGCAGCGCGTGCGACCAGGCCTCGATCGAGACCGAGTGATCCTGGCGGGCAACCCATTCCAGGAAGTGCCGGTAGGAGCGGACGGCGGGCAGTGCGCTCGCGTCGCCGTGCAGGGCGTAGAGGGCGAGCAGGTCACGCATGACCAGCGGCGTCGACCAGCCGTCCAGGAGGATGTGGTGGTTGGACACCACGAAGCGCCATTCGTGCTCGGCGATCTGGATCAGGGTGAAGCGGATCAGCGGCGGGTCGGCCAGGTCGAAGCGCGCGGTGCGGTCGGCCTCGACGAGGTCGGCGTATTCGCCGGTCTCGATGCGATCGTGTTCGGTCCACGCCACGCGGGTGGTGTCGAGGACGACCTGCACGGCGTTGCCGTCGTGGTCGGTGACGAACGCGGTGCGCAGGGTTTCGTGGCGGTCGAGCAGCGCCTGGGCGGCGGCGCGCAGACGGGTGGCGTCGACGCGACCGGTGAGCGTGAGGACCGCCTGGGCGGTGTAGACGTCGACCGAGGTGGCGGCGAGACGGGCGTGGAAGAACAGACCTGCCTGCAGCGCGGCCAGCGGCCACACCTGGGTCAGCTCGGGGTAGCGCTTCTCCCAGGTGTCGATATCGCGCTGGGTGGAGCGCACGAGGGCGAAGTCGGACGGTGTGTGACCGCCCGCGTCGGCCGAATTGGCGTGCCGGGCAACGGCTTCCAGTGCGGTGATCCACAGGTCGGCGAATTCGCGGACCTCGGCCTCGGCGAGCAGGGTGCTCGGGTAGCCGATATTGGCGCTGAGCTTGTCGCCGACGACGATCGCGTTGACATCGAGGGGCGCCATCGCGGGCATGTCGGCGTCGTAGGCACCACCGAGGGCGGCCAGCTCGGGCGCGGGGATCCAGCCGAAGCCGCGCAGCGCGTCGGGGACGTCACTGTCGGCGACACGGCCGAGGTAGTTGAAGCTGATCTGGCCGGGGAGCTGCGTGGGCAGTTCGACGGCGGTCTCGGCGTTCATGTACCGCAGCAGGCCGTAACCGATGCCCTTGTCGGGCACCGCGAGCAGCTGTTCCTTGACCGCCTTGACGGCCTGTCCCAGCGCCGGACCACCGGCGAGCGCGGCGTCGATGTCGATGCCGGCCAGGTCGAGGCGGACCGGGAAGATGGCGGTGAACCAGCCGACGGTGCGCGACAGGTCGGCGCCGGGCGCGACCTCTTCCTCGCGACCGTGGCCTTCCAGACGCACGAGTAGCGCGTCGCCGCTCGGGTCGGCGCGGTGGCCGTTGCCGAGCGCGCCGGGACCGGTTCGGGTGGCGCGCCACTTGGCGGCGGCCAGTGCCAGCGCGGTGAGCAGACCGTCGTTGACGCCGCCGTGGAAGAGCGCGGGGACGGTGGTGAGCAGGGCCTTGGTGACCTCGGCGGACACCTCGACCGGCAGCTTCTCGACGACACCGGAGACGTCGACCGCGGGGTCCATGGGCCGCGCGGTGAGCAGCGGGTCCGGGGTGGCGACGACCTCACGCCAGAAGTCGAGTTCGGCGGCGCGGTCGGCGGTGCGCGCCTCGTCGGCCAGCGCGTGCGCCCAGGCCCGCATGGAGGTGGCGGGGGCGCCGAGCTCGGGCTGCTGCCCGGCGGAGAGCTGACCCCACGCGGAAACGAAGTCGGGCACGAGGATGCGCCACGAGACGCCGTCGACGACGAGGTGGTGAGCGACAACGATCAGGCGGCCTGCGCGACGGGCATTCGACGCACCTGCGCCCTCGTCGACGTTCAGCTCCGGCTCGAGCCAGACGAAGCGCACGACGACGCCGTCGGCCGGGTCGAGGCGGTCCAGGCTCGCATCCAGTGCGGCAGCGGCGATCTCGACGAGTTCGGCATCGGAGACGGCGGGGTCGAAAGAGGTGTGATCGATGAGCGCGGTGGCGTCGACGGTGCCTGTGGGGGCGGTGACGACGACCCAGCGGCCGTCGACCTGATGCAGGCGCGAGCGCAGCATGTCGTGACGGTCGATGACCGCCCCGACGGTGGCGGCGATGCCCGCGCGGTCGATACCGACCGGCAGTTCCAATGCCATCGTCTGGTTGAACCGGTCGAACGAACCGGAACGCTCGGCCATGAACCGCACGACCGGGGTCAGCGGCATCTCGCCGACGCCACCACCGGGCAGCTCGGCCAAGGTGATCGCGGAAGCCGCCGCGACATCGGCGGTTTCGGCGACCGAGGCCAGCCCGGCGACGGTGCGCTGTTCGAAGACGTTGCGCGGGGAGAACAGCACGCCGCGAGCCTTGGCCCGGGAGACGAGCTGGATGGAGACGATCGAGTCACCGCCCAGGGCGAAGAACGAATCGTCCACGCCCACGCGTTCCACACCCAGCACCTCGGCGAAGACCTCGGCGATGGTCTGCTCGATCGGGTTGCGCGCGGCCCGGAAGGTGACCTCGGTGGCGAACACCGGCTCCGGCAACGCCTTTCGGTCGAGCTTGCCGACCGGGGTGAGCGGCACGTGGTCGATCACCATGATCGACGACGGCACCATGTACGCGGGCAGACGATCCTCGACGTGCGCGGTCAGCGCGGCGACATCGATCGAATGCCCCGGCGCGGCAACCACATACGCGACCAGCGAGACCGCGCCCGCGGTGCTCTTGTGGCCGACGGTGGTGGCGAAGTCGACGGTCTCGTGCGAGGCGAGAGCGGAGTCGATCTCGCCCAGTTCGATCCGGAAGCCACGGATCTTGACCTGGAAGTCGGAACGACCGACGTACTCGACGGTGCGCTCGGCGGTCCAGCGCACCACGTCGCCGGTGCGGTACATCCGCTCGCCCGGGATGAACGGGTCGGCGACGAACCGGTCGGCGGTGAGCCCGGCGCGGGCGTGGTACCCACGGGCCAGCTGGATGCCCGACAGGTAGAGCTCACCCGCGACACCCACCGGTACCGGCTGGAGCTGGGTGTCCAGGATCAGCGAACGCATGCCGCGAGTCGGCCCACCGATGGTGACCAGCTCGCCCGGTGTCAGCGCGGCGCTGATGTTGGTCATGATCGTGGTCTCGGTGGGGCCGTAACCGTTGTGGAAGGCGCGAGTCGTGCCGTCCGCCAAAGGAACTGCCCACTTCGACACCAGATCGGCGGGCACCGCCTCACCACCGGCGACCAGCACGCGCAGCGAGTCGAGCCCGCTGGGGTCGAAGGTCGCCAGCGCGGCGGGGGTGATGAAGGCGTGGGTGACCCGCTCGGCGCGGATCAGCTCCGACAGCTCGTCACCGCCGTAGACACCGGGCGGGACGACGACCAGCGCACCGCCGCGGGCCAGCGCCAGCAGCAGCTCGAGGATCGAGGCGTCGAACGAGGGCGAGGCGAAATGCAGTGCGCGGGTATCGGTGTCGAGGGCGTAGCGCTTGGCCTGCTCCTCACCGAAGTTGGCCAGACCGGCGTGGGTGACGACGACGCCCTTGGGCACACCGGTGGAGCCGGAGGTGTAGATGACGTAGGCGGGCTGCTCGGGCGTGGTCGCGCGGACCAGTTCGGTGTCGGCGATCGGACCGCCGTCGAAAGCGTCCAGATCCAGCTCGTCGAGCACCAGCCAGCCCACCGCACCGGTAACGGCGGTCGAGCTTTCCGGCCGCGCCGCAACGGATTCCGCCGCCGGACGCGCAGCGATATCGGGCAGACCCACGCGCACCGACGCCACGGTGATGCCCAGCGGTGAACCGGAGTCGGTGACCATGTGGGCGATGCGGTCGGCGGGGTAGGTCGGGTCCACCGGGACGAAGGCCGCCCCGGTCTTGGCGACCGCCCACGCTGCCAGCACCGAGTCGGCCGAACGCGGCACACCGATCGCGACGAGATCCTCGGCGCCGATCCCCTCGGCGATCAGCAAGCGCGCCAACCGGTTCGAGCGTTCGTCGAGCTCGGCGTAGGACACACTCGTCCCCTGGAACACCACCGCCGGGCCCGTCGGGTTCTGAGCGACGGCCTCGGACAGCAAGGTACGCAGAGTACGGGCAGGCACCGGCGGTTCGCCGACCCGGAACACCAGGTCGGTCCGCTCGGCGGCGTCGAGCACATCGATCGCGCCGACCGTGATCGAGGCATCGGCGGCGATCGCTTCGAGCACTCGCTGCCAGCGCACGGCGATGCCGGCGACGGTGTCCTCATCGAACAGTTCGGTGGCGTAGTTCAGTGCCAGCGCCATCCCGCCGTGGCCGGGTTCACCCAGCTCGGAGAGGGTGAACTGCAGGTCGAAGCGGGCAACGCTCTCGTCGAGGTCGAGCGCCGACACTGCCAGGCCGGGCAGTTCCAGCGTGGTGCGGTCCAGGTTCTGGAAGGCCAGCATCACCTGGAACAGCGGGTTACGCGACTGCGACCGCTCCGGAGCCAGGAGTTCCACCAGGCGCTCGAACGGCACATCGGCATTGCCGAAGGCGTCGAGGTCGGTCGTGCGCGCTTGTTCCAGCAGGTCGGTGAAGGACTCGGCCGGGCGCACACCGGTGCGCAACACCAGGGTATTGACGAACATACCGACCAGGTCGTCGAGGGCCTGTTCACCACGGCCCGCGATAGGGGTGCCGACGGCGATGTCGTCGGAGCCGGACAGGCGGGCCAGCAGCACCGCGAGCGCGGTGTGCATGACCATGAACAGCGACGCGCCCTGGCGGCGGGCGACCTCGTCGAGCTTCGCGATCAGCTCGGGCGAGAGTTCACGGTGCACGGTCGCGCCGTGATGCGAGGCGATCGCCGGGCGGGCGCGGTCGAACGGCAGGGTCAGCTCGTCGGGGACACCGGCGAGCTGGGACTGCCAGTAGCCGACCTGGCGCGACATCAGCGAGTCGGCGTCGTCCTCGGTGCCGAGCACCGCGCGCTGCCAGATCGCGAAATCGGCGTACTGCACCGGCAGCGGCGCCCAGCCGGGGGCGGTGCCCTGGGCACGGGCGGTGTACGCGCGCATCACATCTCGGGTCAGCGGCGCGATCGAGAAACCGTCGGCGGCGATGTGGTGCACGACCACGACCAAGACGTGCTCGGCACCCGCAGCCTGTTCGTTGTCAGCGGTGCGACCTGTGTGGCCTGCGGAGGCGACCCGGAAGAGGCGGGCGCGCATCGGAACCTGTTCGGCCACATCGAAACCAGTGGAGACGAACTCGGTGACGGTCTCGAACAGCTCGTCCTGAGCGATCGCGATCGGGCGAAGGTCCAGCGAAATGCGTTCCGCCGCGACGATCTGCTGCACGGGGGTGCCACCGTGCTCGGGGTAGCGGGTGCGCAGCGATTCGTGCCTGCGGACCAGGTCGGCCAGCGCGAGTGCCAGTGCCTCGGTGTCGAGGTCGCCGGTGAGACGGATCGCGACGGGCAGGTTGTAGGCGGCCGAGGTGGTGTCGTACTTGTTGAGGAACCACATCCGCTGCTGCGCGAACGACAGCGGAACCAGTTCCCCTTCGGCGCGCTCACGGGCGACCAACGCCGCGCGAGCGGTGCCGCCGGTGTGCGATTCCACCCGTGCCGCGAGGGCTTCCACGGTGGACGCTTCGAACAGCGCGCGCACCGGCACCGTCGCGCCGAGCGCCGCACCGATGCGGGCGACGACGCGGGTCGCGATGAGCGAGTTGCCGCCGAGGTCGAAGAAGTCGTCGTCGACACCGACCCGGTCCAGGCCGAGCACATCGGCGAAGACCGCGGCCACGGCTTCCTGCACGGGTGTGACCGGTGCGCGGAAGGCCCGCGCCTGCACCGCCGGAGCAGGCAGCGCACGCCGGTCCAGCTTGCCGTTGACGGTCAGCGGGATCCACTCGAGGCGCACGAGCGCCGCCGGAACCATGTAGGCGGGCAGCTGTTCGGCCGCGCCGCTGCGAATGGTCTCGAGGTCGGGTTCGAGATCGCCCTCGGCGACCACGTAGGCGACGATCCGCTGATCACCCGGCTGATCCTCACGCACGATGACCGCGGCCTGGGCGATGCCCGGCTGCGCGAGCACCGCGGCTTCGATCTCACCGAGCTCGATCCGGAAACCACGGACCTTCACCTGGTCATCGGCGCGGCCCAGGTATTCGAGTTCGCCGAAGCGATTCCAGCGCGCGAGGTCGCCCGATCGGTACAGGCGCGAGCCACCCTGGTTCGGGCCCGCGAGCGGGTTGGCGACGAAGCGGGTGGCGGTCAGGTCGGGGCGACCGAGGTAACCGCGCGCCAACTGCGGTCCGGCGACATACATTTCGCCCGCGACACCCACCGGCACCGGCCGCAACCGGTTGTCCAGGACGTACACACCCAGACCCGCGATCGCCCGGCCGACCACCGAACCGGCCGCGGCGGCAATGGTTTTCGCGTCCAGCGCACGGAACGACACGTGCACCGTGGTCTCGGTGATGCCGTACATGTTGACCAGCGTCGGCGAGCTGTCACCGTGGCGCGCGACCCAATCCGAGAGGCGGCGCAGCTCGAGGGCCTCGCCGCCGAACACCACGTAGCGCAGGGCGAGCGGTTCCAGACCCGGTCCGGCGTTGCGGTCGGCCTCGGCCAGCTGATAGAACGCCGACGGCGTCTGGTTGAGCACCGTCACCTGTTCCACCCGCAGCAGTTCCAGGAACTGTTCGGGCGAACGCGAGGTGTAGTAGTCCACGACGATCAGCGAACCGCCGAACAGCAGCGGGCCCCACAGTTCCCACACCGAGAAGTCGAAGGCGTAGGAGTGGAACAGCGTCCACACATCACGCGGGCCGAAGCCGAAATCACGGTCGGTGTTGGCGAACAGGCGCACCACATTGCGGTGCGCGACCGCGACACCCTTGGGGCGACCGGTCGAGCCGGAGGTGTAGATGACGTAGGCGACATTGTCCGGCGAGAGCGGGGCGAGCCGGTCGGCGTCGGTGATCGGGGCGTCGTCGGCGTCTTCGATATTGCCGGTTTCCACGGCGAAGCCGTCGAGCACCACCGAGGGCAGGTGCTCGGGCACCCGTACCTGGACGGTGGAATCGAGGACCACGCTGGTGGGGCGCGAGTCCTCGAGCACATAGGCGATGCGCTCGGCCGGGTAGGTCGGGTCGACGGGCACGTAGCCCGCGCCGGTCTTCACGACGGCGAGCAGCGCGACCACGAGATCGAGCGAACGCGGCAGGATCACCGCGACCAGCGATTCCGGGCCCGCGCCGTCTTCGATCAACCTGCGCGCCAACACATTCGCGCGGCGATCGAGTTCGGCGTAGGTCAGCGACTCGACACCGAACTTGGCGGCGATACGGTCGGGGTAGGCGGCGGCCGCGGCGTCGAACAGGTCGACCAGGGTCGTGTGCTTGTTGCCGAACAGGCCACGCCGGTAACCGGCGGGGGTGCTGGCGTCGTGGATGACCGGCAGGCCGATGGCGTCGACGCCGGAGGACACCCAGCGCTGGGCGACATCACGCTGTTCGGCCTCGCCGAGCAGGTCGATGTCGCCGACGATCACGTCGGGGTTCTCGGCGACGCTGCGCAGGATGCGGACCAGGCGGTCGCCGAAGGCGGCGACGGTTTCGGCGTCGAACAGATCGGTGGCGTAGTTCCACGACAGCGCCAGCGAGCCGTCGGCGGCTTCGCCCACGGTGAGCTGCACGTCGAATTTCGCGGTGCCCGGATCGAAGTCGACGACGTCGAGATCGAGGCCGGGCAGCGCGATGGTGCCCGCGTCGGCGGCGGTGGCCGCTTCGAAGGTGAGCGCCACCTGGAACAGCGGGTGGTGCGCCTGCGAACGGGTGGGGCTGAGCACGTCGACGAGGCGCTCGAACGGCACATCGGCATTGGCGAAGGCGGACAGGTCCACCTTGCGGACCTGATCCAGGAGGTCGCCGAAGCGCGCGCTCGAGTCGACCTCACTGCGCAGCACCAGGGTGTTGACGAACATGCCGACCAGGTCGTCGAGCGCGCGCTCGCCACGACCGGCGATGGGGGTGCCGATGGCGATATCGGTGCTGTTGGACAGGCGTGCGGCCCAGGTGGCCAGCGCCGCGTGCATCACCATGAACAGGGTGACGCCGCGGGCGCGGGCGATCTCGGTCAGCGCGTGGTGCAGTTGCGCGTCGACCGAGAAGCGGTGCAGGTCACCGGCATTGGTGGCGACCTCGGGGCGCGGCCGATCGGCGGGCAGCTCGAGCTGATCGGGCAGGTCGCGCAGCTGCTCGGTCCAGTAGGCGAGCTGGCTCGCGGCGACCGAGTCGGGATCGGACTCCTCCCCGAGGAGCTCACGCTGCCACAGGGTGTAGTCGGCGTACTGGACTTCCAGCGGCGTCCAGGCGGGGTTCTCGCCGCGGGTGCGCTCGGTGTAGGCGATGACGACATCGCGCAGCAGCGGACGCAGGGAGAAGCCGTCACCGCTGATGTGATGCACGACCAGCACGGCCACGTGGTTCCGGTCGTCGACGCGCAGCAGGCTCGCGCGGAACGGGACTTCGCGGGTCACGTCGAAGTGCACGCTCGCCAGTTCGATCACCCTGGCCACCACATCGCTCGCGGCGACCGGCTGGGCGGCCAGCGCGACCCGGACCTCGTCGGCGGGCAGGATCCGCTGGTAGCCCGCGCCTTCCTCGACCGCACCCGCGGTCACGTCGGCTGCCGGGTACAAGGTGCGCAGGGACTCGTGCCGGGCGACCACGTCGGCGATGGCCGCCTCGAGCGCGGCGACATCGAGGTCACCGGTGAGACGGATCGCGACGGGGATGTTGTTGACCGCGGTGCGGTTGTCGAATCGGTTGAGGAACCACATCCGCTGCTGCGCCTGCGACAGCGGCACCAGCTCGGGCCGCGGGCGCGCGACCAACGGGATGCGCCCACCGCGACCGGTGTGCGTTTCGACGCGAGCCGCCAGCGCGGCCACCGTCGACGCCTCGAACAGCGCGCGCAGCGGCACCTGGGTATCGAGGGCCTCGGACAGCCGGGCCGCGACCCTGGTGGCGACCAGCGAGTTGCCGCCGAGTTCGAAGAAGTCGTCGTCGAGGCCGACCTGACCGGCGCCGAGCACCTCGGCGAAGGTGGCGGCGACGATCTGCTGCACCGGGGTGACCGGCGCCTGGAAGGTCCGCGTGGCGAACACCGGCGAGGGCAGCGCCTTGCGATCGAGCTTGCCGGAGGCGTTGAGCGGGAACGCGTTCAGCACCACGTACGCGGCGGGCACCATGTAGACGGGCAGCTCGGTGCCGAGGGCCTCCTTCACCGCGTCGGTGTCGACGGTGACCCCGGCCTCCGGGATGACGTAGGCGACCAGCTGATCGCCGGTGTGCTCGTCGGCACGGACCACGACCACCGACTGGGCGATCTCCGGCAGCGCCGTGAGCGCGGACTCGATCTCGCCGAGCTCGATGCGCAGACCACGCAGCTTCACCTGGAAGTCGGTGCGGCCCAGGTACTCCAGCTCGCCGTCGGCGGTCCAGGTGACGAGGTCGCCGGTGCGGTACATGCGCTCGCCGGGCGCGAACGGGTCGGCGACGAAGCGGTCCATCGTCAGGTCGGCGCGACCCACATACCCGTGGGCCAGCTGCACGCCCGCGAGATAGAGCTCACCCGCGACACCCACCGGAACCGGTCGCAATCGCGAATCCAGCACGTACAGACGGGTGTTGAACACCGGGGCGCCGATCGGCACCGTCTCGATGTCGGCATCGGTGACCTCGTGATAGGTCACGTCGACCGCGGCTTCGGTCGGACCGTAGAGGTTGTGCAGTGCGGCGCCGGTCAATTCGCGCAGACGCTGCGCGGTCGGCGCGGGCAGGCCCTCGCCGGAAGCGAACACATTGCGCAGCGAGACACACTCGGCGGCCAGCGGTTCGGTGACGAACACCGCCATCATCGACGGCACGAAGTGCACCGTGGTGACCTGTTCGGCCCCGATCAGGCGGGCCAGGTAGGCCGGGTCGCGATGCCCGTCCGGCTTGGCGACGACCAGGCGCGCGCCGACCTGCAAGGGCCAGAAGAACTCCCACACCGACACGTCGAAGGTGGCGGGGGTTTTCTGCAGCACCACGTCGTCGGCGGCGAGGCCGTAGGCGGCGTGCATCCACACCAGGCGGTTGACGATCGCCGCGTGGCTGACGGCCACGCCCTTGGGGCGACCGGTCGAGCCGGAGGTGAAGATGACGTAGGCGGTGTTGTCCGAGCGCAGCGGGCGGTGCCGGTCGGCGTCGGTGACCGGCTCGGTGGAGCGGCCGGACAGGTCGAGCTGGTCGATGCGCACCTCGCGACCGGCGGCCGCGGGCAGGCTCTCACCGGAGGTGAGCACGCAGACCGGTTGCGCGGTCTCGAGGATGTGCTCGATGCGCTCGGCCGGGTGATCGGGATCCAGCGGCACGTACGCGCCACCGGCGGCGGACACGGCGTACATGCCGACCAGCAGGTCGATCGAGCGCCGCATGCCGAGTGCCACATACGATTCCGGGCCGACGCCGGCGTCCTTGAGCCAGCGCGCCAGCTGACGCACGCGGCCCGCGAACTCGGCGTAGGACAGACTCGTCCCCTCGAACGTGAGCGCGACCGCGTCGGGGGTGCGGGCGACCTGCGCCTCGAACAGCGCGTGGAGAGTGGCCGGTTCGTCGTCGCTCGGCGTGCTCAGCGCGGCGTCGACGGCGAATTCGGTGTCGTTCCAGCGATCGAGCACCAGGGCACGCTCGGCGGAGTCGAGAAGTTCGATGTCACCGACGGGAGCCGAGGGGTCGACCACGACGGCGGTGAGCACGCGCAGCAGGCGGGCGCCGAAGGTCGCGGCGAAGCTCGCGTCGAAAAGATCTGTCGCGTAGACGAGTTCGGCATCCATGTGGCTGTCGTCGTCGGCGGGGACCTCGCTGAGCGCGAGCTGCAGATCGAACTTGGCCATGTGCTGGTCGATGCCCAGCTCGGAGACCGTGAGGCCGGGCAGTTCCAGGGTGGTGCGGCCCAGGTTCTGGAACGAGAGCATCACCTGGAACAGCGGGTGGCGCGATTGCGAGCGCGCCGGGTTGAGCACCTCGACGAGGCGCTCGAACGGTACGTCGGCGTGCGCGAAGGCGGCCAGGTCGTGCTCGCGGACCTGACCGAGCAGCTCGGCGAAGGTGGTGCCCGGATCGACCTGCGCGCGCAACACCAGGGTGTTGACGAACATGCCGACCAGGTCGTCGAGTGCCTGCTGACCACGGCCCGCGACCGGGGTGCCGATGGCGATGTCGGGGGTGCCCGACAGGCGCGACAGCAGGACGGCGAAAGCGCTGTGCACCACCATGAACAGGGTGGTGCTGTGCTCGTGGGCGACCCGGTTCAACGCCTCGACGAGCTCGCCGGGCACTTCGAAGCGGTGCGTGCCCGCCTGGTAGCTGGCCTGCACCGGCCGCGACTTGTGACCGAGGCGCAGTTCGTCGGGCAGATCGGCGAGCGCGCCGCGCCAGTGCTCGAGCTGCTCGGAGATCAGCGAGGTGGGATCGGTTTCGTCGCCGAGGATCTCGCGCTGCCACAGCGCGTAGTCGACGTACTGGATGTTCAGGGGCGGCCAGCCGGGTTCGGTGTTCGCGGTGCGGGCCACGTAGGCGGTCATCAGGTCGCGCACCAGCGGGCGCAGCGAGAAACCGTCGGCGGCGATGTGGTGGACCACCATCACCAGCACATGTTCGCGCTCGCTGAGCTCGTAGACCCGAAGGCGCACAGGCGCGTTCGCGGTGACGTCGAAACCGCGGCGGGCGAACTCGTAGAGCGAGGTCGCCATGTCGGTCTCGTCGGCCTCGATCAGCTCGACGTCCGGAATCGAGCCCGCGGCGGCGAGCACCTTCTGGTAGGCGGTGCCGTCGGCCATGGCGGCGCGCCCCGACTCGGGGGTGACGTACACGGGGTAGACCGTGCGCAGGGTTTCGTGGCGGGCGACCACGTCGGCGACCGCGCCGCGCAGCGCGGGCAGATCGAGCAGGCCCTGTAGGCGGACCGCGACCGGGATGTTGTAGGTGCCGGTGTCGGCGACGTCGAAGCGGTTCAGGAACCACATGCGCTGCTGGGCGAGCGACAGCGGCGGGTACTCGGGGCGCTGACGGGCCGTGAGCTCGGCGCGCAGACCGGTGCCCGCGTGCGATTCCACGCGAGCGGCCAGCGCACCGACGGTGGGCGCCTCGAACAGGGTGCGCACGCCGACCTCGGCGTCGAGCGCCGTGCTCAGGCGCGCCGCGACCTGGGTGGCCACGAGGGAGTTGCCGCCGAGGGCGAAGAAGTCGTCGTCCACGCCGACGCGTTCGGCGCCGAGCAGGTCGGCGAAGATCTCGGCGACGATCTCCTCGATCGGGGTCGAGGGCGCACGGAACACCTTCGCCTCGAACACGGGCGCGGGCAACGCTTTACGGTCGAGCTTGCCGGATGCGTTGAGCGGGAAGGCCTCCAGCACGACCAGGGCCGACGGCACCATGTAGGTGGGCAGTTCGGTGGTGATGCCCGCCTTCACCGCGGCCACGTCGAGGGCCGACTCCGCTTCTGGCACAAGGTAACCGACGAGCTGGTCACCGGCGTGCGCGTCGGAGCGCACGACCACGACCGACTGCGCGACGCCCGGCTGAGCCAGCAGGGTCGCCTCGATCTCTCCCAGTTCGATGCGCAGACCGCGCAGCTTCACCTGGAAGTCGGTGCGGCCCAGGTAGTTCAGTTCGCCGTAGGTCAGACCGTTCTCGCCCGACACCGCGGTCCAGGTGACGAGGTCGCCGGTGCGGTACATGCGCGAGCCTGCCGCGCCGTACGGGTTGGCGACGAAACGGTCGGCGGTCAGGTCGGCCCGGTTGAGATAGCCGACAGCCAGCTGATCGCCCGCGAGATAGAGCTCTCCCGCGACACCGGGCGCCACGGGGTGCAGGCGCGAATCCAGCACGAACACCCGGGTGTTCCACACCGGGCGCCCGATCGGCACCGACTCCACATCGGCGTCGACGACCTCGTGATAGGTGACGTCGACCGCGGCCTCGGTGGGGCCGTACAGGTTGTGCAGGCGGGCGCCGGTGAGCTCGCGCAGGCGCTGCGCGGTGGGCGCGGGCAGCGCCTCACCGGAGGCGAACACCTGACGCAGGCGCACCGCGTCGCCGTTGCCGTTGCTGCCGAGGGTCGAGACGAACACCGACAGCATCGAGGGCACGAAGTGCGCGGTGGTGATGTCGCGTTCGGCGATGGTCTGGGCCAGGTACACCGGGTCGCGGTGACCGTCGGGCTTGGCGACGACCAGGCGGGCGCCGGTCTGCAAGGGCCAGAAGAACTCCCACACCGACACGTCGAAGGTGGCCGGGGTCTTCTGCAGGACGGCGTCGGCCGCGTCGATCGGGTACTCGTGCTGCATCCACAGCAGGCGGTTGACGATCGCCGCGTGGTCCACCGCGACGCCCTTGGGGCGACCGGTCGAGCCGGACGTGAAGATCACGTACGCGGTGTTGGTGGCCCGAATCGGTTGCACGCGTTCGGCATCGGTGATCGGCGCACCGCTGAAGTCGGCGGGCGAGAAGATGTTCTCGACCGCGTGCACGGTGACGCCGTCGGCCTCGAACGCGTCGCGGCGACTGGTGAGCACCAGTCGCGGCTGCGCGGTCTCGATGATGTGGCCGATGCGGTCGGCGGGCTGATCCGGGTCGAGCGGCACATAGGCGGCGCCGGCCTGCAGCACCGCGTACATGGCGACGACCAACTCGGTGGAACGCCGGATCGCCAGTGCCACATGGTCACCGGGGCCGACGCCATCGGAGATCAAGCGGCGGGCGATGCGGTTGGCCCGCTCCTGCAGCTCGCGATAGGACAGCTCTTCCTGCTCGAAGACCAGGGCGACGGCGTCCGGGGTCCGCTCCACCTGTGCGTCGAACAGCGACATCAGCGTCGCGTGCGGGACGGCGTGCGCGGTGTCGTTCCAGTCGACGAGGACCTGCGCGTGCTCCTCGGGTGCGAGCAGATCGATGTCGCCGACGAACACCTCGGGATCGGCGACGACCGCGGCGAAGATGTTGTCGAGCCTGCGGGCGAACGCGGCGACCGTCGATTCGTCGAAAAGATCGAGCGCGTACGAGAACTCGGCCGACATGCCGCCGACGTCACCGTCGGTGTCCTGAACCTCGGTGAGCGTGAGCTGCAGGTCGAATTTGGCCAGCTGCGGGTCGTAGTCGATACCGCTCACCGCCAGACCGGGCAGCTGCAGCGAGGCCTGCTTGTTGTTCTGGAACGACAGCATCACCTGGAACAGCGGGTGGCGTGCCTGCGAACGGGCCGGGTTGAGCACCTCGACCAGGCGCTCGAAGGGCACGTCGGCGTGCGCGAAGGCCTGCAGGTCGGTCTCTCGGGCCTGGGCGAGCAGGGTGGCGAACGGGGTGGCGCCGTCGACCTGCGAGCGCAGCACCAGGGTGTTGACGAACATGCCGACCAGGTCGTCGAGCGCCTGATCGCCACGGCCCGCGACCGGGGTACCGATCGCGATATCGCTGGAGCCGCTGGCACGGGCCAGCAGCACCGCGAGGGCGCTGTGCATGACCATGAACAGCGAGGCGTTGTAGCGGCGGCCCAATTCGACCAGGGCGCGCTGGGTTTCGCTCGCGATGACGAAGCTGTACGTGCCGCCCCGGTAGGACGCGGCGGGCGGGCGCGGGTGATCGGCCGGGAGGACCAGCTCGTCGGGTAGGTCCGCGAGTTCCTTTGCCCAGTAGGCGATCTCGGAGGAGATCAACGACTGCGGATCGTCCTCGGAGCCGAGGACCTCACGCTGCCAGAGCGAGTAGTCGGCGTACTGGACCGGCAATTCGGCCCAGGTCGGCGCCTCCCACGAGGTGCGAGCCGCGTAGGCCATGATCACATCGCGCGAGAGCGGCGCCATCGACCAACCGTCGGCGGAGATGTGGTGCACCACCATCCCGAGCACGTACTCGGACTCGGACACCTCGAAAAGCCGTGCGTGCAGCGGCACTTCGCTGGTCACGTCGAACGCCATCGACGCCAGATCGATCAGGTGATCGATGAGGTTGTCCTCGGTCACCCGGTACGGGGTGAGGTCGGGAACGATCTGCGCGGCGTCCAGGACCACCTGCACGGGGCCGGTGCCGGAGTCGGGGAACACGGTGCGCAGCGACTCGTGGCGGTCGATCACGTCGATGACCGCGACCTGCAGGGCAGCCACGTCGAGGTCACCGGACAGCCGGATCGCGACGGGGATGTTGTTGACCGCCGACGCGGTGTCGAAGCGGTTGAGGAACCACATGCGCTGCTGCGCCAGCGACAGCGGCACCCGGTCGGGACGTTCGCGGGCGACCAGCGCCTTGCGCGCGCCGTCACCGGCCTGGGACTCCACCCGGGCGGCCAGCGCCGCCACCGTGGGGGCCTCGAACAGCATGCGGACCGGGACACGAGTGTCCAGGGCGATGCCGATGCGGGACGCGACCTGGGTGGCGATCAGCGAGTTGCCGCCCAGTTCGAAGAAGTCGTCCTCGACGCCGACCCGGCCCAGCTCGAGCACGTCGGCGAAGATCTGCGCGACGATCTGCTCGATCGGGGTGGTAGGCGCGCGGAACTCGCGCACCTCGAACACCGGCGCGGGCAGCGCGCGACGATCGAGCTTGCCGTTGACGGTCAGCGGGACCGCGGCGAGCACCATGATCGACGAGGGCACCATGTACGCGGGCAGACGCTGCGCGACATGGTCGGTCAGTTCGGCGATATCGATCGAACCGCCCGGCACCGCCACGACATAGGACACCAGCGAGGTGCTGCCGCCCTTGTTCTTGTGGCCGATGCTCACCGCGAAATCGACGGTGTCGTGCGAGGCCAGCGCGGAGTCGATCTCGCCGAGCTCGATCCGGAAACCACGGACCTTCACCTGGAAGTCGGAACGGCCGACGTACTCCACATTGCGATCGGCGGTCCAGCGCACCACGTCACCGGTGCGGTACATCCGCTCACCGGGGGCGTAGGGGTTGGCGACGAAACGGTCCGCGGTCAGCGAGGCGCGCGCGTGGTACCCACGCGCCATGCCGACGCCGCCGATGTAGAGCTCACCCGCGACACCGACCGGCACGGGGCGCAGGCGGTCGTCGAGGATCAGAGTGTGGACGCCGCGGATGGGGCCGCCGATGACGACTCGCTCCCCCGGGATCAGCCCTTCGCTGAGGTTGGACGCGATGGTGGTCTCGGTGGGGCCGTAGACATTGCCCAGCATGCGGCGCGCACCGTTGGGCAGGCGCACCGCCCACTTGGCGACCAGTTCCGGCGGGACCGCTTCACCGCCGGCGGCGAGCACCCGCAGGTGATCGAGACCGCGGGCATCGAAGGTGGCCAGCGCGGCCGGGGTCACGAACGCGTGGGTGACCTGTTCGGTGATGAGGATGTCGCGCAGTTCCTCACCGCCGTACACACCCGGCGGGACGACGACGAGCGTGCCGCCGCGACCGATGGCGAGCAGCATTTCCAGCACCGACGCGTCGAACGAGGGCGAGGCGAAATGCAGTGCGCGCGTGGTGGAATCGAGCGAGTAGAGGTCGATCTGCTCGGCGCAGAAGTTGGCGACGGAGGCGTGGGTGACCACGACGCCCTTGGGCACACCGGTGGAGCCGGAGGTGTAGATCAGGTACGCGGGCTGCGCGGGATCGGACTGGCGGACCAGTTCACGCGGCGCCAGGGCGGCATCGGAGATACCGGTGAGGTCGATGTCGTCGACCACCACCCAGCTCACCGAATCGGGCAGGTCGTCGGCTTCACCGGTGACCGTGATGCCAACGGACACACCGGCATCGGTGATCATGTGGGCGATGCGGTCGGCCGGGTAGTTCGGGTCGACGGGCACGAACGCGGCACCGGTCTTGGTGACCGCCCACACGGCGAGCACCGATTCCAGCGACCGCGGCACGGCGACCGCGACGAAGTCCTCGGCGCCGAGACCTTGCTGGATCAGCAAGCGCGCCAACTGGTTCGAGCGACGATCGAGGTCGCCGTAGGACACCGCTGTCCCCTCGAACACCACGGCGGTCGCCTCGGTGTCGCGGGCGGCCTGGGCGATCAGCTGCGGCAGCGTGCGCGCCACCGCGGCGGGGGCGCCGAAGCGGGTGACCAGGTCGGCGCGTTCGGCATCGTCGAGCACGTCGATCGCGCCGACGGTGACGGCCGGATCGGCCAGGATCGCGTCGAGCACGCGGCGCCAGCGCAGCAGCAGCTCTTCGACGGTCGACTGATCGAACAGGTCGATGGCGTAGGTGAGCACGCCGGTCATACCCGACAGCGAGCCGGTGCCGGTGTGTTCCTCGGTGAGGGTCCACTGCAGGTCGAACTTGGCCATGTCGACCTCGACCTCGTCGGCCGTGACCGTGAGACCGGGCAGCTCCAGGGTGCCGTGCGACATCTCCTGGAACGACAGCACCACCTGGAACAGGGGATGGCGGGCCTGCGAGCGCGACGGGTTGAGCACGTCGACGAGCCGCTCGAACGGCACATCCGCGTTCGCGAACGCGCTCAGGTCGGTTTCGCGGGTGCGGGTGAGGAATTCGGTGAACGGCTGGGTGGGATCGACGTCGGAACGCAACACCAGGGTGTTGACGAACATGCCGATCAGGTCATCGAGGGCCTGCTCACCACGACCGGCGATGGGGGTGCCCACGGCGATGTCGGTGGTGCCCGACAGGCGCGCGAGCAGCACCGCGAGGGAAGCGTGCACCACCATGAACAGGGTGACGCCGTTGGCGCGGGCCACCGCGGCGAGCTGTTCGTGGGTGTCGGCGTCGATCTCGAAACCCACGCGCGCGCCACGGAAGCTCTGCTGCTGCGGGCGCGGTCGGTCGCTGGGCAGGTCGAGCTGGTCGGGCAGGCCTTCGAGGGCGCTCTTCCAGTAGTCGAGCTGGCGCGCGGCCATCGAGGCCGGGTCGGATTCGGCGCCGAGCAGTTCGTGCTGCCACAGGGTGTAGTCGCGGTACTGGACCGGCAGCGGCAGCCAGGCCGGGGCCTGGCCCGCGGCGCGAGCCAGGTAGGCGGTGGCGACGTCGCGGGCCAGCGGGCCGAAGGAGAAACCGTCGGCCGCGATGTGGTGCACGACGAAAGCGACCGCGTATTCCGGTGTGCCGTTGGTGGTTCCGCCGACCACCTTGAAGATCTGCACGCGGATCGGCAGTTCCAGGGTGACGTCGAAGCCGGTGGAGGCGAAGTCGATCAGTTCCTCGCGCAGCCGCGACTGGTCGATCGGGGTCACCGCGATGCCGAGGTCGAATTCGTCGGCGCCGAGTACCTGCTGGAAACCGCCGTCGGCGTCGGGGAAGATCGTGCGCAGCGATTCCTGGCGCACCACGACATCATTGAGCGCGGCGATCAGGGCGTCGACATCGACGCGACCCTTCATCTGCACCACGAAGGGCAGGTTGTAGGTGGGCGCGGTGGGGTCGAACTGGTTGATGAACCACATCCGCTGCTGGGCCAGCGACAGCGGCACCTGCTCGGGATGCGGCAGCGCGACCAGCGGCGGACGCGTGGAAAGCTCGGCGGGCGTGACGGATTCGGCCCGCGCGGCGAGTCCGGCCACGGTCGGGGTCTCGAACAGCGCGCGCACACCCAGCTGGATGCCGAAGGCAGCGCCGATACGGGCGACGACCTGCGTGGCGACCAGCGAGTTGCCGCCGAGTTCGAAGAAGTTGTCGTCGGCGCCGACGCGTTCCTGGCTCAGCACGTCGCCGAAGATGCCGGCCACGATCTGCTCGGCCGGGGTACGCGGCGCACGGAAATCGCCTGCGGCAGCGGTGAAGACGGGTTCGGGCAGCGCCTTGCGATCCAGCTTGCCCGAGGTGTTGAGCGGGAACGCGTCGAGCACCATGATCGACGCGGGCACCATGTAGGCGGGCAGCTTCTCGGACACGAAACGAGTCAGCGTCGACGGATCGGCGGACTGGCCCGGCGCCGGCACGATGTAGGCCACGAGCTGCTGACCGGTCGCGGTGTCGACCACGAGCACCGCGGCCTGACTGACGGTCGGGTGCGCGAGCAGATCGGTCTCGATCTCGCCGAGCTCGATGCGCTGACCGCGGAACTTCACCTGGAAGTCGGTGCGGCCGATGTATTCCAGCACGCCCTCGGCGTTCCAGCGCACGAGGTCGCCGGTGCGGTACATGCGCTCGCCGGGGGCGCCGACGGGGTTGGCCACGAAGCGGTCCGAGGTCAGGTCGGGGCGGCCGCGGTAGCAGCGGGCCAGCTGTCGACCGGCCAGATACAGCTCACCCGGGGCGCCGATCGCGGCCGGGCGCAGCCGCGAATCCAGTACGTAGACTTCGACATTCCACTCGGGGATACCGATCGGCACCTGCGTGGTGTCGGCTTCGGTGGCCTCCCAGTAGGTGACCGAGACCGCGGCCTCCGTCGGACCGTACAGGTTGTGCAGGCCGGCGTCGGAGATCGCACGCAGACCCGCGGCGGTCTCCGGGGGCAGCGCTTCACCGATGACGAAAACCGCACGCAACGAGGCACATTGAGTCTGCGTGGCGTGCGAGACGAAGACGGTGAGCATCGACGGGACGAAGTCGGTCACGGTCACGCCGTGACGTTCGATCATGTCCGCGACATACAGCGGGTCGCGGTGGCCGTCGGGGCTCGCGATGACCAGTTTCGCGCCGACCATCAGCGGCAGGAAGTAGCCCCACAGCGACACGTCGAAGGTGGTGGCGGTCTTCTGTAAGTACACGTCGTCGGCGGTCAACCGGTACTCGTCGAGCATCCACAGCTCTTGGTTGACGATCGCGTGATGGGTGACCGCGACGCCCTTGGGGCGGCCGGTCGAACCCGAGGTGTAGATGACGTAGGCGGTGTTGTCCGGGCGCAGCGGCGACAGCCGGTCGGCGTCGGTGAGAGCTGTGGCGTCGAAACCGGTCGTGTCGAGTCGATCGATCTCCACGCGGGCGACGGTGTCGGGCAGGTCGAGGTCGTCGCCGGTGGTGGTCAGGACGCAGACCGGTGCCGCGGACTCGAGGATGTAGGCGGTGCGGTCGGCCGGGTGATCCGGGTCGATCGGCACATACGCGCCACCGGCCCGCAGCACGGCGTGCATGCCGATGACGAGGTCGAGCGAACGGCGCATGCCGAGCGCTACGAGCGATTCCGGGCCGACGCCGTCGGCGACCAGGAAACGGGCCAGCCGGTTGACCTTCGCGCCGAACTCCGCGTAGGTGAGGGTTTCGCCCTCGAAGTCCAGGGCGATGTTGTCCGGGGTCAGCGGAATCTGCGCGTCGAGCAGCGCGGGCAGGGTGGTCGCGGGGACCTCGTGTGCCGCGTCGTTCCACTCGGTGAGCGAGCGTTCCAGCTCGGCCGTGCCGGTGACCGGCAGGTTCCACACCGGCAGCTCGGCGTCGGCGGCCAGGAACCGGTCGAAGAACTCCAGGAACCGGCCGTGATGGGTCTGCGCGTCGGCGGCCGAGTACAGGTTCGGGTTGGTCTCGAAGTCGATGTGGGAGCGGGTGCCACCGTGCGACTGATAGAAGTTGACGCCCAGGTCTTCGATGCTGCCCGTGGACAGCACGTTGAGCGTGCCCTCCATGTCACCGAAGCTCAGGTGGTTGTCGAACAGCATGATGTTGACCCACGGGCCGAAGAACTCCGTGGAGACCATGCCCTCGCCCGCCGAATCACGGCGGATGTCCTCGTGCCGGTAGCGCTGGTGGCGCAGAGCGCCGGAGACCTCGGTGGTCACCGAACGCAGCAGCTGCGCGACCGTGGTGTCGTGGCCGACGCGCAGGCGCAGCGGGACGATGTTCGAGGTCACACCGCCCGAGCGACGCATCACCGCGGTGGTCCGGGCGGTGACCGGCAGGCTGAGGATGACGTCGGAGGTGCCGGTGATCTGGGCCAGATAGGCCGCGAAACCGGCGATCAGCAGCGGTGCGGCGGTGCTGTCGTGGCGGGCGATCGCCGCGGTGAGCAGCTCGTCCTGGGAGGTGCTCAGCGCCGCGCTGGTGATGTCGTTGACCGGCGAGGGCGGGGCCGAACGACCGGTGAGGCTGCTGCCCTCTTCCAGGCCCGCTACGCGCTGGGCCCAGTGTTCTTTGTCGGACTGAAAGCGGGTGCTGTCGCGGTAGACGAGCTCGGACTCGTAGAGCGCGCGCAGATCGGTGGCTTTGTTCGGCGGGGCCGGGGTGCCGGTGACCTCGGCGGTATAGAGCTGTGCCGTGCGGTTGACGAAGTTGTTGGCGCCGAAACCGTCGAGCACGATGTGGTGGACGCGGGCATACCAGTACCAGCGATCATCGCTGAGCTGGATCGCGGCAGCCTGGACGAGGCGGTCGCGAACGATGTCGAGCGGGCGGCTGTACTCCGCGCGCATCCACGCGGCGGCGGCCGCTTCGGGGTCGGCCTCGCCACGCAGATCGACATGGATCAGCGTCGCGTCCTGGGTGGGGTCGACGGTCTGCATCGGCTCACCGTCGATCTCGACGATGCGCAACCAGCCCGATTCGAGGTCGGTGGCCGCGTCGGCGCTCGCACGCTCGAGCACGGCGACATCGAGGCGTCCACGCAGGTCGACGTACTGGGCGATATTGATCGGCACCTGTGGGTCGACGTGCTGCGCGTACCAGATACCCAGCTGTGCGGGCGAGAGCGGGAAGTACTCCGAAGAGCCTCCACGTCCGTCACCAGTTTCGCCGTTTCCGCCGAAATCCAGCCGGTCCAACCCAAACCTCGCTTCCGGAACACCCGGTCAGGCGCTCCCCGACGACACCGGAACGCGAGCGCCCACCTGAATAAGCGTGGCGCCCGCGTCTCGGGTTCAGTTCTCGAATCAATCAGGCAAAAATGTCCATTGGCACTATCTGTCACCCAGGCCGGTCTCGTTACACGGCCGAGACCATGCACCTGACCGTCCGGCCGCCAGCGCCGGTCTACTCGTCGCAAACCATCGCACCAATCTACCGGTGTGCCCGCCCCGCAACCAACCACCTCCATAGCCGGCAAACATCGGCCCAGGTAAAGCCCCCGCCCCACGTTTGCTGACGCTTGTCTGTGTTCTCACATCCCCGTCGGGTCACCCGCGCACCGCGCCAACTGAGTGATGGATCACACCGATTGGTCTGCTGTTGTGGAGTGGGTGTTACCGGGTCCTGGCGGGGTCGTAGAGGTGCGACTGGGCGCAGTCGAGGGAAGTGGCCAGCGCGCGGCCGACGAGGATCACCGCGGCTTGACGCAGGCCGGCCGCCGCCACCTGATCGGCGATGTCGGACAGAGTGCCGCGCAGGACGAGTTGTTCGGGTTGGCTGGCGCGATAGACGACAGCCACGGGGCAGTCCGCGCCGTACTCGGCGACCAGCTCGAGCGCCAGTACTCCGATCCGGGTGATCGCGAGATGCAAGACGAGAGTCGCGCCGGTGGCGGCGAAGTTCGCCAGTGCCTCGCCGGGCGGCATCGCGGTGGAGCGGGCCTGGGTGCGGGTGAGGACTACCGACTGGACGACCTCGGGGACGGTCAGTTCGGTGCCGAGGGCGGCCGCCGCGGCCGCGTAGGCGGGGACGCCGGGGGTGATGTCCCATGCCACGTTGTGGGCGTCGAGTCTGCGGGTCTGCTCGGTGAGGGCCGAATAGATCGACGGGTCGCCGGAGCACAGTCGCGCCACGTCCTTGCCCGCCTCGGTGGCGCGCACGAGGTGGTCGATGATCTGGTCCAGGTTCAGGTGCTGGGTGTCGATCAATTCGGCGCCCGGCGCACAGTGGGCCAGCACCTCGGGGTCGAGGTAGGTGCCCGCGTAGAGGCAGACCGGGCTGTCACGCAGGAGGGTGACCGCTCGCACCGTGAGCAGGTCGGCGGCGCCGGGGCCTGCCCCGATGAAGTGCACAGTCATAGTCGGGAGTCTAGGAGTGCCCCCGAGACCGGCGGACAAGTAGGTTCTGTGTCGGATGGCAAGCGGCGGCGACGAGGAAACGGGGGTCCGCGATGCGGGTTTCGAGTAGGTCCGGTGGGGTGCGCGGCGCGGGCGCTTGCGCGGTTGTGATCGTGGCCGCCACGCTGGCGACAGGGTGCTCGGGAGAGAAGATCGTCGGCCAGGCCACCGCCACCGCGGACAGTTTCGCCCCGTCCGCGGACAACCGTGACCCCTCGCTCCAGATTCGCGGCGTCGTCGTCACCGAGATCGCGCCTGGCCAGCAGCACGTGCGGCCGAACCAGCGAGTCGCCTACCCGACGATTCCCCCGGTGGGCGGACCACACGACGCGCAATGGGCCGCCTGCACCGGCGTCGTCTATTCGAAGGCCCTGCGCACCGAGAACGCGGTCCACTCGCTCGAACACGGCGCGGTATGGATCGCCTACGACCCCGCGAAGGTGAGCGCGCAGGATCAGGCGGCGCTGAGCGCCAAGGTCACCGACCGCCAGTACACCCTGATGTCGCCCATCCCCGACCTGAACCACCCGATCGCACTGCAGTCGTGGGGCCACCAGCTCACCGTCGACTCCGCCACCGACGAACGCATCGACCAGTTCATCGTCGCTCTCCGCGAAAACCCGTACACCACCCCGGAAGTCGGCGCGACCTGCTCGTCCCCCCTCTTCGACCGCACCGATCCCCCGCCGTACGACCCGACCCCGCCCGGCCCCGACGCGGTCCCGATGACCGGCGCCCGCTAGCCCGTCATATCGAACTGCGCGATGATCTTCGTCGGCCGCACGCGCACCACGAGTTCGCCCGCCACCCCGTTGCGCTGACCGAATTCCTCCGCCTTGTCCGGACCCATGTACCGGGCGGCGATGGCGGTAGCGGTTCGCACGAGCTCATCGAGGTCTTCGGACAGCGAGACCGTCCCCTGCACCTCCACCAGCGCGTACGGCGGCTCCTCGAGGTCGACGCACACCGCGACACGCGGATCACGCGCGAAAGCCCGCCCCTTGGCCGTGTTCTTACCCGTATTGAAAACCAGCTCGTCACCTTCGACGACGAACCACACCGGCGTCACCAGCGGACGCCCATCCGCCGCGGCGAACGCCACCTTGCCCGTTCGCGTTCCGTGGGAAAGAAATTCGCGCACCTTGGGATCAGACAGAGAGGCCATGCGCCCAGGGTAAACGCAGCGGCGGCGGTGGCGCCGAAGGTGAATCAGCATGTCGACAGTCAGATCGCGCCGCTTTCACGTGCTGTGGCGACGGCGGAGGTTCGGGACTTCACGCCGAGTTTGGCGTAGATGTGGACGAGGTGGGACTTGACGGTGGTTTCGCTGAGGAACAGTTGTTTGGCGATGTCGCGGTTGGACAGGCCCGCGGCTACCAGGCGGAGGACTTCTACTTCGCGGGGGCTCAGGGTGGTGTCGGCTCGGCGGACTCTGGTCATCAGGCGGGAAGCGACTGTTGGGGAGAGGACGCTTTCGCCCGCTGCGGCGGCGCGGACGGCGGCGAGGAGTTCGGTGGGTGGGGTGTCCTTGAGGAGGTAGCCGACGGCGCCCGCTTCGATGGCGCCGAGGATGTCGGCGTCGGTGTCGTAGTTGGTGACGACGAGGACGTTCGGTGGGGTGGGCAGGGCCCGCAGGCCCGCGGTGGCAGAGGCGCCGGAGCGGCCGTCGCCGAAGCGCAGGTCCATCAGGACCAGGTCGACGGGGGTGGCGGCGCAAAAGGCCACCGCCGCGTCGGCATCCGCGACATCGCCGACGACGGTGATATCGGCGGCGGCGTCGAGGAGCGCGCGCAGGCCCGCACGGACGATGGCGTGATCGTCGGCGAGGAGAAGGCGGATCATGAGGCCGCTCCGAGCGGGAAGGTCACCGTCACGGCGGTGTGGCCGGGCTCGGATTCGACTGTCATCGCACCGCCCTGTTGCTCGACGCGGCTGCGCATGGCCGCGAGGCCGAAGGCCCCGGATCGGGGGTGGCGCAACGTATCCGGATCGATGCCGATGCCGTCGTCGACGATATCCAGGTGCGCGTCGGTGTCGTCGTAGGTGAGGGTGACCCGCATCCGCTCAGCCTGCGCGTGCTGGACCACATTCGCCACCGCGCTCTGCGCGATCCGCACCAGCGCCGCCTCGACCGGCATCGGCAGTCGTTCCGGCTCACCCTCGACGAGCAGCTGCGTGGTCAGAGCCGGCGACTGCGCGCGCAGGCAAATGCGTTCCAGCGCTTCGGCCAGTGATTGCCCGTCCAGCGCGGCGGGCGACAATTCGTCGATGAGCCTTCGGGTTTCGGCCAGGTCCTCGGCGGCGGTCTCGCGCGCGAGCCGAATACGGTCCAGCGCAGGATGATCCGGTGCGGCCTGCTCGGCGCTGTGCAGGAGCAGTTGGATACTGCTCAGGCCCTGGGCGACGGTGTCGTGGATTTCCTTGGCCAGGCGTTCGCGCTCGGCGAGCTTGCCCGCTGTCCGTTCCTGTTCCGCGAGAATCGCTCTGGTGCCGATCAATTCGTCGATCAGCCGCTCCCGCTCGACCGCCTCACTGCGCAGGGCCTGATAGCCGAGCCCGATCCCGATCGCCACCAGCGCGCCGAGAACAGGCCCCACCACCGCACCCGCGGACCAACCACGATGCGCCGCGAACCCGATCACACCGACCGCCGTCGCCGACACCACCGCGACCAGATTCCACGGCCGTGGCAGCAGGTGCAGGTAGACGAAGAACAGCCCGAACGCCAGGTAGACCGCATCGGGGGTGAGCGCAAGCAGGACCAGCCACAACACGGTCAGCGCCGACAGCCACACCCACACCACCGTCGCCCCATCGGGATAGGCATGCGAACGCGAGCGAGGGAACTCGGTCCCCGCGAAATACACCAGCAACCACACCACCGTCAGCGCGACCACCGCGACACCGTGACCGCCGCCGCCGGGCAGCAGCGCGCGCACCGCGACCACCACCGCCAGCACCGTCACCAGCACATGCAGGCCGAGGCGCAGGGTGGTGACCACCGGGGTCAGGGGGGACGAGTGCACGTCGACCAGCTTATGTGCGGCAACCACGCGGGCATCCATCGAAAGATGTAAACGCCGCCAGACCTTGGATGGACGGCGTTTCGTGCGCCGGTGCGATGGCGTCGACCGACGAGAACGACAGAGTGGAGTCATGTTCGTCGCACTCCGAGATCTGCGAGCCGCCCGCGGCCGCTTCCTGCTCATCACCACTGTCGTGCTGTTGGTGGCGGTGCTGGTGAGCTTCCTCAGTGGCCTCACCGCTGGGCTGGCGCACCAGAACATCTCCGCTGTCCAGGGGATCGATGCCGACCGGGTCGTTTTCGCCGAGACCGGGGCCGACCCGTCTTTCGACTCGTCGGTGCTCACCGAGCAGCAGATCGCGCAGTGGAAATCGGCGGACGCGACCCCGATCGGGATCTCGCGCACGAGGGCCGAGCACGCTGGTGCCAGCCCGACGCAGGTCGCGTTGTTCGGCGGCGACCCGTCGGCGTTCAGCAATCGCCCTGCTACCGAACCCGGTGCGGTGGTGCTGAGTTCGGCGGCGGCTCGTGAACTGTCCGCGGGCACCGGCGATGTCGTCCTGCTGGCGGGCCACGAGTTCACCGTCGCCGACGTAGCCGGCGACGAGTGGTACAGCCATACCCCCGTGATCTGGACGAGCATGCAGGACTGGCAGGCGGCCAGCCCGCGCGCCGGCGCCGCGACCGTGCTCGCGGTGACCGGCGATGTCCCCGGCGGCCTCGACGCCGAAGCCGGAACACACTCGCTGCCCGCGCAGGATGCCGTCCAGGCGATCGGCTCCTACCAAGCCGAGAACAGCTCACTCACCCTGATGACCGTGCTGCTGTTCGCCATCTCGGCGCTGGTGATCGGCGCCTTCTTCACGGTCTGGACCGTGCAGCGCCAACCCGACATCGCCACGTTGAAGGCACTCGGCGCGACCACCGGCTCCCTGGTTCGTGATGCCCTGGCCCAAGCCGCGATCGTCCTGACCGCGGGCGTCACGGCGGGCCTCGCGATCACCGCCCTGGCCTCACTGTTCCTGGGCGAGGCGATGCCTTTTGTGCTCAGCCCCGCGACGACCCTGGTCCCCGCGCTGGCCTTGATCGTCCTCGGCCTCGCCGGCGCCGCTGTCGCCCTGCGCTTCCTGTTCACCACCGACCCGCTGACCGCGCTCGGCGCGACCCGCTGACGAACCCATGACGACCGTCGCCCGCACCGATGCCGCAGTCAGGCCGATCCGGTGCACCGCGCGACCAACCGAAGGATCCACCGTGGCAATCACTCTCACCGACGTCACCCTCACCTACCCCGACGGCACCGACCGTCTCACCGCCCTCGACCGAGTGAACATGCACGTCCCCGGCGGCACCATCGCCGCGGTGACCGGCGCGTCCGGATCAGGGAAGTCGAGCCTGCTGGCCGTCGCCGCGACCCTGATCCGGCCCGACTCGGGCACGGTCGTGCTCGAAACCGAGTCGGCCACTACCGATCTGGCTACGCTGAGCCGCCGAGCGGCCGCCACAGCTCGGCGGAACTCGATGGGCATCGTCTTCCAGCAACCGAATCTCATCCCATCGCTCACCGCCGTCGAGCAGCTGGAAGTGACCGCCCACCTCGGCGGCCCGAAGCGGGCATCGCGTAGTGAAACCAGTTCCCGCGCACAGGAACTACTCGAAGCGGTAGGCCTGACCGAACACGCTCACAAACGCCCCGCCCAGCTCTCCGGCGGCCAGCGCCAGCGCGTCAACATCGCCCGAGCCCTGATGAACGACCCCGCCCTGCTCGTCGTCGACGAACCCACCAGCGCCCTGGACTCCGAACGCGGCGCCGCGATCATCGCCCTGATCACCACCATCGCCCGCGAACACCGCGCCGCCACCATCCTGGTCACCCATGACCCGACCCACCTGCACCGCATGGACGCGGTCTACCGCATGACCGACGGCCGCCTCACCGGCGTCGCCGTCCTCACGCCTGCCTGACGCTCCTGCCACCGGGCAGACTGGGCCCATGAGCGATCCGAGGCATCTCATCGTGGTGGACGCGGCCAATGTCATCGGCTCGCGCCCCAACGGTTGGTGGAAGGACCGCCCGGGCGCCGCGCGCAGGCTTCTCGCCGACCTGGCGAACCTGACGACTCGCCTGCCCGAGACCACCGAGGTCACCGTCGTCCTCGAAGGCGCGGCCACAGCCGCCGCCGACGGCGCCGAACCCTCCGCGCCGCGGATGAAGGTGGTCCTCGCCGAACGCTCGGGCGACGACCAGATCGTCGACGTGGTCGTCGAGACCGATTCCCACGAGCAGATCACCGTCGTCACCGCCGACCGCGAACTCCGCACCAGAGTCGAAGCCCATGGCGCCGAAACCGTCGGCCCCGGCTGGCTCTGGAACCAGATCGAAGCTTCACCCGCTTCGGGTGAAGACAGGACCGAGTCGAGCTGACAGGCTGACTTCGCTCCTCGTCGCGGGAATTCGGTCATGGAGGTGTGATGGCGGATACGCATGCCCCGGACGTCGATCCGGTTGCGGTCATGCGCTCCAAGCGGTACCTCGTGGCTCTACTGCTGGCGGCGGCTCTGGGCATACCGATCTCCTTGGTCGCGTATGGCTTCCTGGCCGCGGTAACGAAGATCCAGCAGTTCCTGTTCAGCGACCTCCCGGGCGACGTCTTCTCCGGTGGCACGCCATCATGGTGGCCACTGCCCTGGTTGGTGCTCTGCGGCGTGTTGACCGGTGCGACCATCCGCTACCTGCCAGGCAACGCCGGTCACTCTCCGGCATTCGGGTTCCATGCCGGAGGCACGCCGGTCGACAAGGAAATGCCGGGCATCATCCTGGCGGCGCTGGCCACGCTCAGCCTGGGGGCCGTCCTCGGTCCGGAGGCCCCGCTGATCGCGATCGGCGGCGGACTCGCGGTGCTCACGGTGCACCTGCTGAAGAAAGACGCGCCCCCGATGGCGCTGGTGATCATGGCGTCGGCGGGCAGCTTCACCGCCATCAGCACCCTGTTCGGCTCCCCGATCCTGGCAGCGTTCCTGATCATGGAAGCCGCCGGAATCGGTGGCGCGACGCTGAGTCTCGTCGCGGTACCGGGACTGCTCGCCTCCGGAATCGGTGCCGTCGTCTTCGTCGGACTGGACAGTCTCACCGGACTCGGCACGTTCTCCCTCGCGCTGACATCCGTTCCGGCGGCGGTGAACCCGACTCTGGCCACGATGTGCTGGGCTGTCGTCGTCGGCGGGATCGCGGCACTCCTCGGCTGGGCGATCCGCTGGGCCGGGCTGGCACTTCGACCGCTCGTCCACACCGATCGTATCCTGGTGACGGCAATGCTCGGGTTGCTCATCGGGCTTGCCGCCACCGCCTACCAACTGATTTCCGGGAACAGCTTCAACCAGGTGTTGTTCTCCGGGCAGGACGCCCTACCCGAACTCGTCGCCCACGCCGCCGACTATTCGGTGGGTGTCCTGCTTCTGCTCGGTCTCTGCAAAACGGTCGCCTACTCGATTTCGCTGAGTGCGTTTCGTGGTGGACCGGTCTTCCCGTCGATCTTCATCGGCGCCGTTCTCGGCATCGCGATGAGCGGACTGCCGGGCATGAGTATGGGTCCGGCGATCGCGATGGGCATCGGTGCGATGTGCGCGGTGATGCTGCGCCTCCCGTTGACCTCAGCGCTGCTGGGTGTTCTGTTGCTCGGTCCCGACGGCATATCGGTGACTCCCCAGGTGGTCGTCGCTGTGGCCGTGGCCTTTGTCCTGATCAATGTCCTCCCGACCACTCCAGCCGAAGGAGCCGGCGAATGACGACCTCCTGACGGGAGAACTATCCGGCCGACAGCGCCGCCAAAGCCATCTGCCTCAGCACCGGACGGGCCCGCGAAGCGCTCGCCGCCGACGCGCTGTGCGGCGTGGAGTTGATCAGGCCGAAGGCGGCGTGGGCCTGAATGCGGGCGGCTTCCTCGGGGAGAGCAGGGTTCAGCTCGCGCAGGACACCCACCCAGATCTCGACGTATTGGCGCTGGGTGCGGCGCAAGATCCGGCGGTCGTTGGCGGGCACGTTGTCGAGGTCGCGGTCCTGGATGCGGATGAGTTCGGGATTACCGAAGGCGAAGTCGAGATGGAAGTCGACCAGGGCCGTCAGCGCCGAGGCGGCCGACGGCGATTCGTCGACAACGGCGCGACCACCCGAGAGCAGGCGCTCACTGATGCCGACCAGGAGTTCGACCAGCAGTGCCTCTTTGTTCGCGAAGTGCCGGTAGACGGCGGGGCCGCTGATGCCGACCGCCGCGCCGAGGTCGTCCAGACGCACGCCGAAGAAGCCGCGGTCGGCGATGAGACGGGCGCCCGCGGCGAGCAACTGTTCGCGACGCTGAGCTTTGAGCTGCTCGCGCCGGGTCACCTGGACAGGCTCGGTAGTCGACATTGTGGCCGCCCCCTCTGGACAACTTGGTTAGTCAAGATTAACCTGAATTTCAGTTATTGGCGATTAACCGAGTGAGAGAATGGCGCGATGACGGTTACGCACGAGACCGAAGACGGCACCGTGGCCGTGACGAGCAACCGGGACGCACACGGCGCCCTGGTCGCGGATCTGCGGCAGCGGCTCGCCACAGCCGCGCTCGGCGGCCCGGAGAAGTCCCGCGAACGGCACGTGGCCAGGGGCAAGCTGCTCCCCCGCGAGCGCGTCGAGCAGCTGCTCGACCCGGGCAGCCCGTTCCTCGAGCTGGCGCCGCTGGCCGGCAACGGCATGTACGGCGACGAGTGCCCCGGCGCGGGCATGATCGCCGGCATCGGCCGCATCTCGGGCCGTGAGTGCCTGGTCCTGGCCAACGACGCGACGGTCAAGGGCGGCACGTACTACCCGATCTCGGTGAAGAAGCACCTGCGCGCGCAGGAAGTGGCCGCGCAGAACAACCTGCCGTGTGTGTACCTGGTGGACTCCGGCGGCGCCTTCCTACCGCACCAGGACGAGGTGTTCCCCGACCGCGAGCACTTCGGCCGCATCTTCTACAACCAAGCGAACATGAGCGCCAAGGGCATCGCCCAGATCGCGGCGGTCATGGGCTCGTGCACCGCGGGCGGCGCGTATGTGCCCGCGATGGCCGACGAAGCCGTCATCGTGCGAGATCAGGGCACCATCTTTCTCGGCGGCCCGCCGCTGGTGAAGGCCGCGACCGGTGAGGTCGTCACCGCCGAGGAGCTCGGCGGCGGCCTGCTGCATTCGCGGACCTCCGGCGTCACCGACCATCTGGCCGACGACGATCGCGACGCGCTGCGGATCGTCCGCAAGATCGTCGGCACGCTCGGCCCGAAGCCGGAGGCGCCGTGGGAGGTGCTGCCCAGCACCCCGCCCGCCAAGAACGAGGACGAGCTCTACGACGTGGTCCCGGTGGACCCGCGCACGCCGTATGACGTGCGCGAGGTGATCGACCGGATCGTCGACGGCGAGGCCGGATTCCACGAGTTCAAGGCCGAATACGGCAAGACCCTGGTCACCGGGTTCGCTCGCATCCACGGCCATCCGGTCGGCATCGTCGCCAACAACGGCGTGCTGTTCGCCGAGTCCGCGATGAAGGGCGCGCATTTCATCGAACTGTGCGACAAGCGCAAGATCCCGCTGCTGTTCCTGCAGAACATCACCGGCTTCATGGTCGGGCGCGACTACGAGGCCGGCGGCATCGCCAAGCACGGCGCGAAGATGGTCACCGCGGTCGCGTGCGCACGGGTGCCGAAGCTGACCGTGGTGATCGGCGGCTCCTACGGCGCGGGCAACTATTCCATGTGCGGGCGCGCGTATTCGCCGCGCTTCCTGTGGATGTGGCCGAACGCGCGCATCTCGGTGATGGGTGGCGAGCAGGCCGCCTCGGTGCTGTCCACGGTGCGCGGCGATCAGCTCGACAGCGCGGGCAAGCCGTGGTCCGAAGAAGATCAGGAGGCCTTCAAGGCGCCGATCCGGGACCAGTACGAGACCCAGGGCAACCCCTACTATTCGACGGCCCGGATCTGGGACGACGGCGTCATCGCGCCGACCGACACCAGAACCGCACTCGGCCTTGCCCTTTCGGTGTGCGCGCAAGCGCCGCTCGAACCCGTTTCCTACGGCGTCTTCCGGATGTGAGCGACATGCTGAACAAGAACCACCCCGTCGAATTCGACACCGTCCTGGTCGCCAACCGTGGCGAGATCGCGGTGCGAGTCATCAAGACCCTGCGCGCCATGGGCATTCGCTCGGTCGCGGTGTACAGCGACGCCGACGTCGACGCGCGCCATGTGCGTGAGGCCGATATCGCCGTGCGGCTCGGACCCGCGCCGGCACGCGAGAGCTACCTGTCGATCGAGAAGGTCGTCGACGCCGCCGTACGTTCGGGCGCACAGGCTGTGCATCCGGGTTATGGCTTCCTGTCGGAGAATTCGGCCTTCGCGGCGGCACTGGCCGACGCCGGCATCGTGTTCCTCGGCCCGCCCGCCAAGGCCATCGAGGTGATGGGCGACAAGATCACCGCGAAGAAGACGGTGACGGCGTTCGGGGTTCCGGTGGTGCCCGGCATCGCCGAACCCGGCCTGACCGATGACCAACTGATCACCGCCGCGACGGACATCGGCTACCCGGTGCTCGTGAAGCCGTCCGCAGGCGGTGGCGGCAAGGGCATGCGCCGGGTCACCGACGCCGCCGATCTGCCCGCCGCGCTGGTGAGCGCCCGGCGCGAAGCCGCTGCGGCATTCGGTGACGACACCCTGTTCCTGGAACGGTTCGTCAACCGGCCCCGCCACATCGAGGTGCAGATCCTGGCCGACAAGTTCGGCAATGTGGTGCACCTGGGTGAGCGCGAATGCAGCCTGCAGCGCAGGCATCAGAAGGTGATCGAGGAGGCTCCGTCACCGCTGCTGGACGCGCGGACCAGGGCCCGGATCGGCACCGCCGCCTGCAATACCGCCCGCAGCGTGGACTACGTGGGCGCGGGCACCGTGGAGTTCATCGTCTCGGCCGACCAGCCCGACGAGTTCTTCTTCATGGAGATGAACACCCGTCTGCAGGTGGAGCATCCGGTGACCGAGATGGTCACCGGTGTCGACCTGGTGGAGTGCCAGGTGCGGGTCGCCGCGGGGCAGAAGCTGGCGCGCACCCAGGACGAGATCCACCTCGTCGGGCACGCGATCGAAGCACGCGTCTACGCGGAGGACCCGGGTCGCGGATTCCTGCCGACCGGCGGCGCCGTGCTCGCGCTGTCGGAGCCGGAAGGCGCTGGTGTGCGGGTGGATTCGGGGCTCTCGGTGGGCACCGTGGTCGGTAGCGACTACGACCCGATGCTGTCGAAGGTGATCGCGCGCGGCAATACTCGCGCCGACGCGCTCGCCGCGCTGGACCGCGCACTGGAGCAGACCGTCCTGCTGGGCGTGACGAGCAACATCGAATTCCTGCGGTTCCTGCTCGCCGACGACGATGTGCAGGCGGGCCGTCTCGACACCGCGCTGCTGGATCGCCGCGTCGCCGACTTCGTCCCCGCCGAGGTGACCGACGACGAATTCATCGCGGCCGCAACACATCACTGGTTGCGACGCTGGCCCGCCACCGGCGGCGACCCCTGGTCGACCCCATCGGGATGGCGCCTCGGCGAACCGGCCCCGACATCGATCAGACTGTCCGCGGGCGAGAAGGTGCGCCACGTGTTCATCACCGGCACACCGGCTTCGGCGACAGTGTGGCTCGACGAGCCGGAGTCCGGCGTACCGACGACGAGTCGCCCCGAACCGCGCACGCTCACCGCCACCGCCTCGGCCGAGGGTCTCGCGTCGACGCTCGACGGGCTGCGGCGCACCTACCGCATCGCCGAGGCCGACGGCCAGCTGTGGGTGAGCCACGACGGCGGGCTCGCCGTTCTGCGCGAGGTCGCCGAGGCGAGCGTGCGCGGCGACACGGCCCACGTGGGTGATGCCGAAATCCGCAGTCCCATGCCGGGTTCGGTGATCGCCACGCCGGTCGAGAACGGCGCGACCGTCGCCGTCGGCGATCCGGTGATCGTGATCGAGGCCATGAAGATGGAGCACGCGCTCACCGCGCCGGTGGCAGGCACGGTGGAGGTGCTCGCCGCCCCCGGCGCCCAGGTGAAGCTGGACCAAGTACTGGTGCGCGTCGTCGCCCACCCCGCAGAAACCGTCGTCGCGGAAGCCGCGACAGAACCCGCCGTCGTCGAGACCGCCGCGGCACCGACCGAGCCCGAAGGAACCCCCGCATGACCGACTACCTGTCCACCGGTTCGCTGCCGGAGGAATACCGCCAGCTCGCACTCACCGTGCGCGATTTCGCCAACCAGGTCGTCGCGCCGGTGTCGGCGAAACACGATGCCGAACACAGCTTTCCGTACGAGGTCGTGGCGGGCATGGCCGAGATGGGCCTGTTCGGCCTGCCGTTCCCCGAGGAGTTCGGCGGCATGGGCGGCGACTACTTCGCCCTGTGCCTGGCACTCGAGGAACTCGGCAAGATCGACCAGAGCGTGGCCATCACCCTCGAGGCGGGTGTGTCGCTGGGCGCCATGCCGATCTACCGCTTCGGCAACGACAAGCAGCGCACCGAATGGCTGCCCCAGCTCACCAGCGGGCAGGCGCTGGCGGGCTTCGGGCTCACCGAACCCGACGCGGGCAGCGACGCGGGCGGCACCAGGACCACCGCCGTGCAGGACGGCGAGAGCTGGGTGATCAACGGCAGCAAGCAGTTCATCACCAACTCCGGCACCGACATCACCCGCCTGGTCACCGTCACCGCGGTCACCGGGCAGGCCGGCGGCAAGAAGGAGATCTCCACCATCCTGGTGCCGACCTCCACGCCGGGTTTCGTGGCCGAGCCCGCCTACAACAAGGTCGGCTGGAACGCCTCCGACACCCACCCGCTGAGCTTCACCGATGTGCGGGTGCCGCAGGAGAACCTGCTCGGCGAGCGCGGTCGCGGCTACGCCAACTTCCTGCGCATCCTCGACGAGGGCCGCATCGCCATCGCCGCGCTGGCCGTCGGCGCCGCGCAGGGCTGTGTGGACGAGAGCGTGCGCTATGCGGGCGAACGCCAGGCCTTCGGGCAGGCGATCGGCCGCAATCAGGCCATCGCGTTCAAGATCGCCCGGATGGAGGCGCGGGCCCACGTCGCGCGCACCGCCTACTACGACGCCGCCGCGCTGATGCTGGCGGGCAAGCCGTTCAAGAAGGCCGCCTCGATCGCGAAGATGGTCGCCAGCGAGGCCGCGATGGACAACGCCCGCGACGCCACCCAGATCTTCGGCGGCAACGGCTTCATGAACGAATACCCGGTGTCGAGGCACTACCGTGACAGCAAGATCCTGGAAATCGGCGAGGGCACCACGGAGGTACAGCTGATGCTGATCGCACGGGAGCTGGGTCTGTGAGCGCGCCTGATCACGGCGGCCCGGAGGCGGCAGCGGAGCGTGACCACGCAGGGCCTCGAGAGCAGGCGCCATCGAGCACCGCACCGAGGCGGGTCGTCCAGCGCGGACTGTGGTTCGAGGAGTTCGAGATCGGCACGATCTATGAGCACCGCCCCGGCCGCACCATCACCGAGGCCGACAATGTCCTGTTCACCACGCTGACCATGAACACCCAGGCCCTGCACCTGGACGCGGCCTTCGCCGACGCGCAGCCGCCGTTCAACCAGCGCCTGGTGAACTCGATGTTCACGCTGTCGACGCTGGTCGGGCTCTCCGTCGCCCAGCTCACGCAGGGCACGCTGGTCGGCAACCTCGGTTTCTCCGAGATGACCACGCCCGCTCCGCTGTTCCACGGCGACACCATGTACGCGGAAACGCTGGTCACCGACAAGCGTGAATCCAAGAGCCGTCCCGGCGAGGGCATCGTCAGCCTGGCTCACACCGCACGCAACCAGCACGGCGTGATCGTGGCGACCGCGATACGCAAGACACTGGTCCGTAAGGCACCGCAGGCATGAGCGACCGACACCACGCCACCGGGCACCCGTCGAAAGGACGCAGTATGAGCTGGCAGCCGAGTGGTCCCGCGTGGCTGTTCTGCCCGGCCGATCGCCCCGAACGCTTCGCCAAGGCCGCCGCAGTGGCCGATGTGGTGATCCTCGATCTCGAGGACGGTGTCGCGGCGGGTGACAAGGCCGCGGCCAGGCAGGCGCTGATCGACACCCCGCTCGACCCCGCGCACACCGTGATCCGGGTGAACGCGGCCGACACCGACGACTACGCGGCCGATCTGGCGGCGCTCGCGCAGACCGCCTACCGCCGGGTCATGCTGCCCAAATGCGAGTCGGTCGACCAGGTTCGCAGCCTCGACGGCTACGAGGTGATCGTGCTGGTCGAATCGCCGCTCGGCGCGGTGCGGATCACCGAGTCGGTGCAGGCCGACAACGCCATCGGCGTGATGTGGGGCGCCGAGGATCTGGTCGCCGGACTCGGTGGCACCTCGAGCAGGCATGCCGACGGCAGCTACCGCGATGTCGCCCGTCAGGTGCGTTCGTCGACCCTGTTGGCGGCCAAGGCCTTCGGCCGCTTCGCACTGGACTCGGTGTACCTGAACATCAAGGATCTCGATGGACTCGCCGCGGAGACGAGCGATGCGGTCGCTGTCGGATTCGACGCCAAGGTGGCCATCCACCCGAGTCAGGTCGCCGTGATCCGCGACGGCTACGCACCCGACCCCGCCGAGCTCGACTGGGCGCAGCGGGTACTGGCGGAGGTGCCCGACCATCGCGGCGTCTTCGCGTTCGAGGGCCGTATGGTCGACGCGCCGGTGCTCCGGCATGCCGAACAGATCGTCCGGCGCGCAGGCGTGCCCAGCTGATCATCGGGTAACCCGTCCCCGATACACGAGTAGTCCAGTTCGAGGAGGACATCGGAGTGCAACCGCAATGGGTCCCGAGCGCGCAAGATATCGCGTCGGCCCGAATCACCGACTTCGCCGCCTTCGTCACCGCGCGAACCGGCGACCAGTATCCCGACTACCAGGCACTGTGGCAGTGGTCGGTGGACGACATCGCCGGCTTCTGGCAGGCCGTGTGGGACTACTTCGAGCTCGGCGAGACCGCCGGTGAAGTGCTCGGCTCGCGGGAGATGCCGGGCGCGCAATGGTTTCCCGGCACCCGGCTGAACTATGTCGACCAGATCATTCGGATGGCCCAGTTCGGCCGCCCCGCGGTGATCGCCCTGCACGAGGACGCCGAGCCGCGGGAGGTGTCCTGGGCCGAATTGATCGAACAGGTGACGGTTTTCGCGCGGACCTTGCGTGAGCAGGGCGTCGAGGCGGGCGACCGGGTGGTCGGCTACCTGCCCAATATTCCGGAAGCGATCGTCGCGTTTCTCGCCGCCGCCAGTATCGGCGCGGTGTGGAGCGCCTGCGGTCAGGACTACTCCGCCAAGGCCGCGCTGGACCGGCTCGGCCAGCTCGACCCGACGGTGCTGGTCACCGCCGACGGCTACCGGTTCGGCGGCAAGCAACACGACAAACGGGCCGACATCGCGGCACTGCGCGACGGGCTGCCCGGCCTGCGTGCCACCGTCGTCGTCTCGCAGCTCGGACTCGACGTACCCGACACGCTCTCCTGGACGGACTCGGTCGCCGATGCCGGACTCGGTGTGATCGAAACCGTCCCGGTGGATTTCGATCATCCGCTGTGGATCGTGTTCTCCTCCGGCACCACCGGGCTGCCCAAGGGCATCGTCCACGGCCACGGCGGCGTACTGCTCGAGCACCTGAAAGCCGTAGCGCTGCAATCGAACATGGGCCCCGAGGACACGTTCTTCTGGTACACCAGCCCGAGCTGGATGATGTGGAACTTCCAGGTGGCGGGTCTGCTGACCGGCGCCACCGTCGTCACCTACGACGGCAGCCCGACCGCGGGCGGACCGGATGCGCTGTGGCGCATCGCCGCTCAGGTGGGCGCCACCGTTTTCGGCACCAGCCCCGGCTATGTTCTCGGCTGCGTCAAGGCCGGGTCGGTGCCACGCGCCGAGCACGACCTGTCGGCCCTGCGCTCGGTGGGTATCACCGGTTCGTCGCTGCCGGTGTCGAGCGCGCTGTGGTTGAACGAGAATGCCGGAGAGCACGTTCAGGTGAATTCGATCAGCGGTGGCACCGATGTGGTGTCGGCGTTCGTCGGCGGCGTCCCAACCGTGCCGGTATGGCCGGGTGAGCTGTCGGCGCCGTATCTCGGCGTCGCCCTCGATGCCTTCGACGAGCAGGGCAACCCCGTGCGCGGCGAGGTCGGCGAGCTGGTGGTCACCGCGCCGATGCCGTCGATGCCGGTGAGCTTCTGGCGCGACGACGACGGAAAGCGCTACCACGCGGCCTATTTCGACACCTACCCCGGCGTATGGCGCCACGGCGACTGGATCACCCTCACCGAACACGACAGCATCGTCGTGCACGGTCGCTCCGATTCGACGCTCAACCGCCACGGCATCCGCATGGGCAGCGCCGACATCTACCAGGTCGTCGAACAGTTCCCGGAGATCGCCGAGGCCCTGGTGATCGGCGCCGAACAACCCGACGGCGGCTACTGGATGCCCCTGTTCGTCGTGCTCGCCCCCGGCGCGGAACTCACCGAAGACCTCACAACCCGTCTCGCCACCGCGATTCGCACCGAGGTCTCCCCCCGCCACGTCCCCGACGAGATCCGCGAAGCCCCCGGCATCCCCCACACCCGAACCGGCAAGAAATTGGAAGTCCCCATCAAGAAGCTCTTCCAGGGCGCCGATCCCGCCCGCGTCGTCGAACGCAGCGCCGTCGACGACCCCGCACTCCTGGACTGGTATGCCCGGATAAGCCCACCCGACAAGGGCTAATACACTTGAACTATGAATGTCAGCGAGTCTCGTGGGGCGCGTGGGGTAGCTGGGACTGAAGTTCGGCGGCGGCCGAAGAATCGCCGGGCGCAGATCGCGGCGTCGTCGGCGGTGGCGTTCGGCGCCGCCGGGTATCACGGGGTGAGTATGGAGGACATCGCATCCGGGCTGGGGATCAGTTCGGCGGCGCTGTATCGGCACTACCCCAGTAAGTACGCGTTGTTCCGGGAGGAGTTACTTCGGGTCGGGCAGGCGTTCACGGCATCGATCGTGGTGTCGGCCGAAGACACACTGCCGGCGGCGCAACGGTTGCGGCACATGCTGACCGGGCTGATCGGCGCGACCGTGGAGAACCGGGCGACGGTGCGGCTGGTGCGATGGGAGGGCCGCTACCTCGAGCCGACGGATCGGGTGGTGCTCGACGAGCAGCAGGGTTCGGTGCTGGTCGCGCTCGACGAACAGCTGGCGATCTTGCGTCCCGAATTGACCACGGCCGAGCTGCGTATGGTCTCCACGGCGATCCTCGGTGTGGTCACCAGCATCGCCGATCATCACGCCGCGCTGCCGCTTCGCACGCTGAACAAGCTGCTCGGCTCGGCGTGTATGGCGCTCACCGATGCCGCATTGCCGCCCGCCGCAACCGTTTCGGAGCAGGGTGCCCGCGCCCAGATTCCCGATTCGTTCAAACATGAACTGCTGCTGCGCAAAGCGGTGGAGCTGTTCCACAAGCGCGGCTATCCGAATGTGAGCGTGGAGGACATCGCCTCGGCGGCGGGTTTGTCGGCGGCGTCGGCGGTGTACCGGTTCTATCGCGGCAAGAGCGACATCCTCGCCGCCGCGTTTCGACGCGCGGCAGACCGGGTGTCGGGGGCGATCGGGCCCGCGGTGGCGAGCACGCCCGACAGCGGAGCGGCGCTGGGCGTGCTGGTCGATCAGTTCGTCGCCGACACGTTCGACGAGCGGGCGCTGGCCGTCGTCTACTACGCCGAATTCGGGCACGTGCCCGCCGAGGAACGTGCGGTCCTGCGCAATATCCAGCGGTTGAGCGTGCAGGAGTGGGCGCGGCTGGTGCGCGATATGCGGCCGGAGCTCTCCGCGGCCGAGGCGCGTTTCCTGGTGCACGCGGCGTTCGCGATGGTCATCGACCTCGGTCAGCGCTTCGGCGACGACCCGATCGCCGGCCGGGCCAGGGTCGGATACCTGATGCGGCGGGTGCTGCGCGGCTGAGGCAATTCACCCGTTGCGTATGAGGCGCAGCGTTGCTGACTCGTCATACGCTCGGCGATCAGGCCGTCGAACGGAGCGTGCATGGATCCTCGCGCGAGCGCGTTGACCAGGCGATCGTTGCTCGGGCTCGCCGCGGCGGCAGCCGCCGCGGCGGCGTTGCCCGGGTGCGGGAACGAAGCGGTACCCGAGCCGATCCGCACCACCGGTCGCCCGGATGTGCTCGGCCGGGCGATCGACGCCTACATCTACGGCTATCCGATGGTCCTGCTGGACATGATGCGCGCGGCGAGCGGGCCGATCAACGGCTTCGATCACAGCGTCCTACCCGATCCCTACGATCGCGGGGTGGCCCGGCTCAGCCACGACATGGTCTATTCGCAGGCGTGGCTCGACCTGACCGAAGAGCCGATCGTGCTCCAGATCCCCGGGATGGAGCCCGATCGGTTCTGGCTGTTCCAGCTGGTCGACGGGTGGGCGAACACCGTGCACGACCTGACCAGCAAGACCCCGCGGACCACCGTGGACGCCGACGGTCCACCTTTCACCTATGTCCTCACGGGGCCCCAGTGGACCGGTGCGCTGCCCGCGAAAGTGACCCGGCTGCACATGCCGTCGTCGATGTGCACGATCGTCGCGCGGGTTCAGATCAACGGCGCCGGGGACGCGCCGGTGGTCAACCGGTGGCAGGAGAAGATGAAGCTGATCCCGCTGAGCGCCTGGGATCGCGGTGAACTCGCCGGGACGGTCAGCCGCGTCCACCAGATCGACCGTGGACCGGAGCCGCCGACGAAGCGAATTGCCGCGATGGACGGCCGCACCTACCTCAATCGCCTGTGCCGGCTGATGCTCACCGATCCCCCCGCTGCCGCCGACGCGCCACTGATGACGCAGCTGGCCACGATCGGTGTCCAGCCCGGTGGGGTCGTCGACGACCAACCCGCCGACATCCTCGACGAGGCCGTGCGCCAGGCCCAGCGCCGCATCGCCGACTGGACAGACCCGACCGCACGCTCCGTCAACGGCTGGGAGATCCCCATCGACCTCGGCGCCTTCGGTACCGACTACCTCCGCCGCGCCGCCACCACCAAGCGCTCCCCCGCCCTTGCCCCCGTCCGTGACGTCCTCTACGCGAACCGCGACGCCCCCACCACCGACGACCGAGGCAACCCGCTGCGCTACCGCATCCGCTTCGAACCGGGCCGATGGCCTCCTGTCCACGCCTTCGCCTCGATCACCGCCTACGACACGCAAGGCTTCCTGGTCCCCAACCCCGACGCGATCTACTCGGTCGGCCACTTCCCCGCCGTTGTCCCCGGACCCGACGGATCCGTGGAACTAGCCGTTCAACACCAGGACCCACGTCCCGCCGTCCCCACCGGCAACTGGCTCCCCATCCCCGCCACCGGCGACTTCTCCCTCACCCTGCGGCTCTACGCACCGCGCGAGAACGCCCTCGACGGAAAGTGGGAGCCCCCGCCGATGACGCTGGTCGACTGAGCCGGGCACGGTTCAGCCGATCACCCGAACTCGACAACGGTGCCGTTCTCGATCGACACCCTCGCGGCCTCGAAGAACAGCAGCCAGGTGATCAACTCCCGGTCGAACGGGTGCGACGAATCGCTGTCCAGCATCGTCCGGATCCTGCCGATCTCGGCGTCGGTGAGCACCCCATCGGCCAGCTCGATACCCAAATACGGTGCGACATAGATCAGTTCGCGCAACAGCGCAGTGCTCGACCCGACCATGCCACCGGCGATGTCGACGTCCTCGCCGACGAAAAGTACTTCGTCGAAATCGACCGGTACGTAGAACCCTTCGCAGTCCGAATGGCAGATGAGATGGGAGTCGAAGGTGGATCCGACCAAGTCGATGGCTGGATCATCCGAAGCGCTGTCTCCGTCGGCGACGGGTGTCAGCGGTTGCTCGGGATACTCGCGCGCTCGGGCATACGCGCGTCGCAGATAGTGCACGAAAGAGTAGGGCACGCTCCCTATCCGAGCGCGGTCCACTGCCGAACCCGCAGTCCTCGGCTCGCTGTGCGGAGCAAGCCCCTCCCGCACCAGTAGTTCGCTGAGCGCGCGCAGTTGCTCGGTCAACGCATCGAGATACTCCGGGTCGCTGCCGTCTGCCACGGCAAAGGCCAGCCCCCCGGTCCCCACTGAAAGTCCCATGGGCGCAAAGCTAGCCCGACCATCCGACAGATACCCGGACGCCGCAGGTCAGGGTTTGTTGGACATGGCGGCTATCAGGGAGTTGGGGCGCATGTCGAGCCAGTGGGATTCCACGTAGTGGAGACAGGAGGTTCGGGGGGCGGCGCCGAAGGCTACCGACCAGCCGCCGGGGACGGCGGCGAAAGTGGGCCAGAGGGAGTGTTCGCCTTCGGTGTTGACCAGGACGTAGAACTGGGCGTTGTCGTCGTCGAACGGGTTGGTCATGGGGTGGCCTTTCCGAGGAGGGTGCCGAGGTGGGCTAATGCTGCTGGGGTGCCTTCGATTTCGTGGTGGGCGAGCTCGCTCGTGCGGAACAGGCGGTCGCGGTGGGTGGTGCGGACGGGCGCGAAGTGGGGGGTGAAGTCGGTGGTGGTGATGCCGTAGGCGGCGATGAGAGCGGCCAACCGGGTGGGGTCGGGCGGTTCGGTGAGGACGACGGTCGCGCCCACTCGGAGGGGGAGCAGGTAGCCGTGCCAGGCGGTGGCGTCGCCGGTATGGGATTGGTGCAGATAGACATCGCGAGTGGTGAGGTGGTGGCGGGCCTGCATGGCGGTGACCCGGTGCACGGCGGCGGCATGACTGATGGTGACGCTGTGCGTTGCGCCAGGGGGAAACAGCACCAAGGCGGGGTGCTGCGGCAGGATCGGCGTGCGATGTTCGCTGCGGGCGACGGGTTCGCTGGAGTAGGTCGACAGGGACGCGCGGTCGATCGTCACCGTCGGGATGTCGTAGGTGCCGAGGTGTTCGCGGGCGGCGACGGTCAGGGCCAGTGCCGGGTTGACGATCGGTGGGAGCCGGGGGTTCGCGGCATCGATCGGCACCACGGTCCCACCCGCTTTGAGAACCGCGTAGGTCGCGACCACGAACTCGATGGAACGCGGGACATCCACGAGCACAGCCGATTCCGGGCCGATGCCGAGTGCGGTCAGATGCCGGGCGAGCTGATTGGTGCGCCGGTCGAGGTCACCGTAGGTGATGATCGAGGTCGGGCCGTCGGTCGGCGCATGGACGACGGCCGGGTCGAAAGGGGTTGCGGCGGCTTGGGCTTCGAACTCGTCGAGCAGCAGTTCGTCGGCGAGCCCGGTCGAGCGGGCGTAGGGCCCGTCATCGACGCGGCCGACGAATTCGATCTCGGCGGTCCAGGCATCGCCCGGCGGCCTGCGCCGCACGAGGTCGCCGGTGGCGAACATGCGGTCGTCCACCGGACCGATGGGGTTCGCGAGGAAGGTCGCCGCGGTGGCCTGTCTGCCGACGTACCCGCGCGCCAATTGCACACCGGAGACGTAGAGTTCGCCGATCTCGCCGTCGGCGACCGGGCACAGGTGCTCGTCGAGGATCAACAGTTCGACATCGTCGGCGGCCGATCCGAACGGGACCACCTCCAGGTCGGCGCCGGTCACCTCGTGCGCGACGAACTCGCCCGCGGTCTCGGGCCTGCCGTAGACGTGCCACAGGGTCGCGCCGCTCACCGCGCGCAGAGCGGCGGCGGTTTCCGCGAGCAGTGGCCCGCCCGAGCCGAGCACCACGCGCAGCGAGTCCAGACGTTCCTCGGCATCGGGCAGCGCCGCCAGTTCGGCGAGCTCGGCATGATCGAAACATGCCGCGGTCACCTGAGTTTCGGCAATAGCGTCGGCGAGCATCGCCGACGACGAGACCACCAGTGTGGCGCCGGTTTGCAGCGCGAGCAGCATCTCGCCCACCGCGGCCTGTCCGGCCAGCGGTGCGTGCCAGAGCACCGAGTCGCCGATACCGATACCGCACAGTCGCTGGCGCCAGCTCGAATTGGCCTGCGCGGCACGATGTCCGACGACGACGGCGGTCGCGGCAACGACATCGACGACCAGGTAGGCGGGGTTGTCCGCGCCCGGCCCTGGTAGCTCATCGGGGGTGACATCGACGGTGGCGTCGGTGTGCAGGACCGGGAACCCGGCGGGGTGCGGTGTTCCGTCGCTGGTGAGGATCAGGGCGGGCGCGGCCAGCGCGGCAGTGCGTCGTTGCAGGTCAGCGGAGCCCGCGGGGTCGAGCAGAACGAACGCACCGCCCGCGGCGAGCACCGCGTGCACGGCGACCACCAATTCCGCCGAGCGCGGAAGCGACACCGCGACCGTGGTTTCGGGGCCGACGCCGTGCTCGAGGAGAGCAGCGGCCAACGCATCGACTCGCTCGGCCAGTTGGCCGTAGGTGAGACCGATTTCGCCGTCGCGCACGGCGAGGATGTCGGGTTCGCGGTCGGCGTAGGTGGAGAAGGCGGCGAGCAGGGTCGCCGGGTCACGTGGTCGATCGCCGTCCAGGTCACGCAGGAGCGCGGCGAGGGTGGCGGCGGTCGTGACCGAATCCGTGTGCGACATCAGAGTTGTCCTTCCGAGTCGTCAACCGACGCTGTCCCGGCGATTACCGCGGCAGCATCGGTCACCAGTGTTTGCAGAGTGGAAGTGAGACCGGCCGCGCCGAGTGCGGCGAGCACGCCGGGCACGAGGCCGGCCAGCGCGACGTTCACCAACGCTTCAGGTTTCATCTTCGCGCCCATCGCCCTGCTCACCGCGGCGAGCTTGGCGTCGAGTGCTCCGTAGGAGATGGCGTGCTCGCCGTGGGTGAATGCCACGGTCGCCGGCGCGAGCCGAGCTGCCGAGCCGACGAGGCCCGGAAGATCGGCGATTGTGTAGGTGGTCGGGGTCTTTTCGGCGGCGGTGCGCAGGTCGATCGCGCGCACCGCCACGGTGGGGTCGGCGGCGACGGTGGTGAGCACCTTGCGGAATCGCTCGGCCATGGTTCGGACCGTCGACGCGTCGAACAGGTCGGTGGCGTAGCCGAAGTGGACGTCGAGACCGTCCAGCGCACCGTCGTCGCGGTAGCGCTGCAGGGCGGTGAGGTGCAGGTCGAATTTGGCTTCGGTGAGTCCGGGGTCCAAGGTCTGGACGTGTAGGCCGGGTAGCTCGATACCGCCGGGCGGCATGTTCTGGAAGGTCAGCATCACCTGGAACAGCGGGGTGTAGGCGCCGGTACGGGCGCGACCCACGGCATCGACCACCTGCTCGAACGGGACATCGGCATGCGACAGCGCGGCCAGGTCGCGGCGCTTCGCCTGGGCGAGCAGGTCGGTGAACGGCGCACGGGCGTCGACCTCGGTGCGCAGGGCGACGGTGTTGACGAACATGCCGACGAGGTCGTCGAGTTCGCGGGCGCCGCGCCCGGAGACCGGTGCGCCGATGGTGATGTCCGCGCTGCCGGATTGCTTGGCCAGCAGGACTGCCAGTGCGCTGTGGATCAGCGTGAACAGGGTGGTTCCGTTGGTGCGGGCCACGTCGTCGAGGCGAGTGGTGAGTGCGGTATCGATGTCGAATTCGATCGTCGCACCGCGCATTTCACGCCGGGCCGCGCGCGGGCGGTCGGTCGGCAGCGCCATGAGTTCGGGTGCGCCGGCGAGCTCGCGGGTCCAGTAGGCCAGCTGCTGGGTGAGCACGCTGTCGGGGTCGGAATCGGAGCCGAGCAGGTCGCGCTGCCAGGCACTGAAATCGCCGTACTGGATCGTCAGCGGAGCCCAGCCCGGTTCGCGCCCCTGGCTGCGATCCACGTAGGCGCGCACCAGATCCCGGGTGAGCGGGTCGATCGAGTATCCGTCCGCGCTGATGTGGTGCACCACGACGACGAGGACGTGATCGTTGTCGCCGAGGCGGTAGAGGGCGACCCGGATCGGGGGCGCGGCGGTGATGTCGAAGGGCTGCGCGACGAGTGCCGCGATCCGGCTTTCGACATCGGCGGGCGCGACCGGGAGGGGGGTGAGATCGACGGCGGCCGACCAGGCGGGCATCACCTGCTGGACCGGGCCGTCGGTGGTGTCCGGGTAGCGGGTGCGCAGCGTGTCGTGGCGGGCGAGCAGGTCGGCGACGGCCGCCTGCAGGGCGGGCAAGTCGAGCTCGCCGTTCAGGCGGATGGCGGCCGGGATGTGATAGGCCGAGGACTGGGGCGAGAGCTGGTGCAGCACCCACATGCGCTGCTGGGCGGGCGAGAGGACCGCGGGGCCTTCGCCGGTGCGCTTGGTCAGCGGGGGGCGGGCGATGACGCGATCGGCGGTGGCGAGATGTGCGGCCAGCGCGCCGACTGTCGGTGCGTCGAAGACCGCGGCCACCGCGACGTGGACGCCGAGCGCGGCGCCGAGGCGTGCGGCCAGGCGGGTTGCCATCAGCGAGTTGCCGCCGAGGGCGAAGAAATCGTCGTCGAGCCCGGCGCTCGCGCAGCCGATCACCTCGGTGAACGTCTGGGCGACGAGCTGTTCGACCGCGGTGACCGGCGCACGGAAGGCCGCTTCGGCGAACTGCGGTTCGGGCAGCGCCTTCCGGTCGACTTTGCCGTTGGGGTTGAGGGGCAGCGCGTCGAGCACCACCAGCGCGGACGGAACCATGTAGGCGGGCAGGTCGGCGGCGAGTTCACCGCGCAGGCGGGCGGCGACGGCAGGCTCGTCGCCCGGGGTCAGGTCGGCGACCGCCGCGTAGGCGATCAGGCGGGCTCCCGCACGCTCGTCGGTCGTGGCGACCGCGACTGCCGCCCGCACATCGGCGCAGCGCAGCAGGGCTGTTTCGACCTCGCCGAGTTCGATGCGGAAGCCACCGATCTTGACCTGGAAATCGGCGCGCTCGAGGTATTCGAGGGTGCCGTCGGCGCGCCAACGGACGATGTCGCCGGTGCGATACATCCGCGAGCCGGTGTCGGCGAAGGGGTTCGCGACGAACCGGTCGGCGGTGAGGGCGTGGCGCCCGTGGTAGCCGCGGGCGAGCTGATCGCCTGCCAGATAGAGCTCGCCCGCGACGCCGATCGGGACCGGATTCAAGCGGGCGTCGAGAACGTAGAGCGCACTGTTCCAGACCGGAGTACCGATCGGCACGATGTGCGACAGATCCTGGTCCACGTGGTATTCGGTGATCGAGACGGCCGCCTCGGTCGGTCCGTACAGGTTGTGCAGGCCTGCGGTGGTGCCGACGGCACGGAACTCGGTGGCCGTCGCCGCGGGCAGCGCTTCACCGATCGCGAGCAGAGCGCGCAGCGAAACAGGCAGTGCGGGAGTCACTTCGGTCGCCAGCAGCATGCCGACGAGCGAGGGCACGGCGTGCAGGACCGTGACGCCGTGCCGGGTCATGGTGGCACGCAAACGATCCGGGTCGCGTTCGTCGCCGGGACGGGTGACGATCAGGGCACCGCCCGAGGTGAGGGGTGACCAGAACTCCCAGACCGAGAGGTCGAAGGTGGCGGGGGTCTTCACCAGGACCCGGTCGGCGGTGGTCATGGTGAAGCGCTCGTGCAGCCAGCCGAGCTGGTTGACGATCGCGGCGTGCGGGACGGTGACGCCCTTGGGCAGGCCGGTGGAGCCCGAGGTGAAGATGATGTACGCGGGATGCGCGGGGCGCAGCGGGGCGATGCGCTCGGCATCGGTCACCGGCTCCGTCGACAGTTCTCGCAGCGCACGATGATCCAGCTCGAAGACCGGCACGTCCACGGCGATCGGCAGTCCGTCGGCGGCGGTGGTGAGCACGCACAGGGGTGCCGCGGTGGTGACGATGTAGGCGATGCGGTCGGCCGGGTGGTCGGGGTCGATCGGCACGTACGCGCCGCCCGCCCGGACAACGGCGTGCATGGCGATGACGAGGTCGATGCCGCGGCGCATGGCCAGTACGACGGTGCGCTCCGGGCCGACTCCCTCGGCGATCAGGAGCCTGGCGACCCGGTTGACCTGCGCGTCGAAGGTGGCGTAGTCCAGGGACTCGCCGGTTTCGTCGTCTACCAGCGCGAGCGCGTCGGGGGTCAGGTTCGCCTGACGCGCAACCAGTTCGGCGAGGGTGGTGGACTCGACCGGACGGGCGGTGTCGTTCCAGGTTTCGAGCAGCAGCTCACGATCGGCACCGAGCACGTCGAGGTCACCGATGGTGGTCTCCGCCGCGACGCTGACGGATTCGAGGATCCGGCACAGCTGACCGGCGAAGCGTTCGGCTGTTTCGGCATCGAACAGGTCGGTGGCGTAGCCGAGCGCCATCTCGATTCCCGCGGGGGTGCCATCGGCGGTGTAGTTGTCCAGGGCGAACAGGTGCAGGTCGAACTGCGCGACACCGGCATCGAATTCGATACTGGAAACGGTCAGGCCGGGAAGTTCGAGCTGTCCGCGGTCGTGGTTCTGGAACGAGTAGCCGACCTGGAACAGCGGGTGTCGCGCGGTGGAGCGGGCGGGGTTGAGCACCTCGACCAACCGCTCGAACGGCACATCGGCGTGCGAGAACGCGGCGATATCGGCGGTGCGCGCGGTGGCGAGCAGTTCGGTGAACGGCGCGTCGCCCGCGACCGGGGTCCGCAACACGAGGGTGTTGACGAACATGCCGATCACCTCGTCGAGCTCGGCTTCGCCGCGGCCCGCGTTCGGGGTGCCGACGGCGATGTCGGCGGTGCCGCAGATGCGGGCCAGCAGGGCCGCGAACGCCGCGTGCACCACCATGAACAGGGTGGCGCCGTTGTCGCGCCCGAGTGCGGACAGCGCGGCATGCAGGTCGGCGTCGACGGTGAAGCTCACCTTGTCGCCGCGCAGGGTCTGGCGGGCGGGGCGAGGACGGTCGGTCGGCAGGGCCAGCTGATCGGGAAGTCCGGCCAGCTGGGTGTGCCAGCAGCCGACCTGCTGGGCGGCGAGGGATCGCGGGTCGGCTTCGTCGCCGAGCAGGTCACGCTGCCACAGCGCGTAGTCGGCGAACTGCACGGCGGGCGGCGCCCAGCCGGGGGCGGTGTCGGCAAGCCGGGCGGTGTAGGCCCGCATGAGGTCGGCGACGAAGGGGGCGATGGAGGAACCGTCCGCGGCGATGTGGTGCAGGACGCCGGCCAGCACGAATTCGGTGTCGTCCAGCTGGAACAGCCGCATGCGCACCGGGATCTCGGTGGTGACGTCGAAGGTGGTCTCGGCCAGTTCGCGAATCGCGGCGGGAAGCGTGGCTTCGCTGATCGCCACCGGCGTGAGCGCCGATCCGGTGGTGGGCACCGCGGCGGCGACGATCGACTGCACGGGTGTGCCGTCGACCTCGGGGTAGACGGTGCGCAGCGACTCGTGCCGGGCGACCACATCGGCCATCGCGGCCTGCAACGCACCGGTGTCGAGCGCGCCACTCAGCCGCAGCGCGAACGGGATGTTGTAGGCCACCGAGGCGCGGTCGAAGCGGTTGAGGAACCACATCCGCTGCTGGGCCGGGGACAGCGGGAGCAGCTCGGGACGAGCCCGGCCGACCAGCGCGGGTCGATCGACCTTCGACTGGGCGTCGATCGCGGTGGCCAGTTCGGCGACGCTCGGCGCCTCGAACAACGTCCGTACACCCACGCGCCGGTCCAGGGCGGCGCCGATGCGGGCCACGGCCTTGGCTGCCAGCAGCGAGCTGCCGCCGAGGGCGAAGAAGTCGTCGTCGGCGCCGATCGGCCGGTCGTCGGCACGGCCGAGCACCTCGGCGTACACGGCGGCGATGATCTGCTCGGTGACGGTAGCCGGTCTGCGGTAGGTGGTGGTCTCGAAGACGGGGGCGGGCAGGGCCGCGCGATCGAGCTTGCCGTTGACCGTGAGCGGAATGCGCTCGACCGGTACGACGGCGGCCGGGAGCATGTGCTCGGGCAGGGTGCGCGCCAACTCCTTGCGCAGGGCGGCGGTGTCGAGATGGGTGTACTCCCCCACCACGTAGCCCACGATGCGCGGCTCGTCGACGAGGTCGGTCCGCACCAGCACCGCGACTTCGCGAGGCGCGATCGAGCTGTGCAGCAGCGCCGCTTCGATCTCGCCGAGTTCGACACGGAAGCCACGGAGGTTGACCTGCTGGTCGGCGCGGCCGAGGTATTCGAGGTCGACGTGCGTGGTGCGCGACGCCCCGGTGGCGTCGTCGGGCACGACCGTCCAGCGGGCGAGGTCGCCGGACCGGTAGGCGACGGATCCGGGAGGACCGTAGGGGTCGGCGACGAAGCGGCTCGCGGTCAGGTCCGGTCGGCCCAGGTAGCCGCGCGCCAATTGCGGTCCGGAGACATAGATTTCGCCGGGAACGCCGAGCGGGACGGGGCGCAGTCGCGAATCGAGCACGCGCACCGCGAGTCCCGCGAGGGCACCGCCGATCACGCTGGCGGAGCCGGTGTTCGGGGTGATCTCCCGATAGGAGGCGTGGACGGTGGTCTCGGTGATGCCGTACATGTTCACCATGCGAGGCGAGTCCGGGTAGCGGGCGAACCAGCCCGCGAGGCGTTGCGGTTCGAGCGCCTCGCCACCGAAGATCACTGCGCGCAGGGCGTGTTCGGTGGGCGCTGGCGCGGCCAGGTCGGCAGCGATGAGCTGGTAGAACGCTGACGGCGTCTGGTTGAGGACGGTGACGCGCTCGGTCCGGAGCAGTTCGCGGAACTGTTCGGGCGAGCGGGAGGTGAAGTAGTCGACGAGAACGATCGAGCCGCCGTGCAGCAGGGCGCCCCACAGTTCCCACACCGAGAAGTCGAAGGCGTAGGAGTGGAACATCGTCCACACGTCCGACGGGCCGAAGCCGAAGCGTTGCGCGGTGTTGTCCAGCAGCGCGATGACATTCGCGTGCGGCACCACGACACCCTTGGGGCGGCCGGTCGAGCCGGAGGTGTAGATGACGTAGGCGGCGTTGGCGGGATCCAGCGGCGTACGCCGGTCCGCGTCGGTCATGGCTTCGGCGGCGAAGTCGGACAGGTTGGCCGCGGCGGGATCGATGACCGGGCCACCGAACCAGTCGTGGGCCAGGCCGGTGTCGTCGTTGGTGATCGCGCACTGTGGGCGGGCGTCGTCCAGGACGTATTCGATGCGATCGGCGGGGTAGTTGGGGTCGATCGGCAGGTAGCCCCCGCCGGCCTTCAGTACGGCGAGCAGGGCGACCGGCAGCTCCACCGACCGCGGCAGCGCCACCGCTACCAACGATTCCGGGCCGACGCCCGCGGCGACGAGTCGCCGGGCGAGACGGTTGGACCAGGCGTCGAGCTCGCCGTAGGTCAGCGTGCGCTCGCCCGCTTTCACGGCGACGGCGGTGGGGTCGAGGGCGGCGACGCGGGCGAACCGGTCCACCATGGTGTCGGCGGCGGCCACCGATTCGCCGGTGGACGACCAATCGTGCAGGGTGCGCTGCTGTTCTTCGGCGCTGAGCAACTGGATGTCGCCCACCACGACGGTCGGGTCGGCGACGACGGCGGCCAGCACCTGGGTGAAACGACGGGCCAGCACCGCGACGCTGCCCTCGTCGAACAGATCGGTGGCATAGGCGATTTCGATGGCCATGCCGTTCGCGCGTCCGTCGATGTCGTCGGATTCACCGAGGGTGAACTGCAGGTCGAACTTCGCCACGGCGGCATCGAAATCGACGGGCTCCACGCGCAGGTCCGCGGCTTCCAGCGCGGGGACGGTGAAGTTCTGTAGCGCCAGCGCCACCTGGAACAGGGGATGGCGGTTGCGGGCTCGCGCCGGGTCGATGGCATCGACGACCTGCTCGAACGGGACGTCGGCGTGCGAGAGGGCATCGAGGTCGCCCGCACGGACGGCATCGAGGGTGGTTTCGAATTCGGCGCGCGGGTCGATCTGGGTGCGCAGCACCAGGGTGTTGACGAACATGCCGATCAGCCCGTCGAGGGCGGCCTCGCCGCGGCCCGCGACCGGTGTGCCGATGGCGATGTCGCTGCCGCCGGACAGTCGGGCCAGCAGTACAGCGAGTGCGGCGTGCACCGTGCTGAACAGGGTTGCCTCGTGCTTGCGCGCGAGTTCGCGCAGTTCACTGTGCAGATCGGAGTCGATCTGGAAGCGGTGGACGGCGCCGCGGAAGGTCGACTCGGCGGGACGGGGACGGTCGGTGGGCAGGTCGAGCTGCTCGGGGAGACCGGCGAGGCCATGGCGCCAGAACGCCAGTTGGGTGTGCGCGAGCGACGCGGGATCGGCTGTCTCGCCCAGGTTTTCGTGCTGCCAGAGGGCGTAGTCGGCGTACTGGACGGGCAGCGGCGTCCAGGTGGGGGTGGCGCCCTCGCGACGGGCGGCGTAGGCGGCCATCAGGTCGGCGGCCAGCGGGCCGAGCGAGAAGCCGTCGGCGGCGATGTGGTGGACCACCAGGACCAGCACGTGGTCGGTGTTCAGCGCGAACAAGGCCGCGCGGAGCGGGATCTCGGCGGTGAGGTCGAATCGGACCGCGGCGCAGGACAGCAGGCGTTCGGGCAGTTCCGTCTCGGTGATCGCCTCGGGCCGCAGAGTGATCTCGGCGGGGTCCGAGATCAGCTGTTCGGCGCCCTCCGGCCCCTCCGGGTAGCTGGTTCGCAAGGTTTCGTGCCGGGCGACCACATCGGCGAGGGCGGCTTCGAGGGCGGCGAGGTCGAGGTCGCCGGTGAGCCGCAGCGCGACGGGGATGTTGTCGACAGCGTCGCCGATGCCGTCGACGTCGGCGAGGTAGCGATTGAGAAACCACATCCGGCGCTGCGCCGCGGACAGCGGAATCCGCCGGGGGCGTTCACGAGTGGTGAGTTCGAGCCGGCCGCCTGCGCCGCGCAGGGCGGTGCACCGGTCGGCCAGGTCGGCCACCGTCGGTGCGTCGAACAGCAGCCGGACCGGGATCTGGGTGTCGAGGGCGGCGCCGAGGCGGGCCGCGACCTGGGTGGCGTTGAGCGAGTTGCCGCCGAGGGCGAAGAAGTCGTCGTCGAGACCGACTTCACGATCGGCGGGGAAGCCGAGCACCGTGGCGAAGGTGGCCGCGACGATGCGAGCGACCTCGGTGGACGGCGCGCGGAAGACGGCCGCCTCGAAACTCGGTGCGGGGAGCGCCTTTCGATCGAGCTTGCCGGACGAGTTGAGCGGGAACTCGTCGAGGACGACGAAAGCCGAGGGAACCATGTAGGCGGGCAGGGTGCGGATGAGCGTGGACTTCACCGCATCCACGTCGACATGCTGTGCGGCAACGAGATACGCGACCAGGGTCTCGTCGCGGACGATCACCGCGGCCTGGGTGATCTCGGAAACCCCGGAGAGCACGGCTTCGATCTCGCCGAGTTCGATCCGCAGACCACGCAGTTTCACCTGGAAGTCGGTGCGGCCCAGGTACTCCAGCTCACCGGTCGACGCCCAGGTGACGAGGTCGCCGGTGCGGTACATGCGCTCGGCGGGGGTGAACGGGTTGGCGACGAAGCGGTCGGCGGTGAGGTCGACGCGGCCCGCGTAGCCGCGAGCGAGCTGCGCGCCTGCCAGGTACAGCTCGCCCGGGACACCGACGGGGACCGGGCGCAGGCGGCTGTCGAGGACGTAGACCTGGGTGTTGTGCACAGGCGCGCCGATCGGCACGGTGACGGTATCGGCGTCGATCACCTCGTGGAAGGTCACGTCTACCGCGGCCTCGGTGGGGCCGTACAGGTTGTGCACAGCCGTCCCGGTGAGCCGACGCAGCAGCTGGGCGGGCGCGGGCGCCAGCGCCTCGCCGGAGGCGAACACCAGACGCAGCGACGCACAGATCCCGGCGGCCCGCGTGGTCGCTCCGTCGGCGTGCGCGCTGTCGAGCGCCGCGACGAAGACCGACAGCATCGACGGGACGAAGTGGGCGACGGTGATCTGCTCCTCGGTGATCAGCCGGGTCAGGTAGGCGGGGTCGCGGTGACCGTCCGGGCGGGCGAGCACGAGACGGGCGCCGATCTGCAAGGGCCAGAAGAACTCCCAGACCGAGACGTCGAAGGTGGCCGGGGTCTTCTGCAGCACGGCGTCGTCGGGGGTGAGCCGGTAGGCGTCCTGCATCCACACCAGACGGTTGACGATCGCGGCGTGGGAGACGACGACGCCCTTGGGCTTGCCGGTGGAGCCGGAGGTGAAGATCAGGTAGGCGGCGTTGTCCCGGGTCAGGGTGGCCAGTCGGTCGGCGTCGGTGATCGGCTCGGCCGAGTAGTCGGTGGTGTCGATCTGCTCGAGATCGAGAACAGCGCACTGTTCGCCCGCCGACTCCATGCCGGTGAGATCGAGGTCGTCGCTCAGGCGGGTCAGTACGCAGACCGGGTCGGCGGCGGCGATCACCTGGGCGATGCGCTCGGCCGGGTGCTCCGGATCGAGGGGGACGTAGGCGCCACCGGCGGCGATGACGGCGTACATCGCGACGACCGAGTCGATCGAACGGTGCATGCCGAGAGCCACGGTGCGGTCGGCGCGCACGCCGATCGAGATCAGCAGGCGGGCAAGCCGGTTCACCTCGGCGGCGAACTCGGAATAGCTCAGCGATTCGCCCGCGAGGGTCACCGCGGTCGCGTGCGGGGTGCGCTCGGCCTGCGCCGCGAACAGCGATGCCAGCGTCATGCGCTCGTCGACCGGGTACTCGGTGGCGTTCCAGGTGTCGAGCACGCGAATGCGCTCGTCGGTGTCGAGGAGGTCGATGTCGCCGATCACGACGTTGGGATCGGCGGTCACCGTATCCAGCGTCCGCAGGAAGCGGGTGCCGAAATCTGTGATGGTCTGCCCGTCGAAGAGGTCGGTCGCGTACTCGAAGCGGGCGAGCAGGCCGTCGGCGGTCTCGCGCAGGGTGAGGTGCAGGTCGAATTTGGCGGTGTGGGTGTCGATCTCGATTTCCGAGGCGGTCAGGCCCGCGAGTTCGAGTTCGGTTCGGGAGTTGTTCTGGAAGTCGAGCATCACCTGGAACAGCGGGTGCCGGGCGGTCGAGCGTTCGGGGTTGAGCACCTCGACGAGCCGGTCGAAGGTGACCTCGGCGTTGGCGAGGGCGCGCAGGTCGCTGTCGCGGACCGTGCCGAGCAGCTCGGCGAAGGTGGCGTCGGGGCGGATCCGGGTGCGCAGCACCAGCGTGTTGACGAACATGCCGACCAGGTCGTCGAGCGCCTGGTCACCGCGACCGGCGACCGGTGTGCCGATCGAGATGTCCTGCTGGCCCGACAGTTCGGTGAGGGTGGTGGCGAAGGCGGTGTGCAGCACCATGAACAGCGAGGCATTGGCTCGCGCGCCGATGCCGCGCAGTCGCTCGGTGATCTCGGCGGGCACCGTGAAGGCTTGGCGCGCACCGCGACCCGAGGCCACGGCCGGGCGCGGTCGATCACTCGGCAGCGAGAGCAGGTCGGGCAGGTCGGCCAGTTCCGTCGTCCAGAACGCGAGCTGGCGCGACAGGGCGGAATCGGCGTCGTCCTCGGCGCCGAGCGCGTCGCGCTGCCAGAGGGCGAAGTCGGCGTACTGCACCGGCAGCGGCGTCCACTGGGGCGCGGCGCCGGCCAGGTGGGCGGCGTAGGCGACCATCACATCGCGGGTCAGTGGTGCGACGGACCAGCCGTCGGCGGCGATGTGGTGCAGCACGAGGACGAGGACGTGCTCGTCGGCGCCGGTGTGCAGCAGGTGCAGGCGGACCGGGGGTTCCTGGTCCACCGCGAACGGGACGGCGGCCAGCGCGCGGATCCGGCTGTCGAGGTCGACCGGGGCGATCGCGTGCGGTTCGAGGGTGATCGTCAGCTGGTCGGCGGCGAGCACCTGCTGGAACGGGATGCCGTCGACGGCGGGATAGCGGGTCCGCAGCGCCTCGTGCCTGGCGAAGACCGCGGCGACGGCCGTGTTCATCGCGGCGTAGTCGATGACGCCGGTGAGGCGGATGGCGGCGGCGATATTGTCGGCGACCGATTCGGCGTCGAACTGGTTCAGGAACCACATGCGCTGTTGGGCGTAGGACAGCGGAATCCGGTGCGGCCGTTCGCCTGCCACCAGCGCGGGCCTGGGCGCGACCGCGTCCGCGGCGCCGAGCAGGGCGGCGAGCGCGGTGACGGTCGGCGCCTCGAACAGCGACTTCAGCGAGACCGTGCGGCCGAGCGCGGTGCCCAGACGCGACACCACCTGGGTGGCGACAAGAGAGTTGCCGCCGAGGGCGAAGAAGTCGTCGTCGGCGCCGATCTGCGCGACCCCGAGCACCTCGCCGAACATCTCGGCCACCACGGACTCGGTACCGGCGGCGGGCGCGCGGAACGAACGCGCGGCGAACACCGGCTCCGGCAGGGCCTTGCGGTCGAGCTTGCCGTTGGGGGTGAGCGGCAGGGCATCGAGCACCACGAACGCGGACGGCACCATGTGCGCGGCGAGGGTGGCGCGCAGGCCGGCGGCGATCGCATCGACGTCGATCAGCTCGCCGGACTCGGCGGGCACGACGTAAGCGACGAGTTGATCACCGCGGTGCGCGTCGGCGCGCACCAGCACCACGGCCTGGCGAACCGAGGGCCGGTCGAGCAGGGTGGATTCGACTTCGCCGAGTTCGATGCGGAAACCCCGGAGTTTGACCTGGTCGTCGTTGCGGCCCAGGTAGTCGAGGGTGCCCTCGGGAGTCCAGCGGACCAGGTCTCCGGTGCGGTACATGCGCTCGGACGACGCCCACGGGCAGGCGACGAAGCGGGTCGCGGTGAGCGCGGCGCGGGAGCGATAGCCGCGCGCGACCTGGGCACCCGCGACGTACAGCTCGCCCGCGACGCCGACCGGGACCGGCCGCAGCCGGGAGTCGAGGACCCACTGGGTGATGCCGCGCAGCGGCGTGCCGAGGGTCAACGGGGAATCGGCGGTGAGCGGGGCGCTGATGTTGGTGGCGACCGTGGTCTCGGAGGGGCCGTAGGCGTTCACGAACGCGCGGGAAACGGGTCCGGCGGTCCAGCGGGCGATCAGGTCGGGCGGGCACGCTTCGCCGCCGACCATCACCATGCGAAGGGCGTCGAGCGGGGCGGGGTCGAGCACGGCCAAGCCGGACGGAGTCATCAGCGCGTGCGTGACGCGTTGCTCCGAAAGCAGTTGGGCCAGTTCGGCTCCCACGTGTCGCCCGTGCGGGGCGATCACCAGGGTCGCGGCGGAATTCACCGCGAGCAGCAATTCCATCACCGAGATGTCGAAGGACGGGGAGCCGACCTGGAGGATGCGGGCGTCGGCGGTGCCGAACATGCGCGCCGTCTCCTCGGCGGCGAAACCGGCGATACCCGCCTGGGTGACGAGCACGCCCTTGGGCAGGCCGGTCGAGCCGGAGGTGTAGATGACGTAGGCGAGGTGCTGGGCGCGCAGGGTGCGCACACGGTCGAAGTCGGTGACGGGATCGCTGGAACGCCCGGCGCATTCGGCCATCAGCTTCAGCTCGTCGAGGACCAGCCAGTCGATCGGGCCGGGCAGCGCGGACTGCGACTCGGACACTGTAAGACCCAGCCGGGCACCGGAATCGGTCACCATATGGGTGATCCGATCGAGCGGGTAGCTCGGGTCGACGGGCAACCAGGCGGCACCGGACTTGGCGATCGCCCACACCGCGAGAACCGACTCGATGGAGCGGGGGATGCCGACGGCGATCACGTCGTCGGGGCCGACGCCGCTGTCGATGAGGACCCTGGCCAGGCGTGACGACGCCCGGTCGAGTTCGCGGTAGGTGAGGGTGCGGTCGCCGTCGGTGACGGCGTCGCGATCCGGGTCGGCGGCGACCGCGGTGGCGAGGAGGTCGGGTAGCAGACCGGTGGCGGTGACCGGGGCGCCGCGCATACCGGTGAGCTGGGAATACTCGGGCGCCGACAGCAGCGGTAGGTCGCCGACCGCGGTATTCGGAGCGGCGACAGCCGCGGCGAGTAGTCGCACGAAACGCGCACCGAGAGCACGCATCTCGGACTCGTCGAACAGGTCGGCGGCGTACAGGGTGACGGCGTCGATGCCCGCGGGTTCGCCTGCGGCGCCGCGTCGTTCGGCGAGGGTGAGCTGTAGGTCGAACTTGGTGATGTCGAGCTCGATCTCGCGCACCGTCACCGACGAGCCCGCCAGGTCGAAGGTGGTGTCGAGGACGGCCTGGAAGTTCAGCGCCACCTGGAACAGCGGGTGCCGGGACTGCGAGCGAGCCGGGTTGACGACGTCGACCAGGCGATCGAAGGGAACGGTGGCGTGCGCGAAGGCGGCCAGGTCGGTTTCGCGGGTGTGCTCGAGCGCGGCGATGAAGCTCGCGGCGGGGTCGACCTCGGTGCGCAGCACCAGGGTGTTGACGAACATGCCGATCAGGTCGTCGATGGCGCGGTCGCCGCGGCCCGCGACGCCGGTGCCGATGGCGATGTCGGTGGTGCCGGACAGGCGCGCGAGGAGCACCGACAGCGCGGTGTGCACAACCATGAACAGCGAGGCGCCTGCCCGCTGGGCCAGGTCGGCGAGCTGACGGTGCAGGTCGGCGTCGATGGTGAAGGCGGTGCGGGCGCCGCGCATGCTCGGCTCGATCGGCCGCTGGCGGGCCGAGGGCAGCTCGAGCTGGTCGGGCAGTCCCGCGAGAGTCCGCTCCCAGAAGGCGATTTCGCGGGAGGCCAGCGACTGCGGATCGGTTTCGGCACCGAGGAGCTCGCGCTGCCAGAGGGCGTAGTCGGGGTACTGCACGCTCAGCGGCGACCAGCCGGGGTCGACGCCGTCGGTGGCGGCACGGTAGGCGGTGAGAACGTCTCGGACGAGCACCTGCAGCGAAACACCGTCTGCCGCAATATGATGCAGCACGACAGCGAGGACACACTCCCCCGCCGCGGCGCTCGATCGCCGCGGCGCCGAGTTGTCCACAGTTGTGTCGGCGGCCTCCGGAACAACGAAGATGCCCGCACGCACCGGTGCTTCGCGTTCGAGATCGAACCCGGTGCGCGCGAATCGGGTCAGCTCCGCGTCGAGGTCGGCGGCCGGGACTTCGGTGGGGTCGCCGATGCGGACCAGCCCGGCGTCGCGGACGACCTGCTCGGCCACCTCACCACCGGGGGTGTCGACCGCGGGGAACACGGTGCGCAGCGCCTCGTGGCGGTCGACTACCGCGTGCAGGGCCGCGACCAGGGCGGGCAGATCGGCGGTACCGCGCAGGCGGACGACGAACGGCATGTTGTAGCCGGGCGCCGTGGGATCGAAGCGGTTGAGGAACCAGATCCGTTGCTGCGCGGGCGACAGCGGGATCAGCGCCGGGCGGGGACCAGCGGTGAGCACCGGGAGCTGAGCCGAGACACCGGTGTCGGCGCGATCGGCGATGGCGGCGGCGAGGCGGGCGACGGTGGTCGCGCCGAACAGATCGCGCACGCCGAGGCGGCAGCCGAGGTCGGCGCCGAGGCGAGCCGCGACCTGGGTGGCGACCAGGCTGTTGCCGCCGAGGGCGAAGAAGTCGTCGTCGCGGCCGACGCGGTCGAGGCCGAGGACCTCGCCGAACACCCTGGCCACCGTCTGCTCCACCGGGCCGACAGGTTCGGCGTAGGTGACGACGGTGCGGGCGGGGGCGGGCAGGGCCTTGCGATCCAGCTTGCCCGACGCGTTCACCGGAAGGGTCTCGAGCAGCACGAAGGCCGCCGGCACCATGTATGCGGGCAGCGCCCGCAGCGCGGTCTCGCGCAGATCGTCGATCGCCACCGAGCCCGGCTCGGCTTCCACGACGTAGGCGACCAGCTGCTCGCCGACGCCCGCGTCGTCACGGACCATCACCACGGCGCGCGCCGCGGAGTCCACGCTCTCCAACACGGCCTCGATCTCGCCGAGCTCGATCCGCAGGCCGCGCAGTTTCACCTGAAAGTCGGTGCGCCCCAGGTATTCCAGCTCGCCGTTGGTGGTCCAGCGAACCAGGTCACCGGTGCGGTACATCCGCTCACCCGGCAGTGGATGCGTAACAGCGCTGCCGGCCCCGCCATCGGACATCAGGCGCCCGGAGTCGGCGGCGACCACCGCGGGCGCGGCGACGAAACGTCCGGCGGTGAGCTCGGGACGTCCGACATAACCCCGGGCGAGCTGTACCCCCGACAGATACAGCTCACCCGGAGCCCCGACCGGAACGGGCCGCAGCCGTGAGTCGAGAACATGGAGCCGGGTGTTGAACACCGGCGCGCCGATCGGCACCGTGACCCGGTCGCTGTCGTTCACCTCGTGGAAGGTGACGTCGACGGCGGCCTCGGTCGGGCCGTAGAGATTGTGCAGGCGAGCACCCGTCAGCAGCCGCAGCCGCTGGGCCGGCGCGGCGGACAGTGCCTCACCGGACGCGAAGACCAGCCGCAGCGAGGTGCGCTCGGCGATTTCCTGTTGGGCCAGAAACACTTCGAGCATCGACGGCACGAAATGCGCGACGGTGACGCCATATTCGGCGATCACGCGGCGCAGGTAGCCGGGATCACGGTGGCCGTCGGGCTCGGCGAGCAGCAGCGTCGCGCCGATCTGCAAGGGCCAGAAGAACTCCCACACCGAGACGTCGAAGGTCATCGGGGTCTTCTGCAGCACCACATCGACCCCGTGCAGGCGGTAGGTGTGCTGCATCCAGACGAGGCGGTTCACGATCGCGGCGTGCTCGACCGCGACGCCCTTGGGCAGACCGGTGGAGCCGGAGGTGAAGATGACGTAGGCGGGATGTTCGGGGCGCAGCGGCGCGGTGCGGTCGGCGTCGGTCAGCGGGGCGTCGTCGTAGTCGCTCAGATCGAGGTCGTCGACAGCCAGCACCGGCAGCCCGTCGACGGGCGCACCGTCGCGGGTGGTCGTGAGCACGGCCGCCGGGGCGGCGGTGGCGAGGATGTGCGCGATGCGCTCGGCCGGATGATCCGGGTCGATCGGCACGTAGGCCGCGCCCGCGGCGAGCACCGCGTACATCGCCACCACCAGCTCGGGCGAACGCCGAATACTCAGCGCCACCAGCGATTCCGGTCCGATGCCGTCCGCGCGCAGCCGCCGGGCCAGCCGATTGACGCGCTGCGCCAGCTCGCGATAGGTGAGGGTCATGCCCTCGGAAGCCACGGCGGCGGCATCCCGAACAGCGTCGGTGCGCGAGGACGTCGCCATCCGCACGGCCACGTCGTCGGGGGTGCGCGCGACCTGGGCCTCGAACATGGCGGGCAGCGTCGCGGCCCGCACCGAACGCTCGGCCAGCGCGGCGTCCACGTCGAACCGGGTGGAGTTCCAGATCCGGGTGCTGACCTGCAGTTCCAGCTCGGTCGCGACCTCGATCGCGCCGAGCGCGGTGTCGAGGTCGGTAGCGGCCAGGCGCTCGAGGAAGCCGAGGAAGCGGGCGTGGTGCCTGGCCAGGGTGTCGGCGTCGTAGAGGTGCGGGTTGGCCTCGAAATCGACGTGCACCCGGTCGCGGTCGCCGTAGTAGACGTTGAGACTCAGGTCTTCGATCGGTCCGGTGGACAGCACCCGGTAGCGACCGGTGGTGGTGCCGAGGGTGAGGTCACTACGGAAGAGCATGAAGTTGGCGAGCGGGCCGAACAGCGCGCGCCGGGCGGGGCGGCCGTCGTCCTCGGCGTCGCGGCGGATGTCCTCGGCGCGGTAGCGCTGATGACGCAGCGCACCCGCCACCTCGACCCGGGCCGCGCGCAGCAGCTCACCCCAGGTGGCGGGTGAGCCCGCCGCGCCCGTCGGCAGTCGCAGCGGCACGATATTGGACAGCATCCCCGCCGAGCGGCGCATGACCGCGGTGGTGCGGGCGGTGACAGGCAGGCTCAGCACCGCGTCCGGTCGGTCGGTGAGGCGGCCCAGATAGGCGGCGAAGGCTGCCAGCAGTACCGCGGAGATGGTCGAATCATCGCTGGCGGCAATGGTTTCCAGCCGATCGACCAGCTTTTCCGACAGGCGCCCGCCGGTCACCAGATTGATCGCCGAACGCGGCGCGGTGCGGCCGTCGAGCGCGGTGGGGCTGTCCAGGCCCGCGATCCGCTGAGCCCAGTGCTCACGATCGCCGACGAAACGGGTGCTCTCGCGGTAGCGCTGTTCGCCTTCGACCAGCGCCGACAGTTCGCCGGGCACCACTTCGCGCGCCGGGGTACCGAGCATCCGCGCGGTGTAGAGCTCGGCGATGCGCTGGGAGTTGGTGAACGCGCCGTACCCGTCGAGCACGATGTGGTGGCCGCGCAGGTACCAGAACCAGCGGGTCTCGCCGACGCGCAGTACCGCGCCCGCCACCAGTCGGTCGGTGAGCAGGTCGATGGGGGCGCCGAATTCCGCGCGCATCCATTCCTGCGCGGCGGCCACGGGGTCGTCGTGGTGGCGCAGATCGATCAGCGGCAGCTCCTGCTCGACCGCGATGGTGTGGTCGACGTACTGGTGCGGGACACCGTCGAACTCGCCGATACGCACCAGCGGCGAACCGTAGGCGTGCGCGGCCTCGGCCGTAACCTGCTGCAGCACACCGGCATCGAGCTCGCCGTCGATATCGACGTACTGGGCGATGGTGATCGGGACATCGGGGTCGAGCAGCTGTGCGTACCAGACACCCAGCTGGGCCGGGGTCAGCGGAAACGGCAGACCGACGACCCGTGCTTCCTGTGGTCGCGCACTGAACCCACCCAACTCCGTACCGTGCACCAGAGCCTCCTCGTATCGCGAAAAAACAGCAGATCGAATGTTTTCGGGCAGCACGAATACACCTCGCGCAGCGAAAGATTCGATATGAACGCGGTGGGCGTGACGCCACACTCGCGCAAGATCCCCGACAGATCATGTGGACGAGATCGACGACCGAGGGGTCGCCGAGGCAACGGACCATTCGTCCGTCGCGGGTGCCTAGCTGTTGATCGTTCCTCCAACGGCTTTGTCAGTTACATCACATGGGCGCCTGTCCATGCAGTGCCGACAGTAGGCCCTGAGTTAATAAAAAGAAACTTTTTCCGCTAAAAAAATCGGTCGGTCGTCCAGTCTGTACCGATGGGTACCCACGACCAGGGCATGAGTGTGGGCTCCAACACATTGGTCACCCATATGTGAGCCACCACACCTTCAGACCGGGACACTATGAGCCGAAACGTTGCATCTGCGTTGCATCGGCGCCGATGCGCCGGTCGAGTACCCGGATCTTGGCCTCTATCTGCGCATACAGTGGCGAATCACGATCGACGGTCGACCGATAGGCGGCCCACGCGGCGGCATCGTCGCGGCCTTCCGGACACGACGTCCATCGGCGCAGCACGGCGGCGTCGGGGGCGGCGAGCACGGCGGTCCGCAATCGGACCCGCAGCTCGTCGCGGATGTCGCAAATGCCGGGAGCCGAGGAGCGCGGCAGCACCGGACCCGCGTACAAGTTCAATGCGGATGCGGTATCACCGGAGTCGAGTGCGGCCCGGAGCTCCTCGACATCGGTTGCGACATGCACGCGTAGACGGTATGGGCGCGAACCGACGACCGAGGCGCCGATCACCGACCGCAGCCGCGACATCGCCGCGCGGATCGTGCCGTTGTCCAGATCGGTGTCGTCCAACAGCAGCGCCAGGTGATCGGCGCCGAGACCTTCGGGATGTTCGGCGAGCAAGAGCAGGATCTCGGCATGGCGTTGCGAGAGCGACACCCGCTCCCCCGCGATGCTCAACTGAGGTTGACCGAGACCCAGGACATCAAGGCCGAGCTTGGCCTGTCCGGTGTCGTCGCGGTTCGCGGGAGCCGGCGCCTTGATGCCGTGGCTCGCGCGCATGGCCCGCAGCACCAGGTCCATCTCGGCCGCGGTCGCGGCGGCTTTGACCAGGGCGAGAATTTCGGGCTTGGCCACCCGCATCCCGCCGGCAATCATCAGAACGCCGATCAGACGGCCATCCGGCTCGTGCACGGGGGCCGCGGCGCCGGTGATCTGGTGCATGCGATGCAGGAAATGTTCGGGTCCGTGGATCCAGGTGGCGCGCCCGGTGCGCACGACGAGACCGACGGCATTGGTACCGATCCGGCGCTCGCTGAGATCGTCGCCCTCGCGCACGCCGATCTCGGCGGCGGCGGCGACCTGCTCCGGATGACCGTGCACCGACAGCACCCGACCGAACTGGTCGGCCACGGTCACGATCAATCCGGCGTGCGACGCGTCCTGGACCAGCAGTTTGTCGATCAGCGGCATGAGCGCGGCGATAGGGTGGGCGTCGCGATAACGCTCCAGATCGGCGCCGCGCAGCCCGCGACCGTCGATGACGTCCGTCGGATCGACACCGCCGCGCACACTGCGCAGCCATGATTCGAGAACGAGCGGACGTAGAAGACCGGCCAGCTGGGTAAGCTGTTCACCACCGGCACTGAGAAATCCATGGGCCTGTGCGGCATAGGCTTCCAGAGCACCGAGCTGTGCGCCCGACTCCGATGCCTGCCGTGGGGGCCTCCCACCTGCAAGATTGCTGACCATTTGCCTTTCTTTCCCGCTACAAACTGTACCGGGCAGATATCGGGCCAACCTCCAGAAGTCGGGGTTTGTCCCGCAGGTCACATCGTGGTATCAATCGTCACTTCGTCACACGACCATGTGGTCCGCTATGGACGCGGCGAGCATCACCGTGGTGGCCTGTGGACCGCACCGCAGCGGGACCGGGACGACCGACAGATCGGCGACCGTCAGTGCCTCGATGCCGTGCACCCGCCCCTGTTCGTCGACCACCGCGCGCTCGTCCTGCGCGGGGCCCATCCGGCAGGTACCGGAAAGATGTTGGGAAGTGCCGAGGTTGGCGTGCAGCCAGGAGTCGTCGACGGGTCCGATTCGCCGACCCAGGAGATCCGCGGTGAGCGCTACTCCCTCGCGCAACCGGGCTCGGTCCTGCTCGGCGCGGAGATAGCGCTGGTCGACGCGGGCGGGGACAGCCGGATCAGCCGAAACCAGGGTCAGCTCGCCGGTCGACTCGGGATGCATCAGAGCGACCCCCACCCGGCGCAGACCCGGCGTGAACATCACGGTGTACGGGCGTAGTTCCAGGTCGTCGATGCCGAGGACGTATTCGAGCGCGACGGCTGACCGCGCGGATTCCACACCGGGGAATTCGATGCCGATCTCCGGGTGATCGGTGCACCACGCGCCCACCGGAGCGGGTCGCAGCACCGGAACGCCGAGCGAGCGCAGCAGTGGTTCGGGGCCGATCCCGGACCGGATCAGCAGCGCGGCCGACTCCACCGCACCCGCGCACAACACCACCTCATCGGCATACGTCGTCCCGCGTTCTCGCCCGCGCGCCCACTCCACACCGATTACCCGGGTCCCACGGAGTAATAGCCGGGTCACCATTGTTTCGCCCGTGACGATCAGATTGCTGCTGTGGAGTGCGGGAAAGAGATGGGTGATCGCGGGTCCCGCACGGCGGCCGCGCGATATCGCCAACGGCACGCGCCCGAATCCGGCCTCGTTATCTCCGGCCGGTGCGTTGAGGTCGGGGATTTCCCTGAATCCCGCTGCCACGCAATGTCGCGCGAATTCAACGCTGAACTCGGTGGGGTCGCTGGTTCGCGCGATCGGAATCGGGCCGCCGATTCCGTGGCCGGGCGCAGTGCCGAAATCCGCGTCGTCTTCCAGAGCGCAGAACACCGGGAGGACCGAATCGAACGACCACCGTGGACCTGCCACCGCACTCCAGGCGGCGAAGTCGGCGGCGGGCGGGCGGAGGAAATAACTGCCGTTGATCGACCCGGATCCACCGATCAGTCTGCCCCGCACCAGGTTTCCCGGGTAGCGCCACACCACGCGGGAGTCGGGGCCGACCGGGAGATGACCTGGATCGAGCAGTTCGACGGGCAGCTCGCCCATCGTCGGGAAAACCGGTCCGGCTTCGAAGACGCGCACCGAACGCCCCGGATCCGCGCTGAGCCGGGCGGCGAGCACGCAACCCGCCGACCCGGCTCCGACAATGAGAGTGCTCGTCACGCAGGAGTATTCAGCGGGGCGGCACGCTCGGCTTGAGCGCTTCGAAACTGCGCGCCCGGATGACGCCGAGCCACAGGCCCGTGCCGTAGGCGACGTCGTCGAGACGCTTATAGGCCACATAGCGGACCGGGTCGAGCCCGCCCGCGTCGCGATGGGTGAACCAGTCGGCCAGACCGTCGGCGAGCGCCATCGTGATGGCGATCTTGCGGATCCGGCTCGACGCGATCACCGCGAGTAGCGTCACCGGCCAATAGTCCCGGCACATCGCCGAAGCCAGTCGCCACATCCCGGCGAAGTAGCCGCGCGCGAGATAGACCGCCGCGATCCGGGTCGGATTGTCCAGCTCGGTGAAGACCCGGCGCAGGCGAACCAGGGCCATCGCGAGGGTGACGAGTCCGCCGAGCAGACCCCATTTCGACAGCGTCGCGAACAGCAGACTGGCCAGCACGGTCGAGGTCGGCACCGACAGCGGCGAGACCAGGCCCGAGTGCCGTTTCCCGAGCGGCGCCGCGCCGGTGCCGTAGAACAACTTTCGCCCGAACCAGGCGCGGAAGGCGACCCGATGATCGTGGGCGACGTGCGCGGCGGGCTCGTAGCGCAACCGCCAGCCCGCGCGTTCGAGCCGCCAGCACAGGTCGACGTCTTCGGCCACCTGCATCGATTCGTCGAATCCGCCCTCGCCGAGCAGCGCCGCGCGCCGGGCCAGCAGCGCCGCGCTCGGCACATACGACACGATGCCGCGCGCGTGCACCGCCGATTCGCGCCTGCCGAGGTCGAGTGAGGAGCGGGTGTGTTCGTAGCGGGCGAGCGCGTTGGATTCGGAATCGAGGGCCACGATGCGCGGCGCGACCAGCGCGACCTGCGGATCGCTGAAATGTCCGAGCATCACCTCGAGCCACCCGCTGCGCGGCACCACATCGGAGTCAAGGAACGCGACGAAGCCCGTTGTCGCCGCCCGCAATCCGGCATTGCGGGCGGCCGCGGGGCCGAGCGGGCTCTCGTGCCGCAGCACCGTCACCTGACCGCGGCCCGGTCGCGGCGGGATGCGGACCGGCTCGTCGGAGCCGTCGTCGACGACGATCACATTGTGCCCGCGCAGCACCGCCAGCAGACGTAGCAGCCCGTCGGCGTTGTTGTAGAGCGGGATGACGACGGTGACGTCGTCGAGGGACGGTTCGAGCCGCGGGCGCGGGTTGGCCACGCCGGAATCGAGCAGCCGGCGGGCGACGATCGCGGACTTGGTGTCGGTCACCTCCAGGTATCCGTCGCCGATCAACTCGGCGGCCTCCGGGGCCAAGCGCAGCATCCGTGCGGGTGATCCTCCGATCAGGATCCGACCCCCGGAAAATGCGCGTACCCGTGGATCGATCCGTACCCCGAAGCCGTCGGGCAGACGATCATGGCGCATTCCTCGCATGCTATGCGCAGTTGGGCTCTCAGACATCATCACCCCACAAAAAAGGAGGAAAGTCTGCCTGAAATGCCGCTGTGACCGGTTCCCGGACGCGTCAACAAGATCGGCAGCGCATTCCCGGCAACCGGCCTAGCCTCAGCCGAGCGGACTCTCGTTGCACGCCTTGGCAGGTGGGCGCTTCACGGTCAGCGGCAGCGACACCCTGCCACGACTGCGAACCGGGCGAGAGTGGTCGACGGCGGGGCGCGGAATGGTGCGTCCCGGCGCCGACAGCGCCGCTTCGCCGTAGCCCTGCACGCATTCCGGATCCGGTCCGTTGGCGGGCAGGCCGGTGAAGAATTTCGCGGCCATGCAGCCACCTCGGCAGGAGTCGTAGTGCGAGCACTTCGTGCACGCGCCACCGTCGACCGGCTCGCGCAGTTCGGCGAAGAGCTCCGAGTCGGTCCAGACCGCCTCGAAACCACCGTCGGCGACGATGTTTCCGGCCTTGAAGCGGTCGTGGATGGCGAACGGGCAGGCGTAGACGTCGCCGACCGGATCGACCAGACAGACCACCCGGCCCGCACCGCACATGTTCAAACCCGGTAGGGCCGAACCGAATGCGGACAGGTGGAAGAACGAGTCGCCGGTGAGGACACCCTCGCCGTTGCGGACGAGCCAGTCGTAGAGCTCGCGCTGCTGTTCGGGCAGCGGGTGCAGTTCGTCCCACACGTCCGCGCCGCGACCCGAGGGACGAAGGCGGGTGAGTCGCAAGGTGGCGCCGTACTTGTCGGCGATGGCCTTGAACTCGTCGAGCTGGGAGATGTTGTGGCGGGTGGCGACCACCGAGAGCTTCGCGTCCTTGAAACCCGCCGCGGCGAGATTCGACAGCGCCTTGATCGCGGTGTCGTAGGAGCCGGGACCGCGCACGGCGTCGTTGACCGCGGCATCGGCGCCGTCGAGGGAGATCTGCACATCGACGTAGTCGCTGGCCGCCAACCGCGCGGCGACCTCTTCGTTGATGCGAACGCCGTTGGTGGAGAACTTGACCCCCACGTTGTGCGCGGTGGCGTAGTCGACCAGTTCCCAGAAGTCCGGGCGCACGGTCGGTTCACCGCCGCCGATGTTGACGTAGAAGATCTGCATGCGCTCGAACTCGTCGATCAGCGCCTTGCACTGCTCGGTGCTCAGTTCGTTCGGGTCGCGACGACCCGACGAGGACAGGCAGTGCACGCACGACAGGTTGCAGGCGTAGGTGAGTTCCCAGGTGAGGCAGATCGGTGCGGCGAGGCCCGATTCGAAACGATCGATCAGCCTGCCGCCCTGGGTGGCGTCACCCGCCGCCAAGGCTGTCGGCGCGGGGGTGACCGGGCCGGGCGATGCCACGATCATGTCGGTGTCGGCCAGCTGCGCGAGCGCCTTGACGTGCGCGTCGGAGGCCTCGATGCCCTTGGCACGCAGTGCGTCGCGCACGGAAGAGTGCGCGGGCAGCGACCGGACCACATCGACGAGATCGCGGCTCTTGAGGAACGAGAGCTTGCGGGTCCCGAAGTGGTACAGCAGCGCGCCGAAGGATTCCGGGCGCAACGAGACCCGAGGGTGCAGCGTCCAACGGGTGTCGAGATCGAGCATGGTCAGTACACGCCGCACATGCCGTCGATGCTGACCTCTTCGATCAGCGTCTCGGTGACCAGGTCCTCGTCGGATTCGACGGTCGCAGGCGTGGTGTTCTCAGGCATGACTACCTCCATTGTGTTGCCGGTCACCTCGACCTTAACGTCAGTGACTGCCATAAAGGGCGGAATCGGAAAATCTTTCTCTGAGCACACCCCACCCCCCTCCGCTGCGAACCCCTCTAGACTTCCGGAGGCAGGGATGGGAAAAGGGCTGATAGCCCGGCGGCAGCAGAGGTGAGGCAGAGGCTTGCGTAACCATGGCGGGGCGGGGAGTGGCGTGAATTCAACCCTGTCGGAGGCAGAGATCGTCGATGCGGCACTGAAGGTGGTGCGCGAGGACGGGGTCGAAAAGCTTTCGATGCGGCGGCTCTCACGCGAGCTCGGGGTGTCACCGATGGCGCCGTACTACTACGTGGCCGACAAGCGCGAGCTACTCGATCTGGTCGCCAGCGCCGCGCTGGTCGGGGTGCGCAAGCCGCCGCGCGAGTCCGGCCTGTGGCAGGAGCGCCTGCGCGATCTGATCGATCAGATAGACGATAAACTGCGCACGCATCCCGGCCTGGGCGACATCTTGCTCGAGCAGATGCTCGGCAAGCAGCTCGACCTGATCGACGCCGTGATGGAGATCCTGTTCGACGCGGGCTTCAGCGACCGCAATGTGCTGGCCGCCTACGCGACCATCCACACCTACCTGTTCGGCCGCAGCAGAGTGAACCCGCGCGACCGTTCCGCGCCGGCCGACGTGCTGCTGCCCGAGGCGGTGGCCCGAGCCACGAAGTACATGTCCGACCTGCGCGGCAAGTACTCCTACGACTTCGGGATGGAGGTGCTGGTCGCCGGACTCGAGGCACAGCTTGCCCTGCAGGCGCGTCCCGGCCTAGCATGAAACTGAAACACGTTCTAGTTTTGCCCGAGAGGACGACATGACCACAGTCGAGGTTCCGCACAGCTCGCGCTCGGTGGTGCTGCGAGTAGCCGCGGTGATCGCCGAAACGGCCGACACCCACTCCGTGGTCTTCGAGGTGCCCGCCGAACTCCGCGAGCGCTTCGCCTACTCCCCCGGCCAGTTCCTGACGTTGCGCATCCCGAGCGAGCAGACCGGATCGGTCGCCCGCTGCTACTCGCTGGCCAGCTCGCCGTTCACCGATGATCTGCCGAAGGTGACCGTCAAGCGCACCGTGGACGGGTACGGCTCGAACTGGCTGTGCGACAACCTCGCCGCGGGCGACGAGGTCGAGGTGCTGCCGCCGTCGGGCGTGTTCACGCCCAAGAATCTCGACGAGGACATGCTGCTGTTCGGCGCGGGCAGCGGGATCACGCCGGTGATGTCGATCCTGAAGTCGGCGCTGTCGCAGGGTTCGGGCAAGGTCGTGCTGGTCTACGCCAACCGCGACGCGAACTCGGTGATCTTCGCCGACGAACTCCGCGATCTCGTGGGCAAGCATCCCCAGCGACTCACCGTCATCCACTGGCTCGAACCGCTGCTCGGCCTGCCGACCGCCGACATGCTGGCCACCCTGGTCCGGCCCTACACCGCCTTCGAGGCGTTCATGTGCGGGCCGAAGCCGTTCATGGACCTGGTGCACGACGCACTGGCCTCGCTCGAGGTGCCGCGCAACCGCACCCATGCCGAGGTGTTCAACTCCCTCGCGGGCGATCCGTTCGCCGACCACGCGCCCGCGGAGGTGTCCGAGGCCGAGGCGGCCGACGCGGCCACGGTCGAGGTGGAGCTCGACGGTGAGGTGCACGAGATGTCCTGGCCACGCAAGCAGACGCTGGTCGACATCATGCTCGACAAGGGCCTCGACGTGCCCTACTCCTGCCAGGAGGGCGAGTGCGGGTCGTGTGCCTGCACGGTGCTGGAAGGCAAAGTGGAGATGGCCAATTCGGAGATCCTGGATCCCGAGGACATCGAGAACGGGTACATCCTCGGCTGCCAGGCGCGGCCGGTGACCGATCGGTTGCGGATCCAGTTCTAGCGCATGGCGCGATAGGCGGCGCGTTGCTCGGGGTCGAGGTGTTCGGTCGCGTAGCTCAACGCGGTGCGGCCCAGTTCGGGTGCGTTCCTGTTCAGGAAATCGGTGAGTGCGGTCTGGTCGACGCGCTTGCCGATTTCGCGCAACATCCAACCCAGCGCCTTCTGGATCAGATCTCGGCGGTCCGTCTGAAGGATTTCGGCGAGTTCCAAGGTGGTACTCGGGTCGCCCGCCTTGATGAACGCGAATGTCGACAGCAGGGCCACTCGGCGCTCCCAGAGCGAATCCTGTTCGGCCAGTTCGAAAAGCAGCGCGCGGTCTCTGTCGAGTAGCCAGGGGCCGATGATGTTCTCGGCGGAGGCGTCGACCAGATCCCAGTTGTTGACCCGGCCGCGCCGGACCGCCGCCAGGTAGAGATCGACCATCTCCCGACGGGCCTTGTCGTCGAGGGCGCGCGGTTTCGATGCCGCCGCGAAGCGGGCGTTGAGGATGAACAGGGCGGCCAGCCGCTCTTCGTGGAGGGGGCTGTCCAGGAGCTCGTCGATCTGCGACAGCGGCAGTGTGGCGAATTGTTTCGCCACTTTTCTGGTGACGGGGACTCGGATACCGAGGAAGATGTCGCCCTCGCCGTATTCGCCGGGGCCGGTCTTGAAGAAGCGTTGCAGGTGATGCGCGTCAGTAGGGTTCGCCAGGTCGGCGAGGGCCTTGCGCACCTGTGCAGCAGTGGGAAGTTCGGACACACGCACCTCCGGGTCGGCGGATTCCCTCCGCATTCAACACCGGTGCGGTGACATGCCGGCGCGGGCTCCCCGTCGCCCGGTCAGGCCGGTAGTGCGCCGAGAAGGCGGCCCGACTCGAATGTTGCCGCACCGGAGGGCAACTCGCCCGGCCGACCGCTCGTGCGGACGGTGACGGTGCCGGTGCCGGTGGTGGGGCGGCCGAGTTCGTCCATCTTGCGGACAGTCTGGGCGGCGACGGCTTGGGCGCTGTCGAACAGGCGCACACCGTCGGGCAGTGCGGCGACGATGGCGTCGATGACCAGCGGGTAATGGGTGCAGCCGAGGACAACGCCCTCGACGTCGGCCGGGGTGCGCGCGGCCGAGTCGGCGATCGACTCGCGGATCGCCTTGATGTCACCGCGGTCGATCGCATCGGCCAGGCCGTGGCAGGCGACCCCGACGACCTTCGCGTCACCGCCGAACCGGGCGATCAGATCGGCCTGGTAGCGACTGGCAGTGGTCGCCGCCGTCGCCCACACCGCTACCGAATTACATTGCGCGGCAGCAGGTTTGATCGCGGGAACCGTGCCGATCACCGGCACCGACTCCCCCACCTCCGCCCGCACGTGCGCCAACGCGGTGACGCTGGCGGTATTGCACGGCAGCACGATCACCTCGGCCCCGGCCTCGATCGCCTGCCGCGCCGTGCCGACGACCCGCTCGACCACCCACTGCTCCGGCTTGGGCCCCCAGGGCGCACCATCGGGGTCGAGCAGCAGCAGCAAGTCGACGTCGGGCCGCAGCTTGCGCAACCACGAAGCCGTAGGCAACAGGCCGAGGCCGGAATCGATGAGCGCGACGATCACCGCTACACCGTATTACAGCGGCGAATTCGGCCGATCGCGACCACATGCGCACCAGCCCGAGCGCCGAGGGGCCCGAGGCCGCTCAGCGCCCTGACCGAGTGACTCAGCCGGCCGCGGCGAGGAGATCCGCCACCGGGGTGGGGGTGGCCAGCTTGGCGCGCAGTTTCATCACCTGGCCGGTCAGACCAGCACCGAGGACGGCCGTGAGGATGCCGTCGCGGGAGTAGTAGGCGAGGAACTTGCGGCCGTCGTCGGTGACCACGGTGACGTCGTCGTCGGGCGAGGGGGTGCCGAGGGCCTGGATCTTGATGTCGTACTGGTCGCTCCAGAAGTACGGGACGCGGGCCACGGTGGGCGGTGCGCCGCCGAGGAGGGCGGTGACCACGAGTTTTGCCTGCTCACCGGCGCTGGTCCAGTGTTCGACGCGCTTGCGGACGCCGGAGTCGTGCTGCCAGGCGGCGACATCGCCGACCGCCCAGACGGCGTCGGCGGAGGTGCGGCCGACCTCGTCGGCGAGCACGCCACCACCCGCGGACCTGTCGGCCAGCTCGATGCCGGAGTCGGCCAGCCAGTCGGTGACGGGGACCGAGCCCACGCCGACCACGACCAGGTCGGTGTCGATGTCGGTGCCGTCGGTGAAGACCGCGCCGCGCACCCGGCCGGAATCGTCGGCGCGCAGGGTGTCGACGCCGACGCCGCAGCGCAGGTCGACGCCTTCGTCGCGGTGCAGGCGCGCCACCAGGCCGCCGATCTGCTCGCCGAGGACCGAGGCCAGCGGGGTCGGCTGGGGTTCGACGAGGGTGACCTCGACTCCGGCGGCCCGGAAGCTGGCGGCGAGTTCGCAGCCGATGAAACCGGCGCCGATGATCAGGGCCCGGTTGGCGCCGTCGAGTTCGGCGCGCAGGGTCGCGGCGTCCTCGTGGGCACGCAGCACGTGTACGCCCCCGACCTGGGGTAGACCGGGGAGCCTGCGGGGACGCAGACCCGTCGCGATGATCAGCTGGTCGTAGGCGATGGTGGAGCCGTCGGCCAGGGTGACGGTGCGCGCGGCGGTGTCGACACCGGTGACGGCGGTGCCGAGGCGCAGCTCGATGTTCTTGTCCGCGAAGAACTCCGGCGGGCGAAGGGTGGTGTCGTCGGTCTCGCCGCGCACGAACTGCTTCGACAGCGGCGGGCGGTCGTACGGCGCGCGCGTCTCGTCTCCGAGCAGCAGCACACCGCCTTCGTACCCGGCCCGACGCAGTTCCTCGGCCGTGCGCAGGCCTGCCAGACCCGCTCCGACGATCACGATGGGCGCGCTCATGTTGTGTCCTCTCGGCATGCGCGGTCGCTGACCGCTCGTGCCATGTTTCTGCTGTGTCGCGGACCACTACGGCCCCCAGATGTTTGTACCAGTGCGCCGGGTTACCTGTGACACCCACGTCGCAACACAACCGTGCCGCTTCCGATGTCGACCGGGCGGTCAATCAGGAGTAGACCGAGGTCAGAGGTATTTATCGTCTCAACGAGGAGGCATTTCCATGTTCACCAACAGTCGCGCACAGGACTTTCTGGCCGTTGTGCTCGGCGCATTCACCGCACTGTCGCCCCTGTGGCTCGACACCAACGACAATGCCCGCTGGACCCTGATCGTGCTCGGCGTACTCATCGCCGCGACCGGTCTGATCCAGATGGCCAGGGACGGTCTGTCCGTCGCGGACTACGCGATGGGCGTATTCGGCGTGCTGCTGTTCATCTCGCCGTGGGCCATGGACTTCACCGCGTTCAGCGGCGCGTCCTGGACGGCATGGGTGGTCGGAGTGGTGACGGCGGTGGTGGCGGTCGCCGCGCTGCCTGCCATGAACCAGCGCCTGCACAACATGGCTCCACATCACTGATGCCGGGCCGACGAGTCGGGCGCCGCAACGCGAAACGCGATGGCGACGCCCGGCAACTCATCCTGGACGCCGCCGAGACCCTGTTCGCCGCACAGGGATTCGACGCAACGCCGACCGCAGCCGTCGCCGCGGCCGCCGACGTGCCGAAAGGACTGGTCTTCTACTACTTCCCCACCAAGAACGCGATCCTGTCCGCGCTCATGCGCGAACGCGTCCCCGAACATCCGATCGACGACCTCGCCGCCGTGGTCGCCCCCGGCGATCCGGCCGCCAGTCTGATCAACCTCGACACCGCGATCAACCTGCGCGACCATCACTCGTCGGTCCTGCGGGTGATCATGTGGCGCGAAGCCGACACCCACCCCGACGTGCGCCGCAAACTCCGCGCCCTGCGCGATCAGCTTCTCGACGTGACCGCCCACGTCCTCGAAGCCAGCACCCCCGCACCCATTCGCCCCGCCACCCTGCACGCCTGCGCCGCCGCCTGGGTCTCCGCCATGTTCGCCATCGCCAGCACCGACCGCCTCCACGCCCTGGACGGACTACCCGTGCCCACGAGCGACGACCTGATGAACGTCGCCCAGGTGGTCGCGGCGGGCATGACTCACCTCGGCTGAAGGCGAGCGTCGCGCGCGGAGAACGCGGATGGCCACCGAGCCGAGGACACCGTGCAGGATGGCCGCGGTGGCGGCGACGACGTGCACTCCGCTGACGAAGGCGCTGCGGGCGTCGTCGAGTACGGCGGGGGCGAGGCCGGGCAGGTGCAAAGTTTCGCCGAGGGTGGGTGCGAGGTCCGGGCCGTGGACGCGGAACAGGACGGCGGCCAGCGAACCGAAGAGGGCGATACCGAGCGCGTTGCCCAGTTCGTTGCCGGTTTCGGCCAGCGCGGCGGCCGCGCCCGCCCGTTCGGCCGGAACCGCGGCGACGGCGATATCGGCGACCACGCTGAACGAGATGCCGTAGCCGATGCCGGCCACCGCGGTCGCGGCGATGTACCAGCCGGCACCGCCGCCGGTGCTGGTCGGCAACAGCAGCAGCAGGCCGATCGCGATCGTGAAGTGGGCGGTGATCAAGGCGGCCGAGCGGCCGATGCGGGCAACGACGGCCGGGGTCACGACGGCCGCAACAGTGAGAACGAGGGCGCCGGGGACCGCGAGCAGTGCGGCGTCGGCGATGGACACGCCGAGGACGGATTGCAGGTAGGTCGCCGCCAGATACGCGGTCGCAGACCAGGCCGCGAGGGGCAGGAACCCGGTGATGATCGCGATGGTGAAGACCCGGTTGCGGAACAGAGTGAAGTCGATGAGCGGGTTGTCGATGCGCCCCTGCCTTCGGCCGAACCATCCGAGCAGCGCCACGCCGGTCAGCCCGACAGTGACCGACGAAGTCGATATGCCCTGCGCGGCAACATGTTTCACTGCGTACATGGCAGCGAGCAATCCGGACGCCGAGGTGATCACGCTCGCCACGTCGACGCGGCCGAGGCCGGTCGCGCGCACCTCACCGAGCAGGATCGGCGCCAGCACCGAGAACACCAGCACCACCGGCACATTGATCAGCAGCACCGATCCCCACCAGAACCGGGTCAGCAGCTGACCGGCGACGATCGGGCCGATCGCGAAACCCGCCGCGAAGGTGGCGGCGAAGATGCCGATGGCCTGCGCGCGTCGGCGCGGGTCGGTGAACAGCGTGCCGAGTACGGCGAGTGCCGACGGCAACAGCGTCGCACCGGCCACACCCATCAGGACGCGGAAGGCGATCAGCAGTTCGGGGCTCGTGGCGAAGGCCGCCCCCACCGAGCCGATGCCGAACATCGCCGCGCCGATCATCAGCAGGCGTTTGCGGCCGTAACGGTCGCCGATGGTGCCGAACGCGATCAGCAGGGCGCCGACCGCGAAACCGTAGCTGTCCAGGATCCACAGGGCTTCGTCGGCCGAGGGTGCCAGCGCGTCGGTGACGGCGGGCATGGCCAGGAACAGCACCGAGCCGTCCATGGCGACGAGCAGTACGGGGCCGAGCACCACCAGCAGGCCCAGCCAGGACCGCAGCTCGATATCGGTTCGATTCATGCCCCCACCCTGCGACCGCGTGCGAGCGGCAACCAGACCCCTGACGTGGGTACACCCGGCCGGGATAGGCGTACCTCCGCCTTCGCTCCGGCCGTGCGCGAAGACCGAGGAACGCTTCGCGCCCGCACCCATCGAGCACGACCACCCCGTGGTGCCTACGATCGGAACGATGGAGTTGGAAAGCCTCGGAACGTTCCTCAAGTCCCGCCGCGACCGAACCACCCCCGAACGGATCGGCCTACGCACCTTCGGCGTCACCCGCCGCGTCCCTGGCCTGCGCCGCGAAGAACTCGCCCAGCTCGCCGGAGTCAGCGCCGGGTACTACACGCGCCTCGAACAAGACCAGGCCGGGACCGTGTCCGCACAGGTCATCGACGCCATCGCCCGGGTACTCCGGCTCGACCCCGCCGAAACCACCCACCTGCACAACCTCGCAGGCCAACCGGCCGTGCCGCGCCTGGTCCGGGCCGAACCGGAACAACCACACCCGCGGGTTCTCACACTGCTCACCTCGCTCGGCGACACCATGCCCGCTGTCGTTCTCGGACGCCGCGGCGACGTGCTCGCCTGGAACCACGCCGGGCACGCGCTCGTCGGCGAGCACCTCGACTTCACCGCGCCCGACGACCCCGCACGACGTCCGTCGATTCCGCGACTGTTCTTCCTCGATCCGCTCGCCAGGGACCTGTACCGGAACTGGGACGAGCTCGCCCGCATTCACGTGGGCTACCTCCGGCTGACCGCGGGACGGTATCCCACCGACGCGCATCTGGCCGAACTGATCGGCGAACTCGCCATGCGCAGTACGACTTTCGCGACGCTGTGGGCCGGCGCGGAGGTCGCCGATTGCACGGTCGGGCCGATGGATCTGCGCCATCCGACGGTCGGCCGTGTCGACGTCGACTATCAGGTGTGGCTGCAGCCCGACAGTCCTGACCACCGGCTCGAGGTCTACACCGCACGCGATGCGAGTTCGGCAGACGCGCTGCGCCTGCTGACTGCCGGATCCACCAGGACACATCGGGTTCCGGCGATGGTCGACTCCGAGACACCGGACGGAACCCACACCTAGGCATCGTCGACGAACCGGTGACGCCGCGTGTATCGCGACGCCACCGGTGTCGATCAGCAGCCCGCGATGATCGACGCCGCCGCACCCGGCGGGACCGGGGCATAGGAGTCGAACACCATCGAGTAGTTCGCTCGGCCACGGGTTTTCGAGCGCAGGTCCCCGATGTAGCCGAACATCTCCTGGAGCGGGGTCAGCGCGCGGATGATGTGCGCGCCGCCTCGTTCCGTGAGCTCGGTGACCCGGCCGCGACGGGCGTTGAGGTCACCGATCACCTCGCCGACGTACTCCTCCGGCGTCACGACCTCCACGGCCATCACCGGTTCGAGCAGTACCGGCTCGGCTCGCGCGAGCGCCGCGCGTACCGCCGCCGCTCCCGCGAGACGGAACGCCAGTTCCGACGAATCCTGCACGTGGGCGGCGCCGTCGAGCAGCGTCACCTTCACGTTCACCAGGGGGAAGCCGGCGAGTGTGCCGACGCGCAGCGCGTCTTGCGCGCCCGCGTCCACCGCGGGGATGTACTCCCGCGGTACGCGCCCGCCGGTGACCCGGCTCTCGAATTCGTAGATCGCGTCGTCATCGGCCACGTGTGGTTGCAGCGCGATCACCACCTTGGCGAACTGCCCGTGCCCACCCTGTTGCTTGCGGTGGGTGTACTCGAACAGATCGACTGCCGCGGTGATGGTTTCGCGGTAGGCCACGCGTGGGGCGCCGATGTCGGCGTCGACCCGGAACTCCCGTTTCATCCGGTCGACCAGGATCTCCAGATGCAGTTCGCCCATGCCGCCGATGACCGTCTGGCCGGTTTCGGCGTCGACGTGCACGGTGAACGTCGGATCCTCGTCGGCCAGGCGAGCCAGGGCGGTGCCCAGCTTGTCCTGGTCGGCGCGGGTCCTCGGTTCGATCGAGACGGCGAGTACGGGGTCGGGGAAGGTCATCGACTCCAGGACGACGGGGGCTGCCCGATCGCACAGGGTGTCGCCGGTTCCCGTCGCCTTCAGGCCGATCACGGCACAGATCTGCCCGGCCTGCACCCGCTCGACGGCGATCTCGGTGCTCGAATGCATCTGGAACAGTTTGCCGAGCCGCTCCTTTCGTCCATTGGTCGAATTCAGTACGGTCGCACCGGGTTCGGCGGTACCGGAGTACACCCGCAGGTAGACGAGCTTGCCGAAGAACGGGTGCAGCGCGACCTTGAACGCCAGCGCCGCGAACGGCTCGGCGAAATCGGGCGCGCGGTGGATGTGCTCGCCCTCCGGCGAGAACCCGTGCACGGCAACGACATCCAGTGGAGACGGCAGGTAGTCGACGACGGCGTCCAGCAGCGGCTGCACGCCGATGTTGGCCAGCGCCGAGCCGCACAGGACCGGGTAGGCCTGTGCGTCGATCGTCATCCGCCGGATAGCGGCTTTCAGGAGGTCGACGGTGATCGCCTTGCCCGCGAGATAGCGCTCCAGCACTTCCTCGTCGGCCTCGGCGACCGCGGCCTCCAGTGCATCCCGATGCTGGAAGGCCCTGGTACGCAGGTCTTCCGGAATCTCGATGGTCTCGAAGCGAGTACCGCGATCGGTGTCGCCACGCCACACCTTGGCGGTCATCTCGACCAGGTCGATGATGCCTTCGAACTCGCGTTCCGCACCGATCGGCAGCTGAATCACCAACGGGCGCACCCGGAGTCGCTCCGCGATGGTCCGCACGGTGAACGCGAAATCGGCACCGAGCTTGTCCATCTTGTTCACGAAACAGATCCGCGGGACGCCGTACTTGTCGGCCTGGCGCCACACCTGCTCCGACTGCGGCTCCACGCCCTCCTTGGCGTCGAATACCGCGATCGCACCGTCGAGCACCCGCAGCGAACGCTCCACCTCGACGGTGAAGTCGACGTGGCCGGGGGTGTCGAGAATGGTGATCTGGTGCTCGTTCCACCAGCAGGTGGTCGCCGCCGCCGCGATCGTGATGCCGTGTTCGCGCTCCTGGATCATCCGGTCCATCACCGCGGTGCCGTCGTGCACTTCGCCGAGAGTCCGGGTGACGCCGGTGTAGAACAGCACCCGCTCGGTCGTCGTGGTCTTGCCCGCGTCGATGTGGGCGGCGATGCCGATATTGCGTATTCGGGCGAGATCGATTCTGGTCATGGGAATCCCCCAAGGCTGGTCCGGTCGAGGAATCGACGCTCGCCAGTTGTGCGTTCCTGGGACGGCACGGGCGTCGGATCACGCGGCGCCGCACCGGCGCCGAACGACCCGATGCGAGCTAGAACCGCGACTGCGGACGTGCTGTAACCATGCGACAAGTTCTACGCGCCCGATCGCGCGCTGTCGACGGGATTTCCGCCGCCCGGGCATAAACGCGCGACCACGACGGTTCGTCACAACGAACAGCCCGCCACCCCTAGGAGCCGATCGATGCCCGAAACGCCACTCGACCTGCACGCTCTCATCGCCGACTCCCGCATCGGCATCCTGGCCACCATCAAATCCGACGGCCGCCCCCAACTCTCCCCCGTCACCCCGTACTACGACCGCGCCGCGGGCGTCATCTATGTCTCCATGACCGAAGGCCGCGCCAAAACGATCAACCTCCGTCGCGACCCACGCGCCGCGCTCGAGGTCACCAGCGCCGACGGCTGGTCCTGGGCCACCGCCGAGGGCACCGCCACCCTGACCGGCCCCGGAACCGACCCGAACGGCCCGGAAGTCGAGGCACTGGTCGACTACTACCGCGCGGCCGCGGGCGAGCACCCCGACTGGACCGAGTACCGCGAAGTCATGGTCTCGGACCGGCGCGTCCTCATGGCCTTGTCGGTCGAGCACGTATACGGGGCCAAGATTCGATGAATCAATCTGTCGCCGAGAGGAATTCGGTGACATCCGGGGCGAACCTGGCGTGTTTGATCGCACCCAGATGGCTCGTCGCGGGGTAGATGATCAAGCGGGAATCAGGAATGCCGTCGGCGGTGTAGCGGAAGGAGGATTGGTCGTAGAACTCGTCGCGTTCGCCTGCGACCACCAGCGTGGGGGTCGTGATGTCGGCTAGGCGGTCGGTGAGGTCGAAGGCATCTTCGGCATGAACGAAGGCGAGGGTGTCGGCGGGGTTCTTCGGGCGAAACAGCGGGTCCGCCAGCCAGGCGGCGGCGCCGACGAGGCGCGCCTTCAGCGAAGATTCGATGCCCTGGGTCGCCAGGTGGTGCAGGGATCGTTTGCCCGCGGCGGCGGCCTCCGCGTATTTCATCTGCGACACGCGCGCGGACTGGTCGAGACGGTAGGCGGAGGAAGCGATCACCAGTCGGCGTACTGCTGACGGATGGTCGGCGGCGAGTTGCAGCGCTACGGAGCCACCCGAGGAAATGCCGAGAACGTCTACGGGACCGCCGAATTCGTTGTGCAACGCTTCCGCGTGTGCCCGCGCGATATCGGCCATCGAGGTACCTGCCGCCATCCCCGGCGCGCGATTGACCGCGTACACCCGGAAGTTCCTGGCCAGCGGCGCCATTGTCTTGATCTCGCTGGACCGCAGCCAGCCACGCGGATTGGCGTGGTCGGGCATGAACCACCGCAAGAACACCAGTGGACGCCCCGACCCGAACGCGAGATAGGGCATCCCGTGTTCGAGCACCCCTTCGCTGACATCCAATTCCCGTTCGAGCGCGGCCTTGCCCACGAGGTCTCCGATCCTCTCGAATGCGATAGTGCCCCAACGCTACCGAGCACGACCGACAACCACGATGACGTCAGAAGTCATCCACCGTCGGTAGGCTGACGGTTCGTCGACTACAGGAGAATCCGATGGGACAAGAATCGCTGTTGCGCCGCGGTGTCGGCGCATTCAACACCGGCGTGGTCGCCCTGACCAATGCCCCCGTCATCGGCAAGCTACTCGGCAAAGCCTTCGCCCAGATCACCTACACCGGCCGCCGCTCGGGCCGCACGTTCAGCACCCCCGTCAACTACCGCCGCTCCGGCGACGAATACCTGATCGGCGTAGCGATGCCGGACAAGAAGTCCTGGTGGCGCAACTTCCTGGACGAGGGAGCCCCCGTCACCCTGCGCATCGACGGCATCGACCACCCCGGCCACGCCATAGCCCACCGAGACGACCGCGGCCGAGTAACCGTCCGCGTCCGACCGGCGTAGTGGATCCGTCCGAGTCGCACGATCGCCCCTGAAAACGCCGAACGGCGCCGCTCCCGGAGGAGCGACGCCGTTGCGGTGTCAGCGAGTCAGAGACTCACTTGATGATCTTCGTGACGCGACCGGCACCGACGGTGCGGCCACCTTCGCGGATCGCGAAGCGCAGGCCTTCGTCCATGGCGACCGGCTGGATCAGCTTGACCAGCATCTCGGTGTTGTCGCCGGGCATGACCATCTCGGTGCCCTCGGGGAGGGTAACGACGCCGGTCACGTCCGTGGTACGGAAGTAGAACTGCGGGCGGTAGTTGTTGAAGAACGGGGTGTGGCGGCCGCCCTCGTCCTTCGACAGGATGTACGCCTGGCCCTCGAACTCCGTGTGGGGAGTCGTGGTGCCCGGCTTGACGACAACCTGGCCACGCTCGACATCTTCGCGCTTGATGCCACGAACCAGCAGGCCGACGTTGTCGCCCGCCTGGCCCTGGTCGAGCAGCTTGCGGAACATCTCGATGCCGGTGACGGTGGTCTTGGTCGACTTCTCCTTGATGCCGACGATTTCCACCTCCTCGTTCACGTTGACAATGCCGCGCTCGACACGACCGGTGACGACGGTGCCACGACCGGTGATCGTGAAGACGTCCTCAACGGGCATCAGGAACGGGAGCTCGGTCTCGCGGACCGGGTCCGGGATCGAGTCGTCGACGGCCTGCATGAGCTCGACGATGGCCTCGGCCCACTTCTCGTCGCCCTCGAGGGCCTTCAGGCCGGAGACACGCACGACCGGCGCGTCCTCGTCGAATTCCTGCGAGGCCAGCAGTTCGCGGACCTCCATCTCGACGAGCTCGAGGATTTCCTCGTCATCGACCATGTCCGACTTGTTCAGCGCGACCAGGATGTAAGGCACGCCGACCTGACGGGCGAGCAGCACGTGCTCGCGAGTCTGCGGCATCGGGCCATCGGTGGCCGCGACCACCAGGATGGCGCCGTCCATCTGCGCCGCACCGGTGATCATGTTCTTGATGTAGTCCGCGTGACCCGGGGCGTCGACGTGCGCGTAGTGGCGCTTCTCGGTCTGGTACTCGACGTGGGAGATGTTGATCGTGATACCACGAGCCTTCTCCTCCGGCGCCTTGTCGATCTGATCGAACGCAAACGCGTCGTTCAGGGTCGGGAACTTGTCAGCCAGCACCTTGGTGATCGCTGCAGTCAGCGTGGTCTTGCCGTGGTCGACGTGACCGATGGTGCCGATGTTGACGTGCGGCTTCGTCCGCTCGAACTTCGCCTTCGCCACTTTTGGGTCCTCCTGGACTTGTTGGTGCGTGCATTTGCAGCAGTGCGTGTGTCATCCCCGCTGGAGGCGGGGATCGGGGGTATTACTTGACGCCCGGCACTTGCGGTCCAGTGTGCCACTGGACCGCAAGAGGGTTTTATTCGCCGGTCGCCTTGGCGATGATCTCCTTGGACACATTGGCCGGAACCTCTGCGTACTGGGCGAACACCATGGAGTAGTTCGCGCGACCCTGGGTCTTGGACCGCAGGTCACCGATGTAACCGAACATCTCCGAGAGCGGAACCAGCGCCTTGACGACACGGGCACCACTGCGTTCCTCCATGGCCTGAATCTGGCCACGGCGGGAGTTGAGGTCGCCGATCACGTCGCCCATGTATTCCTCGGGCGTGATGACCTCGACCGCCATGAGCGGCTCGAGGATCACCGGACCGGCCTTACGGGCCGCTTCCTTGAGGGCCTGCGAACCCGCGATCTTGAACGCCATTTCCGAGGAGTCGACGTCGTGGTACGCGCCGTCGAGCAGGCTGACCTTCAGGTTCACCAGCGGGTAGCCGGCGAGCACGCCGTACTGCATGGCATCCTGGGCGCCCGCGTCGACCGACGGGATGTACTCACGGGGCACGCGACCGCCGGAGACCTTGTTCTCGAACTCGTAGGCCGCGCCGTCTTCGCCGACGAACGGCTCGAGGGCGATGATGACCTTCGCGAACTGGCCGGAGCCACCCGTCTGCTTCTTGTGGGTGAACTCGTGCTTTTCGACCTTCTTGGTGATGGTCTCGCGGTAGGCCACCTGCGGCTTGCCGACGTTCGCCTCGACCTTGAACTCGCGACGCATACGGTCGACGAGGATGTCGAGGTGGAGCTCGCCCATGCCGCCGATGACGGTCTGGCCGGTCTCCTGGTCGAGCTTGACCGAGAACGTCGGGTCTTCGCGCGCCAGCTTCTGGATCGCGGTGCCGAGCTTTTCCTGGTCGGACTTGGTCTTGGGCTCGATCGAGACCTCGATGACCGGATCCGGGAAGGTCATCGACTCGAGGACGACCTGGTTCTGCGCGTCGGACAGGGTGTCACCGGTGGTGGTGTCCTTCAGGCCGATGACCGCGTAGATGTGGCCGGCCGAAGCCGTCGCGACCGGCATCTCCTTGTTGGAGTGCATCTGGAACAGCTTGCCCAGACGCTCCTTCTTGCCCTTGGTCGAGTTGACGACCTGGGCGCCGGAGGCGACCTGACCCGAGTACACACGCACGTAGGTGAGTTCACCGAAGAACGGGTGCACCGCGATCTTGAACGCCAGCGCCGCGAACGGCTCGTCGACGTTCGGCTTGCGGGTGATCAGCTCTTCTTCCTTGTTGGGCACGTGGCCGGTGGTGGCCTCGACGTCCAGCGGGGAAGGAAGGTAATCGATGACCGCGTCGAGCATGGGCTGAACGCCCTTGTTCTTGAACGCGGAACCACACAGCACCGGGTACAGCTCGGAGTTGACCGTCATCTTGCGGATGGCGCCCTTGATCTCCTCGATGGTGAGATCCTCGCCACCGAAGAACTTCTCGAGCAGTGCCTCGTCGGACTCGGCGACGGTCTCGAGCAGTTCCTGACGGTACTGCTCGGCCTTCTCCTTGAGGTCGGCCGGAATCTCGACGACTTCGTACTCTTCGCCGAGCTTGGTCTCGCCCTTCCAGACCTTGGCGTTGTTCTCGACCAGGTCGACGATGCCCTCGAAGTCGTTCTCAGCGCCGATCGGCAGCTGGATCACGAGCGGACGAGCGCCGAGACGGTCCTTGATGGTCTGCACGGTGAAGTAGAAATCCGCACCGAGCTTGTCCATCTTGTTCACGAAGCAGATACGCGGCACGTCGTACTTGTCGGCCTGACGCCACACCTGCTCGGACTGGGGCTCGACACCCTCTTTGCCGTCGAACACCGCGACCGCGCCGTCGAGCACGCGGAGCGAACGCTCCACCTCGACGGTGAAGTCGACGTGCCCGGGGGTGTCGATGATGTTGATCTGGTTGTCTTTCCAGAAGCAGGTGGTAGCCGCGGAGGTGATGGTGATACCACGCTCCTGCTCCTGCTCCATCCAGTCCATCGTGGCCGCGCCATCGTGAACTTCACCGATCTTGTACGTGATACCGGTGTAGAACAGGATGCGTTCGGTCGTGGTGGTCTTGCCCGCATCGATGTGGGCCATGATGCCGATGTTGCGGACCTTGTTCAGGTCGGTGAGCACGTCCTGTGCCACGAAATTCTCCCTTTTAAGTGACGGGCCGGACTATCACCAGCGGTAGTGCGCGAAGGCCCGGTTCGACTCGGCCATCTTGTGGGTGTCCTCGCGACGCTTCACGGCGGCACCGAGGCCGTTGCTGGCATCGAGGAGCTCGTTGGCGAGACGCTCGACCATGGTCTTCTCGCGACGGGCGCGGGAGTAGCTGACCAGCCAGCGCAGCGCCAGGGTGTTGGCGCGGCCCGGACGGACCTCGACCGGCACCTGGTAGGTGGCGCCACCGACACGACGGGGCTTCACCTCGAGGGCGGGCTTGACGTTGTCCAGCGCGCGCTTGAGGGTGACGACCGGATCGGTGCCGGTCTTCTCACGCGCCTGCTCGAGGGCACCGTAGACGATGCGCTCGGCGGTGGACTTCTTGCCGTCCATCAGGATCTTGTTGACCAGCTGAGTGACCAGCGGGGACCCGTAGACCGGGTCGTTGATCAGCGGACGCTTGGGTGCGGGGCCCTTGCGTGGCATATCAGCTCTTCTCCTTCTTGGCGCCGTAGCGGCTGCGCGCCTGCTTGCGGTTCTTCACGCCCTGGGTGTCGAGCGATCCACGGATGATCTTGTAACGGACACCCGGGAGGTCCTTCACACGACCGCCGCGAACGAGCACCATGGAGTGCTCCTGCAGGTTGTGGCCTTCACCGGGGATGTACGCCGTGACCTCGATCGCGCTGGTCAGGCGAACACGCGCGACCTTACGGAGCGCGGAGTTCGGCTTCTTGGGGGTGGTGGTGTACACGCGAGTGCACACGCCACGACGCTGCGGGCTCCCCTTCAGGGCCGCAGTCTTGGTCTTGGTGACCTTGTCGCGGCGACCCTTGCGGACCAGCTGGTTGATGGTTGGCATAGACCGGCTTTCCTTATTGGTAATTGCGCTTGATGTGCAGTGTCTTGCAGTTCATCGAGCTTTCACCCGCACGTCAGACCACGTTTCCGTTAACCCGTGGTCGGGCGTGTCGCTGAGGCGCTCAGTGCCCTTTTCAAGGCACGCTGGAACGTATCGGCCGCTTTCGCTGGCCTACGTTCACACACGAACTTGCCCGCAGTAATCCGGGCACAGGGATCCACGATACCCGCGTGCCCGATTCGGGGTCAAAGCGGGGGGCCGCGTCAAGCCTTCTACCGGGCGAGATCCAGGGTCAGCTCGACCAATTTCTGGGCGCCCGCGCACGGATCGGGGTGCGCCGAGCCGGGCCGGTAGTTGATCCACCACCCGACGACGCCGACATCGGCGGCCGGTGCGGTGACGCCGCAGGAGTCGTTGTCGCCCGGTCTGCGGACCTGCAACGCCCTGCGGCCCTGCACGGTGATGTCGCCGGAGATGTAGCCCAGCTTGTCGTTGGTGGTCTTCTCGTTGTTCAGGGTACCCATCTCGTACCAGTTGAGGCTGGCCATGGCCGCCCCACCAGGTGCGTCCTCGATGTCCCACATGCAGACGGCACCGCTGAACGAGGCGCTCACGCTCTTGGCGTTGCCGATGATCTCGCCGATCTTGTCCGCGGCCACCACCTCGCACTCGCGCAGCAGCTTGTCGAAGTCGGTGTTGATCGTCTCACCGCCGCCACCCTTCCCCAGCGGCTGGGCACTGCCCTCGATCTTCTGGCCGCAGCCTGCCAGCGCGAGGGTGAGCATCAGCGCCGCGGCGGCGACCTTGCCGGCGCTCACTGCAGCCGTCCCACGGTCAGCTCGGCCAGTTTCCTGGTCCGGTCGCACGGGTTGCCGCCGGTGGCGAAGATGCCGGTGGACATCGACCACTCGAAGAAGTCGTCGTCGAGTTGCACGGCGAGGTCACAGACAGTGCCCTGCGGGTCCAGCGCCATGAAGCCGGAATGCCCACCCACGTCGATGGTCTCCGGTGCACGGCCCACGTTGGACACCCACGCCTTCTCACGTTCGATCGGACTGCCTCGGTACGAGGCGAAAGTGACACTGGGCGAAGATAATCCGGCCGATTGCCAATTGCAGCCGGTCGCGTTCTTGTAGACCCGCGCGATCTGGCCGAGGCCCGCGAGGTTGCGCACTTCGTCGTCGGTGACATGGCCGCACTCGCCCACGAAGGGACCGAGTGAGGCGACCTTCGGTGGTGGTCGGTTGGGCCCTGTCGGCGTATCGGAGTCGCCCCCCGATCCGCACGACGTCAGCATGACGACCAAGGTCATGCCGGTGATGATCGCCGAGGGGATCCGCATGGCATGAACTGTAGTAGGTCCGCGGACCCGGTCACAGATTGCCGCGAGCCTCCTGTTCGCGTTCGATGGCCTGGAAAAGGGCCTTGAAATTGCCTTTTCCGAAACCGAGTGAGCCGTGTCGCTCGATGAGCTCGAAGAAGACGGTGGGGCGATCGGTGAGCGGACGGGTGAAGATCTGGAGCAGGTAGCCGTCCTCGTCGCGGTCGACCAGGATGCCGCGACGCTGTAGTTCGTCGACCGGAACGCGCACGGCGCCGATGCGAGCGCGCAATTCGGGGTCCTCGTAATAGGCGTCGGGTGTCGCCAGGAATTCGACGCCCTCGGCGCGCAGGGCGTCGACGGTGCCGAGAATATCGCCGGTGGCCAGCGCGATGTGCTGCACGCCGGGGCCGCGATAGAACTCGAGATACTCGTCGATCTGAGAACGCTTGCGGCCCACCGCCGGTTCGTTGAGCGGGAACTTCACCCGGTGGTTGCCGTTGGCGACGACCTTGCTCATCAGCGCGGAGTAGTCGGTGGCGATGTCGTCGCCGACGAATTCGGCCATGTTCGTGAATCCCATGACGTCGCGGTAGAAGTCGACCCAGCGGTCCATCATGCCGAGCTCGACATTGCCGACCACGTGGTCGATCGCCTGGAACACGCGCTTGCCCGGCGCGCGAGTGGAGGTGCGCGCGATATAGCCGGGGAGATAGGGACCGACGTAGCCGGAGCGGTCGACGAGGGTGTGCCTGGTCTCGCCGTAGGTCGCCAGTGCGGCAGAGCGGACGGTGCCGAATTCGTCGGTCTCGTCATGGGGTTCGGTGAGAATCGTGGCGCCGTGTTGACGGGCCCAGGCGATGCAGCGGTCCACATCGGGGACCTCGAGGGCGATGTCGACGATGCCGTCGCCGTGGCGGTCGTGGTGGCCGACGAGCGGGCTGTCGGGGTCGACCGCGCCGGTGATCACGAACCGCGCTCCCCCGCTGCGCAGCACGAACGACTTGTGGTCGCGATTGCCGGTCTCGGGGCCCGAGTACGCCTCCAGCCGCATGCCGAACGCGGACTGCAGGAAGTGGGCGCTCTGGGTCGCGTTGCCGACGACCCAGACGAGGGCGTCCCACCCGATCACCGGAAACGGATCGACACTGTCGTCGTGCTCGATCAGCCCGACGAGCTGCTGCTCAATGGTCATGACCTAGGAAATCGCGCCGGGCCGCAGGTGGGCAACTACTCCATCTTTGTCTGAGCAGGCTGGCTCGAGAAGCCACCGGATCCCCACAAATGGTGGACAATTTGAATAGCAACCGGACATGGAGGTCTTCGCATGCGCACCCCCGCGAAATTGGATGAGCTCGACCTGGCGATCCTCACCGCGATGCACGAGTTCCAGAAGGCCGGAATTCTCGAACTGTCGCGGCGGACGAAGGTCGCGCGGGCGACGGTGCAGGCCCGGATCAACCGGATGGAGGAATCCGGGGTGATCGCGTCCTACGATCCGCAGATCGATGTCACCGCAGCGGGTTTCGATGTGCAGGCGTTCGTGACCCTGGAGATCGCGCAGGGCGCGCTGGATACCGTGAGCGCGGAGCTGGCGGCAATTCCGGGAGTGCTCGAGGCGTACGCGACGACCGGCTCCGGTGACGTGCTGTGCCGGATCGGGGCCGATTCCCATGCCGGATTGCAGGCGGTGTTGTTGAGCATCGATCGGACGGGGTCGGTGGTGCGGTCACACAGTGTGGTCGTGTTGTCGACAGTGGTCGCGCATCGGACCATGCCGCTGCTGCGCACATTGACCCCGGCGGGGACCACGAAGGCCCCCGCCTACCGCGATCACCGCTGACGGTTACTGCCGGGCGAGGCGGGTGAGCAGCCCTTGCACGTGGGCCTCCGCGGCGGCGCGGGCGGACTCGGGGTGGCCGGACTCGAGGGCTTCGACGATGCGGCGGTGCTCGCGCAGGGCGACGCGGCGGTTGCGGGCCGAGCACCACAGGTCGCCGCGGTAGAGGTGGGCCTGGGCTTCCAGCCGGGCCAATTCGTCGACGACGCACGCGTTGCCGGAGGCGTCGCGGATGAAGGTGTGGAACTCCAGGTCGAGCTGGGCGTCGCGAGCGGGATCGGTCGGGTCGTCCAGATGCGCTTGCTGGGCAGTGATGATGCCGGTGAGCTTGTCGAGGTCGGCCTCGGTGAGGCGGGTGGCGGCCGCGGCGGCGGCGAGACCGTCGAGGGCGGCCCGAACCGCGAGGACGTCGCGAATGCGGTCGTCGTCGACGGCGGCCACCTTCGCCCCGGCGTGCGGCGCGCTGACGGCGAGACCCTCGTAGATCAGCTGCTGCACCGCCTCGCGGACGGGGCTGCGACTGACCCCGAGCTCGGTCGCCAGCGCCGGCACGCTGAGCGACTGGCCCGAGGTCAGCTCGCCGGAGAGGACCATCTGCCGGATCCGTCGATGGACAGACTGGCCGAGCAGCGAGGCTTCGGTCATCGCAGAATCTTCGGGCATGCTCGGGCGCCCTGCGTGGTTACGCGGGCTGCCTCCTCCGGGCGCTGACCGCTCATGCCGTGTCCTTTCCGTTGGTTGCGGTGATTATCCCTGGGGGCGGTAGTTCGCCTGTACCCGCTGAGTCAGGAAGTCCGCCGCGGTGACGGGCGGGTACTTGCCCGCGGGCCCCTGGATGACGGCGTCGCGGTCGGCCTGGGCGAAGTAGGCGATGCTGTAGCGCTCACCCTGGTATTCGCCCTCGCCGGGGCTGCGAACGCGGTGGAAGTTCGACGGCAGCAGGTCGTCGCTCCAGCGGGTGAGCATGTCACCGATATTGCAGGTGATCAGGCTCGACGACGGAGTGATGGAAGTCCACTCCTGCTCTTCCATCTCCTTGCCGGGACACACCTGGAGCCCGCCCTGGCCGTCCCGCTGGAAAAGCAGTGTGAGGCAGTCGAAGTCGGTGTGCGCGCCGGCCCGCCACCGTCCGGGGACGCCGCGCAGTTCCTCGGGTACGGCGAAGTAGTGCAGCAGCCGCAGGGCGCTCTGGTAGGTCTCGGAGCCGGGATCGTGCGCGGCGGTGAAGTGTTCGCGTTCGAAGCCGAGGCGATCGGCGAAGCAGGACAGCACCCGCATCGCCACTTCCCAGGCCCGGCTCTCGAAATCGAGGACGCGGGAACGGAATCCGGCCAGCTCGGTCTCGCTGGGCCACAACTCGTCCATGTGCGGCCGGGTGATCTGATACGACTCCTTCTGATCGGGCACGCCGATGGACGGGCGCACCTGACTCAGGCTCTCCCAGCCCGCGTTGTTCTTCTTGACCAGGGGGTACTGCCCCTTGATCTCCTCGGGCAGGGCGAAGAAATCGGCTGTGGTGCCGAACATTTCGTCGATCAGGTCCTGCGGGATGCCGTGGCCGGAGAGCTGGAAGAAGCCGATCTCGGTGGCGGCGGCCCACAGTTCCTCGGTGATCTCGGCGCGACGGCTCTCGAAGTCGGTGAGGTCGATGACGCGGATCTCACGGTCGGTGGTCTCCTTGCCGAGACCTCCCATCTGCTTCTCGCGCGAGACTTCGGACAGGTCGTAGCTGGTGGTCATGGGTGTCTCCTTAGCCGGTGACGGAAATGGCGGGGTCGAGGAATTCCTTGGTGACCAGGTCCTTCGCGGTCAGGCCGGAGGGCACGTTCGCGCCGCCCGCGCGCAGGATGGGTCCGAATTCGTCGATGATGCGCTGGACGCGGGCCTCGTCGAAACTGCCGAGTACGCCGTCGGTGTCGTTGCCGATCAGACCGCCGTCGATGAGGGCCTCGGAGCCGAATTCGGCCAGTTCGGCGCTGTAGGGGCTGAGCTTGGGGTTCTGCTCCACCACGTCGACGACGACGTCGTTGACGTGAGTGGGATCGGCTTTGAACGACGCGGTGGCCTGCTGGATCATCGGCACCAGCTTCTGCAGGCACGGGCGCAGCTCGGCGAGTTTGTCGGCGCGCACGTTCACGGTGCGGGCATAGCCCTCGTAGCCGACGTCCTTGAGCAGTTGGTAGCCGACCGGCTTGTTCCAGGCCCGCACCTCGTGCTCATAGGTGAACGGTTCGGCGTTGGCGAAGCCCTGCTGGGCGAAGGACGGATCGGTGACGAAGCGCGAGGGCGAGTTGTCGTAGGAGGCGTCGATCTGTTCCTTGCGCACCAGCCCGCGGGCGACGAGCCAGTCCGGATACAGCTGCCCCTTGGAGACCACGACCGGCTTACCGGACTTGCCGATATCGGTGATGCCCTTCCAGTCGGGGTTGGTCTTCGGGTCCCACATCAGCATCTGGGGACTGTTGCGCAGCAACGTGGTGACGGCGACGATCGGCTGCTGCCCCGCGGCGGCGATGGCGTGCTCGGAGTGCGCGAGACCGAGGGTGATGCTCTGGTCGACGTACATCTGCGACGGCACGGTCTGGAAGCCGATGGCCGGGCCGCCGGCGCGGATCTCCAGCTTCACGCCGGTGTCCTTGCCGTCGGCGACGAGCGGGCCGGTGATCTTGTTGTTGTCGGCGTCGACCGTGTAGCCGGGGCCGAGCAGACCGAAGATGGGGCCGGAGTCGGTTTCCGGCGCCCACTGGAGCTGGACGACCACGGTGGCGGGGCAGGCGCCTGCGAGTTGTTGTTCGGCGGGCGCCGGTTCGAGCGCGACAGCGGGGGCGGCGGTGGTGTCGTCGGAACAGGCGGACGCGGTGCCCGCCAGCAGCACAGCCAGCGCGGCAACACCGATGCGACGCAAGGGAGGTGTCTTCATGGGGAGTCCTGTCGAGCTATTGGGCGGAGTTGTGCCAGCGACCGACGCTGACCTTCTGGATGACGGTGAACACGGTGAACACGAGCACGCCGAACAGGGCGGCCAGCAGCAGCGCGCCGATCAGGTCCTCGGATTGCAAGCGGGCGCGGTAGGTATCGAGCAGGGTGCCGATGCCGGGTTTGCCCTGCGCGAAGAACATGTCACCGATGATGGCGCCGGTGACCGAAAGTCCTGCGGCGGTGCGCAATCCGGTCAGCGTCGAGGGCAGCGCGGCGGGCAGTTGCAGCGACCAGAGGCGGCGCAGGCGGCCCGCTCGGCCGAGGGTGAACAGTTCCTGGAGGTTGCCGTCGACGGATTTGATGCCGAACAGGGTCATCGCGATGATCGGATGGATCGCGATGAGCACGCACACGGTGGTGCGGGCGGCGAAGCCGTAGCCCAGCCACAGGCCGATGAGCGGGACCACCGCCAGCACCGGGATCGCTTGGAGGACAACCGCGTACGGGTAGACGACGTTCTCGATCGGTTTGGCCTGGCTCATCAGCACAGCGATCGCCACCCCGAGCACCGCCGAGATCAGCAGACCGGTGATCGCGACCCGGGCGGTGACGGCCAGCGCCTCGAGCATCACCTCGAGCTTCTTCGGGTCGGCGAGGGATTCGCTGAACACCACGTGCGGCGGCGGCAGCAGGAAGCGGCGGCCCTCGCTGAGGATCAGCATCGACACCGCGTACCAGGCGGCCAACGCCAGGGTGATCGACACGAGGGGCGCCACCAGGGCACCGGCGAATTTGCGCAGTGGCGCCGTCGGCAGCTGGAGCTTCGCTGCGGCGGGGACACGGGCCGCGACACTCACCATCAGGCAGCCTCTTTCAACGAGCGCGAGATGCGCGAGACGAGTTGGGTGAACGCGGGTTCGAAGCGGAGTTCACGTTCCCGCGGGTAGGGCAGGTCGACGTCGATCACCTCATGGATGCGGCCCGGCCTGGCCGACATCACCACCACGCGCGAGGCGAGGAACACGGCCTCGGAGACCGAGTGGGTGATGAACAGGGCGGTGAAGGCGTTGTCGCGGTAGAGGCGAAGCAGCTCCTCCTGCATGTTCAGCCTGGTCATCTCGTCGAGCGCGCCGAATGGTTCGTCCAGGAGCATCAGGCGCGGTTCCAGCGACAGCGCCCTGGCCAGTGACACGCGCATGCGCATGCCGCCGGAGAGTTGGCTGGGCAGCTTGTTGGCGAAGTCGGCCAGGCCGACGGCTTCGATCGCCCGCTCGACCCGGTCGCGGCGGGTCTTGCGGTCGACCCCGGCCAGTTCGGCCGAGAGTTCGACATTGCGGCGCACCTTGCGCCACGGCAGCAGTGTGGCTTCCTGGAAGATGAAGCCGATCGAATTCGTGCGCACCGCAACGGCTCCCGAGCTCACCGGCTCGAGACCGGCCGCCAGGCGCAGCAGCGTCGACTTGCCGCAACCGGACGGGCCGACCACCGCGACGAATTCGCCTTCGCGGATGTCGAGGTCGATGTCGGTCAGGGCGAGTGTGCCGCCTTCGCCGCCGAAGCGCTTGCTCACGCCGGCGAAGGAAACCTCCATGCCGGACAGCAGCGTCCTCGCGTCGGCGTCGTTCACCGTGTCGTAGAGCGTCACCGTGATCACCTTCTCCTGCGGTATGTCGATTTTGCGTGCAACCTTGGGGTGGAATTAGTTTGATCTAGCTGGATTACATGCAATGTGTCGTTCGTTTCCGATGGATTAACAGTCATCGCATGCGGATCAGACGTCGCGCGAGATCCTGATGATCGACGCGGGTGCTGAGGCCGTCGCGGATCACGGGCTCGCCGTCGACCCACACGGTGTCGATCACGCGCGGTGACGCGGCGGTGAGCAGGGTGGCGCCGGGGTCGAGAACCGGCAGGCAGGCGAAGTCGCGGTCGAAGCGCACCAGGGTGAGGTCGGCGCGGTCGCCCACGGCGATGCCGGTGCGCGAAGGGCGGCCCAGCACCCGGCCCGCGGCGCCGGTCGCCATCCGCAGCATCTCTTCGAAACCGAGCAAGTCGGCCTTCTTGTGGGCCGCACGCTGCAGGTATGCGCCGATACGCAGGGCCAGCAGCATGTCCTGAGTGTCGTTGCTCGCGGCGCCGTCGACGCCGAGCGTCACATCGATGCCCGCGGCGAGCATCTCCGGAACCGGGGCTACGCCACTGCCGAGGCGCATGTTGGAAACCGGGTTGTAGGAGACGGCGACACCGCGTTCGGCGAAGACCTCACGGCCGTGCTCGTCGAGGTTGACGCAGTGCACGGCCAGAGTGCGGTCCCAGAGGAAACCGCTCGCGTCGAGGTAGTCGACGGCCGAGGCACCCGCATGCAATCGGCACATGTCGTCGTCGGTGGCGGTCTCGAGAACATGTATCGACACCGTTTTGCCGGCGGCCTGCGCGTACTCGCGGGTGGCCGCCATGCCGTCGGGGGTGAGGCAGCGCGGGTTGGGGACGGCAAGAGCGGTGGTGATGCGGGTGCCGACCAGTTGCTTGTCGAGTTCGTCGACGTGGGCGAGCGCCTCGTCGAGTGGTTGCATGAGGCGCGGGTCGAGGCCCCATTTGCGGGTGATGTCGGCGCGGTCGGCGATGCCGCGACCGAGGACCACGCGGATGCCGAGCTCTCGCAGCGCGCGGATCATCGCCTGGTGGATCTCGTCGGACGGGCTCGGCCACATGTGTTCGACGACCGTGGTGACGCCGCTGCGCAGCAGTTCCAGGCCGCCTGCCAGCGCCGAGAGGTAGGTCCGCTCCGGGGTGGCGGCCACGGTGTGTTCGCCGACGCAGCGCAGCCATTCCAGCAGCGGCAGACCCTCACCGACCCCGCGCAGAACCGCCTGCTGCAGGTGGGTGTGGGTATTGACGAAACCCGGCAGCAGATAACCACCACCGCCGTCGAAACGGGGCAGATCCGCGTGTTCGGGCGCGGCTCCCATGGCGATGACCACACCGTCTTCGATCACGACTTCGCCGGGCGCCCAGCCCTGCTCGGTGTAAACGGTGACATCGGTAATGACTACGGACGCAACAGATTCCATGCGCGCACCTCTTTCGGGATGCGGCTGGTTCGCTCGCCGGATTCAGCGGAGCACGTCGTCCGTTGCAGCCATGAACGTCGTGGGGACGACCCTAGGAAGCCGTTGTTGCCTCGACGTTAAGGCGATGTCACGGGCGAAGGTCGGCGCCGGGCTCGAGGATCTCGACGACGGGTTCGGATTCGGCCTCGAGGAAGGCGAGCAAGGCGCTCGCTTCCGCTTCCACCTGCGCCGCTTCGGTTTTCGTCCACGGGCGGGCCGGGCTGATCCGCAGGCGCGCGGTCCCGGACTTGACGAAGATCTTGTACACCCCGGCCGCGAAACCGTCGATCAGGATCGGCGAGACATTGGTGGCGAAGGCCCGCAGGGTCGGCGGGTTGTCGTCGCCGGTGATCCGCGCGCGGTCCTGGTGGGACAGCAGCGCGTTGTCGTACCAGCCGAGCAGCCGGACCGGGGCGGGCAGGTCGGGATCGGCGAGTTCGAGGTCGGCCGCGTCGTAGAGGGTGCGGCCGCGGGCGTCGGTGTAGGTGCGCACCCGGTCGCCGAGTTCGGCGACGGCCTTCTTCATGGCGGGCAGGCGTGACCACGCCTGCATGTCCATCGTGCTCGCCGGGCCGAAGGCGCGCAGGTAGCGCAGGATCAACTCCGGCACCGGGTAGGTCGGGTCGAGTGGTGCGCCCAGCCAGGGCTGAACTCGCGACCAGACCGGGCGGCTGTTGTCACCCCAGCGGCCGCGCGGGGGTGTCTGCAGGACGGGGAGTTGGTACAGCCACGTCTGCAGAACCGCACCGGCGTCGCGGTCGGGGTAGCGACGAGCGGCTTCGGCGCGCAGGTCGGCCGCCGACTTCGGCTCGTCACCGAGCGCCGCCTCCCCGTGCGCGCGCACCTCGTCGGGGTCGAGCCCGACCATCGCGCCGTAGTTGAAACCCTTACGGAACGGGGCTTTCTCGAGCTCGGGCTGAATGTGCGGCGCGATCCGCAACGCATCCGACGGCGTGACGAGATGAATCGTGCCGCGCATCAAGGTGATCCGCACGAGCGACCGGTCATCGAGGCCCTTCGATACCGTCGCCGGATCGAAATCGGTTATCCGGCTCCACAAGCCGATGAACGGCGGCGGTACGTCCTGGGCCTGCAAGCCGACCAGGTGCTCGCACATCTGGTCGGTGGTCAGCGTCGAGCGCTCCAGCAGATGCTGGCGGGCCAGCAACGTCCGGTTGAGCGTTCTGTTCGACAGCTGCATTCGGTTTCCTTCGTCGACCCGCGATGATCCGCCGACACTACCGCCGACCTGTGACAGTCGGCGCGGTCAGCGCAGCTGCACGACCACCTTGCCGGTGGCGGTCCGGTTATCCAATGCCGCAACGGCTTCGGCGGTGCTCTCCAGCGGGTATAGCACCGGATCGGGAGCCGGAATCGCGCCGGAGGCCAGCAGCGGGGCGATCTCGGCCCACTGCTCGGCGAGGTAGGTGGGGTGCGACATCACCCATTCGCCCCAGGCCGCGCCGACGACCTCGACGTTCTTGAGCAGCAGGCGGTTCACCTTCACCGTCGGGATCTCGCCCGCGGTGAAGCCCACGACCAGCAGTCGGCCGCCGCCGGCCAGGGAGCGCACGCTGTCGGTGAAGCGGTCGCCGCCGACCGGGTCGAGGACGATATCGACGCCACGACCGTCCGTCAGGTCCTTCACCGCGGCGAGCCAGCCGTCGGTCAGCACCACATCGGTGGCGCCGTTGGCCTTGGCCACCTGGGCTTTCGCATCGGTGCTGACCACCGCGATCACCCGGCCCGCGCCGAGCGCCTTGGCCATGCGCAGCGTGGAGGTGCCGATACCGCCTGCCGCGCCGTGCACCAGCACCGTCTCGCCCTCGGCCATCCTGGCGCGCTTGGTCAGGCAGAAGTGGACGGTGAGGTCGTTGAACAGCACGCCCGCGCCCGCTTCGAGAGAGACGTTGTCGGGCAGGACGAACACGGCGTGTTCCGGCGAGACCGCCACCTCGGCGACGCCGTTGCCGAGCATGGTCAACGCGGCGACCCGGTCACCGGGGCGCAGCGACGAACCCTGCGGCGCCTCGCGCACGACACCGGCCACCTCGCCGCCGACGACGAACGGCAGACCCGGCTTCATCTGGTAGAGACCGCGCGTCATCAGCACGTCGGGGAAGGCGATGCCCGCGGCGTGCACGTCGATCAGCACACCACCCGGATAGGCCACCGGCTCGGGCAGATCGACGATCTCGATCGCCGACGGTCCGTCCAACTTGCCGACCTGGGCTGCGCGCATTTTCGACACCTCTCTTGATGACATTCACCCGCGAACATAACCCGGCGACGGGATCAACGATGGGCGAACTCGGTCACCGGCTCGCTGGCGAGCACCGAACCGGCCTTGATGATCGTCAGACCGGATGAGTCGAGCTGGTACTGGGTGCCGTCGGTCGGGTTGGTCACGGTGTACGCGCCCGCGCCGTTCGGTACCGGATCATCGAGTTCGATCCCGGCGCCGTCGCTGACGCGTACACCCTTGTAGTAGTACCGCTGGTCGCCGGTGTGACAGATGACGACACGCGATCTGGTGGTGCGGGCGATGGACATCGCGGCGTCGTTGTCGTTGCACCGCGGGCCCGCGTTCAGGAAGCCTTGGCCGTCGGCGCCGGAGACACTCGATTGCAGCGGGGGGACAGTGGTCGTGATCGGCGATTGTTCTGTGGTGGGGACCGTCTGGCTGACGGTCTCGATGACCGAGGGATCGATGACGCCGGACGCGGGCGGGACGGCCACATCGCGGCGGTCGTCGACGGTCATCATGAACCACACACCAATACCGACCGCCGCCAACACGATCAGCGAACCCAGCGCACCGGCCAGCACGGGCGTCGCCGAATGACGTTGCGGGGGAATCGGTAGCGGTGCCGACGGATGGGTGTAGCCACTCCCCTGGCCGGGACCGGTCACACCGGGTGCGGCGCGCAGGACCGTGGGCTCGTGCGTCGCTGCCCGATACGCGCCCGCCGGTTGGGGTCCGGTCACCCGGCGCGTCGGCTGCGGTCCGGCGGATTGCGGGCCCGTCACGCGGGGCGTCGAATACGGTCCGGCGGAATAGGCTGCCGCGCCGTGGATCATCGGGCGCGACTGCGAGTCACGGACCAGCGCCGCGGAATCCCGGGTCGGGGGCGAATCGGGCGACAGGGCCGCGGAGTCGCGAGTCGGCGGGGGTTGCGAGTCGGCGGGGACGACGGCCGAGCCGCGGGTCGTCGGCGGAGCAGCGAGATCGCCGACCCGGCTCGGCGGTGTCTGCGGGCCGGTGATCTCGATCCGGGGTCCGGATACCGTGGCGGGAGTGGAGCGTTCGGCTTGGATCAGCGCGGCTCTGGCAGCCCGGGCCAGGTCGACGGGGGTCGCGTAGCGCTGGTCGGGGCGCTTGGCCATGCCCCGCTCGACGACCGGGTCGAAGGTGGTCAGCGTGGCGTCGGCGGCGCTGGGGCGTGGGGCGGGCGCCATCTGATGCGAGCCGATCGCGCCCGCGAGACTGTTCACCGGGTACGGCACCCGGCCGACCAGGCATTCGTAGAGGACACAGGTGAGCGCGTAGGTGTCCACCGACGGCGACATCGGCACACTCTCGAACCGCTCCGGCGCCATGTACGCCATCGAGCCGACCGCGCTGCCCGCGCTGGTGAGCTGCGGGTCGGTGGCGGTGTGGGCGATGCCGAAGTCGACCAGGTAGGCGAACAGGTTGCCGGTGAGCAGGATGTTGCCCGGTTTCACGTCGCGATGGACCAGGCCCACCTCGTGCGCGGCGTCGAGCGCGAACGCGATCTGCTCGACCACCTGCACCGCCTCGACCGGCGTGAGCCTGCCGTACTGCTGCAGCCGCTCCTTGAGGTCGACACCCTTGACCAGGCGCATGTCGATATAGAGAACGCCATCGACCTCGCCCCAGTCGTGCACCGGGATGACGTGCGGTTCCTGCACGCTCGCCATGGCCCGCGACTCGCGGCGGAAGCGCTGCACGAAGGTGGGATCACCGGCGAGTTCACGGTTGAGCATCTTGAGGGCGACAACACGATTCTTGGACGTGTCGTATGCCTCGTAGACCTCCCCCATACCGCCGACTCCGAGAAGTCTGCGAATTTCATAGCGCCCGAACATCGAGCCCGCCATCGCTCCGCCGGCCATTACAGCAGGCTACCTGGGCGCGGATAGGTCTGTCATGTAGGACAACCCCGCCGGCGCCCCCTTGGTGACCCACACCTGCTACCGCTAGTCCCGACTCGGCGCGAGGGTGTGATCTGCGACCCGTAAAGTCGTCTACAGAACTACGCAAGAAGTCGCGACGCACTGGTGTGTCGCGCAAGGAGCACACGTGTCACTCGATCAGCCACTGGCCCCGCTTCCCGAGGAGGGCACGGGTTTCGCCACGGCGTGGCCCGTCCGGGCCGGCGACGTGGATCCTTATCAACGACTGCGCCTGGACGCCGTGGCGCGCTACCTGTCCGACATCGCCTGGGACGAACTCAACCAGACGGCGCTGCACCTCACCGACCCCACCTGGATCGTGCGCCGCACCGTCATCGACGTGATCCGCCCGGTCGTGTGGCCCGATCACGTGCATCTCGAGCGCTGGTGTTCGTCGATGTCCACCCGGTGGACGAATATGCGCACGCGGATCACCAGCGAACGCGGCGGGTTGATCGAGACCGAGGGCTTCTGGATCAACCTCAGCGAGTCGAGCAATCTGCCCGCCCGGATCAGCGACGACGGCCTGGCCTACCTGGCCCGGTCCACCGACGAGCATCGCCTGCGCTGGCGGCCCTATCTCACCGATCCGGCGCCGCGCGAATCCGACGCCGACCTGCCGTTCCCGGTACGGGCGACCGATATCGACCAGTACAACCACGTCAACAACGCCTGCTACTGGCAGGCGGTCGAACAGTTCCTGGTCGACTTCCCGAAGCTGGTCGCCGGACCGCATCGTGCCGTGATCGAGTACGTGGCGCCGGTGCTGGCCCGCGAGCACATCACCGTGCGCGCCCGCCACGAACCGGGCGACCGGACCGGGCAGATGGTGCTGCGGCTGTGGTTCGTGGTCGGGGGCGTCACCACGACCGTCGTCCGGATCATGCCGCTACCCCAGTAGTTTCCGCGACGACGCGGCGTGCCCCGGCGCCGCAGCGGGCGCCGGGGTCATCGCTCAGCCCTTGGCTGCTTTGAGCAGGTCGGCGCGGGTGGTGAACTTGACCCGCGGCCTACCTGCCGCCTTGCCCGCGGTCTTCTCGGCCTGGTCGATGGTCTTCCAGCCCTTGCGGTCGACCAGATCGGGCTGGCGCTGCGCGAGCAGTGCGCGCAGCGCGGCGCGGTCGCCGGTCGGCGCGGCGAGTTTGCCCGCGATGAAGTCGGCGATCACCGCTTCCACGGTTTCCTCGGCGTCGACCCGGTTGGAGCCGATCACCCCGCGCGGGCCGCGCTTGATCCAGCCGGAGACGTAGACGCCGGGGACGGGCTCGGTGGCGTCGATGACCCGGCCGCGCTCGCTCGGCACGGTGCCACGGCGCTCGTCGAAGGGCAGTCCGGCGACGGGTTCGCCGCGGTAGCCGATCGAGCGCAGCACCAGTCCGGTCTCGATGGTCTCGGTGCGATCGGTGGCGGTGGCCACCAATTGCCCGTTCTCCTCGGTCAATTCGTTGTGCGCGAACTCGATCGCGGTGACCGCGTCGGTACCGTGCACAGCGGTCGGCGCGGCGAGGTAGCGGAACACGATCCGCTTGTTCGACAGGTCGGGCTTCGCGGTCGAATACTCTTGCGCGAGCTCGTACTTCAGGCGCAACGAGGGTTCGATGTTCGGATCGTCGAGCAACGCGCGGCTGTGCGGGTCGAGTTCGATATCGGCGGGGTCGACGATCACATCGACGCCCTTGCGGTGAGTGAGCGCCAGGAACTCCGGCGAGCTGTAGGCCGCTTGCAGCGGGCCACGCCGTCCGAGGATCACGACCTCGCGAATGTTGCTGCGCCGCAGGGCGTCCAGCGCGTGGTCGGCGATGTCGGTCTTGGCGAGCTCGTCCGGGTCGCCGGTGAGCACGCGCGCCACATCGAGGGCCACGTTGCCGTTGCCGACGATCACCGCACGCTCACCGGACAGGTCGAACTCACGCTCGGCGAAGTCGGGGTGGCCGTTGTACCAGGCCACGAACTCGGTGGCCGAGTGGCTGCCGGGCAGGTCCTCGCCGGGGATGTCGAGCGAGCGGTCGCTCGAGGCGCCGACGGCGTAGATCACCGCGTGGTGGTGGTCGAGGAGCTCCTGGTGATCGATGTGCTCACCGACCTCGACATTGAGGTAGTACTGCAGCGTGTCGCGGCGGAACGCCGACTCGAACATCTCGGCGACGCCCTTGGTGCCCGCGTGATCGGGAGCGACGCCCGCGCGCACCAGACCCCACGGGGTCGGCAGCCGGTCGAACATCTCGACCTCGACATCGCTGCGCCGCAGCAGCTCGTCGGCGGCGTAGCAGGCCGCGGGGCCCGCGCCGACGATCGCGACGCGCAGCGTGCCCAGACTCTTGGGCGGGCGGACCGGCGTGCTCAGCGGGTCGAAGTTCGACTCGAGCGGGTGACGCTGGAAGTAGGCGGCGTTGATCTCGCGGTATCTGGACAGCGAGGCCAGCAGGTCATCCTCGGAGAAGATCGCGTCCACCGGGCATGCGTCAACGCAGGCACCGCAGTCGATGCAGGTGTCAGGGTCGATGTACAACATCTCCGCCGTGGCGAACTCCGGTTGATCCGGAGTCGGGCGGATGCAGTCGACCGGGCATTCGGTGACGCAGCTGGCGTCGTTGCAACAACGCTGCGTGATGACGTAGGCCATAGGTGCAGATCCTCGAAATGTGTGGTCGGTGGCTCGAGACGCCCCCAGCAGGGCCCGTGGCGGGTGAACCACGAACCCATCGATGGTGACGCAGCTTTCAGTGTGCCTCGAGTGTGACTGCTACCTCACCGCTGCCCGGCATTACGGTGGTCCCATGGTGGCGACCCTGATCCTGATGCGGCACGGAAAATCGGCCTATCCCGACAACGTCGACGACCACGCGCGCCCGCTGGCACCGCGTGGCGAACGCGAAGCGGCGCTGGCCGGGGACTGGTTGCGCGCCGCCGCGCCGCCGATCGACGCGGTGCGCTGCTCGACGGCCGAGCGCACCAGACAAACCCTGGCGGCCACCGGCATCACCGCGCCCGTCGAGTACACCGACGACATCTACGACGCGAACCCGCACACCCTCATGGAACTGATCGGGCTCACCGACGACACGATCTCGACGCTGCTCATCGTCGGCCATGTGCCCGGCATTCCCTGGACCGCGTGGGAACTGGCGGGCAACCGCGAATCCGAACAAGCGACCGAACTCAGCCGCAAGTTCCCCACCTCGGCGCTGGCCGTGCTCGAATTCGATCGGCCGTGGGCACAGCTCGGCCCCGGCACGGGCGAACTCACGACGTTCCACGTCCCGCGCTGACTTCACTCGGTGCGCCTCATTTGAGCAGCTTTCCGCCGATGACGATGCCCACCCCCAGCAGCGCGAGGAGCACGAACGCGACGAATCCGTTCGTCAGCGCCCAGACCACGCCGAGCACGAGTACCACCGGGGCCACCGCGATAGCGGTGATCACCGGGCTCTCCTTGACCGTTTCCCAAGCCGAGCGGGCCCTGACGCGGTCGATGTCCTTACCAGCCATGTGATCCACACTACGTTTCCGTCGGACCACCGTGTCATGCTCGACCACATGGATTGGAAAATCGAACTCGTTGCCATCCCGGTCACCGATGTCGACCGGGCCAAGGATTTCTACACCAGCATCGGCTTCAACGCCGATCACGACCACACACCGTCCCCGGAGATCCGATTCGTGCAGCTCACGCCGCCGGGTTCGGGGTGTTCGATCTGTATCGGACGCGGGCTCACCAGTGCCGCGCCGGGCAGCGTCGAGGGCATGCAGATGGTCGTGGCCAGCGCCGACAAGGCCTATGAACAGCTGATCGCCGCGGGTGTGGCGGCCACCCCCGTCGAGGACATGGGCTGGGGACGGTTCACCTTCTTCGCCGACCCCGACGGCAACAAGTGGGCCATCCAGGAGCTGCCGAACTACAGCTGACTTCGCTCGTCCCGGGAGAATAGGCCTTGCTTGGAGTGCACTCCAGGTGGATAGCGTCTAGGAAGTTCCACGGGAAGGGACGAGCACGATGGACCAGGACGCGGCGCTGCGCGCCGAGAGCGGCGACGACGAGCACGAGCGCCCGAGGTATTCGATCGGCCAGGTGGCGCAACGATCGGGCCTGAGCCGCGACACCCTGCGCTGGTACGAGCGGATCGGGCTGATGAGCTACGTCGGTCGCGATCACACCGGCAACCGCCGGTTCAGCGACCGCGACCTGGAGTGGCTGGCGCTGATCGCCCGCCTGCGGCTCACCGGTATGCCGGTGGCCGACATGATCCGCTACGCCGAACTGGTCCGGGCAGGCGAGCAGACCTACCCGGATCGGTTGGAGATGTTCCGGCAGACCAGATCCGACGTGCTCGACAAGATCGCGGAGCTGCAACAGACCGTGGCCGTTCTCGACTACAAGATCGCCGTCTACGAAGGCCGATCGGATGTGGTCCGTCCCGCCACGATCACCGTGCACACGAGCGAAGGAAGCGACACATGAGCACCACCGCGACACTGCCGACCACGACGCTGGGCGCAGGCGGACCGCTGATCGGCACCCAGGGGCTGGGCTGCATGGGCATCAGCGAGTTCTACGGTGATACCGACGCGGCCGAATCTCGGGCCACCCTCGACCACGCGCTCGAACTCGGCGTCACCCTGTTCGACACCGCCGATGTGTACGGATCCGGCCACAACGAGGAATTCCTCGCCGATTTCGTGCGGGCCAACCGCGAACACCTGCTCATCGCCACGAAATTCGGCATCGTGCGCAAGGCCGACGATCCGTCCTTCCGCGGCTTCGACAACTCCCCCGCCTACATCCGCGCGTCGGTCGAGGCCAGCCTGCGCAGGCTCGGCGTCGACACGATCGACCTGTACTACATGCACCGGCGCGACCCGCGGGTGCCGATCGAGGAGACCGTCGCCGCCATGGCCGAACTCGTCGCGGCGGGCAAGGTGCGCGCGCTCGGACTGTCCGAGGTGACCGGTGACGAGTTGCGCGCCGCGCACGCGGTGCACCCGATCGCGGCCCTGCAGTCGGAGTGGTCGCTGTTCTCCCGCGACGTGGAGCGCACTGCGGTGCCCGCGGCGGCCGAACTGGGTGTGGCGTTCGTGCCGTACTCGCCGCTGGGCCGCGGCTTTCTCACCGGTGCTTTCACCTCGGCGACGGAGCTCAGCGACCAGGACTTCCGCAAGTTCCAGCCCCGCTTCACCGGCGACAACGCCCAGCACAACGCCGCGTTGCTCGCACCGCTGGCCGCGATCGCCGCCGCGCACGACATCACCCAGGCCCAGGTCGCACTGGCGTGGGTACACGCGAGAGCGGGTGTGCACAACCTGTCCGTGGTGCCGATTCCCGGCACCCGCAAGCGGACCAGACTGGCCGAGAACGTGGCGGCGGCGTCTGTGCGCCTGTCTGCGGACGAACTGGCGGCAGTGGAGCCGATCGCCGAACAGGTGGCAGGCAGCCGGTACGCGGATATGACGTTCACCTCTGCAGGACGCGAATAGAGTCCCGCGACGACCGACGATCGCGCGGAATAGGCTGCGGCCGACGAATGGTTCTGATTACCGTCACGGTCGACGCAACGGGCGCGCCGACCCTCAGCGCACCGCCGTCGGTGCAGAAGGAGCGTTTGCCGATGACCGAGACAGCAGAGTCACAGCGCCGCGTCGTGCGCAATGTCGAGAAGAACCGCTACGACGTGTTCTTCGACGATGAGCTCGCCGGCTTCGCCGAATACATCGAGCGCGACAACGACACCGATTTCATCCACACCGAGATCGATGACGCGTTCGCGGGCAAGGGACTCGGCGGCGTACTCGCCCGCCAAGCCGTCGAGGACGTGATCGCGCGCGGGCGCACCATCACCGCGCACTGCCCGTTCATTCGTGGCTGGCTGGACAAGCACCCCGAGTACGACGCGCACGTGGTGGGCAAGGGCATCACCGGATGAGCGACATGGAGATCGACCCGGACGAGGCGCTGTGTGAGCCGTCGCCGCGTCCGGGCCCGATCGCCGAGTTGTATCCGGCCAGGGAGGTCCCGCTCGGCGGGGTGCGCGGGGTGTACGTGGAACGCACTCTGCCGCAACGGGATCTGCCGACCGTGGGTGCGTGGTGCTTCCTCGACCGGTTCGGTTCGGCCACCACGACCGAGGCCGGCGCCTCCCCCGACATCTTGCCCCACCCCCACATCGGCTTGCAGACGGTGACCTGGCCGCTCGACGGCCGCATCCGGCATCGTGATTCGGTGGGCTCCGACGTGGTGATCGAACCGGGTCAGCTGAACCTGATGACCTCCGGTCGCGGCATCGCGCACTCGGAGTTCGGTGTGCCCGGCGCCGAGTCGGCCAACGGCCTTCAGCTGTGGATCGCGCTGCCCGGCAGTGCGACGGGCGTCGATCCCCATTTCGAACAGCATCGTGAACTGCCGATCTACGCGGAACCGGGCCTGCGCGCCACTGTGCTGATCGGCGCGCTGGGTGGTGTCGCCTCGCCGGCGAAGGCTTACACACCGATCGTCGGGGCCGACATCGTGCTCGATCCCGGTGCCGAGGTGCGGCTGCCGCTGGAGCTCGCGTTCGAGCACGCGGTGCTGGTGATCGCGGGCACGGTGACGGTCGACGGCACCGATCTCACCCCTGGACCGCTGCTGTACCTGGGTACCGACCGCGCCGAGCTGCGGCTGTCCAGTGCCGAGGGTGCGCATTTCGCGCTGGTCGGCGGCGAACCCTTCGCCGAAGAGTTGGTGATGTGGTGGAACTTCGTCGCCCGCAGTCACGACGAGATCGTCGATGCCCGCGACGCGTGGGAAGCCCGCGACACCAGCCGCTTTCCCACGGTCGTCGGCCACATCCCCGACGAGCGGATACCTGCCCCGCCGCTACCGCCGTTGCGCTTGAAGCCGCGCAAACGAGCGACCGGCTGCAGTCACCGCTGACCCGGCACCGAGGTCGACGCAGTCCCGAATCAGCCTGTACGCGAGCTGAATCGGCCGCCTGCACCCGATGCGGGCTCCCCAGCGCCGCACCGGGTGGGCGCGCTCAGCGACCTGCGGCGAGCAGGGCGTCGAGGGCGCGGTAGCTGTCGTTGAGACCGCCCTCCATGCCAGAGGCCAGCATGCCCGCGCATTCCTCGGCCGTGTGGAAGATGCTGTCGGTGGCGACCCGGGTGCGGCCGTCGCCGAGATCGATGAAGGTGGTGGAGTCGATGGAGATATGGGCGGGCATGCCGTCCCACTCGAAGGACTGCACGATGCGTTCCTTCGGGGTGATCTCGCGGAAGCGGCCCTCGAACCCGTAGGACTCGTCGCCGTCGTGTTCGACGAAACGCCAGTGGCCGCCCTTGCGGAACTCCCAGCGCTCGACGTCGACCACATGGCCGCGACCCCACCAGCGTGAGAGCTGCTCGATGCGGCTGTAGGCGTCCCAGACCCGGTCCAGTGGCGCGTCGAAATCGCGTTCGATGTGGACTTCGCGGTCCGAGGTGGAGGTGATGACGGCGTCGTTGGTGGTTGTGCTCATTGCTCTGGCTCCGTTCGTTGCAGGAATTCACCGAGACGGTCCATCCGGGCTTCGAGCATCTGCCGATAACCCTGCATCCAGGCCACCTCACGATCGAAGACGTGCTCACAGATCCGGCAGTACCGCACCCGCCCACGCTTCTCGGTGACCACCATGCCCGCGTCCTCGAGCAGACCGATGTGCTTCTTGATGCCGGTCAAGGTCATCTCGAAGCGCTCGGCCAACTCGCTGACACTCGCGGGCCCACGCCCGAGCTGCTCGAGGATGCCCCGCCGTGTGGGGTCCGCGAGCGCCCCGAACGAGGCGTCTAGGAAGTCATACTGAACCATCTAGTTCAGTATTGCGTGGCGACGTCATCCGGTCAACCCCCTTTCGGAAAACCCTGGACGGGCCGAGGGATTCACTACTACGCTTTGTCGTAGAACCTGGCGGGAATCATCGAGGGGGAACATTGATGGACACGACCACCTGTTGCATCGTCGGCGGTGGCCCCGCGGGCACGATGGCAGGCCTGCTGCTCGCCAGAGCGGGCGTCGAGGTGACCGTGCTGGAAAAACACGCCGACTTCCTGCGGGATTTCCGCGGCGACACGGTGCACCCGTCGACGGTGCGGCTGATCGACGAACTGGGGCTCGGCGCCGAGTTCGCCCGGTTGCCGCGGTCCGAGCTCACCCGGATGTGCATGTACGCGGGCGACCGCATGGTGGTCGCGGCCGATCTCACCCGAATTCCCGGCAAGTACCGGCACATCGCCATGGTGCCGCAATGGGACTTCCTCGACCTGCTCACCAGTGCCGCGGCCGAGGAACCGAGCTTCACCCTGCGGATGCGCTCGACCGCGACCGGACTGATCGACGAGGCGGGCCGGGTGGCAGGCGTGCGCTATCTCGATGCCGACGGCGTCGAACACGCCCTGCGCGCCGATCTCGTGATCGCCTGTGACGGACGCGATTCCGTGACGCGCGAGGCCGCGGGGCTGCGGCAGCGCATGGAGGACGTGCCGATGGACATGTGGTTCTTCCGCATCCCGAAAGCGGAAGACGACATCGACGGCGGTGCCGTGCAGGCCCGCTTCACCAGCGGCAACTCCGCGGTGGCCATCGACCGCGGCGACTACTACCAGACCGGCTACATCATCGAAAAGGGCTGTGACGCTGAGCTTCGCGCCGCGCACGACGTGCGGTGGTTGCGTGAACGCGTCACCGAACTCTTCGGCTGGTCCACCGAGGCGACCGCGGCGATCCGGACCTGGGACGACGTCGCGCTGCTCGAGGTGACGGTGGGCATGCTCGACCGGTGGTACGTCCCCGGCCTGCTGTGCATCGGCGATGCCGCGCACACGATGTCGCCGGTCGGCGGGGTCGGCGTCAACCTCGCGGTGCAGGACGCCGTCGCGGCCGCGCGCATCCTGGCCCAGCCGCTGCTCGACGGCACCGTGCAGACCGCCGACCTGGAAAAGGTGCAGCGCAGGCGGATGCTGCCCGCGAGCTTCACCCAGCGATCCCAGCGCGGCGAACACGACCTGCTCATCGCGCCCGCGTTGCGGGGAACCCTGCACACCGCGCCACTGCCGTTGCGTGTCGTCGACGCCGTGCCCGCGCTCGCCGGGATCACCGCCTACCTCGGCGGCATCGGGCTGCGCCCCGAGCACGCGCCGGAGTTCGCCCGACGTCCACAGACCGGCGTCGAATCGTCGAACGCGCGGCGCTGATCCGTCCCTGCCCCACCGGCTGTGGACTTTCCGAACGGGGCCGCAACAGCTAGGTTTGCCGCGACGAACGGGGCGAATCGGACCCTGGTGGAGCAGCAGGAGGCTTGCGGGATGAGGATCGGCACTGGGGTCGGGGCGGCACTGCTCGCGATGGGGATCATCGTGGCGGCAGCCGGGAACGGGTACGCCGAGCCCGCCCCGATAGTCGCCGAGCAGCCGGTCGAGGCGCCCTCGCTGCGCGGGGTCGACAAGGGCGTGAACTACCAGGTGAGCGCGACCGATGACCGGCGCGCGGTGGTCACCACCATCGACACGGGGCGGTTCCAGCTCGTCCACGACGCGAAAGTCGTCGCGGTCACCGACGAATCGGGGGCGGTTCTCGCGGCGCTGCCGATGGTCGTGCGCGTCGGCACGCACGCGGTGCCGCTCACGCCGTCGATCGACGAGAAGGGCACCGGCCTGACCCTCACCCCGATCAGCGAATCCACCACACCGGTGCGCGACATCAGCGCACAGGAACGCTTCTTCGCCGAAACCCAACGCCTGCAACCGAAGATCATCGAAGGCGCCGCCATCGGGGCCGCCATCGGTTTCGTTCTCGGCTTCCCGCTCGGCCTGTTCATCCTGGACTTCATCACCGTCCCGGTCGCCACCGTGGCGGGCGCGGCGATCGGCGCGCTCGCCGGGTACGCGCTGGCAGGCGGTCAGCCCGCGATCGACACCGCGCTGGCCTATGTCACCGGGGCGCCCTGAATCAGGGTGTCGGACTGAGGAGTTGAGTGCCGATCACGCGCAGCAGTGCCATCTTCTCCGCCGCGTCGGTGCCCGGACGCGGCAGATAGACCAGCAGTCGCTGGGCCGCGTTCGGGGTGAGCAGGGTCTCGCAGATCGTATCGATCAGGCCGATTTCCGGGTGCAGGAACTGTTTGGTGTCGGAGATCCGCACGGCGACTTCGTGTTCGTTCCACAGCTCTTCGAATTCCGCACTGTTGCCGCGTAACTCGCTGATGAAGCCGGTGACCTCGGCATCGTCGGCGCGACGTGCCGCGGTGGCACGCAGATCGGCCACATGGCTGCGGCTCATGCGGGACCAATCCGATTCGGGGAACAGCGTTCTGGCCGACGGGTCGGTGAACCAGCGCCAGGAATAGAAGCGATCGAGGCCGCTGCGGGTGCTGTGGTCACCGGCCAGCAGGCTGTGCATGCGGTTCTGCACGAGGACCTCGCCGAGGTCGGTGATCACAGCGGCGGGCACGTCGTCGAGTTTGTCCAGCATGTGCAGCAGCCCGGGGCCCACGTGCTTGTCGCGCAGCCCACGGTCCGGTGACGGGTGGCCGCACAGATGGAACAGGTGGTCGCGCTCGTCGGCACTCAGGCGCAGCGCGCGAGCCAGCGCGGCGAGGACCTGGGTGGACGGGCGTGGACCACGCGCCTGTTCGAGGCGGGTGTAGTAGTCGGTCGACATGCCGGTGAGCAGAGCCACCTCGTCGCGCCGCAGACCGGGCGTGCGTCGGCGCACGCCAGGGGGCAGGCCCACGTCGGCGGGGGTGAGCAGTTCCCGGTGACGGCGCAGGAAGTCGGCCAGCTCGGATCGGTCCATGTCTCCATGGTGCGCTTCGCGGCGGCGCCCAGCCAGGGACCGGCGATCCCCCGATGAACGATCTCTGCCGCGACCGGCGTTCGCGGCGCAGGCTCGAAGCATGACGAACTCACAGATCCCCACCGTCGTCCTCGGCGACACCGGCCCCCGGGTCAGCCGCATCGGCCTCGGCGCGATGGGCATGTCCGGGATGTACGGCGCCTCCGACGACCGTGAATCGGTCGCGACCGTCCACGCCGCCATCGACGCGGGCATCAACCTCATCGACACCGGCGACTTCTACGGCGCGGGCCACAACGAGATGCTGATCGGCAAGGCCATCGCCGAACGCGCCCGCGAGGACGTGGTGCTCAGCGTGAAGTTCGGTGCGCTGCGCGGGCCGGGCGGAACATGGGGCGGCTTCGACGGGCGTCCGGCCGCACTGCGCAACTTCCTCACCTACACACTGACTCGACTCGGCGTCGACCACATCGACATCTACCGGCCCGCGCGCCTGGATCCCGAGGTGCCGATCGAGGACACCGTCGGCGCCATCGGCGAACTCGTCGAGGCGGGGTACGTCCGGCACGTCGGACTCTCCGAGATCGGCGCCGACACGTTGCGGCGTGCCGCCGCCGTGCATCCGATCGCCGACCTGCAGATCGAGTACTCGCTCATCTCGCGCGGTATCGAGAAGGAGATCCTCCCGGTCGCACGGCAACTCGGCACGGGCATCACCGCTTACGGCGTGCTGTCGCGGGGGCTGCTCAGCGATACCTTCCGCAACGGCGGGCCGGCGACGGCCGGTGACTTTCGTGCCCACAGCCCGCGCTTCCAGGGCGAAAACCTCACCCGGAACCTGCGCTTGGTCGAGGCTCTGGCCGATATCGCCGCCACGAAACAGGTTTCGGTCGCCCAGCTCGCGATCGCCTGGGCGCTGAGCCGCGGCGAGGACATCGTGCCGGTCATCGGCGCGCGCAGCCGGACGCGCCTCCACGAGACGCTCGGCGCGCTCGCGATCTCGCTCACGCCGGACGAGCTGGCCGTGATCGAAGCGGCCGCACCGGCCGACGCCGTCGCCGGCGAGCGGTACGCAGCCGAGCAGATGGCGATGCTGGACAGCGAACACTGATTTCGCCAGGCCACCCCGCCGTGCGTTGTCGCCGGTCTCCGCTACCGTTGACACCAGTAAGTCCGCACGGGTGGGTGGTGATGAGAGTGGTGTTCGACCCGCTGGCCGATATCGAACGCGCCCTGGCCGAACAGGCCGGGTGGACGTGGTTCGACGACTACCTGCTGTACACCTGCGGGGTGGCCGATCTGCTGGTGCGCGGCGAGGTGGGACTGATCCCGCACACGGCGACCAGGGTGCGGATCGAGCCCGGCGAGGTCGGCCTCGCCGAGGGGTCGGTCAACTGGTACACGTGGCGCTCGACCGGCAACGGGACTCGGAGCCGGGGCCCCGTCGCCGGTCCGGCCCCGATCGTCGCGGCCGCGCAGTTGGGCAATGCTGTCGTGAACCGGACCCGGCGCACACAGGCAGCGGCCGCCGCGCAACCACGCTGGGTGGCGGAACGGCCGGGGTCGGTGATGATCTCGGACCGGCGGCTCCACCTCACCAACCCCGACCGAGCGTTCTCGCTGTACTGGTCCGCGCTCGAGTCCATCGACCTCACCGCGCCGGATCGCGTCGGCTGCCGATTCCCCGACCGGGACGGCAAATTACAGCAGATCCAGATCCAAAGTCCCTGGGCGGTATTACTTTTCGTCACCGCCGCCCTGCGGCACTTCCCACATCACCCGCTGTTGAAGACCGGCACCTGGCTGCCCGCGAGATTCGAGGACAAGTGCCATCTGGCAGGCAAGAAGTGCCCGAAAGTGCGCACGCTGGGCTGATGTTCGGCCGAAACGGGCACGCTGACACTCAGCGTTGACGTGCGCGGTAGGCGGCGACGGCGTTGCGGTTGCCGCACGCGGTGCTGCAATAGCGGCGGGAACGGTTGCGGGACAGGTCGAGTACCAGTCCCGCGCAGTCCGCGTCGGCGCAGATCGAGAGCCTGCTCAGGTCGTCGGCGCGGATCAGGTCGATCATCGCCATCGCGGTTTCGACGGCGATGCGGACCGGGAGTGGAGCTTGCGGCGGGACCGCGTGCACGTGGTAGTCGACGTCGCCGTGGCGGACCAACTGCGGCACGGCGCGATGCTCGGCGAGCGTCTCGTTCACGAGCGTGACGGCGGCATCGCGGTCGCTGGTGAGCATCGCGCGCAGCGGCGCGCGCAGGGCCCGGACAGCCGACAGTTCGGCCGCGTCGCCGGTGTGCGCGCCCGTGTAGACGTGTCGTTCGAAGAACTCGGCGAGCTGGGCCGTCTCGGTCAGGGTGTCGGGGTCTTCGGCGGAATTGACCAGTTCGACCGCCGCCAGCAGGGCCGCCTCGGTGTCATGAGCAAAAACCACATTGACATATTACCGCAGGCTGCTTACCGTCATTAGTCATGGCGACTTTGACTCATGACAGCGCGATCCGGATGCGGTCCGGGCTGCTGCTCGCGCTGGCGTCGGCCACCTCGTTCGGGCTGTCCGGCCCACTCGCGCGCGGGCTGATGAACGCGGGCTGGAGCGCCGCCGCCGTGGTCGCCGCGCGCGTGCTGCTGGCCGGGGTGGTTCTCGTGCCGCTCGCACTCCCCCACCTGAGGGGAAACTGGAAACTGCTGCGCGCCAACGCGAATCTCATCGTCGCGTACGGCTTGGTCGCCGTGGCGGGCACCCAGCTCGCCTACTTCAACGCCGTCGCGCACATGGAGGTCGGCGCCGCGCTGCTGATCGAATACACGGCGCCGATCGCCGTGGTCGGCTGGTTGTGGGTGCGCCACCGGCAACAGCCCGGCGCGGCCACCATCGCAGGCGCGGTCCTCGGCATCACCGGACTGCTGCTCGTCCTCGATGTGGCCTCGGGCCTGTCGACCGACCCGATCGGCATCGCCTGGGCCCTGGCCGCGATGGTCGGCGCCGCGGCCTATTTCGTCCTCTCCGCCCAGGGCGGCGACCTCCCCGGCACCGTCCTGGCCTGCGGCGGCCTCCTGATCGGCGGCCTCACCCTGATCGTGGCGGGCGCCCTCGGCATCGTCCCCCTGCACGCCACCACCCACCGGGTCGTCTTCGCCGACTTCACCACCCCCTGGTGGATCCCGATCCTCGTCATCGGCATCGTCACCGCCGCCATCGCCTACGTCACCGGCATCGCCGCCACCCGCCGCCTCGGCTCCCGCCTGGCCTCCTTCGTAGCCCTCACCGAAGTCCTGGCCGCCCTGATCTTCGCCTGGATCCTCCTCGCCGAAGCCCCCCGCCCCATCCAACTCCTCGGCGGCGCTTTGATCCTCACCGGAGTCGTCGCCGTCCGCCTCGGCGAGCCCACCTCACACGCGCTCGGCGACCCCGAGACACCGGCAGACACCCCGACGGCTCGGTCGAAGCAAGGATCCTGACCGACGACAGAACCCGAGTCACCAGCGGTAGTCGAGGAATTTGCCGTCCAGGGTGATGACGACGCGGTCGCCGTCGGGGTGCGGGCGGCGGGCTATGTCGATGTTGAAGTTGATGGCGCTCATGATGCCGTCGCCGAATTCCTCGTGGATGAGTTCCTTGAGGGCGGGGCCGTAGACCGAGACGGCTTCGACGAGGCGGTAGATGGTGGGGTCGGACAGTTTTGCCGGGTCGGCGCCGCGGGAGGGCTGTAGGCGCAGGCTTTCGGCGACGGTGTCGTCGAGGCCGAGCAGGGCGCAGACGGCGGCGGCCTGTTCCTCGGTCATCGGGTGCTGGCCGAGGAGGGCCGCTGTCGTCCAGACCAAGGGTGTGCCGAGCGATTCCGCGATGCCTGCCCACGTGAGGCCCTTGCGGATGCGGGCGGCGACGATGAGGTCGGCGGCGGCAGTCTTGCTCAGGATCGGTTGCATGCGGGCTCCTAGGTCGGGGTTGCCGCCAGCCTGCCATCCACAACCACCCCCACGCCATAGTGGAATACCACTATTTACGCGAGGGCAACCTCCGGTGATCGCGCGGCAATCTCGACAGCGAAAACTCCTGCGCTAGAAGCACTACGAAGGGGTTTCCATGTCCTATCTCACACCGGCGGCCTTCGTCGAGAAGATGATCGACGCGGGCGAGGCCAAAGCGTTCATGTCCACCCGCGACACCGTGATCCGTGCCTATATGGCGGGCGCGATCCTCGCCCTCGCAGCCGCCTTCGCGGTGACCATCACTGTGAACACCGGCGAACCATTACTCGGAGCCGTGCTCTTCCCGGTCGGGTTCTGCATGCTCTACCTACTCGGATTCGATTTGCTCACCGGCGTTTTCACGCTGGTTCCGCTGGCCCTGATCGACAAGCGTCGCGGTGTCACCGTGCGCGCGATGCTGCGCAACTGGGGGCTGGTATTCGTCGGCAATTTCGCCGGTGCGTTCACCGTGGCGGCGATGATGGCGATCATCCTCACCATGGGCTTCTCCGTCGACCCCAGCGTCGTCGGCGAAAAGCTGGGCGAGATCGGCGAATCGAGGACGCTGGGCTACGCCGAACACGGCGCCGCGGGCATGCTCACCCTGTTCATCCGCGCCGTACTGTGCAACTGGATGGTCTCCACCGGCGTCGTCGCCGCGATGATGTCGACCTCGGTGTCGGGCAAGGTGATCGCGATGTGGATGCCGATCATGCTCTTCTTCTACATGGGCTTCGAACACTCCATCGTCAACATGTTCCTCTTCCCCTCGGGTCTACTGCTGGGCGGCGAGTTCTCGATCGGCGACTACCTGATCTGGAACGAAATCCCCACCGTTGCAGGAAACCTCGTCGGGGGCCTCACCTTCGTCGGCCTCACCCTCTACGCCACCCACGCCCGCACCGCCCCGTCACGCCGGCAGTCCGCACCCACAGAATCCGTTGTGGCGGAATGAAGTTCGCCGAGAAGGCGAGCAGCTACCGGTCGCGGTACTCCGCTTCTGCGATCTTCAGCTCCGTACCCGGCATCGTGATCGTCAGGAGGGCGGTGTCCGGATTCCAGGTGGCTGCGACGTCGCCTGCCGGGTAGGGAATGTCGTAGAACAAGCCGCGATTGGGCGCGATTCCGACATGGATCATGTACTCGGTGGCCAACAGCCCTGGCGTTGTTCGGTGGTACACGCAGTACGACCTGCCAGGGTCCGGGCGGCAGCTGACTACTACCTGATCCGACATCACGCTGGTAGCGACTCGATAGGTGGTGAACGCCGACGCCAGCACACCGATCACCGCGAGCACGACCACGACTATCCGAGACTTCACGCAGGCGACTGTACGCAGAAAACGGCCCCCGCTCTCGAAAGAGCGGGGGCCGAAATCTGTCTAGCCAACCACGCGCGAGCGGTTCTACGATGCGGGCGAGGCCGCTAGTCTGAATGACCCCCTATGCAGCAACAATCCAGGCGGTGAAGGTGCACGATCCGATGGCAGATGTCGAACGGGCGTTGGCCGCGCAGGTCGGCTGGAATTGGGTCGACGACCACCTGCTGTATGCCTGCGAGATGCTGTCGCGGCTGCGCGCGGGCGGCATGGCGGCGCTGGAGCCGTACCCGACGTCGATCGTGATGGAGGAGCAGGAGACCTGCTTCGGTGAAGGCCAGGGCATGTGGGCGGCGTTTCGTAGTCCTGCGCTGCCGCCGCCACCGCCGGCAACAATTGTCCCATCGGTGGTCGCAGCCGTCTCGCCGTCAACTCCAGTTTTTGTTCCACCACGCGGCAGCTCGCGCCGCGATATCCAGCGAGCACGCACGGCAGCCAATGCCGCAGCCTTCAACGCAAGACAACGAAGCGAGCGTATGGCGGTTCAGATGGTTCAGGCGGCGGCCGAGGCCGCACGCGTGGCAAACGCCGCAGCAGCAGCGGCCCGCGAACAGGCGGCGCTGCCACGCTGGATATCGGAGCCGAGCGGCCGCATCACCCTCACGAATCGTCGAATCCACCTCGCCAACCAACATCGCTCGTCCCCGATCCCGCTCACAGCGTTGGAGCACATCGAGTTGACCCAACCCGACCGGCTGCGAATCCGATTCACCGAAGCGACCACATCGCACTACCTCGAATTGGCGACACCGTGGGCGGCCCCGGCGTTCCTTGTCGCCAGCCAGGCGAGATTCCCCCATCACCCGCAACTGATCAGCGGTTCCTGGTTACCTCACGGCTTCGAGGAACGCTGTCATATCGCGGGTAAATCCTGCCGGCGAGTGCGCTGACCTGGACACGACGAACGCCCCGCTCCAACCCGGAGCGGGGCGTTCGGATTACTGCTTAGCGGTAGTCGCTGAAGCCGTAGTCGTCCAGCGGCACTGCTGCGCCGGTGGAGGAGCCGAAGCTGTCCGGGGAGTAGTAGGTGTCGTCGTAGGACGGCACCGCGTACGCCGCGGCACGGGCTTCTTCGGTCGGCTGCACCTGGATGTTGCGGTAACGGTTGATACCGGTACCGGCCGGGATGAGCTTACCGATGATCACGTTCTCCTTCAGGCCGATCAGCTTGTCGGAGCGGCAGTTGATGGCCGCGTCCGTCAGCACTCGGGTGGTCTCCTGGAAGGAAGCCGCCGACAGCCACGAATCGGTGGCCAGCGACGCCTTGGTGATACCCATCAGCACGGGACGGCCCGAGGCCGGCTCGCGGCCTTCGGCCACCACACGACGGTTCGAGTTCTCGAACTCGGCGCGCTCGGTGAGCGAGCCGGGCAGGAACTCGGTCGCACCCGAATCGATGATCGTCACACGACGCAGCATCTGGCGAACGATGACCTCGATGTGCTTGTCGTGGATCGACACACCCTGCGAGCGGTAGACCTCCTGGACCTCGTGGACCAGGTGGACCTGCACCTGACGGGGACCCATCACGCGCAGCACCTCGTGCGGATCGGCAGCGCCCTCGAGCAGCTGCTGACCCACCTCCACGTGGTCACCGTCGGCCAGCAGACGCTCGGAGCCGTCGTCGTGCTTGAAGACACGCAGACGCTGACGCTTCGAGAGCTTGTCGTAGACGACTTCCTCGGACCCGTCATCAGGGATGATCGTGATCTTGTAGAAGCGGTCGTCGTCCTCGAGCCGCACCCGACCCGAGACCTCCGCGATCGGCGCCTTGCCCTTGGGGACACGGGCCTCGAAGAGCTCCTGAACACGCGGCAGACCACCGGTGATGTCGTCGCCGGCGACGCCACCCTGGTGGAAGGTACGCATGGTCAGCTGGGTACCGGGCTCACCGATGGACTGGGCCGCGACGATGCCGACGGCCTCGCCGATATCGACCAGCTTGCCGGTGGCCATCGAACGGCCGTAGCAGGTGGCACAGACGCCGGTGCCGGTGGTGCAGGTCAGCACGGAGCGGACCTTCACCTCGGTGATACCGGCCGCGAGCAGCGCGTCGAGCGCGGGGTCGCCGAGGTCGGCGCCCTTCGCCACGATGACATTGCCCTTGGCATCCACCGCGTCGGACGCGAGCGTCCGGGCGTAGGTGGAGGTCTCGACGTGCGCGTCACGGATGATCGTGCCGTCGGCCAGCTTCTCCGCGATCGGCACCAGGATGCCGCGCTCGGTGCCACAGTCCTCTTCGCGGACGATGACGTCCTGCGACACGTCCACCAGACGACGGGTCAGGTAACCCGAGTCGGCGGTACGAAGCGCCGTATCGGCCAGACCCTTACGAGCACCGTGGGTGTTGATGAAGTACTCGAGCACGGTCAGGCCCTCACGGAACGAGGACTTGATCGGGCGCGGGATGAACTCACCCTTCGGGTTCGTCACCAGGCCCTTCATACCCGCGAGGGTACGGGTCTGGGTGAAGTTACCCGTGGCGCCGGAGTCGACGATCGTGATGATCGGGTTGTCCGGCGGGTAGTGGGTCCGCAGCGCGGCGCCCACTTCCTCGGTGGCTTCCTGCCAGATCTTGACCAGGGCGTTGTTGCGCTCGGAGTGATCGAGCGCGCCACGCTGGTACTTCTTCTCGATCAGGTCCGCCATCGACTCGTAGCGTTCCATGATCTCGGGCTTCTCCGGCGGAACGAGCACGTCCGACATGGAGACGGTGACACCCGAACGCGTGGCCCAGTAGAAACCGGCGTCCTTGAGCTTGTCGACGGTCTGCGCGACGACGATCATCGGGTAACGCTCGGCCAGATCGTTGATGATCGTGGCCTGACGCTTCTTCGGCATCGGCTCGTTGATGAACGCGTAGTCCGCCGGAAGCAGATCGTTGAAGATCACGCGACCCAGCGTGGTTTCGGCCAGCCAGGCCTCGCCGCGCTTCCAGCCGTCCGGGAACAGCTCGTTCTCGATGTCGCGCGGCGGGCGCTGCTCGGTCAGTCGCACCTTGATGGTGGACCGCACGGTCAGCTCGCCACGATCGACCGCCATCTGTGCCTCGGCGGGCGAGGAGTACACGCCGTACTCCGGCACATCCTTGGCGGCGGCCTTGTAGGTGCCGACACCGTTCTCGTCGAGACGGGTCAGGTAGAACAGGCCCGTCACCATGTCCAGACGAGGCATCGCCAGCGGGCGACCCGACGCCGGGGACAGGATGTTGTTCGACGACAGCATCAGGATGCGTGCCTCGGCCTGCGCCTCCGCGGACAGCGGAAGGTGCACGGCCATCTGGTCACCGTCGAAGTCGGCGTTGAACGCCTCACAGACGAGCGGGTGCAGCTGAATGGCCTTGCCTTCGACCAGCTGGGGCTCGAAGGCCTGGATGCCGAGGCGGTGCAGGGTGGGCGCGCGGTTCAGCAGCACGGGGTGCTCGGCGATGACCTCTTCGAGGACATCCCACACCTGTGCGCGCTGACGCTCGACCATCCGCTTGGCGGACTTGATGTTCTGCGCGTGGTTCAGGTCGACCAGACGCTTCATGACGAACGGCTTGAACAGCTCGAGCGCCATCAGCTTCGGCAGACCACACTGGTGCAGCTTGAGCTGCGGGCCGACCACGATGACCGAACGGCCCGAGTAGTCGACGCGCTTGCCGAGCAGGTTCTGACGGAAACGACCCTGCTTGCCCTTGAGCAGATCGCTCAGGGACTTCAGCGGGCGGTTACCCGGTCCGGTGACCGGACGGCCACGACGGCCGTTGTCGAACAGTGCGTCGACCGACTCCTGCAGCATCCGCTTCTCGTTGTTCACGATGATCTCGGGCGCACCCAGATCGATCAGTCGCTTCAAACGGTTGTTGCGGTTGATCACGCGGCGGTACAGGTCGTTCAGGTCGGAGGTGGCGAAACGGCCACCGTCGAGCTGAACCATCGGACGCAGCTCCGGCGGGATCACCGGGACAGCGTCGAGCACCATGCCCATGGGCGAGTTGCCGTTGGTCTGGAAGGCCGCGACGACCTTCAGACGCTTGAGCGCGCGCAGCTTCTTCTGACCCTTGCCGGAGCGAATGGTCTCGCGCAGGCTCTCGGCCTCGGCGTTGATGTCGAAGTTCTCCATCAGCTTCTGGATGGACTCCGCACCCATGGCGCCGGTGAAGTACTCGCCGTAGCGGTCGACGAGCTCGCGGTAGAGCACCTCGTCGACGATGAGCTGCTTGACCGACAGCTTGGTGAAGGTCGTCCAGATCTCGTCGAGGCGGTCCAGCTCACGCTGCGAGCGGTCGCGCAGCTGACGCATTTCGCGCTCGCCGCCGTCCTTGACCTTGCGACGCACGTCGGACTTGGCACCCTCGGCTTCCAGCTCGGCCAGGTCGGCTTCAAGCTTCTGCGCGCGGGCCTCGAGGTCGGCGTCGCGCTGATCGGCGACAGCCTTCTTCTCGACCTCCATCTCGGCTTCGAGCGTGGAGAGCTCGTTGTGACGCAGCTCCTCGTCGACACCGACGATGACGTAGGCGGCGAAGTAGATGATCTTCTCGAGATCCTTCGGCGCCAGGTCGAGCAGGTAACCCAAGCGCGACGGAACGCCCTTGAAGTACCAGATGTGAGTAACCGGAGCGGCCAGCTCGATGTGGCCCATCCGCTCACGACGCACCTTGGCGCGAGTCACCTCGACGCCACAGCGCTCACAGATGATGCCCTTGAAGCGGACACGCTTGTACTTGCCGCAGTAGCACTCCCAGTCCCGGGTGGGACCGAAGATCTTCTCGCAGAAGAGCCCGTCCTTCTCCGGCTTGAGCGTGCGGTAGTTGATGGTCTCCGGCTTCTTCACCTCGCCGAAAGACCACTGGCGGATGTCATCGGCGGAGGCAAGGCCGATCCGGAGTTCATCGAAGAAGTTGACGTCTAGCACGTAACTTCCTTTCCCCTATTCGGGTCGAATTCGAGCAAAAGTTCACTAGTTGTCGAGCGCGGTGCGCGGTGCGATCGCTTCCACAGCGACCGCACCGCTTACCACCTAGTTCGCCAGATCGTCGATGGTGGCGGCTTCGTTCCTGGACAGGTTGATGCCCAGGTTCGCGGCCGCGCGCTCCAGATCCTCGTCTTCGCCGCCGCCCATCTCGATCGCGGCGCCGTCCGAAGACAGCACCTCGACGTTGAGGCACAGTGACTGGAGTTCCTTGAGGAGCACCTTGAACGACTCCGGAATGCCCGGCTCCGGAATGTTCTCGCCCTTGACGATGGCCTCGTAGACCTTCACGCGGCCGACCACGTCGTCGGACTTGATGGTCAGGAGTTCCTGCAGCGTGTACGCCGCGCCGTAGGCCTGCATGGCCCAGCACTCCATCTCACCGAATCGCTGACCACCGAACTGCGCCTTACCACCCAGCGGCTGCTGCGTGATCATCGAGTACGGACCGGTCGAACGGGCGTGGATCTTGTCGTCGACCAGGTGGTGCAGCTTCAGGATGTACATGTAACCGACCGCGACCGGGTACGGGAACGGCTCACCCGAACGACCGTCGAACAGTGTCGACTTGCCGTCGGCGTTGACCATCCGCTCACCGTCACGGTTGGGCAGGGTCGAGCCGAGCAGACCGGTCAGCTCGTCATCCTTGGCACCGTCGAAGACGGGCGTGGCGATGTTCGAGTCGGCCGGCGCCGCCAGCATCTCCTCGGGCAGCGTCGCCGCCCACTCGGGACGGGTGCCGTCCGCGGCCACGTCGATATTCCAGCCGGCCTTACCGATCCACCCGAGATGGGTTTCCAGGATCTGGCCGATGTTCATACGACGGGGCACACCGTGGGTGTTCAGGATGATGTCGACCGGCGTGCCGTCGGGCATGAACGGCATGTCCTCGATGGGGAGGATCTTGCCGATGACGCCCTTGTTGCCGTGGCGACCGGCGAGCTTGTCGCCGTCCTGGATCTTGCGCTTCTGGGCCACGTAGACGCGGACCAGCTCGTTCACACCGGGAGGCAGATCGTCGTCGTCTTCGCGCGAGAACACGCGAATGCCGATGACCTTGCCGGACTCACCGTGGGGCACCTTGAGCGAGGTGTCGCGCACTTCGCGAGCCTTCTCACCGAAGATGGCACGCAGCAGACGCTCTTCCGGGGTGAGCTCGGTCTCGCCCTTGGGCGTGACCTTGCCGACCAGGATGTCGCCGTCGCGGACCTCGGCACCGATGCGGATGATGCCGCGCTCGTCGAGGTCGGCGAGGACCTCGTCGGAGACGTTCGGGATGTCGCGAGTGATCTCCTCGGCACCGAGCTTGGTGTCGCGGGCATCGATCTCGTGCTCTTCGATGTGGATCGAGGTGAGAACGTCCTCTTCCACGAGGCGCTGCGACAGGATGATCGCGTCCTCGTAGTTGTGGCCTTCCCACGGCATGATCGCGACGAGCAAGTTCTTGCCCAGCGCCATCTCACCGTTCTCGGTGCAGGGGCCGTCCGCGAGGACCTGCCCCTTCTCCACCCGATCGCCCTCGTCCACGATCGGACGCTGGTTCGAGCAGGTGCCCTGGTTCGACCGGTTGAACTTGCGCATCCGGTAGGACTTGCGGCTGCCGTCGTCGGCCATCACGGTGACGTAATCGGCCGAGACCTCTTCGACAACACCGGGCTTCTCGTTCACGACGACGTCACCGGCGTCGACGGCTGCGCGCAGCTCCATGCCGGTACCCACGATCGGGGACTCGGAACGGATCAGCGGCACGGCCTGACGCTGCATGTTCGCACCCATGAGGGCACGGTTGGCATCGTCGTGCTCGAGGAACGGGATCATGGCCGTCGCGACCGACACCATCTGGCGCGGCGAGATGTCCATGAAGTCGACCTGAGCCGGCGTCACGAACTCGACCTCTTCGCCCGCACGGCGGACGAGGACCTTCTCCTCGAGGAAGCGACCCTCGGCGTCGACCGGGGAGTTGGCCTGCGCGCGAACGTAGCGGTCTTCCTCGTCGGCGGTCAGGTACTTGACCTCGTCGGTGACCTTGCCGTCGACAACCTTCTGGTACGGCGTCTCGATGAAGCCGAACGGGTTGACCCGCGCGTACACCGACAGCGAACCGATCAGGCCGATGTTCGGGCCTTCCGGGGTCTCGATCGGGCACATGCGGCCGTAGTGCGACGGGTGGACGTCACGAACTTCCAGACCGGCACGCTCACGGGACAGACCACCGGGGCCCAGCGCCGACAGGCGGCGCTTGTGGGTCAGACCCGACAGCGGGTTGTTCTGGTCCATGAACTGCGACAGCTGCGAAGTTCCGAAGAACTCCTTGATCGCCGCGACCACCGGACGGATGTTGATCAGGGTCTGCGGCGTGATCGCCTCGACGTCCTGAGTCGTCATCCGCTCACGAACGACACGCTCCATGCGGGACAGGCCCACGCGGATCTGGTTCTGGATGAGCTCGCCGACGGTGCGCAGACGACGGTTACCGAAGTGGTCGATGTCGTCGATCTCGACGGGGACCTCTTCACCGCCGGGGGCGGTCATCGTGCGGTCACCGGCGTGCAGACGCACCAGGTACTCGATGGTGTCGACGATGTCTTCCTTGGTGAGAACCGAGGAGGTCACCGGCTCGTGCACGTGGATGCCGAGCTTCTTGTTGATCTTGTAGCGACCGACGCGGGCCAGGTCGTAGCGCTTCTCCTTGAAGAACAGGTTCTCCAGCAGAGTCTGCGCGGACTCCTTGGTCGGCGGCTCGCCCGGACGCAGCTTGCGGTAGATGTCGAGCAGCGCCTCGTCCTGGCCGGGCGTGCTGTCCTTCTCCAGGGTGGACATCATGATCTCGGAGAAGCCGAAACGCTCGACGATCTCCTCGGTCGTCCAACCCAGCGCCTTGAGCAGCACGGTGACCGGCTGACGACGCTTGCGGTCGATACGGACACCGACGGTGTCGCGCTTGTCGACGTCGAACTCCAGCCACGCGCCGCGCGACGGGATCACGCGCACGCTGTGCAGGTCCTTCTCGGTGGTCTTGTCGATGTTGTGATCGAAGTAGACGCCCGGGGAACGGACCAGCTGGGAGACGACGACACGCTCGGTGCCGTTGATGATGAAGGTGCCCTTGTCGGTCATCATGGGGAAATCGCCCATGAACACCGTCTGGCTCTTGATCTCGCCGGTGTTGTTGTTGATGAACTCCGCGGTGACGAACAACGGCGCCGCGTAGGTCATGTCCTTCTCTTTGCACTCATCGATGGAGGCCTTGACCTCTTCGAAGCGCGGATCAGAGAACGACAGGGACATGGACCCGGAGAAGTCCTCGATCGGCGAGAGCTCTTCGAGCACCTCCTCGAGGCCGCCTGCGAGACCGACGTCGCCGCGAGCGGCTGCCTTCTCGCGCCAGTCGGGTGTACCGACCAACCAGGCGAACGAGTCCGTTTGTAGGTCGAGAAGTCCGGGCACCTCCAAGGGCTCTCGGATCTTCGCGAACGAAACCCTCAACGGGGCTCCGGGGATACCAGCCTTGGTCTGGGTGGAGACTGCCAAGATGCGTCCTTCCAGCACCTCACGCGCGTCGCGTGGTGGTCCGCGACCGTCGCTTGTCTGCTACGAATTCCGCTGGTTACAGCCCGAACGAAACCAGAACAAGCAGCAGCGGAAGTAACACCGGAAGGGTGGAACTTTCGAGTGCGAATCAAGGTGTGGACAGGAGGCAGCCAGCGCAACGTCCAAACTTACACCCCTAGACAAGGGAGTGTCAACATACCATCCGTGTGACCGCACGCACGGGATAACGCGCCGAAGCCCTGGACGCTGGCCGCGTCGGGTTCCTTCACCGCTGCGCGCCCCGCCGCCGACTCCCCCGAGCCGACTGCTCACTGCGCGCTGAGCCCTCTATTCAACTGGCGCCGACCCCTGTCAGCTGGTGCTGGGCCGAATTCTCGCTGGCGCTGATGCCCCTTAACAGCACAGGCTGCTGTGAATAGGGTGACGGTTTGCGGGCCCCTCGTCAAGTGGCGCGCGAAGGTCTGTTCGCGATGCGAGATCGCCTGGCGCGCTGGGGATCCCCCACCCGGCGCCGCGGTCATTTTACTCGCGACACGCCGTGTGCGCCAGCCGGCTGACGGCCGGTCAGCAGCTGTTTTCCGTCCTGTCACACAGAAGAGCCCCGGCCGTAGGCCGGGGCTCATCCGAGGCGTAAAAGTCGCTCAGCCGTTGAGCTGGCCGTGCGGAACCGTCTTGAACGTTTCGGTGGGCTGATCGCTGCCGCCGTAGGCAGCCATCACCTGAGTGTCATCGGAGGAATCCAGCGACTCGCGGATCGCCACCTGTGCCGCGTGCGGCAGGGTGTGGATGATCTCGCGCACGCGCGCCTGGCGGCGGAACACGGCCTGACGGGCCGGCATGCCGGGCTCGGCCTTCATCTGCGGGATGATGCCGTCGATCTCCTCGGCGCCACCGTGGTGGTGACCGGCGTCGACGAGCGCCTGCTCGCGCGCCATCTGCGCCTCGTCCTTCTCCTCCGACATACCGATCGGGCCGATCATGCGGCCGTTGAGGAACTGCTTGACCACCGGCTCCTCGCTGGTGAGCAGCACCTCACGGGGGCCGAACATCACCAGGTTGCGGCGGAAGAGCATGCCGATGTTGTCCGGCACCGTACGGGCCAGGTTGATGTTGTGCGTCACGATCAGGATCGTGGCGTCGATCTGCGCGTTGATGTTGAGCAGCAGCTGTGCCAGGTACGAGGTACGCACCGGGTCGAGGCCCGAGTCGGGCTCGTCGACGAGGATGATCTGCGGGTCGAGGACCAGCGCGCGGGCCAGACCGGCGCGCTTGCGCATACCACCGGAGATCTCGCCGGGCAGCTTGCCCTCGGCGCCGAGCAGACCGGTCAGCTCGAGCTTCTCCATGACCACGCGGCGGATCTCGGATTCCGACTTCTTCGTGTGCTCACGAAGCGGGAACGCGATGTTGTCGTACAAATTCATCGAGCCGAACAGCGCGCCGTCCTGGAAAAGGACGCCGAACAGTTTGCGGATCTCGTAGAGCTCCTTGTTGGAGCAGGTCATGATGTCGGTGCCATCGATGAAGATCGACCCGCGCTCGGGCCGCAGCAGACCGATGAGCGACTTCAGGAACACCGACTTACCCGTACCCGATGGGCCGAGCAATGCACTGACCTCACCCGAAGGGAGCGTGATCGACACGTCCTGCCAAATTCGCTGTGAACCGAAGGATTTGGTTACACCCTCGGTCCTGACCTCGACGCCCACTGCTACCTCCATTGATCCCTGCGAGCACCCCACCCGCGTTCCCGCGCGCTCACATCACGGCGGTGCGCTACGACTCTGTGGGTCCGGTCACTGTAACCCATCAGTGAGACGGGGCACACCCCTACATGACTGAAGAGTAACCTGGCGCGGCTACTACGACCCGGATCACTTTCGCATGTCCGGACAAATAGCAAACGGGCGGCCCGAAAAGGACCGCCCGTTCACAACAGCACTGGTTCCGAATTACTTGACGGAAACCTTGGCGCCGGCCTCTTCGAGCTTCGCCTTGGCGGCCTCGGCGGCATCCTTGGCGACCTTCTCCAGGATCGGCTTCGGGGCGCCCTCGACCAGGTCCTTGGCTTCCTTCAGGCCCAGGCCCGAGACGATCTCACGGACCACCTTGATGACCTGGATCTTCTTGTCGCCGGCACCCTCGAGGATGACGTCGAACTCGTCCTGCTCTTCGGCGGCGTCGGCCGGCGCAGCAGCGCCACCGGCGGCGGCGACCGCGACGGGGGCGGCGGCGGTGACGTCGAAGGTCTCTTCGAAGACCTTGACGAACTCAGCGAGCTCGAGCAGGGTCAGCTCCTTGAAGGCGCCGATCAGTTCTTCGGTGCTCAGCTTTGCCATGGTGGTTCCTTTCGTGGTGTACCTCGCAGCGCATACGCACCCCGAGGCGGGTAATAGATGTCTTATTCGGCGTCAGCCGCGGGTGCTTCTTCGGCAGCAGGAGCGCCTTCGGCACTCGTGCGCTTCTCGAGCAGCGCCTGGGCGAGCCGGGCGACCTGCGAAGCGGGAGCGGCGAACAGGGCGGCAGCCTGCGAAGGCTTGGCCTTGAACGCACCGGCCAGCTTGGCCAGCAGCACCTCGCGCGAATCGAGGTCGGCGATACGCTCGACCTCGGACACGGACAGCGCGCGGCCGTCCATGTATCCGCCCTTGATGACCAGGGACTTGTTGTCCTTGGCGAACTGCTTGAGCGCCTTGGCGGCATCGACCGGCTCACCCTGGATGAAGGTGATGGCGGTCGGGCCGACGAACAGCTCGTCGAGACCCGCCACACCGGCTTCGCCGGCAGCGATCTTGACCAGGGTGTTCTTGGCGACGGAGTACGTGGCGTCGGCGCCGAGCGCACGACGCAGCTCGGTGAGCTTGCCGACCGACAGGCCACGGTATTCCGTGACAACAGTGGCCGTGGAGTTCTTGAACTGCTCCGCGATCTCCGCGACAGCGGTGACCTTTTCAGGTTTCGCCATACTTCGCCTCCTCTCTGATGTCGGTTTCGTTGGTGCACTACCGAATCAGGGGCCGGCGACAAAACGAACGCCCCGGACGCAAGGCGTACCGGGGCGCAAAATATCTTCGGCCTCAGCTCTCCCTGCGTGGGTCGCCGGCAATGTCGCCGGACCTTCGATCGACACCGTGAAATTCGGCATCAACGACCAACGGTCTTCGGTAGAACGAATGGGTGTGGCCTTCCGGATGTATGCACATCCCGCATGACCGTTGACCACTGTACCCGCACCTCCCCCCATCTGCCAAAACGGGTGTCCCCCGGTCCGATTCGGCCGGTTTCCTGTGACGCAGACCACTTCGGACAGTCAATGTGGCAGTGATCCTACCGAGAAGGTGTTACGCAGGGTGACAGTAATCTGATTCACTCCAATGCTATGGCAACCTCCATAGTCGCTCCATCAGTGCTGCTGGACCGGCGTTCGCAGCGGTTTCTCGCGCTCGCCGTCATCTGTCTGGCCGAATTGCTGGTGGTGCTCGACAACACCATCGTCAATGTCGCCCTTCCCTCGATCGGCGTCCAACTACGGACCGGAGTCTCCGGTCTGCAATGGGTCGTCGACGCCTACACCCTCACCTTCGCCGGTCTGCTGCTGGCGGCGGGCAACCTCGGCGACCGCTACGGCCGCCGCCGGATCATGACCATCGGCCTCGTCGGCATCGCGGTGATGTCGGTCGGCGGCGCCCTCGCCGAGACGATGACCCAGGTCATCGTCGCCAGAGCCGCGATGGGCATTTTCGCCGCCGCGGTCTTCCCGGCCACCCTCGCCCTGATCATCAATATCTTCACCGACCGGCGCGAACGCGCGCTGGCCATCGCCGCGTGGACCGCGATGGCCGGGTTCGCGATCGCCATCGGCCCGATCTCCGGCGGCTGGCTGCTCGAACATTTCAGCTGGCATTCGGTGTTCTGGATCAACGTGCCGGTGGCGCTGGTCGCGCTGGTCGCGACGCTGATCTGGGTGCCCGAATCACGCGCCGCCCACATCGGCTCACTCGATCTGGTCGGTATCGTGCTCTCGATCGCCGGGATCACGCTGCTGGTGTGGTCGATCATCGAGGCACCGCACAACGGCTGGCTCTCGCTCACCACACTGTGCACCGCGGCGCTCGGCACCGTTCTGCTCGCCGCCTTCGTCACCTGGGAATTGCGCACTGCCGCACCGATTCTCGATATGCGGTTGTTCCGCAACCGCCGATTCTCGTTGCCCGCGCTGGCAATCGCCATCGGCTACTTCTCGATGTTCGGTTTCCTGTTCCTGATCACCCAGTATTTCCAGGGCGTGCGCGAATACACCCCGCTCGAATTCGGCATCGCCTCATTGCCGTTCGCCTTCTCGGTCGCCATCGGCGCACCGGTCGCGACGTTGCTGGCGCAACGAGTCGGCACCACCGCGGTGCTGGTGATCGGCCTGCTACTCATCGGTGCGGGTCTCTACCTCGGCGGACAGGTCACCGTCGACAGCAGCTACCTGATCGGCGTGCTGCCCTCGATGGTGTTGATGGCACTGGGCCTGGGCATCGTGCAGGGACCTGCCACCGAATCGATCATGTCCTCGCTGCCACTGAACGAGGCGGGGGCGGGCTCGGCCGTCAACGACACGACCCGCGAGATCGGCGGCACGCTCGGTGTCGCGGTGCTCGGCTCGATCGTGGCCTCGTACTACACCAGCCGGATCGGCGCACGCATCGACGCCATCCCGGCGGGCATCATGAACGACAACGAGAAGAGCCTGGTCAAGGCCAGTCCGCTCAGCGTGCTGGAACTGCGCAAACGCGAGCTCGCGCCGTTCTTCGAGACCCAACGCGAGAACCTGATCGTCGCCATGAAGGCCGCTACGCTCCAGGGCGCCCACGCCGCGTCCCTGGTCGCCACCGTCGCGGTGCTCGTCTGCGCGGTGATCGTGGCGATCTTCCTGCCGTGGCGGCCGCATGACGGAGAGTCCGTACTGCTCGCCTGGCGCGACACCGAGGACGCCGAAACGAAGAACTGACCGAAACGCGCACCGGGCCATCGTGCCCGGTGCGCGCACGTCACACTCCGATTCGACGCAGATGCGCAGCCAGTTCGACCAGCGCGATCGACGCGTTCGGCGCAAACTCCCGATCCGCGACCAGACCGTTCTCGTCGACATCGGCGCCGAGCACCGGCACCCGCAGACACGCCCGCTCGACGACATCGGCGCCGACGTAACCGAGCACCGTGGACAGGGTGTCCAGCGCACCCTCGCCGCGACCCGGTTGGGCCACCGACAGCCAGGCCACCGGCTTCTCGTACAGGTCCGCCGTACCGACAGTCCAGTCGAGCAGGTTCTTCAAGCTGCCGGGCAGCGTCCCCGCGTATTCGGGGGTGCAGATGAGCACCGCGTCCGCCGTGGCGAGCTCGGCGCGGAGGTCGACCACCGCGGGATAGTCGTCCGGATCGTCGCCGGGAACGAAAGCGGGCAGGTCACGCAGGCCGCCGTAGAGATCGGCGCGCATCCCGGTGAGCGCGAGCCCGGCCACGGTACGGAGGGCGGCGGTATTGGTCGATCCGGCTCTGGTGCTACCGGAGATCAGCAGAATCCTGGTCACACCTGTGCGCAACCGGGATGCCGTAGCGAATAGTCCCCCGAAAAACCTCGAGGGTGGGAACGCGAATGCGTTCCCACCCTCGAGTTGCTCTCAGGAGCTAGCTGTCAGCCGAAGCTCACGCATCCTCGTCGAGGAGGTTGCGGGTGCGGTTCGGGTCCACCGGGATGCCCGGTCCGGTGTTCGTCGAAACCGTGATCTTCTTGACGTAGCGACCCTTGGCGGTCGACGGCTTCACACGCAGGATCTCGTCCAGCGCGGCGCCGTAGTTCTCCACCAGCTTGGCGTCGTCGAAGGACGCCTTGCCGATGACGAAGTGCAGGTTGGCCTGCTTGTCGACGCGGAAGTTGATCTTGCCGCCCTTGATCTCGTTGACGGCCTTGGTCACATCGTTGGTGACGGTGCCCGTCTTCGGGTTCGGCATCAGACCACGCGGGCCGAGGACACGCGCGATGCGGCCGACCTTGGCCATCTGATCCGGGGTGGCGATCGCGGCGTCGAAGTCGAGCCAGCCGCCCTGGATCCGCTCGATCAGGTCCTCGGCGCCCACGGCGTCGGCGCCTGCGGCCTCGGCCTCGGAAGCCTTCTCGCCCGCGGCGAACACGATGACGCGGGCAGTCTTACCGGTGCCGTGCGGCAGGTTGACGGTGCCACGGACCATCTGGTCGGCCTTGCGGGGATCGACGCCGAGACGGACGGCGACCTCGACGGTCGCGTCGGTCTTGGTGGTCGCGGTCTCCTTCGCCAGGCGCGCGGCGGCCAGCGGGGAGTACAGGTTGTCGCGATCGACCTTCTCAGCAGCGGCGAGGTACGCCTTGCTTCGTTTTGCCATGATTTTCTGTCCTTAAAGTTTCGAGTTCAGATGTGGTTGTCGGGCCTGGCCGGCCCTCCCACATGAGAGCGAGATTCGCTCAGCCTTCGACGGTGATACCCATCGAACGCGCGGTACCGGCGATGATCTTCGCGGCCTGATCGAGATCAGTGGCGTTGAGATCCTCGGCCTTGGTCTTGGCGATCTCCCGGACCTGGTCCATGGTGACCTTCGCGACCTTGGTCTTGTGCGGCTCAGCGGAGCCCTTCTGCACACCGGCGGCCTTGAGCAGCAGACGAGCGGCAGGCGGGGTCTTCAGCTTGAAGTCGAACGTCCGGTCCTCGTACACCGAGATCTCGACCGGAATGACGTTGCCACGCTGCGACTCGGTCGCGGCGTTGTACGCCTTGCAGAACTCCATGATGTTGACGCCGTGCTGACCGAGCGCGGGGCCGACCGGCGGTGCCGGGTTGGCTGCGCCGGCCTGGATCTGCAGCTTGATGATCCCGGCGAGCTTCTTCTTCTTGGGGGGCATCTTTCTTCCTTGGCTTTCTGGGGTTCGGTTCCTTACGGTTGCCGTAAGCCTCGTATCCGCGCACGACTAGGCCCCGACAGGTACTGCGGGGAAGTCAGAACACGAACCATCACACTCTACCGGACCTGCCACACGACCCAGCAATCGGGTGGCGACCAGCACAAACACCAACGGCACCGCCGGTGAGCGGTGCCGTTGACGCGAGTGTGGAAAATCCTAGATCTTGGAGACCTGGGTGAAGTTCAGCTCGACCGGGGTCTCACGACCGAAGATCGACACGAGCACCTTGAGCTTCTGCTGCTCGGCGTTGACCTCGGAGATCGAGGCGGGCAGCGTCGCGAAGGGGCCGTCCATAACGGTGACCGACTCGCCGACCTCGAAGTCGACCTCGATGGTGGGCTTGCCCGACGCCGCGCTACCGGCATCCGAACCACCGGCGGCGGCCGCGGCGGCCTTCTTCTGCGCCTGCGCACCGGCCGGAACCAGGAACTTCACGACCTCGTTGATGGTCAGCGGGGTCGGCTTGGCGCCGGGGCCACCGCCGGTCATACCGACGAAACCGGTGACGCCGGGGGTGTTGCGCACCGCGCCCCACGACTCGTTGTTCAGTTCCATCCGGACCAGGATGTAGCCCGGCAACACCTTGCGGTTGACGTTCTTCTTCTGGCCGTTCTTGATCTCGGTGACCTCTTCGGTCGGCACCTCGACCTGGAAGATGTAGTCCTCGAGACCGAGGTTCTGCACACGGGTCTCGAGGTTGGTCTTGACCTTGTTCTCGTAGCCCGCGTAGGAGTGCACGACGTACCAGTCGCCGGGCACGCGGCGCAGCTTGGTCTTCATCGACTCGATCGGGTCGGCCTCGGGGTCGTCCTCGGTGGCGACTTCTTCGATCACGGCTTCGTCGACGACCTCGTCGGCAGCGGCTTCGTCGGCATCGGCGAGCTCGGCGGCCTCGACCTCGTCGGTGGCGGTTTCCGCCACGACAGCGTCGTCAACCGGGAACTCGTCGTTGGTGTCGTTCTCCGGGGTGCTCACTGAGGCACTCGCTTCCTGTGTCGTCACGTACATCCTCTGGGCCGGGTCGGGTGCGCGGAGGCACACTCCGCCGTTCCGACCCGCGATCGGCTACCGGCGTGGGTGTCGGCGATCAGCCGAACAGCCAGTCGACACCCTTGACGAACGCCACGTCGATCCCGGCGATGAACGCGACCATGAAGACCACGAACACCAGAACGACGGCCGTATAGGTGACCATCTGCTTCCGGTTGGGCCAGATCACCTTGCGCAGTTCCGCGATAACCTCTCGCAGGAACTTGAGCAGCCGCTTGAACGGGTTGCCCGTCTTTGCCTTACCGGCGGTCTTGTCTGCCTTGCGCGAGGCCGACGGCCGATCGAGCGTGGCCACCGATCCGTTGTCTGCCGGAGCATCCGACGCGCGCACACGACGAGCAGACCGCTTGCCACTCGGTCGAGTGGCAGCGGCGGTGTCCTCGCCGTCTTCGCCGCGAGTATCCCGCTCGTCGCTCACGTCGATCCTCTCTCGTCGCTGGCATTCAGGGCAGGGGCGACAGGACTTGAACCTGCAACCTGCGGTTTTGGAGACCGCTGCTCTGCCAATTGAGCTACGCCCCTTCGGTTGGACCAGCCTGAGCTGTAGTGCCCAACCACATTCGATATTCGGTTGTCTCCAGTGTCACACAACACGCGCGCCGCTTCCATGAGGAGATAACCCCTCGGGAAGATCAGCGCGCAGCATCTCGTGACCCCAGAGACCCGACTATACGTCACCGCGCGCGGTTATCGCCAATCCGGGACACCCGACCAGGTCAGGACAGCTGAACGGTTGCCGTGGCGCGGCCGAAGATCTTTTTGCCCGCCGACTTCGCCGTGATGGCGACAACGGCGGTCCGGGTCTGCGGATCGACCGATTTCACCTTGCCGGTGTATTCGACCTCCGCCGGGATGTCGGAACCGACGTAGACCGGGCTGGTGAAGCGGACGTTGTACTCCTTCACCGCGCCGGGATCGCCCAGCCACGAGGTGACGAAACCGCCGCCGAGACCCATCGTGAGCATGCCGTGCGCGACCACGTTGTCCAGGCCGACCAGCTTCACGACCTCGTCGCTCCAGTGGATCGGGTTCGCGTCGCCGGACACGCCCGCGTAGTTGACGAGGTCGCCACGGGTGAGTCGCGCCACGCGGGCCGGCAGCTCGTCGCCGACCGACACACTGTCGAAGGACAGGGCGTGCACGCTGACCGTCGGCTCCGGCTGCTTGGTGATCGGGTCCGCGGCGATCCCGATGGACAGTTCGGCCGGCGCGTGGTGGGCGGGCTCCTCCTCACCGAGTCCGTGCATCAGCACGTTGCGGACCGCGTTCGACATCTGGGGATCGATGTCGCCGCCGCTGCGGCCGATCAGGGTGGTGTAGGTGGTGAGCACCAGTTCGTCGTCCTGGGCGGTGACGATGTTCTTGGTCACGATGATGTCGCCACCGAAGGCCTGCCGGAAAGAATGCAGATACACATCGCAGGTCAACTGGTCGCCGACCCGAATCGGGCGGTGGAATTCCAGGATCTGATCGGTCTGCATGATCTGGCTCAGGTCGTAGCCGGTCACGATCTGTTCGAACAGCTTGCGCTGGGCGAGGATGCCGACCAGGGAGATGAAGGTGAGCGGGGCGAGCAGGCCCTGGTGGCCGTACTCGCGCGCGATGTCTTCCTCCCAGTGCACCGGGTGGTAATCCTGCACCGCACGGGCGTATTCGCGCACCTTTTCGCGGCCGACCTCGTAGTAGTCGTCGACGCGGTAGTGGTGGCCGACCATCGATGCCGCGTGGGCGGCGGGATCGAAGGATTCGGCGGCTGCGGCAGGGACCGCTTCGTGAGTTCCGGTGTTCACTGTCACAACGTGGACCTTACTCACTCGTAAGACACCACCGAAGTCGACCGGTGTAAAACGTGATGCGTCCGAGTACTGTATCGGCCCCGAACTTTCCATGAACTTCCCGGGAAAAGCACAAAGGCCGGACTCTCGTCCGGCCTTCGGCAGATGCTTCTGAAAACTAGCGCGACTCGCGGTGCGCCCGGTGAGTTCCGCAGTTCGGGCAGAACTTCTTCAGCTCGAGGCGATCCGGGTCGTTACGCCGGTTCTTCTTGGTGATGTAGTTGCGGTGCTTGCACTCGTCGCAGGCCAAGGTGATCTTTGGCCGGACATCGGTGGACTTCGCGGCCACGATTTGCCTTCTTTCCGGTCTGGGCTGAGTTGAAATTGGTAGCGATGGCCGGACTTGAACCGGCGACACAACGATTATGAGTCGTTTGCTCTACCAACTGAGCTACACCGCCACGGCGGACTAATATCCCGATGATGCCGCGGTAAGCCGCTCACCACCGGCAATCCGGCGAGCCCCCTAACGGAATCGAACCGTTGACCTTTTCCTTACCATGGAAACGCTCTACCGACTGAGCTAAGGGGGCATGACAACGTGGCACAGAGTCTGTATCGGCAAGCCGATCAGCGTGACCCCGTGCTCCGGCGTCCTGAACGAGATTACACACTCCCCGGCCAGAGCACCAAATCGGCAGCTCAAAGGGCATTTTCACGGGGTTCAGCCCCGCTGGTTCCGACCTGCTCACATCGAGGCTACCCGGATCCGCGCGGGAACAACCCGCAGAACCAAGGAACCCCCGCCGATCTTCATGATCGACGGGGGTTCGATGTGGCAGATGTAGGATTCGAACCTACGTAGGCATAAGCCGACGGATTTACAGTCCGCTCCCATTGGCCGCTCGGGCAATCTGCCGTGTGCGCCGTTTCCGGTGCGCTGAGCAGCTTACAACGTACTCACCCGGACTATCAAAACGCCTGCACAGACCCCCTGCGAGCACCGGTCGTCCCCCGATGCGGGTACAACTGTCTCGGTGGCCGGCACATCCCGGCCCCGAAGTTCGCCGGACCTTCACAGGACAGGAGCGCAGTGTGGCTGATTCGTCATTCGACGTCGTGAGCAAGGTCGATCGACAGGAGGTCGACAACGCTCTGCATCAGGCGGAGAAGGAGCTGAACTCGCGCTACGACTTCAAGGGCACCGATGCGTCGATCGCGTGGTCGGGCGAGGAGGCCATCGTGCTGACCGCCAATGCCGAGGAGCGGGTGCAGGCGGCGCTCGACGTGTTCAAGGAGAAGCTGATCCGGCGCGACATCTCGCTGAAGGCGTTCGACGCAGGCGAGGCACAGCCGTCGGGCAAGGTGTTCAAGATCACCGGCACGCTGGTGCAGGGTATCGACACCGAGAAGGCGAAGAAGATCTCGAAGAAGATCCGCGACGAGGGCCCCAAGGGCGTGAAGGCGCAGATCCAGGGTGAGGAGCTGCGGGTCAGCAGCAAGAAGCGTGATGATCTGCAGGAAGTGATCTCGCTGCTCAAGGGCGAGGACTTCGGTATCGCCCTGCAGTTCGTCAACTACCGGTAGGTCCGGTGTGGCGGCACTCAGTGGTGGTGAGTGCCGCCTGGAATGATGCGAATGGCGGAGGACGGCGCTCAGTACTGGGTGTTGTCTCCGGCCATCTCCTCCAGACGCTTGATTCGCTCGTCCATCGGGGGGTGGGTGGAGTACCAGCGGGCGACGCGGTCGCCCGCGCGGAACGGGTTGGCGATCATCAGATGCGATTCGCTGGTGATCTTGGGGTCGGGCGGAAGCGGGGCCGCCTGGACGCCGCGTTCGATCTTGCGCAGGGCCGAGGCCAGGGCCAGCGGGTCGCCGGTGAGCTCGGCGCCGGACTGATCGGCCTGGTACTCCCGCGATCGTGAGACCGCCATCTTGATCAGGCCCGCCGCGATCGGCCCGAGCAGCGAGACCAGCAGCACGCCGATGATGTTCGGTCCGTTGCCGTCTCTGTTGCCGAACGAGCTCGCGAAGAACGCCATATTCGCCAGACCGGTGATGACCGAGGCCATCGCGCCCGCCACCGACGAGATCAGGATGTCGCGGTTGTAGACGTGGGACAGCTCGTGGCCGAGCACCGCGCGCAGCTCGCGTTCGTCGAGCAATTGCAGGATGCCGCTGGTACAGCAGACCGCGGCGTGGCGCGGATTACGGCCGGTCGCGAACGCGTTGGGGGCGCTGGTCGGGCTGATGTAGAGCCGCGGCATCGGCTGGCGCGCCGTGGTCGCGAGTTCGCGCACGATCCGGTACATGACCGGCGCCTCCAGTTCGCTCACCGGTTGCGCGTGCATCGCCTTCAACGCCAGCTTGTCGCTGTTGAAGTAGGCGTAGGCGTTCATGCCGACGGCCAGCACGATCGAGATGACCAGGATCGTCGGGCTGCGGAACATCGCCCCGATGGCGACGATCAACGCCGACATCCCCACCATCAAACCGAACGTTTTGATCCCATTGGGCATGAAGGAGAAACGCGAATCTCGCCCTGAAAGTTCCTCCTCAGCCGACCCGCTCGATGGTGTAGCGGACCAGCCGGGTGAGGGCGTCGTTGGCGGGCCCCGCGGGCAGCGCGGCGAGTTCGGTATCGGCGAGGTCGGCGTATTCGGCCAGCTTTTCCTTGGCCAGCGCCATGCCGGGCGAGCAGCGCAGCAGTTCCAGTGCCTCGTCGACCTCGGCGTCGGTTTCCAGCGGGCGCGCCAGCAGGGTGCGCAGGCGGTCGCCGTCGGCGCCGGTCTCGCGCAGGGCGTAGAGCACCGGCAGGGTGTGCACGCCCTCGCGCAGGTCGGTGCCCGGCGTCTTGCCCGACTGCTCGGCCGAGGACGAGATATCGATGATGTCGTCGGAGATCTGGAACGCGGTGCCGACCGCGTCGCCGAGGCGGGCCAGGCGTTCCACGTGCTCGAGACCCGCGCCGGAGAAGGTGCCGCCGAAGCGGCCCGCGGCGGCGATCAGCGAGCCGGTCTTCTCCCACACCACGCGCAGGTAGTGCTCGACGGGGTCCTGGGTCTGCTTGGCGCCCATGGTTTCCCGCATCTGGCCCGTGACCAGCTCGGCGAAGGTCTCGGCGATGATGCGGACCGCGTCGGGGCCGAGGGTGGAGGTCAGGCGCGAAGCGTGGGCGAACAGGTAGTCGCCTGCCAGGATCGCGATGTTGTTACCCCACCGCGAGTTGACGCTCTCCGCGCCGCGACGCTGGGTCGCCTCGTCCATGACGTCGTCGTGATAGAGCGTCGCGAGGTGCACCAGTTCGACGACCGTGCCCGCGGTGATCAGCGCCGGGTCGGTCGGATTCGGTCCGAGCTGGCCGGTGAGCACGGTGAACAGCGGCCGGAACCGCTTGCCGCCCGCCCTGGCCAGGTGCAGCGCCGCCTCCTGGAGAAAATCCTCACCGTCGGAGAGTTCGTCGACGAGCAGTTTCTCGACCGCGGCCAGTCCGTCGCGCACGGTGACGGCGAGTTCGGGATCGACGAGATCTACCCCGGCAACCACGGTGCTTTCGTCGCTCACAGCCGATGTACTCATTATCTTCTCCCAGCGATGCGTCCGACCCCGACGGGTAGCAACCTAGCGTGTCCCGGCACTATGGCCGATGAACCCCGTCACACAGTGACAATTCCCGGTGTACCCGACACTCTCGCACAGCGGCCGACAGTGCCAGTATTGAGCCATGGGTTCACCGGATCTCACCCCTGCCGACCACGCTCCGCTGCCTGCCACCGTCGAGGTGCTGGTGGTCGGGGCAGGGCCGGCCGGTTCCGCGTCGGCGGCGTGGGCCGCGCGCGCCGGACGCGATGTGCTGCTGCTCGATTCGGCGGTTTTCCCGCGCGACAAGACCTGTGGTGACGGGCTGACGCCGCGCGCCACCGCCGAGCTGGAACATCTGGGTCTCGGCGAATGGTTGCGCGCCCACACGGTGAACCACGGCCTGCGGATGGCGGGCTTCGGCAAGGAAGCACTGCTGCCGTGGCCGGGCGGGTCGTTCCCCACGTACGGAAGTGCCGTTCCGCGAACCGAACTCGACGACAAGCTGCGCGAGACCGCGATCAAGTCCGGTGCGCGGATGGTCGACGGCGCGAAGGTCACCGAGGTGCTGCGCGAGGGCGAGCGAGTCACCGGGGTGACGGTGCGTATCGGCGCGTCCACCCACACGGTGCGCTGCCGGGTGCTGGTGGTGGCCGACGGCGTGCGCTCCCCCATCGGCAAACAGCTGGGTCGCACCTGGCATCGCCGCTATGCCTACGGGACCGCGGCCCGCGCCTACATCAAGTCCGGCCGCAGCGACGATCAGTGGATCTCCTCGCATCTGGAACTGCGCAATGCCGCCGATGAGCTGGTCCCCGGCTACGGCTGGATCTTCCCGCTCGGCAACGGCGAGGTGAACATCGGCGTCGGCTCGCTGGCCACCGAAGCGCGGCCCTCGCACGTCGCCCTCAAGCCGCTGCTCGAGCACTACACCCAGCTGCGTCGCGAGGAATGGGAACTCGAGGGCGAGCTGCGCGCGGTGGCCTCGGCGCTGCTGCCGATGGGCGGCGCTGTCTCGAACGTGGCGGGCCCGAACTGGGTGCTGGTCGGTGACGCCGCGGGCTGCGTGAACCCGCTCAACGGCGAAGGCATCGACTACGGCCTGGAAGGCGGGCACATGCTCGCGGACCTGCTCGACGAACCCGATCTGAGCCGGGCGTGGCCACAGTTGCTGCGTGACCACTACGGACGCACCTTCTCGGTGGCGCGCAGGCTCGCGGGCCTGGCCACTCAGCCCAGGATGGTCCCGCTCGGTGGGCCGCCGGTGATGCGCTCGAAGTACCTGCAGCGCACGGCGGTTCGGGTGATGGGCAATCTGGTGACCGACGAGGACCTCGACCTCACCGCCCGCGCCTGGCGGGCCGCCGGACGGGCCTCACTGCGCGCCGACGAACTGCAGCCCTTCAGCTGATGGCCGAGCGTGGGCGGGCGGAGCGGTCGTGAGCGAGGCGGCGCGTCGTCCGGTGCTGGCGCTGCTGCCGCACCTGCGCAAGGCCCGTGACCTGGTCGACCGGCAGTACGCCGACCCGCTCGACCTCGACGAACTCGCTCGCGCCGCAGGTGTTTCCAAGTACCACTTCCTTCGTGCGTTCGCCGCCGTGTACGGCCGCACACCGGCGGTGTATCTGGCCGAGCGGCGGATCGAGCGGGCTCAGGATCTGTTGCGGTCGACCAACCTGACCGTCACCGAGGTGTGCATGCTGGTCGGGTATTCGAGCCTGGGCTCGTTCAGTGCCAAATTCCGGCAACTCGTCGGGGTGACGCCGAGCGAGTACCAGGTCAAATTCGCCGACGGCGCGCCGCACATTCCGGGCTGCTATGTCTTCATGCACGGACTCTCCGACCGCGTCCGCCACGACACCGCAATTTCGGAGAAGCCCGATGACACCGGGCGGCCATAGCCTGCAACCATGACAACGATCACGAACGTTTCCCTGGTCACCGTGTACGTCACCGATCAGGATGCCGCCAAGCAGTGGTACATCGACAAGCTCGGATTCGTCGAGACCGCGGATGTGAGCATGGGCGACAACGGCTTCCGCTGGGTGAGCATCGCCCACCCCGATCATCGCGAGCTCGAGGTGACCCTGATGATCCCGGGGCCGCCGCTGACCGACGACCTCGCCGACGCGATCCGGCGGGCACTGGCCGACGGCACCCACGGCGCGCTCGGGCTGCGCACCGCCGACTGCCAGAAGACCTACGAGGAACTCACCGCGAAGGGTGTCGAGTTCATTCAGCCGCCGTCCGAGCGTCCGTACGGCACCGAGGCGATCATTCGCGACAACTCGGGCAACTGGCTGGTACTGGTCGAGAACCGCGGCTGACGCGCGGGTGCCGCTCGCTGGAGCGGCACCCCTCGCTGTCGGGGTCAGAGCTTGGCGAACCAGTTCTCGATGAATTTGCGTTCGCTGTTGAGGACGCGCTGGTGCAACTGTTCGGCCAGCGGCTCGATGGCGCCACCGACCAGCGGAACCTTCACCTTGACCGTGCCGACGACCTCGATCTCGCTGCCCTCGGCAGTGGGACGCAGTTCATAGGTGCCCGACATCTCGGTGGTGATGCCACTGGTGTTGCCGGTGAAACTGCCCTTGGCGACCTCGCCGGCCAGTGGCTGCCAGTTGTCGGTGCGGACCAGGACGAGATCGCTCTTGAGCACCTTGCGCACCAGCGCGGGGACCTTGTCCTTACCTGGGGTTTCGGTCATATGGATGGTGATCGAATCGGGGCCGTCGGGATGGGAGAGTTCGATGGTCGCGGTCTCGGCGCCGGCGAAACGCGCCTGCCAGACGGCATCGTCGACAAGTGCCCGGTGAAGCTCTTCGACCGGGACGGTGTAGGGCACGGTGAAGCTGAATTTGCGGGACATAGCGGGAATGTTAGGGGAGGGGCCCGTGGGGCGTCGGCGCGTGCGGGAACTTCCGGTCCCAGAGGTGACCGGTACTGTGTGGCGAGTGTCGGAAACCAGCCTGTCGGAGCGGCGGAGCAAGCGCCTGCGGCGGGTTCGGGCGTGGGTGGTCGGGGCGGCGGCCGTGGTCAGCGTGCTGATGGTGTTGCTGGTGCTCGCGGCCTGGCGCAACGACTTCGAGATCGAGCGGCATCGTGGCGTGACCTCCGGCGAGGTGCTGTCCGCGGGCCGGTTGCGCTCGGCGGTGATCTACGTGACGCCCGACAGCGTGACCCACAATCCGAAGGTCGGCATCCTGTATCCGACGAATCTGACGGCTGGTCAGCGGATCAACGTGGAGTACAGCACGCGCGATCCCGACCTGGTCCGGGTGGCCGGGCGCGACGCACGGGTAGCGATCATCCCGGCGGCGTCGGTGATCTTCGTGGCGTGGGCGCTCGCCCTTCCGGTGCTGTGGATCGTGCGCCGCAAGCAGCGCGAGTCGTAACTTCGTTTGCTGTTCGTCCCGGCTTCACGTCGGTGTGGGGGTGTCGCGCGGTGTGGCGGTCACCCTGGAAGAGTGCGCGTAGCCATCGTCTCGGAGTCTTTCCTGCCGAACATGAACGGCGTCGTCAACTCCGTGCTGCGGGTGTTGGATCACCTGGACCAGCACGGTCACGACGCGATGATCGTGGCGCCCGACTCCCTGCGCGGCGCCCCACCCGCACCTCGTTTCCACGGCCGGTTCCCGGTACACCGCGTGCCCGCGATGATGGTGCCGAAGGTGAGTTCGCTGCCGGTGGGCCTTCCGCAACCGGGAATCACCGCCGCCATCGCGGCATTCGATCCCGATGTGGTGCACCTGGCCTCGCCGTTCCTGCTCGGCGCGGGCGGGCTCGCCGCGGCGACGCGCTTGGACCTGCCGACCGTCGCGGTGTATCAGACCGATGTGGCCGGGTTCGCCAAGAGCTACGGGCTCGGGCTGGCCGCACGGGCCGCGTGGGCGTGGACGCGCCGGATCCACGAGGGCGCCACCCGCACGCTGGCGCCGTCGTCGGCGGCCGCGCACGACCTCGCCGAGCACGGGATTCCCCGGGTGCACCGCTGGGGCCGTGGCGTGGACATCGCCCGGTTCAACCCGGCCGCGCGCAGTGCCGAGCTGCGGGCGAGCTGGCTCGGTTCCAGCGACCGGCTCGTCGTCGGGTTCGTGGGCAGGCTCGCACCGGAGAAGCACGTGGAGCGGCTGGCCACGCTGGCCGGTGACCCGTCGATCCAGCTCGTCGTGGTGGGCGACGGACCGGAACGGGCCCGGCTGCGCAGGTTGATGCCGGACGCGGTGTTCACCGGCGAGCTGGGCGGCAGCGAGCTGGCGACCCACTACGCCAGCCTGGACGTGATGGTGCATCCCGGCGAGCACGAGACGTTCTGTCAGGGCGTGCAGGAAGCGCTGTCCTCCGGTGTGCCGGTGATCGGGCCCGATGCCGGTGGACCACGGGATCTGATCTCGCACTGCCGTAACGGGTATCTGCTGCCGGTCGACCGGTTCGAGGAATTGCTGCCGAGCGCGGTGTCGGCCCTGCGTGACGCGGGCCAGCGCGGCTTGTTCGCGGCGGCGGCGCGCAAGTCGGTGCTGCACCGCACCTGGCCCGCGGTCTGCACCGAGCTGATGGGTCACTACGCCGATGTCACCGGGATGCGCGAGCGATTGCCGCGCACGGCCTGAGTGGCGCAACCCACCCGCGCTATCGCGGCGAAAAAACTCTAAGCTCGGTGCGTGGCGACAACAGAGCAGCGAGAACCGATTCGGGCTTCGCTGGACAAGCAACCCCACGAGGTCGCGTCGATGTTCGACGGTGTGGCGAAGCGCTACGACCTCACCAATACGGTCATCTCCGGTGGCCAGGATCGGTACTGGCGGTGGGCGACGCGACGTGCTCTCGCGCTGCGTCCCGGCGAGCGGGTCCTCGACCTGGCCGCGGGCACCGGCGTCTCGACCGTGGAACTCGGTAAGTCCGGCGCCTGGTGCGTGGCCACCGACTTCTCCCAGGGGATGCTCGCGGCCGGCCGGTTCCGGCAGGTGCCGATGGTGGCGGGCGATGCGATGGCGCTGCCGTTCGCCGATGATTCGTTCGACGCGGTGACGATCTCGTTCGGGCTGCGCAATGTCGCCGATATCGATGTGGCGCTGCGCGAGATGCTGCGGGTGACCAAACCGGGCGGACGGGTCGTGGTCTGCGAGTTCTCCACACCGGTGTTCGGACTGTTCCGCACCGTGTACATGGAGTACCTGATGAAGGCGCTGCCCCGGGTGGCGCGCGCCGTGAGCTCCAACCCGGACGCGTACGTGTACTTGGCCGAGTCGATCCGTTCCTGGCCGAACCAGCGCAGGCTGGCCCGCCGGATCGCCGACGCCGGCTGGGACTCGGTGCAGTGGCGTGATCTCACCGGTGGTGTGGTGGCGCTGCACCGCGGCTACAAATTGAGCTGAAACGCCGTCGCCGGCCGGGGTGAGTCCGGTCACCCCGACTCGTCCGCGGTCGCGCGCCGACAGCCCGGAATGCGCCCTGATCAGGGGCGATATTCGGGCCGTATCCTCACCGTCGAGTTTTCGGCTTGTGAGGTCGATTGTCACCTGGACATAACGTTCGGTAAATCGAGCGCAACGACCAATGCGGATGATCGAGTCATGACAGGGGAAGCGGACGGCCGCGGCACGGACACTGTGCGTACACAGTGCTCGTATTGTGGCGTCGGCTGCGGCATAAGCGTCCAGACAAAGACCGATCGGTCTGGCGCGCGAATGATCGCGAAGGTCAGCGGCGACAAGTTGCATCCGGCGAACGCGGGCAGACTGTGCACCAAGGGCGCCACCCACGCGGAGATGATGGCCGCGCCCGGTCGGATGGACACCGCGTACCGGCGCCCCGAACGCGGGCAGGTCCCCGTTCCACTGCCGGTCGACGAGGCCGTGCACGAGACCGCCACCCGCCTGCGCGCGATCCTCGACGAGCACGGCCCCGACGCGATCGCCCTCTACGTCTCCGGACAGATGTCGCTGGAAGCCCAGTACCTGGCCACCAAGCTGGCCAAGGGCTACCTGCGGACCAAACACATCGAGGCCAACTCGCGCCTGTGCATGGCCAGCGCGGGCACCGGCTACAAGCAGTCGCTCGGCGCGGACGGGCCGCCCGGCTCCTACGACGACTTCGAACACGCCGACCTGTTCCTGGTCAGCGGCGCGAACATGGCCGACTGCCACCCGATCCTGTATCTGCGCATGGCCGACCGGCTCAAGGCGGGCGCCAAGCTGATCGTGGTCGATCCCCGCCGCACCGATACCGCCGTCCGCGCCGACCTGTTCCTGCAGATCGCACCGGGTACCGACCTCGCCCTGCTCAACGGACTGCTGCACCTGCTGGTCGCCGACGGTGCGATCGACACCGACTTCATCGCCGAGCACACCGAGGGCTGGGACGCGATGCCCGAGTTCCTCGCCGACTACCCGCCGGACCGCGTCGCCGAGCTGACCGGCCTGGCCGAGGCCGATATCCGCACCGCGGCCGCGATGATCGCCGAAGCCGGCGAGTGGATGTCGCTGTGGACGATGGGGCTCAATCAGTCCACGCACGGCACCTGGAACACCAACGCCCTGGTGAACCTGCACCTGGCCACGGGCACCATCTGCAGGCCGGGCAGTGGGCCCTTCTCGCTCACCGGCCAGCCCAACGCCATGGGTGGCCGCGAGATGGGTTACATGGGCCCCGGCCTGCCCGGGCAGCGCAGCCTGCTCTCCCCCGCCGACCGCGCCTTCGTCGAAACCGCCTGGGATCTGCCCGACGGCACCCTGCGCACCGAGTCGGGTCCCGGCACGATCGATATGTTTCGCGGACTGGCCGACGGTGAGATCAAGGCCGCCTGGATCATCTGCACCAATCCCGTTGCCACCGTGGCCAATCGCAAAACGGTGATCGCGGGCCTCGAGGCGGCCGAGTTGGTCGTGGTGCAGGATGCCTACGCCGAGACCGCGACCAACGCCTACGCCGACCTGTTGCTGCCCGCCGCACTGTGGGCCGAAGCCGATGCGGTGATGGTGAATTCGGAGCGCAACGTCACCCTGCTGCGGCAGTCGGTCGACCCGATCGGCGACGCGCGACCGGACTGGCTGCTGATCGCCCAGGTCGCCACCGCCATGGGGTTCCCCGGGTTCGATTTCGCCTCCAGCGCCGAGGTGTTCGCCGAGCTGCGGCAGTTCACCAACCCGGCCACCGGCTACGACCTGAGCGGCATGAGCTACGAGCGACTGGCGCAAGGGCCGATGCAGTGGCCGTGCAACGACGCCGATACCCCGCGCAACCCGATCCGCTATGTCAACGACGGCACCCATCAGCCGCTGCACGTGTCTGCCGACGGCACCACCCCGCGGCTCGCGTTCGCTACTCCGAGCAGGCGCGCGGTGTTCTTCCCGCGCCCGCATATGCCCGCCGCCGAACTGCCCGACGACGATTACCCCTTCCTGCTCAATACCGGTCGGCTGCAACATCAGTGGCACACGATGACCAAGACGGGCAAGGTCGCCAAGCTGACGAAGCTGAACGGCGAGCCGTTCGTCGAAGTGCATCCCACCGACGCCGAGAAGCTCGATCTGAAGCCGGGCGATCAGCTCGAGATCGCGTCGCGCCGGGGCCGTGCTGTGCTGCCGGTGCGGATCAGCGACCGGGTTCGACCTGGTGATTGCTTTGCTCCTTTCCACTGGAACGACGAACAGGGCGAATATCTGACGATCAACGCGGTCACCAACGACGCGGTGGATCCGGCGTCGTTGCAGCCGGAGTTCAAGGCGTGCGCGGTGGCGCTGCGCCGGGTCGGTCCGGCCGCCACCCCCGAGAAGGCGCCTGCGAACCCCGCGCAACTGCCCGCACCACCGGCCGCGCATCCACTGGCCGGAATCCTGGGCCTCGAGGCCGGCACCTCCCCCACGCTCAGCGAGACCGAGCGCATCTATCTCGGCGGCTACCTCGCCGCACTGCAGTCGCTACCGGTGACCGGGCAGCCGGTGCTGCCGGTGAGCGCACCGATGTCGACTCAGTCGCGCCTATGGGTCGACGGACTGCTGGCCGGCATGTACTCCCGCAATGCGGGTGCCGCCGCCGGGGCCACCGACAGCCCCGACCCACACCCGATCACCGTCCTGTGGGCCTCCCAGACCGGCAACGCCGAAGAACTGGCGGCCACCGTCGCGGCCCGCCTCTCGGAAGCGGGACTCACGCCGTCGTTGCTCGACATGGATTCGTGCGAGCTGACCTCGATCACCGGCGACGTCCTCATCGTCACCAGCACCTTCGGTGACGGCGGCCCGCCGGACAACGGTGCCGACTTCTGGACCAGGCTCGAAGACAGCATCATTCGCCTCAACGGTGTTCGGTACGCGGTGTTCGCACTCGGTGACTCCTCCTACGACGACTTCTGTGGCCATGGCCGCAAGCTCGACACCCTGTTCGCCGAGCGTGGCGCGAAGCGACTGCTGGCGCGGGTGGACAGCGAGCCCGATTTCGCCGACACCGCCGATCAGTGGCTCGACGACGTCCTGATCGCGATCACCAGCGGATCGCCCGACGACGGCGGTCCGACCGGTGGCGCTCCGCGCGGCCGCGATGCCTCGCTCGTCGGCGCATCGAACGGCCGCGATTCGGTCGGCACCAGTAACGTTGCCCGGCAGGCCGATTCGGGCCGTGCGATGCCGTCATCGGCCGGTCGCGGTGGAACGACCGTGCTCGACCGGCAACTCGCGCCTGCCCGAGCGAAGCGCGCCACCGCCGCTCCGTTCACCCGCCAGTCCCCGGTCCGCGCCACCCTGATGCGCAACGAGATCCTCAGCGCACCCGGCTCACCGAAAGAGGTGCGTCGCTTCGGCTTCGACCTCCACGACCTCGACGCCGGGTACGAAGTGGGCGATTCGCTGGGCGTACTGCCCGCCAACTGTCCCGATCTGGTCGACGAATGGCTCACCTGCACCGGACTCGACGGTCGGCGCACGATCGAGGTCGACGACCGCGAACTCACGCTCACCGATGCCCTGCGCACCCACTACGACATCACCAAGGTGAGCCAGGATCTGCTCGGCTTCATCGGCGAGCGCAACCCACACCCACAGCTGGCCAAGCTGCTGCGCCGCGACAATCGCAATGAGCTCGCCTCCTACCTGTGGGACCGCCAGGCTGTCGACGTGCTGCGCGACTTCCCGGTGCGCACCGATCTGGTCGACTGGCTGGGCGCACTGAAAAAGCTGCAACCACGCCAGTATTCGATCTCCTCCAGCCCGTTGACCACGCCCGACGAGGTGCAGCTGACGGTCGGTGTGGTCCGCTACGGCGACCCGGTGGGCACCTCGGCGCGGCGGGGCGGGGTGTGCTCGACGTTCCTGGCCGACCGCGGCACGACCGAGGTGCCGATCTTTCTGCAGCGGGCACCGCACTTCCGTCCGCCGTTGGACCCGAACGCCCCGATGATCATGGTGGGCCCGGGTACCGGTATCGCTCCTTTCCGCGGTTTCCTGCACGAGCGCCGAGCCATCGGCGCGACCGGTCGCAACTGGCTGTTCTTCGGCGACCAGCACGCCGCCCAGAACTTCTACTACCGCGCCGAGCTCGAGGACATGTTCCGCTCCGGTTTCCTCACCCGGCTCGACCTGGCCTTCTCCCGCGATCAGCGCGAACGGGTCTATGTCCAGCATCGAATGATCGAGCATGGCGCCGAGCTGTGGTCGTGGCTGCGCGACGGCGGCCACTTCTACGTCTGCGGTGACGCCGCCCGGATGGCCAAGGATGTCGACGACACCCTGCTGCGGATCGCCCAGATCCACGGAAAGCTGGACGAGGCGGGCGCACTGGCCTTCAAGAAACAGCTCGTCGCCGAGAAGCGGTACGTGCGAGACGTGTACTGACCTGATCAGGCCGCCGCGCGGATCGCCGGCGGGTTGAGCCGGGCGAAGTCGGGCAGCCGGTGGTACGGGTAGTACGGGTACGGAGGTGTCGTCGCACTCGCCGCGTCGAGTGCGGCCAGGTGTTCGGGGTCGAGCTGCCAACCCACCGCACCGAGGTTCTGACGTAGCTGCTCCTCGTTGCGGGCGCCGATCAACACCGTGGCGACGGTGGGCCGGGTGAGCAGCCAGTTCAGGGAGATCTGCGGGACGCTGCGGCCGGTTTCGGCGGCGATCCGATCGAGCACCTCGACAACGTCGTAGAGCCGTTCGTCGTCGACGGGCGGACCCGCCTGTGCCGTCTCGTGCAGTCGGCTTCCCGCCGGAAGCGGTTGGCCGCGACGGATTTTGCCGGTGAGCCTGCCCCACCCGAGCGGACTCCAGATGATGGAGCCGACGCCCTGATCGGCACCGAGCGGCATCAGTTCCCATTCGTAGTCGCGACCGACCAGCGAGTAATAGACCTGGTGCGCCACCGGCTTTTCCAGGCCGAGAGCCTCGGCGGTGGCGAGTGTTTTCATCAGCTCCCAGCCGGCGAAGTTGGAGACGCCGAGGTAGCGGATCTTGCCTGCCCGCACCAGATCGTCCAGGGCCGTGAGGGTTTCCGCCAGCGGCGTGCCCGCGTCGAAGGCGTGCAGTTGGAACAGGTCCAGATAGTCGGTGCCCAGGCGACGCAGCGAGGCGTCGACGGCGCGAATCAGCCTGGCGCGGCTCGAGCCCGCCTCATGCGGGCCGGGGCCGGTGGGGAGTGCCGACTTCGTCGACAGCAGCACCTGCTCGCGCCTGCCCTTGATCGCCGCGCCGAGCACCTCTTCCGACGCGCCGTCGGAATAGACATCGGCCGTGTCGAACAGGGTGACGCCGGCCTCCACGCTGATGTCGATCAAGCGCCTGGCCTGCGCGGCATCGGTATCACCCCATGCGCTGAACAGTGCACCACGACCGCCGAAAGTACCCGCGCCGAAGCCGAGTGCCGGAACGAGAAGACCAGATGCGCCGAGCCGCCGGTATTCCATGAGAGCTCCTAAAGGGTCTATAGTTTCGTTAACACGGCCGACAGTACACCCGATCCGCACTAAATGAAACTGGAGTTCCGTTATGGACCACGACATCGCTTGGCCGGGCTCCGTTCGGCCTGGTGGACGCACCGCCCGGGTGCGCGAGTCCGTCCTGGAAGTGGCCGGCGATCTACTGGCGGACCGCGGATTCGCGCACCTCGATCTGACCGAGGTCGCCACCGGGGCCGGGGTCGGCAAGACGACGGTCTACCGCCGCTGGCGCACCCCCGCGGGGTTGGTCGCCGATCTGCTCGTCGACATGGCCGAGCAGTCGCTGCCCCGCGCTGACACCGGCGCATTGCTCGACGATCTGACCGCGAACGCCCGCCTGGTCGCGAAGACTCTCGCCGACGGTCGCCAGAGCAACCTCTTCCGCGCCGTCATCGCCGCCGCGACCTGCGACGACGCCACCGCCGCCGCGCTGCACACCTTCTACGACACCCGACTCAACGAATGGGCGCCCTGTGTCGAGGCCGCCGTGATCCGTGGCGAGGCGCCCGTCGGCACCGACCCGCGCGCCGTTCTCTCCGCCGTCTCCGCCCCGCTCTACTACCGATTACTGGCCAGCGGCGATCCCATCGACGACGACATCGCCGACCGATCGGCCCGGGCAGCCGCCATCGCCACCGCCGCGGGGACCTTCGTCATCGCCGCCGAGGGTCTCGACGACTGAACGCCGCGCTAGGCGACCACCGGGGAACGCCAGGCCGGGTCGCGACCGGTGAGACCGAGCAGTCGGTCGAAGGCGGGAGCGTCGGCCGGTATCTCGACGATCGGGCCGAACAGCCCGGGGGTGCCGGCGGGGTCGGTCTCGCGCAGGAACTCGTGCAGGATCGCCAGGTCCGCGGGGGCGACGGTCAGCTGTTGCCCTGTGGCGACGGCGAGATCCCACGCGTGGACGGTGATCTCGTCGAGCGCGACGGTCGCCATGACCGCGGCGGGCAACTCCACGCCACCGGCCTCGGTGTCACCGTCCCAGGCCTCGGGCACACGCCACACCGACGTCAACGTCTCGAGCTGCGCGGCGATGCGAGTACGCCAGTCATCGAGCAGCGGGCTGTCGGAACCGGCGGGCGGTGGCGCGGACCGACCGATCGACTCCTTGGTCGCCGCCTGACGGAAGGCCTCGGTCAGCCCGACCACGTGGGCGAGCAGATCGCGCACCGTGGACTCGGCGCACGGCGTCGGGTCGGCGAGCTGATCGTCGGTGATGCCGTCGACGACCGCGGCCAGCGATCGGGCGGCGGGTTCGAAATCGAACTGCGGTTCCATGAGCGCTCCTCAGCGATGGCAGGTGGCTGCACTCATGAAGACGGCCCCGGCGCCGGAAAGTCATCGGTGCGGGTTGCCGCGCACACCGGATCGGCGCACCCTGGACAGCGCAGTACCCGATCAGCGTCACATCACGTCCGAGGCTCAACCGATCGAGCAGGCCGACGAACGAGGAGCACCGATGATCGACTACGAAACCTCTCGCCCCCTGGACGAGGTCCCCGAGGCCGATCGCGTCGAGCAGGAACAGTCCGCCTTCCGCGATGACGACCCCGACGATCCCGCCTACTTCGATGCCGCCGACTACACCGACGAGATGGCGGCCACCATCGCCCGTGAGGCCGACACCGCGAATCCGGCGGACGTGATCGAACAGACCATCCCCGTCCCCTTCGACGAGGGCGCCGAGGGGTTCACTGCCGCCGAGGAGGGCTGACGGGCGCGACAGCGTTCGATCGTCGTTCGCGCACGACCGCGGCGAAGGCGCAGGGTCGCCTAACCGGCGATCTTCGCCCGCAGGCCCGCGTGCAGTTCACGCAGGCTGGAACGCTCGGTCGCGACCTCGAGCACCCGCAAGCCGTGCGCGTCGGCGGCCAGTTCCACGGCCAATTCGGCGGGATCGACCTGCCGGTGCGGAATGCGGTAGGCGGCGCACAGCGCGGCCAGATCCATGCCGTGCGGTGTGCCGAAAACCCGCTCGAACACGCCCGCGTACTGCGGATCGCCCTGTTCGAGCAGCTCGAAGATGCCACCGCCGTCGTCGTTGGCGACGACGATCGTGAGGTTGTCCGGGCGTGGTTCGCCACGCCCGATCAGCAGGCCGGACGCATCGTGCAGAAAGGTGAGGTCGCCCATCAGCGCCACGGTGCGGCCCGGATGCGCCAGCGCGGCACCCACCGCACCGGAGACGGTGCCGTCGATCCCGGCGACGCCGCGGTTGGACAGTACCCGGATACCCGACCGTGGATGCGAGACCAGGGCGGCGTCGCGCACCGGGTTCGACGCGCCGAGTAGCAGCTGATCGCCTTCTCGTAGTCCATCCATCACCACGGCCGCCACGTGCAGGCCGGTCGCCTTGGGATGCGCGGCCAGCTCGGCCCGCACCACCGATTCGGCCTGCTGGTTCAGTTCCGAGCAGCGCGCCAGCCAGGCGGGCGCGGGCGCACCGGTGGTCACCGCGCGGGTGCCGGTGCCGACGACATTGCCGGAGACATCGGGCCAGCGCGGACCCGTGGTGAGCGCGAACACGGTGACGTCCGGATCGGCCAGTACGCGCGAGACCTGCCGGTGCAGGGTCGGACGACCGGTGATGATCGCCTGGGTGGGCTTCAGCAACGACAGCGCGAGCGGATGCAGGGCGGGGCCGTGCATCGGCGCGGTCGGCTCGGCCACCGTCGGCAGCGCGGCGAGTTCGGGCAGCAGCCGGGCGCCGTGGCCGGAGATGACGACGGTGTCGGGCGTCAGATCGATGTCGAGCGGCACGTCGAGCGTGGCGTACTGGGTTGCCGTCCACGGCCGTTCGCCCTCGCGGCCGATGGGCAGCGGATCGTCGGACAGCTCCGGGACCAGCGGTTCGCGCAGCGGGATGTCGAACTGCACCGGACCCGCGTTGCCGGAACGGGTTCCGCGCGCGGCGGCGAGCACCCGGCACACCGACGAGCGCCACACACTGTTCTGTCGCGGGTAGGCCGACTCCCCCGCTTCGGCTTCGGCCAGCCCGAGGCTGATCGTGGCGCGCACCTGAGAGCCGAACAGCCCGAGCTGTTCCACCGTCTGATTGGCGCCGGTACCGAGCATCTCGTAGGGCCGGTTCGCACTGACGACGATCAGCGGCACCCGCGCGTAGTTGGCCTCCAGGACCGCCGGGCCCAGGTTCGCCACCGCGGTGCCGGAGGTCATCACGACCGGAACCGGCCGCCCCGACGACACCGCGAGACCGATCGCGAGAAATCCCGCGGTGCGCTCGTCGACGCGCATGTGCAGCCGCAGCTCACCTGCCGCGTCCGCCGCCTGCAGCGCGAAGGCCAGTGGCGCGTTACGCGATCCGGGGCACAGCACCACTTCGCGGACGCCGCCGCGGACGAGCTCGTCGACGACCACTCGAGCCTGCGCAGTAGACGGATTCACAATCACAGCCTGTCAGACCAGGGCGCACCCGTCTGCCCCCGGCCCGCGTTGCCTGCGTCACCGAGCCCGACGGCGTACCGATATTCGAACGCCCGATCAATTCCCGAAAAGCCGGACAGCTATTCGTGTCCAGCAGCAAACGAAATTCACGAAATCGCAAAGAGAACAACCGAAGAAAGAAATCCGGCGACGAGCAAGAAGCCCGCCGCCGGAATTTCCGCCGACCCGGTATGAGGCCGGCCGAACGAAGAGTCAGCTCACTCCGCGGGGGCGGTGAGATCCTGGATGCCCGTGACGGACTCGATGATGTTGAGGACAGCCGAGGTGGCGCTGTCGACAGCGGCGCTGCCCGACTCGAGCACACCCGAACCCGCGGACGAGCCGGTCAGCACGTCAGCCGAGCCCGTGGAGGCCTCAGCGGAGCCGGTGTCGGCGCTCGCGACGGCGACGGGACCGAAGAACATGACAGCGGCGGCAGCGGCAGCACCGGTGGCGGCGAGGGTCTTGCGAGAGATCATGTGAGCAAACTTCCTTTCGACCTGTGCAATGCAGTCACTTGAAGCAATTCATCTTCCGAATCGCCTGATTGGCAACGTAACCGATTAGGCAGGGTAGTTGTCAATTGCGAAGACGACGCACGCGCATATGACGAATTCGTGGCAACCCGCAATTATCCTGGTGTTCACCGGAGCGGTAATGTTCCTCACACAGACCGCCGCGGAATTTACCGCCGACCGGGAATCGATGTGTCAGCCGCCACCGAACACCCTTGTTGCGTGAGCATGGTCACCCACGGACGCGAAAAGGCCGGTGCGGTTCGGTTTCCCGAACTCGCACCGGCCTCTTCGGACGATCGCGGCGAGGGCTACCTCGCCATACCGCTCAGCCTGCGTGCTTCTGCACCAGATCGCCTACGCGCGGCAGTGCCTCGATGACGTGCTTCTTGGCCGAACCACGCATCGACGAGTACACCTTCTTCAGCGCAGGCCGGGTGGACGACTCGGCACGGGCGTCGGTGACGGCCAGCAGCGACTCGGCAACCTCATCGGACTTCGCGGCCAGCAGATCGGCGAAGGTGCCGGTGCCGGAGGTGGTGAATTCCGCCCAGTACGGCTGGAGCTGATCGAGCAGTTTCGGCGCCAGCGACGCGAGGCCGTCGGGAACGATGGTCGGGCTGATCTTCTTGACCGCCGCGTAGCCACCCTTCACGGCCAGGCCGGACGCACCACCTTTGTCCGAGACCTCGGCGTCGAGCACCTCGACGGCGTCAGCAAGGAAAGCCGGACGCTTGGCGTCGTCGAGCAGGGATTCAGACAGTGCTGCAACCACTTTCAGGTTCCTCCGGATCGGTTCGATGTACGAGCAGGCGCAACTATACGCATCGGGTGCTCAGAGTATGCGGCGACCGCTCGAGCTGCAGTGTTACGACCTCGTACCGCGGCGTCGGAAGGTAGGGCAATAATCGTGTTCGTGACTTTCGATCCGAAGCTGTGGCAGCCCGTCCCCGGGTTCGAGGACCTGACCGACATCACCTATCACCGCCATATCGAGCAGGGCACGGTGCGGGTCGCGTTCGACCGGCCCGAGGTCCGCAACGCGTTCCGTCCGCACACCGTCGACGAGCTGTACCGCGCGCTCGATCACGCGCGGATGAGCCCCGATGTGGGCGCGGTGCTGCTCACCGGCAACGGTCCGAGCGAGAAGGACGGTGGCTGGGCGTTCTGTTCCGGTGGCGACCAGCGCATCCGCGGCCGCAACGGCTACCAGTACGCCGACGGCGAGACCGCCGACACGGTCGACGCGGCGCGCGCGGGCCGGCTGCACATCCTCGAGGTGCAGCGGCTGATCCGTTTCATGCCCAAGGTGGTGATCGCGCTGGTCAACGGTTGGGCGGCGGGTGGCGGGCACAGCCTGCACGTGGTCTGCGATCTGACTCTCGCCTCGCGCGAACACGCGCGGTTCAAGCAGACCGATGCCGACGTCGGCTCGTTCGACGGCGGGTACGGCAGCGCGTATCTGGCGAAGATGGTGGGCCAGAAGTTCGCCCGTGAGATCTTCTTCCTCGGCAGGCCGTACACGGCCGAGGAGATGCACCAGATGGGTGCGGTGAACAAGGTCGTCGATCACGACGAGCTGGAGAACGTCGCGCTCGAGTGGACCGCCGACATCAACGGCAAATCGCCGCAGGCGCAGCGCATGCTGAAGTACGCGTTCAACCTGCTCGACGATGGTCTGGTCGGTCAGCAGCTGTTCGCGGGCGAGGCGACTCGCCTGGCGTACATGACCGACGAAGCGGTCGAGGGCCGAGACTCGTTCCTGGAGAAGCGCAAGCCCGATTGGACGCCCTACCCCTGGTACTTCTGAGAACGGACACCCCATGGAGATTCTCAACAGCCGGATCATCGTGCGTCCCAGCGATTACGGTCGCACGCTGGCGTTCTACCGCGACAGCCTCGGCTTGGCGATCGCCCGGGAGTACCCGGGCGGCACGGTGTTCTTCGCCGGGCAGTCGCTGCTCGAGGTCGCCGCACACGGTGGCCGGGGGCAGTCCGGCAGCTTCGACGGCGCGATCTGGTTACAGGTGCGCGATGTCGAGGACGCGGCGGCGGAGTTGGCGCTGAAGGGAATTCAGATCGAGCGAGCCCCGGTGCTCGAGCCGTGGGGTCTGTGGGAGATGTGGGTGCGCGATCCGGACGGGGTCGCGATCGTGCTGGTCCAGGTGCCCGCCGAACATCCGATCCGGCGGGATCCGCGCTGGTCAGCGGAGTGAGCGAGCGGTGCACGCGGCCGAGCCGAGTTGCCGATGACGGCTCAGCCGCGCACGATAGCTGCGAGCAAGCGCCCGACCGACGCCGTCCGGACCGCAGTGCGAGTGGTGTCCATCTACTGAATCGCAGTCGCTATGCCTGGCTTTTCCGACCCGTTTCCCGACAAACCGACCCGTTGGCCGGGTCTTGTCGGTCGCATGACACGATCGAAGCCGTGAGGGTGCGCGGCAAGCTGTTTCCGGAGGTGGTGGGGTGACCAGAACCCTGCGGACGCTGCAGATGCCGACCGGTTCCGGGGTCAGCGAAGTGATGCCCCACCTGCGCCAAGCCCTCGACGGCAGCGGCCCGGCGTGGTTACCGATCCCGACGACCGATCGTCGGGAGGCGCGCAGGCTCTCCGACGCGCTCAAGCCGGGCGATCCGATCGACGACGATGTCGCGCTGGTCGTGACGACCTCGGGCACCACCGGTATCCCCAAGGGCGCGCTGCTCGGCGCCGAGGCACTGCGTGCCAGTGGCAACGCCACCCACGACCGCCTCGGCGGGCCGGGTAGTTGGCTGCTGGCGCTGCCCACCCATCACATCGCCGGTATCCAGGTGTTGCTGCGCAGCATTCTCGCCGGCACCGAGCCGACCGTGCTCGACGTGTCGGGCGGTTTCCTGCCCGAGGCGCTGGCCGGCGCGGTCGGCGCGATGCGTGGACCGCGTCGCTATACCGCGCTGGTACCGACACAGCTGATCAAGTCGCTCGATTCGCCGGTGGCGGCCAAGGCGCTGGCCGAACTCGACGGTGTCCTGGTCGGCGGTGCGGCCACGCCCGCGCCGGTGCTCGACCGGGCACGTGACCTCGGGATCACCGTGGTGCGCACGTACGGGATGAGCGAGACCTGCGGCGGGTGCGTCTACGAGGGCGTGCCGCTCGACGGCACCGAGGTGCGGATCGAGGACGGTCGGGTGATCCTCGGCGGTGCGATGATCGCGCGCGGTTACCGCAATCTGCCCGATCATCCGGCCTTCGCCGAGCCCGGTTGGTTCCGGACCGAGGACGCGGGCTCCTACGACGACGGCGTGCTCTCGATTTCGGGCCGCCTCGACGAGGCGATCATGACCGGCGGGCTGCTGGTGATTCCACAGGTGGTGGAGGCTGTGCTGGCCAACCATCCCGGTATTCGCGAATGCATCGTGCTCGGCCTGCCCGACGAACGGCTGGGTCAGCGGGTCGCGGTCGCGATCGTGCCGACACCGGGTGCCGCGCCGACGCTGGACGAACTGCGAACCCATGTGGTGGCCGAACTCGACTCGATCGCCGCACCGCGTGAACTGGCCGTCCTGTCCGAAATCCCACTACGCGGCCCGGGCAAGCCCGACCGCGCGGCCCTGCGCAAGCTCCTGCTCGCCGAGTAGCCGCACGACGACAGCGCCGTGCAAGGGGCGTGCAAGTCGAGGTGGGCACGGTAGTGCTCATGACTTACACACCCACTTCATCCCTCGCCGTCGAGGCGGACGGGCTGGTCAAGGTGTTCGGGAAGCAGCGAGCGGTCGACGGGGTGAGCCTGACGGTGCCGCGCGGCGCTGTCTACGGCGTGCTCGGACCGAACGGCGCGGGCAAGACCACGACCATCAAGATGCTGGCCACCCTGCTCCGCCCCGACGGCGGTAGCGCCCGGATCTTCGGCCGCGACGTCGTGGCCGAACCGAACGCGGTGCGCTCGCTGATCGGCGTCACCGGCCAGTACGCCTCGGTCGACGAGGAACTCACCGCCACCGAGAACCTGATCATCTTCGCCCGCCTACTGGGCCTGAGCAGGCGCGATGCCCGGCGCAAAGCCGTCGAGCTGCTCGAGGAGTTCGACCTGGTCGAGGCCGCGGCCAAACCGCTGAAGAACTTCTCCGGCGGCATGCGCAGGCGCCTCGACCTCGCCGCCAGCCTCATCTCCACCCCGCCGCTGCTGTTCCTCGACGAACCGACCACCGGCCTCGATCCCCGCACCCGCGCGCAGATGTGGGACACCATCCGCAGGCTGGTCCGCGAAGGCGCGACGGTGCTGCTCACCACCCAGTACCTCGACGAGGCCGACCAGCTGGCCGACCGGATCGCGGTGATCGACCGCGGCAAGGTGATCGCCGACGGCACCGCCGACGAGCTCAAGGCCTCCATCGGCGGCGCATCGGTCCACCTGACCCTGGTCGATCCCGAACAGCTCGACGAGGCCCGCCGCATCGTCGGCGACTTCCTCGACGTGAGCGCGCAGATCAGCCCCGAAGCGGGCAGGCTCACCGCGCCGCTGCCCGACCCGAATCTCACCGCCGACCTGCTGATCCGGTTGCGCGACTGGGAGATCGGAGTCGAGGAGATCACGGTCAGCAAGCCGACGCTGGACGAAGTCTTCCTCACCATCACCGGCCACCCGGCCGACGAATCCGACGACACCGAACGGAGCGCGGCATGACCGCAGTTCTCACCGCTCCCACAACCATCGACGACCTTCCCCAGGCCAGCGACCGAATCAGCCTGCGTGACACGATCTCCACCTCGTTCACGATGGCCTATCGCGGCCTGCTCAAGATCAAACACAATCCCGAACAGCTCTTCGACGTGACGGTGCAGCCGATCCTGTTCACCGCGCTGTTCACCTACATCTTCGGCGGCGCGATCTCGGGCAGCGTGTCCGGCTATCTGCCGGTGCTCATCCCGGGCATCCTCGTGCAAACCGTGGTGCTGACCTCGGTGGTCACCGGCACGCAGTTGCGCGAGGACATGGACAAGGGCGTGTTCGACCGCTTCAAATCCCTGCCCATCGCCCGGGTCTCGGCGCTGTCCGGTGCGCTACTGGCCGACATGGTGCGCTACGCCATCGCCTCGACGCTGACCGTGCTGGTCGGGCTGTGCCTGGGCTACCGGCCCGGCGGCGGTCTGGTCGGCGTGGTCGCGGCCTGCCTGGTGGTCGTGGTGTGCTCGTTCGCGGTCAGCTGGATCTGGGCGCTGGTCGGGGTCACCGGCAAGAGCGCGGCGTCCGTACAGGGCATCTCGATGATGGTGATGTTCCCGCTGACGTTCATGTCCGGCGCCTTCGCCCCGGTGAGCACCATGCCGGGCTGGATGCAGGGGCTCAACCACGCCAACCCGGTGTACTACATGGTCAACACCTGCCGAGAACTGATGAACACCAACAGTTACGGCACCGACCTCGTCTGGTCGCTGGTCGGATCGCTCGTGGTGATCGCGATCTTCGCGCCGCTGGCGGTGCGGGCCTACATGCGCCGCGCCTGAACACCGCTCTTCCGCAACGGCATCCGATCCACCGGGTCGGGTGCCGTTGTCGTGTCAGCGCAGTCCGGAGATGATCTCGATGATGCGCGTCGCGGCGTCGAGACGACGCGTTCCCGCCGCGCGATGTAGGGCCGCGTCCATCGCGGTGTCGCCGACGGCATCTCGGTGCAGGGCGATGTGGGCGGTCAGTTCCATCGACGGGCCGTCCTGCCTGGCCACCGATGTCTGTGCGAGGGTGAGCAGTTCGAGCCCCTCGGGGCTCGTGGGGTCGGTGGCGAGCAGATAGGAACCGAGTCCGCACGCGACCGCGCCGATCTGCGGCAGGTCGACGTACTGCGCCAGGCGTTGATCGGCAGTCTCGATCAGCTGCGCCACCAGGTCGGTGGCAGCCGATGCCCGGCCGTGCAGCACATGGGCACTGATGGTGGCCGCCGCCACCATCAGTGAACCGGGGCCCGGCGTCGGTTCGAAATCGGGCCAGCCGAGCAGTTCCAGCCCGCGACGGTAGTGGCCGAGCCCGGCGTCGATATCACCCTCGGCGAGTTCGAGTTCGGCGATGGCCGTCGCGGCGTTGGCCAGGCGGTGGTTGCGGCGGACCGCGGGGTCGTCGACCGGGCTGACGCCCGAATCATTCGGTCGCACCGCGAAGTCGAGTTCGGTACGCGCCTGCTCGAGTTGACCACCGCCCACCAGGGCTGCGGCCAGGTAGCAGCGGCTCTCCATGATCTCCTCGTGCACCCGGAGCTGGCCCATCAGCTCCAGCGCGCCGCGGTAGTACGTCACGGCCTCGTCATAGCGCGCGGACTGGCCGCACAGCTGAGCCAGGTGCTGGCACACCGTCGCCCGGCCCCAGACTTCCGCCGGGTCCATGTCATCGAGTGCGCGCAAGGAGTCGAGGGTCGAGCCCGCGACGTTGCCGCCGTTCTCCCAGAAGTTGGAACGGGCCACCCACGCGGCGAGCCGGACTTGTTGATGAGGTGATCGCGCGCCCCGCGCGAACAGCCTGCCCAACCGGAACCGCTTGGGCTGCACGGTGATCACCGTACCCAGGAAGGACAGGCCGGGATCGAGATCGGGGTTCGCCAGCAACCGCCTCGCGCGCATGCGCACGATCCCCGTCGCTCGGACGCCACCGTCCTTGAGGAACAGCATGTGCAGGCAGGTCAGCAGGTGCGTGATCATCTGGAGGTCGGCGGCCTCCCCCGAGCCCGGCGTCGGCGGCGCGACAGCGACCAATCGCATGGCCCACCCGGTGAATTCCAGGTGCGCGCCACGCATCACCCACACCATCGCGACCACCGGAAAGACCGAGTACGCGGTGTGCGCGTCGGCGCGGTCGACGGCGGTGCGCAGCACCGCGACCAGGTTGTCCAGATCGGCGCTCACCGCCAGCACCGACGCCACTTGATCGCCGTCGCGGTAGCCGCGAAACGCGTCCAGCGCGAATTTCCTGGCCCAGCAGAACATCCGGTCGAGAACGAGCGCGGATTCGGCACCGCCGGTCACCGCGTCGACGGCGGCGATCTGTTCGGCGCCGAACTCACGGACCGTTTCGAGCATGCGATAGCGGATGCCGGCGCCGTCTGGGTCGTCCAGGACGGTGAGCAGGGACTGCCCGACCAGCCCGTCGACCGCGGCGGAGACATCCGGTCCGGCGGCGACGATCTCGGCCGCGGACAGGGTGAACCCGGCCGCGAAACGGCTCAGTCTGCGCAGGGTCACCTGCTGATCGGGATCGAGGAGGTTCCAGCTCCAGGCGATCACCGCGTGCAGCGTGCGATGCCGGTGCGGCGCGGACCGATCACCACTGCGCAACAGGGCGAAACGATGTTCGAGCCTGGTCTCGATCTCGGCGACGCTCATCGTGCGCACCCGCGCGGCGGCGAGCTCGATCGCCAGCGGGAGACCGTCGAGAGTGCGACACAGCCGGGCCACGGTGTCGGGATCGAGACGCACATCGGGACGCACCGCCCTGGCGCGTGCCGAGAACAGTTCCGTGGCAGGTGAACCGGCGGCGTCGATCGCCAAAGGAGCGAGGGGATAGACGGATTCGGCGGTGATCGCCAGCGGCGAGCGGCTGGTGGTGAGCACCGTCAGCTGGGCGCAACTGCCGACCAGATCGGCGACCACCTCCGCCGCGGCATCGATCACGTGCTCGCAATTGTCCAGAATCAGCACCATCGGCCGCGCCGCGAGCGCTTCGCGCAGGCGTGTGCTCGCGTCGATGTGCCTGCCCGCCCGGATGGCTCCTGTTTCGCGCACCTCACCCAGGCCGATCACCTGCCCGATCGCGACCTCGATGCCGGTGCGCGACTGGGCTCCCGCCTCCGACTCGGACTGCACCGAGGCCAATTCGACGAGCACCACCGGCACCGAACGGGCCAGCCGTTCACCCACCGCGTTGGCGACCCTGGTCTTGCCGGTACCGCCGGGACCGAGGACAGTCGTCACCCTGGCGCGGTGGGTCAGGTCGGTGATCGCGTCGAGATCCGCCGTACGGCCGAGCAGTTCGTTGGGTGCGGCACGCAGGCCGAGTGCCGTGCGGGGTACCGGGGTGTGGTTCGCCGTCGATCGGGCGGGCGTGCTGCCGTTCGCCGATTCGGAAGGCAGCGTGTTCGCTCGCTCTTCACCCACGGCGGTTGCCGGGCCGGTGCGCCTCGAGCCACCGTCGCTGGTCGAACTCGCCGATGAGCCGTCCAGGTCTGCCTCGGCGTCGTCGGCGTGCGTCCAGGTGACGACAGGCGGGTGGTGCCCGCCGGTTTGCCCGGGCCCGTCGCCGTCCCCGGTGCCGAAGCCTTGCCTACCAGCAATGATGTCGTTGGTGACACCGAGCGCCGATGAGTCGGCGGATCGGTTTACCGGCTTCGAGGCACCGGGGTCGGCCTGACTGTTACGGGTTGCGGGGAGCTCGATCGGTTCGCCGCGCAGGATGGCGGTGTTGAGGGCGAGGAGAGTGGGCCCCGGGTCGGCGCCCAGTTCTTCGATCAGGCGCAGCCGGTACGTGGCGAAGACTTCGAGGGCTTCGTTGGTTCGGTCCGCGGTGGCGAGAAGACGGATCAGGGTGGTGTGGGCGGACTCGTCCAAGAGGTTGGCAGCCGCGGCCGCGCGGGCCAGCGGGATGGCGGCGGGGAAGTCGCGCAGGCTGGTGTGGGCGCTGAGTTCGGTGTGATCGAGGTGGCGTCGGAGCTCGGCGGCGGCCGCGCGCAGATCGTCGGCGGGGGCGGAGTCAGGAAGATCGGCGCCCGGTTCGCCGCGCCAGAGGGTGCGGGCCAGTGCGATCGTGGCGAGGCAGTCGGTGGGGTTTCGCGCGGTCAGCTGTTCGTCGGCGCGGCGGGCCAGCGCGGTGACCGCGGCGAGGTCGACGCTGTCGGCGGGCAATCTCAGCCGGTAACCGGCCGGGCCGATCTCCAGAGCGCCGTCGGGCAGCATCGCCCGCAGGCGCGAGACCTGCGTGTGCAGCGCGTTCATCGGTGCGCGGGGTGGTTGTTCGCCCCACACCTCCTCGATCAGCGTTTGGGCGCTCCGAGCCCGGCCCGGATGCACCGCGAGGGCGGCCAGCAGCAGCCTGGCGCGGGCGCCGGGGAGCGCGACCATGGCGTCGTCGCGGCGGATCGCGATCACGCCGAGCACCCCCACGACAACGCGGGAGAGTGCCTCGGAAGGCGGCCCCTCGGGGCCGCGGTGCTGTACAGACATGCCGGATGTCATCGTAGGCGAGGGCGGCGACGGGTTCCCGGTTCGCGCCCCGGCGCGACACCGCCGACGTTGTGTCCCACGAATTTGTCCCCACCGCGCTTTAGGCTCACGCACATGGGCAACTTCGAGGTGTCGCGGCGCACCGTCATCGCCGCTGAACCGGCACGGATCCACGCACTGATCGACAACTTCCGCCAGTGGCGGCTGTGGTCGCCGTGGGAGGACGCCGACCCGCAGCTCGCCCGTACCTACACCGGCCCGGAATCCGGGGTCGGCGCCCGCTACGCCTGGCGGGGCAACCGCAAAGCCGGTGCGGGCGTGATGGAGATCAAGGCCGACGCCGAACGCGAGATCGGCGTGGAGCTCACCTTCGAGAAGCCGTTCAAAGCCACCAATTTCGTCACCTTCACGCTCGCTCCGGTTGCCGGTGGCACCGAGGTGACCTGGCAGATGACCGGCACCCACTCCGGCATGATGGGCGTGCTCGGCAAGGTGTTCCCGATCGACAACCTCATCGGCAAGGACTTCGACAAGGGACTGGCCCGGCTCAAGACGATCGCCGAGTCCACCCCGGCCTGACCGCGATCAGGCGCCCTCCGGCCGTGCGCGAGGGACTCCGGGAGCGGGGAGCGCCCGTATCGGATTAGGCTTCGATCCATGGCTACAGCAGCGGAATGGATCGAGGGCGCCCGACCGCGGACGCTGCCCAACGCGATCGCGCCGGTACTCGCGGGCACCGGCGCCGCCGCGTCTGTCGACGGGGCCGTCTGGTGGAAAGCGATTCTGGCGCTGCTGGTTTCGCTGGCGCTGATCGTCGGGGTGAACTACGCCAACGACTACTCCGACGGCATCCGCGGCACCGACGACGTGCGGGTCGGTCCCCTTCGCCTGGTCGGCTCGAAGCTGGCCTCCCCCACAGCTGTTCGCACCGCCGCGGTGCTCAGCCTCGCGATCGGCGCGGTCGCAGGCCTGGTGCTGGCCGTGACCACCGCGTGGTGGCTGGTGCTGATCGGCGCACTGTGCCTGGCGGGCGCCTGGTTCTACACCGGCGGCAGCAAGCCGTACGGCTACAGCGGTTTCGGCGAGATCGCCGTGTTCGTGTTCTTCGGGCTGATCGCGGTGCTCGGCACCCAGTACGTGCAGGCGCTGCGGGTCGACTGGGTCGGCCTGCTGCTCGCGATCGGTGTCGGCGCGTTCTCCAGCGCGGTGCTGGTGGCCAACAATCTGCGTGACATCCCGACCGACACCGAGTCCGGCAAGGTCACGCTCGCGGTGAAACTCGGCGACGCGCGCACCCGCACCCTGCACCTGGTGTTGCTCGCGGCGCCGTTCGTGATCAGCCTCGCGCTGATCGCGCGCACGCCATGGGCGCTGGCCGGACTGCTCGCGTTGCCGCTGGCGATCCGGGCCAACGCCCCTGTGCGCACCGGCAAGGGCGGGCTGGAACTGATTCCCGCCCTCCGCGATTCGGGGCTGGCCCTGCTGGCCTGGTCGGCGCTGAGTGCGCTGGCCGTCGGGCTCGCCGGCTAGTCGCCGTCGGGCACCAGAATGCCGAGCACCCAGTTGACCAGCGTGATGATCAAGCCACCCCACAGCGCCGCCCAGAAGCCGTCGACGCGAAGGCCGTAGTCGGTGATCTCGGTGATCTTGGCGGTGAGCCACAGCATCCCCGCGTTCACCACCAGCAGGAACAGGCCGAGCGTGAGGATCACGAACGGCAGCGACAGGAGTTGCACGATCGGCTTGATCACGGCATTGACCGCCGTGAACACGAGCGCGACGATGAGCAGGACCAGAGCCTTGCCCCAGTTGCCCCACTCCGCTGACCACTCTGGCGGCACGATGACGTCGATCTTGTCGATCCACGCGGCCGCGGCCCAGATGGCTATGGCGTTGATGACCAACCGGATTGCTAGTTGCATACACGCAATGCTAGGCCGGGAAACGGACATTGCGGCGGGTCTGACACACACCCGCCGTGGAATTCACGCGGCGCGGTCGAGCATCGCGTAGAGATCGGCGCGTAGGCCCGACACCGCGTCGTGGCCGCCGAGCAGGTCGGTGGTGCCCGGGTCGGCCCCGCGCAGGATGCCGAGCAGCAGGTAGGTCGAGGTGATCTCGCGATCCTTGCGGTGGATCGCCTCGCGCAGTGCGAGTTCGAGCGACTTCTTGGCTGTGCCGGTGAACGGGATGTGCCCGGAGCCGAGCAGCCGGCCGAACATGCCGCGTTTGGCCTCCGGTTCGGCCCGGTCCCAGGCCTGCGGGCCGAAGTTGTCGGCGATGCTCGCCTGTACGGCTTCCAGGTCGATGCCGATCGAGCGCAGGGCCTGCGCGTCATCGGCGCCCAGCGGGGGTTCGCTCGTGCGGGCGGCGAGGGCGGCGCGAACACCGTCGGCGGTGATGCCACGCGCGTCGAGCACCGCGCGCAGGCCCGGTTCGGCGTTCGAGAGGGTGCCGAGCAGTACATGCTCCGGCCCGATCCGCTTCGCGCCCAGCTCCTTGGCGTCGTCCTGGGCACTGACCACCGCGACTCTGGCCTCGCGGCTGAATTTTTCGAACATCAGCGGGTTCCACCTTTCCGGTTGTGTTTCTGATGGACCGCTTGCTTACTCACCTCGAGCGCCTCGGCGATGGCCTGCCACGACCAGCCGTTGGCCCGGGCGTTGGCGACCTGGATGGTTTCGAGTCGGTCGGCCAGCCTGCGCAGGGCGAGCACCGCGCGCAGCCCGACCGCGGGGTCGGGGTTGCCTGCCGCTGAAGCGAGGGTTGTTGCATCGGTCATGTTGTCAATTTTGATTGACGACAGCCGCATTTGTCAACAAAAATTGACATCGCTGAGCGCGAACAGGCCCGGAAAGGGGTGGGGAGGAAGTTGTCAGCCGTTCCAGCGGCCGGTGGTGGCGAATTCCGTGAGGATCTCGGTCGGGCCGGTCAGATCCATGTTCTGGGCGGCCACCCAGTCGTCGTCGAAATAGGTGCCCGCGTACCGATCGCCGCCGTCACACAGCAGCGTGACCACGCTCCCGCTGTGACCCGCCGCGACCAGCTCGGCGACGAGATGGAACGCGCCCCACAGATTCGTGCCGGTCGAACCGCCGACGCGACGACCCAGCGCGGCGCTCGCATGACGGGCGGTGGCGATCGAGGCCGCGTCGGGAACCACGATCATCCGATCGACCACCTGGCCGACGAACGACGGCTCCACCCGAGGACGGCCGATCCCCTCGATGCGCGACGGCATTCCGGTCTCATAACCCGCGTCGCCCGTCTCGTAGCCCCCATAGAACGCCGAATGCTCCGGGTCAACCACGGCCAGACGCGTCGCGTGCCTGCGATACCGGATGTAGCGACCGATCGTCGCGCTGGTGCCGCCGGTGCCCGCACCGACCACGATCCACTCCGGCACCGGGTGCTTCTCCAGCGCCAGCTGTTCGAAGATGGACTCGGCGATGTTGTTGTTGCCACGCCAGTCGGTGGCCCGCTCGGCATGGGTGAACTGATCCATGAAATGCCCGCCGGATTCGGCGGCGAGACGCTTGGCCTCGGTGTACATCTCCGGTGGTCGATCGACGAAATGACATCGGCCGCCCTGCGCTTCGATGAGCGCGACCTTCTGCGGCGACGTGCTCGCGGGCATCACCGCGACGAAGTCCAGGCCGAGCAGCTTCGCGAAGTAGGCCTCGCTCACCGCCGTCGAACCCGACGACGCCTCGACCACCGTCGTGCCCTCGGTCACCCAGCCGTTGCAGATCGCGTACAGGAACAGCGAGCGCGCCAGCCGGTGTTTGAGACTGCCGGTGATGTGGGTCGACTCGTCCTTGAGGTAGAGCTGCACCGGCCAGTCGGCGGGCAGCGGATACCGCAGCAGGTGGGTGTCGGCGGAGCGCTGCGTGTCGGCGTCGATCAGCCGGACGGCATTGTCGACCCAGTCACGCGGGGCGCTGCGATCGAGGTATTTCACGCCGACGCGCCGTCGTCGTCACCCCGCAAGCGGGCCCGCAGCTGCGCCTTGTCCTGGCGGCGGCGCGCGTCGACCACGGCGATGTCCTCGTTCACCTTCACCCGCAGCTTCTTGAACAACGTCAGCGACAGCGGCATCGCGACGATCAACGCGAACAGCGCCGCGACGATGACCGGCACGTCGACGCCGATCAGCTTGGCCACGCCTACGATCAACGCAGCGATCACCACGACCAGCCCGAGACGAGCCAGCGTGTAGAGCGCGAGATTGCGGGCCAGCCGCTTCCCTGCGCCAGGACCCTGCTGACCTGTTGCTTCACTCACGACTACAGCGTAGCCCCGGCGCGAATCTCGCCGATGCGGCCCCGTTCGCGGCTTTTGTCTATTACTTCCCCTTTACCAACAGTAGGTGGTTCGACTACATGGGGGTCGCAGTGCGACGATGACGCCACTGATGAGGGAACTGTCGAGAACGGAGAGGTTAGCTATGACTGCGATCACCGTCGGCCTTCAGGACACTCTGCTGACACCAGGCCAAGTGGCCGCCATGTTCCACGTAGATCCCAAGACCGTCACCCGGTGGGCCCATGCGGGCAGACTCGGCTCACTGCGTACACCGGGCGGACATCGCCGTTTCCGCGAGTCCGAGGTCCTGCAGTTGCTCAGATCACTGACCACCGAGGCAGCACCCCGCTGACTCACCGGCCGACGCGAGCCCACCGCGGGCTCGCGTTTGCCAAAAATTTCCCTCCCGTTGCGGATGTGCACACGGCGCGGACACGGCTACCCTCGATAGCAGGAGGTGAGCGACGTGACGTACCTGTTGGCACTCATCGCGATCGTGGCCATCGCGGTGTTGTGCTGGAAGGCGTTCGGCCCCGAAATGCCCCGCCAGAATCCCGGCCCACCCTCGCGCAGACCGGTTCTGGGCCCCGATGACGATCCGGAATTCCTCTGGCGCCTCGGCAAACAACCACGCGACGACTCCGGCCCTGCCGAGTGACCTCGCTATGTGCGTCGCCGTGAGCTGACGCACATACCCCCGTTGCGCGTCGAAAGAGCTGGGTAGATAACGTATTCCGGTGATTGATGTGCAGCAGGGTTCTGTCCCGACCACTTGGCGCGCGGCCGACGGCAGCGCCGTGACGTTCACCGAGGCACGGTCGGAGTGGACTCGCGCCGCACACGAAGTGCTGGCCGACACCGCCACCCGGTTCAACAACTTCATCGTCAATACGGAGTTGGCCGAGCTGGTCCAGGAAGAATCCGGGATCCGCACCGCGGTGAAGTGGCAGCACTGGCTGCCCGTCGTGCTCGACAAGGTCGCCGAGCACTGTCACAAGAACAACGAGCCGCCGCTGAGCGCACTGTGCGTGCGCAAGAACCAGACCGTGGGCACCGGCTACCGCTACATCCTCGAACTCGCGGGCCTGCCCATCCCCGACGACCTCGAAATGCACGCGGCCGCGGCCCGCTGGCAGTGCTACCAGCACTACGCCACCGACCTCCCCGCCGACGGCGGCCTGCCCACCCTGCCCCCGAAGGTCGCCGCCATCCGCCAGTCCACCTCCGCGGACCTGGCCACCGCCGAAGCAGCCGAGGCCGCCGTCAAACGCCCCTCCGCCGCCCGCCGCAGCACAGCAGCCATCCCCAAGCCCGAACCGGTTCGCAAACCGGTCTGCCTGAACTGCCACGTAGAACTCCCCGCCAACAAGATCTGCTACTACTGCTGATCCGAGGCGCCTCAGGGCTCCCACAGCGGGTTGTGCAAGATAGCCAGGTTCTGGCGTGCGGTGACTGCGAGGCTGTGCACGTAACTGTCGGGATACATCCGATCGAGGATGCTCCAGTACGAGCCCGCAGCCCGTTGCCGAAACCCGGCCAGCGCCTGTGTCCCCGCCAAGTTGTTGCGACGCCCGAGAGTTTCGAGACTGTCGTCGCCGAGTTTCCGTTCGCTGTAGTCGACGTTCAGGTCGAGTAGATCAAGGGCCCGAAGATACTCACCGGCAGCGGAATATCCCAATGCCAGATTGTTGCGGAGGGTGAGCGTCATTTCGTCGTCGACGCCGAGAGCATGCTCGGCGATCGACACGATATCGTCCAGCACCTGCAGCCCTTCGGAGACGTACCCCGCATCACAGTACGACCGGCCGAGGGCATTTCGCACCTGCAACGTGATGCGCTGGTCGGCACCGAATTTCTCCGCGCACTGGTGAGCGAGCGGCTCCAACACCGCGATAGCTTCCTGATAGCGCCCGCTGTCGCGGTGATTCTCCGCGACCGCCACCCGATACGACGCTGTAGTGATCTCGGAAAACGGTGCGCGTCCCAGGCCGTCGGCTCGCCAGATCGCCGCCGCCGCGTACGCGACATCGACCGGTGCCCCCGCCACAGCTGGACGGGCAGGCGCTACGGGCCACGGTTTCGACGGCGGCGCCTCGCGAATGACCCATGCCATCAGCTTTTCGCGCAGCTGCTCGGGCTGTGTGGCCGCAACATGGAATCGGTGGGTAGCCCCCGCCACATCCAGGCGAATCACGGAGCCGTCGGCCCACCCGACTCCAGCACCGATCACATCGAGAAGATCCGGCGTGCGCACATCCACGCCCGTCACCTCGCGCCAGCCGACCACAAACGCCGAGCGCACCGATCGGCGCCACCCGATTCCCGAATGCGAGAAACTCAACTTCCCCGCACGCCCAGCCGGTCCCCCGGAGCGATCCCCCGCTCTGTAGGTCACACCAGACAGCCGAAGATCGTGCGCCACAAGACCTATGGTCTCACCTCGGAGCTATGCAGACACGCTATATCGGATGTAGCAGCCGCTCAGTTCAGACCCGCGTAGCTGTGCAGGCCGCTGATCACCATGTTGATGATGAATACCTGTCCAGGCGTTTGCCACTGCCGGGTGAGTGCGAGACCTCGATGAAATGCCAGATCAATCCGCTGTTGGCGTTGGCGGCGGCCAGTTGTCTGCAGTGGTGCTGCGTACGCACTGCGTACCCAGCGCGGCTGCAGTCTTCATAAAGAGAACCCACGACGATCTGGGTCCTCGTCGCCTGTCAGCGAGGCTACGGCTGTGAACGCGGGGTCGATCGTCGCGCGAATATTGGTGCGGCTTTCGAGGGTGACGATCGCTCAGGGTTCAGAATCACCGTCGTCGAGGTCCCCGCGCTCCTGGAGCAGCAGCCCGAGGGCAGCCATCGCGGAGGTGTCGCCGTCGTCGGCGGCGCGTCGGAACCAGGTTTCGGCTCCATCGTGGTCCCCGCGCTGTTGAAGCCCGAGCCCAATGACGGTCATTGCGGTGGTGTGGCCGTCGGCGGCGGCGCGTCGGAGCCAATTTTCGGCTCCATCGTGGTCCCCGCGCTGTTGAAGCAGAAACCCGAGGGCAGCCATCGCGGAGGTGTCGCCGTCGGCGGCGGCGCGTCGGAACCAGGTTTCGGCTCCATCGTGGTCCCCGCGCTGTTGAAGCAGAAACCCGAGGGCAGCCATCGCGGAGGTGTCGCCGTCGTCGGCGGCGCGTCGGAACCAGGTTTCGGCTCCATCGTGGTCCCCGCGCTGTCGAAGCAGAAACCCGAGGGCAGCCATCGCTTTGGTGTCGCCCTCGTCGGCAGCGCGTCGAAACCAAGTTTCGGCTTCGGTGAGGTCCCCGCGCCGTTTAAGCAGAAACCCGAGGTTGACCATTGTGTTGGTGTGGCCGTCGTCGGCAGCGCGTCGGTACCAGGTTTCGGCTTCGGTGAGGTCCCCGCGCTGTTGGAGCACGACCCCGAGGCTGGCCATCGCGGAGGTGTAGCCGTCGTCGGCAGCGCGTCGGTACCAGGTTTCGGCTTCGGTGAGGTCCCCGCGCTGTCGAAGCAGATGCCCGATGGCAGACATTGCGATGGTGTCGCCGTCGTCGGCAGCGCGTCGGATCAAGATTTCGGCTTCGGTGAGGTCCCCGCGCTCTCGAAGCAGAAGCCCTAACACAGTCATCGCTTTGGTGTGGCCGTTGTCGACGGCGCGTCTAAACAAGGTTTCGGCTTCGGTGAGGTCCCCGCGCTGTTGGAGCACGACCCCGAGTTTGGCCATCGCACTGGTGTGTCCATTGTCGGCGGCGCGTCGAAACCAGGTTTCGGCTCCGTCCAGGTCCCCGCTCTGACGGAGCAGGGTCCCAAGGCTGGACATCGCGTCAGTGTCGCCTTGGTCGGCGGCTTGCCGCCATAGATCTGTCGCGATCTGGTTTTTGTTTCGGAAGAAGGCACCGTTTCCGACCGCGAAGAGCGTGGCGGCGGTGGCGTCACAGGTCGCGTCGGTCCAGAAGCTGTCCGGAACGGGGCGAGCGGGATGGTGTTGTCCGTCGTCGGCAGCGACGAGGTAGTCGAATGGTCGATACCCGCGAACGCCGTGGTCATCGAGGTTGGTAGTGGGCAGGGCGGCGGTGCGGCCGGCACCTGGCGGAGGAGTACGTGCATGCGTGATCGCCGCGGTTACGGCGCCGTCGTCGACGTCGAGTTCTGGGCGTGTGGTCCGTAGGCGCTGTTTGGCGAGGTCGAGCAGGGCAGGTTCTGGTATCGGGTCGACACGGCCGATGCGAGCCCAGTCCACCGCAGTCGCAATCACCGTGAACAACACGGGGTCAGCAGCTCTGGCGTCGTCGTAACGTGCGAGCAGCTCCGGCGCCCCGGCAAGTTCCTCGCCCAAGCCATAACCGTCGCGAACCTGTCCGGGATAGGCGTCGTTGACCGCCGCGGTCTCGACCGAATCCTCCGCGGTCGATGCCATCTCGATCGTGCTCGCCTGACCCAGCAACCTACGGATATCGGCGTGGAGTTCGTCCTTGCCACGCAGCCTGGAGCGCATCTCCGACCGCAACGTTGCGACCACGATCGTGCGCCCGGCTCGGGACGTCAGTTTCGATAGCAACTCAGGAGTCAGGGCGGTTGTGCCGGTCAAGTAGTCGTGGAGGTCGTCGAGCCATACCACCAGCGTGCCTTCGATGCCGTGGAGCCGCTGATCGGCGACGAACACATCAAGGGTGCCGACACACGGCCACGCCACCCTCGCGGTGGGATACACAGCCCGCACCGCTTCGTAGAGGGTGCGAGTTTTCCCGGCCTTCGACGGGCCGACCACCACGACCAACCTGTGGCCGGTCAAATCCTGTGTCAGTCGGCGATCGACCTCGTTGGCAGTGCGCGCGACGTAACCGTCACCGTCGCCGTAGTGGCCGTCGCGACCGAAGTCCGAGTTGGTTGCTCCCAACAGGTAGGGATCGAGATCGCAGACTCGAGGTAGCTGCTCTGTCGAGGATGAGCGGACCTTGACCAGATCGGACAAGGTCAACGAATTCTGACCGGCGCCACCAGTGTTGAGGTGGACGGGACCTTCGAACGTGTTCCCAGAGAGGTAGGCGCCGTACGTCGTGGGCGCTTCGGGCGCGGGACTGTCGGGATTCAGTCCTGCGCCGAGGGAGGGACCTGCTGCGAAAATCCCGTCCGCACCCTGGAGAACTCTGCGGCACCGGCGATCTTGCTGTTACGGACACGCACCCCGTCACCAGCGGACTCGATATCGGTGACCTTGAGAGCCTCAGCCACCAAGTTGTCGATATCCAGACCGACCACGACCTGCGGAGCGTGCTCACGGGCAGCTTCGAGCACCGCCTGCGCGGGCGCAAGCAACTCGTCATCCCCAGCAGCGCCGGCATCGTCGAGATCCTCAGCCAGCGAGTTCCGCTTCGATTCCGAATCGGGTTTACGCTCCACCGGCGAGACATCCACATCGGCGTATTTGCGTGATAGCAGGGCCTTCAACCCGACATAGGCGTCCTTGACAGCCTGAGACGCAGTGTCACCCACCCCGGCCAAAGCGCCGGTTGCGATTGCTGAAACCACCAGTGCTGTCACAGGATCCATGACTGTAGATCCTTGCATGCAGGGTCCGCCCCCGCACCCGGATCAACAGCCCCATAGCCATAACCCTTCTGGGGCGCACAGGGTTTCGTGGAGGCAAGTAGGCTCGTTCGCTATGCAGCTGATAGCCGACTCGTGGGTTCCCGGACTGATCGCCCTGGTGGGGGCAATGGTTGCTGCTGGTTCGACCTTCGGAGCCCAACTCTTGGCGAGGCAGGCTGAAAAGCTCGCAGACAACTTCCGTACGGCGGTCGCAGAGGATCGGGCCGAGCTTGTAGCCGAAGGCAAGGATCCCACTGAAGCTGCGGTCATTTCGAACGCCGCGCTCTTCGGGCAATACCACGCGCGCAGTCTCGCGCAATCACAGCTGAGCTTCTACTTTGCGCTCCTGTCAGCTGTTGTAGGGTTCGCCGTCATTGTGGTGGCCCTCTGGACAGTCGGAAGCAAGGGCACTGACCAGGTAGGTGTGGCGGGGGTCCAACTAACTGGCGCGGTAATTATCGAAGTGGTCGCCGCGCTGTTCTTCCGGCTGTCGAACCAGAGTCGACAACTCCTCGTCGACTTTTTCGACAAACTGCGCCAGGATCGGCAGTTCGAGGAAGGGCTGGCGCTCGCACGAGATATGCCAACGAGTTCCCCGATGGCACACAGGCTGCACTCCGCAATCGCGCTGCACTTGATCGGTGCGACAACAGGACAGCTCGAATCCGTCCTGCATGGGCGCGACGACGCGGACGTGACGCGTAGCGCGCCGACTCCAACTTCGGCCGAGCAGGACGTGAGCAGCTCAAGTCGGCCAGCCGCAGCGCCTTCGGCATGACTTCCTTCGGTGCCTCCGACTTCTTCGTTGTGGTCACCTCTTAAGTGGTAACCCCGCCGGACCGCGCTCCACACTGGCCGACCGGCAAACCTGCGTCCACAGCCGCAGCCTCCAAACTTCACGCCACCCGGCACCCAAGCTCGTCGATACGCAACAGGCGCTCCCCAGCCGCAACCACCCACACAACCTGGCCCACCTTATGGTCTTCTCTTCTTCTCCGACTCACTCACACACTTTCTTTCTTTCTTTCTTTCAAACCCAACCACCCCCACACTCACCCCCTCCCCGTTCCTGATTCTCTGTAATCAGCGAAGCGACAGAGAATCAGGAACGGGGAGGGGGTGAGTCCTGCGCCGAAGGCGCAGATCAGAGCTGGTTTCCGACCGGATCAAAAGCGGAGCATCCCACCTCGGGCACTCCTCGGGCACTCCTCGGGCACTCCTCGGGCACTTCGGCGTCGATCACAGGAACCGGAGTACCGCAATCGCCTTGTCATCGTGTTGCTTCGACCGCGGTAGAACCATTCCGTCCGGGTCGAAATCTGTCTCCCAGCGATGTAGTCGACCGAGCAGATCCGCGAGGCCGTCCGAGTCCTGCGCTGCGGCGCTGCCCCAGGATTCGTTCGCGCTGTCTAGTACATCGGTCACAAAGGTCACGCGGACAGCTACGTCTACTCGCTCCACAGTCGGCTGTCCCAGATATTCGGCGACGCCGTGCACGACAGGGTGCTTGCTCACAACCCGTGCTCCCGCCGGACCTCTCCCCCTGCAGGCAAGCAGAAGGTCTACGTGGCCACCACCGATCAGGTGTGGGCGCTCTATCAAGCCATGCCCGAGAGCATTCGCGTGTCGGTCCTGCTCGGCGCCTACGTTGGCCTTCGGGTCTCGGAGGTCGCTGGGTTGTGGGTCGACGACATCGATTTCACCGAAGGCGTGGTGTACCCGCAACGCCAGTGGCCCGAGCGGCCATTGAAGACGGACGCGAGCGATATGCCGGTTCCGATTCCGCCGGAGCTGGTCGAGATGTTGCAGACCTCGGTGCAGGCACGCGCCGGCCGCAATGTCGTGTGCGACGAACTCGGCAAGCCGACCTCGCCATGGGTGATCGCTTGGCACCTCCGCCAGGTCAAGGACCAGGTGCCTGACCTTCCCGCCGGATTCAGCTTTCAGGACCTCCGCCACTACTACGCATCGCTGCTGATCCGCCACGGTTCCGACATCAAGACCGTCCAGGCACGGGTTCGGCACGACAGCGCCATAACCACTTTGCGGTACTACGCCCACTTGTGGCCGGACGCTGACCAGTCCACTCGCGCCGCGGTGGGTAGCGAGATTCGGTCTCGCCCAGAGGTCGCTGCGTACCCACTGCGTACTGAACTCGCTTCAGCCGACCACCCTGATTTGATAGGTCGAGGCTGATGCACAGGTCAGAGCTGGTTTTCAAGCTCCTAGGTCAAGCCCGCGTAGCTGTGCAGGCCGCTGATCACCATGTTGATGATGAAGAGGTTGAACAGCATCGCTACGAAGCCGGCGATGTTGATCCAGGCTGCCTTGGTGTCTCGCCAGCCGGAGGTGGCTCGGGCGTGCAGGTAGGCCGCGTAGAGGACCCAGGCGATGAAGGAGCAGGTTTCCTTGGGGTCCCAGCCCCAGAAGCGGCCCCAGGCGGCTTCGGCCCAGATGGCGCCGAGGATGACGCCTGCGCCGAAGAGGGGGAAACCGATGATGGTGGTTTTGTAGGCGAGCTGGTCGAGGGTGCGGGCGTCGGGCAGGCGTCGGGCGATGGTGCCGAGGATGTTGGTGGATTCCTCGCCCGCGGGCTGACGCATGCGGAACAGGTAGAGCAGGCTGGCCACGCCCGAGACCAGGAAGACGCCGCTGCCGATGCTGACGATGGTGACGTGGATCGGCAACCAGAACGAGCGAAGGGCGGGGACCACGGGGGCGGCGTCGGCGTAGAGGACCGTGCCCGCCAGGAACATCAGGATCAGCACGGGGACCAGCAGGAACGCCCACATGGCCCGGTAGCGCTGGTCGCGCAGGAAGATCAGGCCGATCACCACGGCGGCCGCGGTGGCCATGGTGGTGAACTCGTACATGTTGCCCAGCGGGAAGCGGTGCGTGGCGAAACCGCGCAGCACGATCGAGCCGATGTGCAGTGCCGCGCCGACCAGCAGCACCGAGAAGGCCATGTTGCCCAGCCGTTCGGCAAGCGGTTTGGCCTCGGGGGTATCGATCCGGCCGGGCAACCCCGGGTCGCCCGCGGGGACGAGTTCGCGGGCGGCGACCTGCTTGGCGCGCGCCGAGGCGTACTGCACGATCAGCAGGACCGTGGCCAGGGCGTAAATGGCCATGGCCGACATGAACGCGAAGTCGCTGTACCGTGCCAGCGTTTCGTCGATCTGCATCAGGATTCCGTCTCCATGTCGAGTGCGCGCATCACTTCTCCGCTCCCAGCAGCCGTGTCCGCAGTCGATCGAACTCGGCGCCCCAGCCTGCTTGATCGCTCCTGGCCAGGCCGCCCATTTCTACTACGGTGCGTCGTTGACCCACGGTACCTGCCGCGGCTTCGACCGGGTACGCCCGGATCCAGATCCGCCGCCGTTTCAGCAACAGTGACACCAGCAGACCGGCCATCATCGTCAGCGCGCTCACCAGCACCCACTGCTGGGCGGGGTCGTGCGAGACCTGCAGGTTCACGAATTCCTCGGCGCCGTCGAAGGTGACCTTCGCCCCGCTGGGCAACGTGGTCGACTCGCCGGGACGCAGGTTGACCCGCGCTTCCTTGGTCAACCGACCCTGCTTGATCATCTCCGGGTCCAGCGAGAACAGCGACTGCGAGCGACCGGTGTCGAGGCCGGTATTGCCGCGATAGACATCGACCGCGACCGCCGGGTCGTCCATCCGGGGGAACGACGAGGTGAGCAGGCTGCCGTGGAACATCGCGGTCGGCGCGAACAGGCCTTCGATGGCGATCTGGTTCTGCCTGCGTTCCTCGTCGGTGGCATACATACCGCCGGGCGGGTCGATGCGCAGCACACCGCTGGACAGGAAGGTCTGAGCGTCCTCGGGCCGCCACTGGATGGTCTCGGTGCGGGTCTGCCCGTTGGGGAAGGTGACCGTGAACGTCGGCGCGAAGCCGTGTCCCTGCAGGTAGACGCGATCACCGGCGACCCGCAACGGATGGTTCACCCGCAGCTCGGTGCTGCGCCACGTGTCGGTGCTCAGGTCCGCGCCGGCCTGGTACTCGATGTTCGAGTGGAACATCTCGGCCTGGCCGGTGGGCAGGTAGTCGGCCTTGAAGTCCTTCACCTTGACGCACAGCGGCGTCATGCCGGTGCCGTCGTTGGTGTTGCCTGCGCGGAACGAGTCGAACACCGCGGGCGAGGTGGTGCAGAAGCCGGGTCCGTCGTTGGCGATCACGATGACATTGCCCTCGTACCCGAGCAGCTTGCCCAGCGCGATCGCGACCAGCAGCCCCACCAGCGACAGGTGGAACACCAGGTTGCCGAACTCGCGCAGGTAGCCCTTTTCCGCGGACAGCGTCACCTCGCCGTCGCGCTGACCGGGACGAACCTCGGTCCGCCACCCACGCAGCGACGTCTCGGCGGCCTCGATCACCTCGTCGGGAGTGCGCTCGTCGGTCTCGCTGAAGTGGTGCGGCAATCGGCTGAGGTTGCGCGGCGCGGGCACCGGCGGGGTACGCAGTGCCCGGTAGTGGTCCCAGCAGCGCGGCAGGATGCACCCGACCAGCGAGATGAACAGCAGCACATAGATGGCGGTGAACCAGAAGCTGCCGAACACGTCGAACAGTTCGAACCGATCCATCCACGGGCCGAGCGTGGGACGGTCGGCGATGTACTGGTCGACCTTCTGCGCGTTGAGGCTGCGTTGCGGCAGCAGCGCGCCGGGGATGGCGGCGAGGGCGAGCAGGAACAGCAGCACCAGTGCGGTGCGCATGCTCGTGAGGCCGCGCCAGGAATTCCGGACCAGGGCCCAGGCCCGGCCCGGCAGCGACTGCCGGGCGGGCGGGGTGGGGGTGGTCGGAGTGGTCAGCGTGTCAGTCATCAGATCGGAAGAGTCACCTCGGAGACGAACCCGTCACGCACCCAGCCGACGAACTGATCCCATGCCCCCGTGACCAGCGCGACGCCGACGGCGACGAGCAGAACACCCCCGATTACCTGAATGGTGCGCGAATTGCGCCGCAGCCAGCCGACCCCGCGCAACGCACCGGCCGACCCGAAGGCCAGCACCACGAACGGCAGCCCGAGACCGAGGCAGTAGGCGACGATCAACGTCACCCCGCGCACGGCGGTGGTGCCCTCGGTGCCCGCGGACACCGCCATCACACCCGACAGCGTCGGCCCGAGACACGGCGTCCAGCCGAGCGCGAACACCCCGCCGAGCAGTGGCGCGCCGAGGATGCTGGTGAGCCTGCGCGGCTCCATCCGCGTGTCGCGCTGCAGGGCGGGGACCAGGCCGATGAACACCAGACCCATCAGGATCGTCACCACACCGCCGATGCGCTGCAGCAGTTCCCGATTCACATTGAGGGTCTGGATCACGCCGAAAACAGTGGCCGTGGCCAGCACGAACACCACCGTGAACCCGGCGACGAACAGTCCGGCGGCACCGGCCACCCGCATCTTCGCGCTACGGCGCTGCGCGGTGAGCGTGCTCGCCTGCGCGTTGGTGGCAGGCGGCGCCTCGGCACCGACCAGCCCGGCCAGGTACGACAGATAGCCGGGGACGAGCGGCACGACACACGGTGAAGCGAACGACACCAGGCCCGCGAGCAGGCAGGCTCCCAGCGCCAGCAGAAGCGGACCCGATGCCGCCGTCTGCTGGAAGGAATCCCCGACTGCGGCGAGCGGGATCACTCGTCGGTGTCCGTATCCAACTCATGCTGCTCGTCGCGCGGCAACGACAGGGTTCGCTCGGTCTCGGCCGGTTCAGCGGGGCCGAAATCGAACAGACCGGCACCGGCGACACTGCGCGGCACGGTCGCGATGCCGGCCCAACGGTCATCGACCGTCCAGCCCGCACCCATTCGGCGTGCGCCCTGACGGGGACGACACGCGGTCAGATTTCCTGGACGACGGCGGCTGCTCACTACTGCTTCTCCTCGGCGGCGATGCGCTCGACCACGGGCTGAAGGTCTTCGGCCAATAGCGAGCGAAGGAAGACCGCGGCGACCCGGTGCTGACGATCCAGGATCAACGTGGTCGGAATAACACTGGTGGGAAAGTTTCCGCCGAGAGCGAGCAAGGTCCGCATCGACGGGTCGTAGATGGACGGGTATTCGATCTTGTTGTCCACTACGAAGTCCTGGGCTTTGTCGCGCTGATGGTCACGGACATTGATCCCCAGGAACGCGACGCCTTGATCTCTGGTCGCCGCGAAGACTTTTTCGAGAGCGGGCGACTCGGCGCGGCACGGGCCACACCACTGTCCCCACAGGTTCACGACCACGATCTGGTTCGGGAAATCGTCGACCGAAACGGTCTTTCCCTCGTTCATCAGATCGGGCCCCGAGAGCGTGCCGATCGTCCCGCGCGTCGCGGGCGGATCGTAATAGATATCCGTTTTACCACCGGGTGAGACGAATTCGAAGGTCCCACCACCGGTGGCAACCGCATCGGTACCCGTCGAACAGCCCGCCGCGGCGATGATCACCAGCAGGGCGGACAGAACGGCGGTCAGCGCCCGCGGCCGACGGCCACGGGCGGTTCCCGAAGAGGTGAAGCGTGTCATGCGCCGTGGACCGACGGATCCGACGCCCCGGCCGGCTCGGAATAGACGATGTCGACGAGCGTGTCGCCGTGGTAGACCAGCGAGGTCAGCGACGCCAGCGAGCACTGCCGGTTGCGCGGGTCGTGCCACAACCGCTGACCCTGCAGGAATCGGCGCAGCGTCCACACGGGCAGCTGATGCGAGACCAGCACCACCTCGTGACCGGCGGCCTCGACGCGGGCCTTGTTCACCGCGGCGAGCATGCGATGGGCGATCTGCAGGTACGGCTCGCCCCACGAGGGGGTGAAGGGGTCGCGCAGCTTCCACCAGTGCCGCGGCTTGCGCAGCGCACCGTCACCGACGGAGACACGCAGGCCCTCGAAGGTGTTGCCCGCCTCGATCAGGTTCTCGTCGGTGCGCACGATCAGGTCGTGGGCGGCCGCGATCGGCGCCGCCGTCTCCTGGGCGCGCTGCAGCGGGGAGGCGATCACCATCGCGATGTCGTGATCGGCCAGCGAGCGCGCGACCGCACCGGCCTGCGAGCGACCGGCCACCGAGAGGCTGAAGCCGGGCAGGCGACCGTAGAGGATGCCGTTCGGGTTGTGTACCTCACCGTGGCGCAGCACGTGCACGATGGTTTCGACGCTCGACGGGTCGTCGTCGAGGGCGGGCGGTGCGGCGGCGGGGGCAGGATGGGCCGCCTCGTCGCTATCCGCCGGGACTGGGGCGAATTCTGCGTCGGGCTGGTCGGAGCTCACGCTGGGGATCCTTCGGGGGTTGCGGCCGCGGCCGCGAGGGCGGCGGCGGGCAGAGCGGCGGCGATACGGTCGAACGCGTCCTCGTCGAGTGCCGCGGAGACGAACCATGCCTCGAACGCGCTCGGCGGCGCGTACACGCCCGCGTCGAGCAGCGCGTGGAAGAAGGCAGGGTAACGCCAGGTCTGGCTCGCTTTGGCGGCGGCGTAATCGGTCACCGGACGCTCGGCGAAGAACACGCTCACCATATTGCCTGCGAACTGGACTTGATGCTCGACACCGGCCTCTGTCAGGGCTTTCGCGAACAGCGAGCCGAGCCGGTCGGCGTTGCGGTCCAGCGCCGCGTACACCTGCGCGTCGGCCGCGCGCAGCGTCGCCAGGCCCGCCGCGACGGCGACGGGGTTACCGGACAGCGTGCCCGCCTGATACACCGGGCCGAGCGGGGCGAGGTTGTTCATGATCTCGGCGCGACCGCCGAACGCGGCGGCGGGCAGGCCACCGCTCATCACCTTGCCGAAGGTGTAGAGGTCGCCGGCGACGCCTTCGCGGCCGTACCAACCCGACGCGCTGACCCGGAACCCGGTCATCACCTCGTCCATGATCAGCAGCGCGCCGTTGTCGTGGGCGAGGGTGCGCAGGCCTTCGTTGAAGCCGGGCAGCGGCGCCACCGCGCCCATGTTGCCCGCGGCGGCCTCGGTGATGACGCACGCGATCTGGCCGCGGTGCGCGTCGAAGGCGGCGGCGACAGCGGCGAGGTCGTTGTAGGGCAGCACGATGGTGTCGGCGGCCTGCGCGCCGGTGACACCGGGCGAGGTCGGCAAGCCGAGGGTCGCGACACCGGAGCCCGCGTCGGCGAGCAACGCGTCGACGTGGCCGTGGTAGCAGCCGGAGAATTTGATGATCTTGGATCGGCCGGTGAAGCCGCGGGCCAAGCGGACCGCGCTCATCGTGGCCTCGGTACCGGAGTTCACCAGGCGGACCCGCTCGACGGGATCGACGCGGGCGGCGATGGCCTCGGCCAGCTCGATCTCGGCCTCGGTCGGCGCACCGAACGACAGTCCGCTCGTCGCGGCCTTCTGCACGGCCTCGACGACGGCGGGATGGGCGTGACCGAGGATCATCGGACCCCACGAGCACACCAGATCGACGTAGTCGTTGCCGTCGGCGTCGATGAGCGTGTAGCCGCTCGCGGAGGTGATGAACCGTGGCGTACCGCCGACCGAGTTGAACGCACGAACCGGGGAATTGACGCCACCCGGGATCACGGCGGCCGCCCGCTCGAAGAGCTGGGCCGAAACCGGTACCTGCGTAAGACTCACGGATTCCAGTGTCTCAGTTCGCCTCGGCACGCCGGACGACAGGGTGGAGCACAGTGACCCAGACCGCAGCGACCCACCGACGACACGCCCGACACGCCGCCCCGATCCGGGAAAGAATTCGATCTAGGCCCATTGGCCTGCGACTACGCTCCGGGCGGCTCAGCACCTGAGCCATAGGGAAATCAGGTCTCAGCGAGAGGGTATTTCATGCGTTTCGGCGTTACCAGCACTGCCCTTGGCACAGGGTTCGTCGCGGCGGGAGTGCTATTCGGCGCGGGTTCGGCCACCGCGTTCGCACCTCAGGCCCAGCCCGATCGGATCGGTGCCCAACTCAGCCACGAGGAGACCGCGGCACTCGGGGCGGGGCCGATTCCGGCGATCACCACGATGCTCGTGCCCGCCAATCGGATCGGCGCGGGTCTGCACCCCGACACCGATCTGTACCGCGACGCCGACGGCGGCATCCGCGCCACCCTGCGTCAGGTGGTGACGGAAGCGGCGGCCCATCCCGACGGCACCGTCTCCATCTTCCTGAACGCGCCCGGCACGCGCGGCGGCCGCATCGTCGACGTCTACCAGCAGTGGACCAGCTGATCAGGTGTACATGCAGGGCACTTCGGCCGAGATCGTGTGCAGCTGGCACATGATGCCGTTGTAGATCCCGCTCGAGCCGGTCTCCGGGGCGAAACCGTCGGCGGCCGGCTCGGCGATCATCGGGGTGAGCGGCAAACCGGGGGCGGCCTGGGCGGGCGCCGCTGCCAGGGCGATCGTCGCCACAGCGGCGGCGACGGTACAGATTCCTGCGGTCAGTCTGGTCATCGATTCCTCCTCGAGGGAGCCCGCGGTGCGAGCTCGCGTCCCGAACCCCCACGCACACATCGGAATTCGGCTTCCTCTAGATCATCGGTTCGACGCCGCGCGGTGCTACAGATCCGCGGTAGATCCTGGTGACGACGTCGATCACCAGCACCCCGCTCACCATCACCAGCGCACAGGCGAGCAACAGCAACGGCGGCACGTAGCGCACCGCCACGAACCCGGGGTGCTCATCGGTGCCGACGAATTCGGTCGTGCGCCGTGCGGCGCGCCAACTGACGACCGCGCAGGCAAGGAAGAGCACGGCGAAGCCGAGTTCGAACAGCGCGATCCAGCGTCTCATTCCTGCGATCCTGCCAGGGGCAAGATCGAATCAGCCGACCAGGCTCGGTAGCAGAATCAGCGCGATGACGGCGAGGGTGAGTACAACCATCAGCCCGATCACCAACAGATCGCGTCGCAGGCTGTGTGGTTGCTCGATCACCACGCGCATCATTGCCTCCGCTCCCCCGGCGCTAGACCGGTGTGACAATCCTCACCATACACTGCGCAGTGTCACTTCCGGCGGGACTGGAAGTACTTCGTCGACTCCGGCCGGTAGCTGAGGAACGCGGCCCCCGCGGCGAGCACGCCCTGCACGATCGCCGAGCCACCCGCCACGATCGTCGCGGGATTGGCGACCGCGGAGAAGCTGAACATGGTGGCGACGGCGCCGAGTCCGAGCCAGATCGCGACAACCGTGAGCACCGTGCGCGCCCAGCTCTTGCCACGGCCGAGCTGATGCGCGATGGCCACGGTGACACCGGCCAGCAGCACGCCGACCAGCGCTGTGAGCGCGAAAGCCACCAGCACCATCACGTCGACGGTCGACGCCGGGAAGTTCGGATCCGACTTGTGCATCTCGTCGAGGAACTGCTTGCTGAGCTTGTCGCGCTCCCCGGTCATGGTGATGACGCTGGCGAAGGTGTAGACGACACCGAGGCCGGCGATTCCCCACCACAGCTGACGGGCGGTGCCGACGTCCTCCGGCATGGGCAGGGTTTCGGGTTTGTTCGGCGGAACGATCACGACAGCCAGTGTGCTGCCTCGGTCGCCCAGTAGGTGAGCACGATGTCCGCGCCTGCCCGCCGGATGCCGATCAGCGACTCCAGGATCGAGGCCCGGCGATCGATCCAGCCACGCTCGGCGGCGGCGGTGATCATCGCGTACTCGCCGGAGATCTGATAGGCCGCGACGGGGACAGTCGAACGGTCGGCGACGTCGCGCAGGATGTCGAGGTAGGACATCGCGGGCTTCACCATCACGATGTCGGCGCCCTCGGCGAGGTCGAGGTCGAGTTCGCGCAGCGATTCGCGGCGGTTGGCCGGATCCTGCTGGTAGGTGCGGCGATCGCCTTCCAGCGACGAGCCGACGGCCTCGCGGAAGGGGCCGTAGAAGGCCGAGGCGTACTTGGCCGCGTAGGCGAGGATGGCGGTGTCGGTGCGCCCGACCGCGTCGAGCCCGCGCCGGATCGCGCCGACCTGTCCGTCCATCATGCCGCTGGTTCCGAGCAGATCGGCACCGGCTTCGGCCTGCGACAGCGCCATCTCGACATAGCGGTGCAGGGTGGCGTCGTTGTCGACCGCGCCGTCGGTACCGATCACTCCGCAGTGGCCGTGATCGGTGAATTCGTCGAGGCAGGTGTCGGCCATGATGACCGTCGCGTCCCCGACTTCTTCGGCCAGCGCGCGCAGGCCACGATTGAGGATTCCGTTCGGATCACTGGCCTGCGAACCGGTCGCGTCCTTGTCCTCGGACAGCGGCACACCGAACAGCATCAGCCCGCCGACCCCCGCGGCCACTGCCTCCGCCGCGGCTTTGCGCAGGGAGTCCAGCGAATGCTGGTACACCCCGGGCATCGAGCTGATCTCCCGCGGCTCGTCGAGACCATCGGCGACGAACATCGGCAGCACCAGCTGACGCGGCTGCAGCGTGGTTTCGGCGACGAGTCGACGCAATGCGGGTGTCCTGCGCAACCGCCGCGGGCGGTCGAAAGCGGTCATAGCCCGCAGAATACGCCTGCCGCCAGTCGGTCGCCGCAGCGCCTACAGCGGGTCGGAGCCGCGGGCCAGTTCGCCCAAAATCTGCTCGAAGGTTGCGAAGACCGGCGAGGGGCCTGCCGAACTCCAGGCTTGGTTGGTGAGCAGGATCGCCGTCACCGCACCGTCGTTGGACCAGGTGGATCCCAGGCCGCCGTCCCAGCCGTAGGCACCGGCGCGGGGGCCGTCGGGCTGATCGCGCAGCTGGATGCCGACGCCGTATCCCCAGCCCGCGCTGCCGTCGGGGGCTGGCCCGCCGCGGTCGAGTTGCTCGGCGGTGAGGTGATTGGTGGTCATGGCGGTGACGGCTCGTTCGGACAGGATGCGGGTGCCGTCGAATTCGCCGCCGTCGCGCAGCATGCGGGCGAAGCGGTGGTAGTCGGCGAGAGTGGACACGAGACCGTCGCCGCCGCCTTCGAAGGCGGGTGGGGTGCTCCATTGGCCCAGCGCCGGGTCGAAGACGGTACGGACGCCGTCGATGTCCGTGTAGTGCGGGCCGAGTCGGGCCAGCTCGTCCGGCGGGACGGAGAAACCGGTGTCGGTCATGCCGAGCGGGCGCAGGACGCGGTCGGCCAGGAATTCCGAGAGCGGTGCGCCCGCTGCCCTGGCGATCAGGATGCCGAGGACAGGTGCGCCGACGTGATAGAGCCAGCGTTCGCCGGGCTGATATTGCAGCGGCAAGGTGCCCAGTCGCCGCATCCAGGTGTCCGGAGGCAACATCTGCGCGGGCGTCGGCGGACCCCAGCCGAGGCCGAGTTCACTCCAGGCGGCGTCGAGTGGTTTGGGTGAGAAGTCGGCGAAATCCATCCCCCAGCCGAGACGGAAGGTCAGGAGGTCCTCGACGGTGATCGGGCGGTCCGCCGCGACCGTGTCGGCGAGTTCGGCGGCGGGATTCGCGAGCACCCGGAGGTCGGCGAGTTCGGGTAGCAGTCGGTCGACCGGTTCGGTCGGGTCGAGGACGCCGTCGTCGATCAGGATCGAGGCCGCGACCGCGGTGAGCGGTTTGGTCATCGAGGAGATCCGGAAGATCGTGTCGGTGCGCACCGGTGCGTCGCGCGCGGCGTCGAGATGGCCGATGGCGCCGGTGGTCACGTCGTCGCCGGCCGCGACGAGCCAGGCCAGGCCGAGCAGCTCGTCCGCGGCGACGTGCGCGCCGAGCCGCTTGTCGATCTCGTCCACCGTCATCGCCTCTTCTCGGGTTGCGTTGCGCTACTAGACCACAGCGGTCCGACAGCTACCGGCGAATCGGCACCCGCAGTGCTTCGGCGAGGTCGGCGATCGGTCCCGGCGAACCTGTGGATAACATCGAAACCCACTGGAGCTCAATGGCTTCCGCGAGAGATCGACGAAACCTGTCGGTGCCCCTCGGTATAATCGAAAGCGTGTTCGAGGGTTCCGACGATCGGGGGCGGAACCCAAACGCAACGGGAGGACGCCGAATGAATGCCATTGCCGCTCAAACCACTTTCATCACCGCGCCGTACGTGCCGCTCGAGAAGAAGCGACTGCCCGCGGGGCGTCCGCGCCGCTGGTACGTGGCGCACAATCGTCGGCTCAAGGCCATGCGGTTGACGATCGCACTGCTGGATTCCGGTGTGTACCTACCCAATCAGGCCACCAACGACACGATCCGACGCACCGCCGAGAAGATCGACATCCGCCCGCCGTCGGATGCCACCTGCCGGCTCGTGCGCACACTGCTGCGCTACAGCCGATGACCCTGATACGCCGAAAGCCCGCCGTTGCGGGCGGGCTTTCGGGGTATCTGCTGAGATCAGCGGCTGCTGCTGCGGCGACTCTTCTTACGCGGCGGGGGCAGCAAGCCCTCGGCGCGCAGGCGCGACGCGTGCTCGGCCAGTGCCTCCACCAGTGGACCGACCTGAGCCGACTCGGGCTGCACGTCCACGCGCAGACCGAACTCGATCGCGGTCTCGGCGGTCTTCGGGCCGATGCAGGCCACGATGGTGCGCGCGTGCGGCTTGCCCGCGATGCCGACCAGGTTGCGCACCGTGGAGGACGAGGTGAACAGGACCGCGTCGAATCCGCCGGTCTTGATCATCTCGCGGGTCTCCGCCGGCGGCGGCGAGGCGCGCACCGTGCGGTAGGCAGTGACGTCGTCGATCTCCCAGCCGCGCTCACGCAGGCCCTCGGCCAGGGTCTCGGTGGCGATGTCGGCGCGAGGCAACAGCACCCGGTTCACCGGATCGAACACGTCGTCGTAGGGCGGGAAGTCGGCGAGCAGGCCCTCGGAGGACTGTTCGCCGCTGGGCACCAGTTCGGGGTTGATTCCGAAGGAGCGCACCTTCTCCGCGGTGGCCTCGCCGACGCAGGCGATCTTCACACCGGAGAACGCGCGAGCGTCCAGACCGAACTCGGCGAACTTCTCCCACACCGCGCGCACCGCGTTGGTGGAGGTGAACACCACCCACTGGTAGCGCCCGTCGACCAGACCCTTCACGGCCCGTTCCATCTGGGCGGGGCTGCGCGGCGGCTCCACCGCGATGGTCGGCACCTCGATCGGAATCGCGCCGTGGGTGACGAGCCGCTCGCTCATCTCCCCCGCCTGATCCTTGGTGCGCGGGACCAGCACGGTCCAGCCGTAGAGGGCACGCGATTCCCACCACGACATCTTGGCGCGCTTGTCGACTTCCTTGCCGACCGTCACGACCAGCGGGCCGACGAGCTCGGACGCGGCGTTGTTCAGCGAAGCCAGCGTGGCCTCGATGGTGCGCTGCTGACGCGTGGTGCCACGCACGGTCACCGCGACCGGAGTCTGCGGTGCCAGACCGTGTTCCACCAGCGCGCTGGCGGTCTCGGCCAGGTGACCGGAAGTGGCGTGCAGCACCAGCGGGCCGGGGGCGGCGGCCAGCGCCGACCAGTCGACCTCGCCGCGCACATCGGCCTCGGTGTGCCCGGAGCCCAGCGCGATGCCCGCGTAGCTGGGCACGGCCGAACCGTTGGGCAGGCCCGGCAGCACCTCGAACACCATGTGCGAACGAGTGACGGCGTTGACCTCGTTGATCACCGAATCGGTGGTCAGCGGGTCGCCGGTGACGATGCGGACCACGTCGTGACCGTTGCGCGCCTCGGCGATCAGCGTCTTGGCCACCTCGGCGGGTTCGCCGAGGGCGGGCCGCACGTCGACCGGGCTCTCGCCGTCCTCGCCCACCTCGACCGCGCTACCGATCAGGGCGAGCACGCCCTTGTCGACATCGGGGTCGGTGAACGCCAGCATCGCCCGCTCGAGCACCTCACGGGCACGCACGGTCAGCAGGGCCGGGTCGCCGGGGCCGGATCCGACGAAAAGGATCCGCCCTGGTTGCTTCTTGGTAGCTCGGCTGCTGCTCATCGGTTGTTCTCCATCGGGCTGGAATTAGTGAAGTCGGTGGGCGCCGGTTCGTCTGTGACGCTCAGCAATGCGCGAGCACCCAGGTCCAGCAGTTCGCGCGCCAGCGTGCGACCGAGTTCGGCCGCGTCTTTCGGCGCGCCGACGATCGAGGCGCGTAGGACGTCGGAGCCGTCGATCGCGGCGGCACAGGCGCGCAGCGAGAGTTCGTCGAAGATCCGGCCGTCCTCGTCGATCGACTCGACGATCTCGGCGAGCGCTCCGATCGGTGCGGTGCAGCCTGCCTCGAGCTCACCGAGCAGCGAACGCTCGGCGAGCACCGCGGCTCTGGTCGCGGCATCGTCCAGACCGGCGAGTACCTCGATCAATTGCGGGTCGTCACTGCGGCATTCGACCGCGAGGGCGCCCTGTGAGGGGGCGGGCAGCATCTGCACCGGTTCGAGCGATTCGGTGATCTCGTCGGTGCGCCCGATCCGGCACAGGCCGGCGCGGGCGATAACGATCGCGTCGAGTTCGCCCTCGCTCACCTTGCGCAGGCGGGAGTCGATATTGCCGCGCAGCGGAAGGATGTCGAGGCCGAGGCCGAGTGCGCGCAGCTGTGCGGCGCGACGCGGGGCCGAGGTCCCGACCCGAGCACCGGCGGGCAGTTCGCCCAGGACCATGCCGTCACGAGCCACCAGCGCGTCGCGCGGGTCCTCGCGCGGCGGGATCGCGGCGATGGTGAAGCGCGGGTCCTGCGCGGTGGGGAGGTCCTTATAGGAATGCACCGCGATGTCGATGCCGCCCGCGGCGAGCTCGTCGCGCAGCGCGGAGGTGAACACTCCGACACCGATCTTCTGCACCGGATCCGAGGACAGATCGCCCGGCGTCTTGATGACCACCAGTTCGGCGGGCTGCCCCGCCGCGATCAGCGCATCTCGGATGGTGCCCGCCTGTGTCAGCGCGAGCAGGCTGCCGCGCGTGCCGATCCGCCACGGCGCACTGGCGCTGCCTGCGGTCACGGTGTCCTCTTCCTGCACTGTCGTGGTCATGCGGTTTCCTCCTGCGCATGCCCGAGCGGCGCTGCGTGGTTTCGCATGCTGCCTGTGTCGGGTCTTGACTCGGTCAGGCGTGACGGCCCATCGCCGAGGTGGCCTGCGGTGAAGTCGTCGGCCAGCGCGGACTCGCCCGCGGAGACCTCCATCGGAGCGGCAACCGCTTGTACCGCACCGGGTTTCAGTTCGAACAGCTCACGCAACGCTTCGGCGTAGCTGTCGCCGCCCGGCGTGGATGCCAGCTGCTTCACCCGCACGGTCGGCGCGTGCAGCAACTTGTCGACGACGCGGCGCACCGTGCGCGCCACCTCGTCGCGGGCCGGGTCGGCCAGGTCGGGCAGCCGCGAATCGAGGCGGAGCAGTTCGGCCTCCACCACATCGGCGGCACGCTGACGCAGTGCGGCCACCGTGGGAGTGACCTCTGCCATGCGTTGCCCGGCAAGGTATTTGGCGAGTTCGTCGGCGACGATGACGCGCGCGGCGGCGGTGTCGTCGGCCGCGGCGCCCGCGGCCGGATCGCGCTGCAGCGATTCGATGTCGATGACGGCGACACCGGGCAGACCTGCCACGGCGTGCTCCACATCGCGGGGCAGGCCCAGATCGCAGAAGACCAGGGGACGCTCGGCGGCGTCGGTGCGCGCCCGGCCCGCGAGCGCGCGATGGGTATCGGCCAGAGTCACCACGGACCCGACCGCGCCCGTACAGGTGATCACGACATCGGTGCCCGCCATGGCCTCGGTGAGCCGCGACATCTCGACCGCCTCGGCGTCGACACCGTGCATGGTGCGTCCGGTTTCGGCGAGACGCTGTGCGCGTTCGAGGGTCCGGTTGACGACGATGATGCGCCCGATCCCGGCCCGCGACAGATGCGCCACCGCCAGCCCGCCCATCGCGCCCGCGCCGACCACCACCGCGGTCCGCCCGGCGAGATCGCCGACGACACCGCGCGCCCGATCCAGCGCCACCGACACCACCGAGGCACCGGCCCGGTCGATCCCGGTCTCCGAGTGCACCCGCTTGCCGACCCGCAACCCGTGCTGGGCGAGCTCGTGCAACGTGCGCCCGACTGCCTGCTGACCATCGGCGCTGGCGTAGGCGCTGCGAATCTGGCTGAGCACCTGCTGCTCGCCGACGACCATCGAGTCCAGGCCGCTGGCGACCGCGAACAGATGCTCGGCCGCGGCCTCGCTGTAGCGCACGTAGGCGTGCTTGGTGAGATCGCCCAGCGGCAGTCCGGAGTGCTTGGTGAGCAGCTCGCTCACCTCGCCGAGTCCGCCGTGGAAGGCGTCGACGACCGCGTAGACCTCGACCCGGTTACAGGTGGAGACGATCATCGCCTCCGACACATGACTCGAGGAGAGCAGCCGATCCACCAGCTTCGGCCGATCGGACTCACTGATGGCGACCTTCTCCAGCACCGAGACCGGGGCGCTCCGGTGCGAAATCCCTACCAGCAGAACACTCATGACCGCACCTCGCCGACGCTGTGCCGCGTCATGCGCGTTCGCACGCTGTGTCGCTGATTCGCTCGCTGACGCTCGCTCATGGCGTAATCACCGATCCCTTGGTGCTTGGCTCCGTTGCCGAGTGGGGCGTGGCCGAGTGCGGCGCGGTACGACGCGTCGGCCTGCCGCGGGCCGGTTCGACCGGTGCGGCGTGGGTGAGGTGGTTCGGCGGCGGTACCCGGCGCGCGACACGGCCGGAGCCGACCTCGGCGATCTCGGGCAGCGCGGGCGCGTCGTTGCGCGCGGCATCGAAGGACAGCATCTGCAGTTCCATCGCCAGGTCGACGCGGCGGACCTGAACATGGGCGGGCGCGCGCAGTTCCAGGGGCGCGAAACTCAGAATCGACGGCAGTCCGGCGTCGACGAGCCGGTCACACACGTCCTGGGCGGCTTCGTCGGGCACGGCCACCACCGCGATCGTCGGCGTCAGCGCCGGAATCTGCGCGGTCAGCTGCTCGACATCGCGCACGACGAGACCGGCGTACGACTGGCCGATCACCGACGGGTCGTTGTCGAAGATCCCGACCACGGTGAAGCCTCGTACCCCGAATCCGCCGTAACCGACCAGCGCGCGGCCCAGATTGCCCGCGCCGATCAGCACTACCCGATGTCCCTGCGACAGTCCGAGCACATCTTCGATCCTGGTGCGCAACTTGGCTACGTCATAGCCGACACCCCGCACACCGTTGGGTCCGAGGAAGGAAAGATCCTTGCGCAGCTTCGCCGAATTGACACCCGCCGCGACAGCGAGTTCCTCACTCGATACGATGACTACACCCTCGTCGGCCAACCCGGCGAGAACCCGGAGATAGGTAGCAAGACGAGTCACCGTGGCCTGCGGAATGTCCCGCACAAGAGCCTTGCCGGAGACGCCACTCGGCGTCTCGTGCTGCTCTGTCACGTCGTCGGCTCCTCGTTCCGGGCCTGATCGCGGTCCGGTTCCTCTGTTTCGTTCACCGGTGTGGGTCGCTGCAGTTACGAGAGCGCGACCGGTGCCATAGGGGCGGTACAAACCCGGCCACCGCCGCCGCGTGGAGCGGCGGTGCGGATTGCGTGTCACCACCGTAACCGCTTGTGCAGGCGTTCACAAAGTCGGTGAATTCGGCCTCATTTTCCGTCGCGACCAGCGATCCGGCTCAGGTCCGCCCGCAAACGGGCCTCATCGACGTCGAAATAGCTGTGTTCACGGCCGTTCAACAGGACCACCGGCAGGCGATCACCGTATTCGGCACGCAGTTCGGGCTCGCTGACCGCGGCTTCGTCGACGTCTACAGTGGCGACCGGGAGACCGAAATCACCACAGATCGTCCGCAATTGCTCCAGTGCCGTGCTGCACATGCCGCAGCCGGCTCGAGTCAACAGGGTCACCGTCGGTGTGGGATTAGTCATGAGCTCTATTTAATCCCCGAGCCCGCAGCGGGTTGTCGGTGCAGCCGGTTACTGTGGACATGGTTCGCGCGACTAGCGGAGGGTACTGGTGCCGGAACGTTCGAAGGTGACTAGGGCCGGATTCGTCGCAGGGCGATTCGGGGAGTTCCCTGCGCGGTGGCAGCCCAGCCGCCTCGGTCAGGAACTGCAAGAACAGTTCGCACGGCTGCCACGCAGCCCGTTCGGACCGAGCGAAGAAGAGCTGCGCGCCAACCTGGCCGGTGAGGCCAGCGCCGACGCCGCGCTCGAGCTGCACGATGCCGAGCTCGCCGAACAGGACCCCGACGCGGGCCCCGAGGTCCCTCGCGACCTCACCGCCGCGGCGTTCTTCGACGTCGACAACACCCTCGTGCAGGGTGCCTCGATCGTCCACTTCGCCCGGGGGTTGGCCGCGCGCAAGTACTTCAAGACCTCCGACCTGGTCGACGTCGCCTGGAAGCAGGTGAAGTTCCGGGTCACCGGCAAGGAGAATTCCTCCGATATGCTCTCGGGCCGGGAGAAGGCGCTCAGCTTCATCGCGGGCCGCCCCACCGCCGAACTCGCGGCACTGGGCGAGGAGATCTACGACGAGATCATCGCCGACAAGATCTGGCCCGGCACCCGGGCACTCGCCCAGATGCACCTCGACGCCGGGCAGCAGGTCTGGCTGGTCACGGCCACCCCGGTCGAGCTGGCCAACGTGATCGCCAAGCGCCTCGGCCTGACCGGCGCCCTCGGCACGGTCGCCGAGAGTGTCGACGGCAAGTTCACCGGCCGCCTGGTCGGTGACATCCTGCACGGCCTCGGCAAGGCGCACGCGGTGCGCACTCTCGCCATCCGCGAAGGACTCAACCTCAAGCGCTGCACCGCCTACTCCGACAGCCACAACGACGTCCCCATGCTGTCGCTGGTCGGCACCGCTGTCGCCATCAACCCCGACTCCGATCTGCGCGAGGTCGCGAAGAACCGCGGCTGGGAAATCCGCGACTTCCGCACCGGCCGCAAGGCAGCCAAGATCGGCGTCCCCACCGCACTGGCGTTGGGAGCGGCAGGCGGTGCGGTGGCAGCCGTGGTGGCCCGCCACCGCGACAATTAGCCGAGCACTACGTTCCGGCGCTTGGCCAGCAGCTTGTAGAGGGTCTGCTGGATGGTCTCGCGGACCTGGTCGGTGACCTCGAACATCGTCATCGGGTCATCGGCCTCTTCCGGCTCGAACGCCGTGGTCGCGATCGGCTCACCGAATTCGATGTACCACTTCGACGGCATCGGCACCGCGCCCAGCAGCCCCAGATGCGGGAACAGCGGCGTCACCGGGAAGTACGGCAGCCCGAGCAGCCGTGCCAGCGGCTTGATATCGGCCAGTTTCGGGTAGATCTCCTCGGAGCCGACGATCGAGACCGGAATGATCGGCACCCCGGCCCGCACCGCCGCCGACACGAAACCGCCGCGCCCGAACCGCTGCAACTTGTACCGGTCGGCGTAGTTCTTGCCGACGCCCTTGAACCCTTCCGGGAACACGCCGGCGATGTGCCCGGCGCGCAGCAGCCGCTCGGCATCCGGATGGCAGGCCATGGTGTGCCCGGCCTTGCGTGCCAGCGCGCCGAGCAGCGGCATCTCGAAGATGAGGTCGGCGGCCAGCAGCCGCAGCGCCCGCTGATGCGGATGCTTGTCGTGCACGGCCAGCTGCAGCATCAGCCCGTCGATCGGCACGGTGCCCGCGTGATTGGCGACCAGCAGCGCACCACCCACGGCGGGGATGTTCTCGATCCCCGCGACCTCGACCCGGAACCAGTAGTCCGACAGCGGCCGGAGCGCGGGCAGGATCACCGATTCGAGCAGGTGCCGGTCGTAGCCGAACTCGTCGACCTGGTAGTCCCCGGTGAGCCTGCGGCGCGCGAACTCCGCGGTCCGTTCGATCTGCTCGCCGACGGCATCGCGCACGATCTCGGTCAGCGATTTCGGCGGGCGGGCGGGCATTCCCGGTCGACGCTCGCTGAGGGAGGTGACCGGCATCGCCTGCATCGGCTGGTCCGGCCATCGCCGGGCCTGCGGTCGCTGTCGGGTCTCGACATTCACGTCGAGACGAATGACTTTCGCTCCCTCGTTCATGTACGCGCTCCTGTACCGGCCCCGATGAGGCCGAGCAGTTTGTGTTCCGCGGCGTCGATCCAAGCCGGATCGAAGACGGGCCGCAACGCTGCGCCCGCGATGAAGTCATCGAACGCCTGGACCGTGGTCCAGCGTGGGGTGAAGCCGAGTTCGGTTCGCATACGGGTGGTGTCGAGCCCGCAGCCGAAGTAGAAGTAGTCGGGTTGTTCGCCACTGAATCCGCGCATGATCGGGCCCATCAGCGAGCGACCGACGGTGCGGAAGACGAAAAAGGGGACCGGCGCGACGATACGCCCGGCACGGCGGATCGCCTGCGACATGGCCAGCGCGCCGTCACCGGCGATATTGACCGTGCCACCGTGTGCACGCTGCGCCGCGTGCACCAGCACCGCGACCGCGTCTTCCTCGTGCAGCAATTGCAGTCGGGCTTCGCGACCGAGAACGGTCGGGGTGATCGGCGAACGCAGATATTGCACGCCTCGATCGGCCAGGCGCGGGCCGACGATCGGCGCGAAACGCAGAATCGACGCGGAAATATCGGGCCTGCGCCGCGCCATTCCACGCACCAGCGCCTCGATATCGATCATGTCGCGCGCGAACCAGCCCGCCGGCGGAGTGCGCGCGCCCATTTCCTCGGTGAATTTCGCCGGATCCTTGGCGCTGCAGCCGTAGACCGCCGACGACGATCGCACGACCACGCGGCGCACCGTCGGCGCTTTTTGACAGACGGCGAGCAATTGCATCGCGCCGAGGACATTGAGATCCTTCATCACCGCGCGACCGCCACCGGCGGGCGGACGGGTGAGCACGGCCGCGTGCACGACGGTATCGACGTCGTTGCCCTCGACGACTTTGCGAATCAGCGGATTCCGGATATCAGCACGCACGAACTCGGCACTACCCATTTTTCGCCGAAGCTCACGGCTGGGAGTGACCGTATCCACCGCGATGACACGTTCGACGCCGGGTTCGGCAGCCAGACGTGCCGCGACATTGCCACCGAAGAAGCGGCTGGCACCCGTGACCAGCACAACTCTCGGCGCGTGTCGTTCCCGTGTATCGGAACTCGAACCTGACCCCACTCAAAGCCCCCTGCTCATCGTGTTTCGCGTACCAGAGTAGCCGCATTCGCGCCACTCGCCGTCACGATCTACAAGCTTTTAACACCGCCGACCCGTCCTCGACCAGTGAGCTTCACAAACCCGGGTATTTCACAGCGCGAGCCCGCCACCTCGAAGGTGACGGGCTCGTCGCGGTACGCAGGCTTACTTGCCGAGTTTGCGCCGCTGAACACGCGTGCGGCGAAGCAGCTTGCGGTGCTTCTTCTTCGACATACGCTTGCGGCGCTTCTTGATCACAGAACCCATAGGGTTTCCTCGCGTTCTCTCTACTCGGCATACACACGCGGTGTTCACGTGCGTCGTTTGGCGTCCGCGCCGCCGGGGCAACCGGACACCACGAACGGTGCCACCGGCAGGCGGACACGAACCAGTTGTCCATGCTACCGGGGCACCCGAGCAGCCACGAAACCGCCCTTGTACCTGGCCGAACTACGTCATCCGGCGTCGAAGTACGACGTCTCCAGGTAGTCGTGCACCGCCTTCGCGTGCACTCGGAACGAGCGTCCGACACGCACCGCGGGCAGTTCACCCGAGTGCACGAGCCGGTACACCGTCATTTTCGACACCCGCATGAGATCGGCGACTTCGGCGACGGTGAGAAACTGCGTGCCACCGCCGATCACCGTTTGCGGGGTGGCGCCGACCCGCGGCCCGGGCGAACCCGAACCACCGCCCGACGCCGAGGGATTACTTGACATTCTGTTCGCAGACATCATGGCACCATTGACCTCCGGCACGCCCGCGCCGCCGGCTTCCCCACCAGCGGAACAGACACGCACGTGCTTCTACGAGCTTAGCGGGACCAGTGGGATTACTGCGACGGGTGTGAGAAATCGGTTTTCAAACCGGGTACCCGTTTGTCACTCGTTCGTTGCGCCCTGTTCGGCGGACCGCTGCTTGGCCGCGTGTAGCGCTTCGGTGAAAGTCGAGCGCAGCGCACCACGTTCGAGTTCGCGCAGCGCCGCGGCGGTGGTACCACCGGGCGAGGTGACCGCGGTCCGGAGCTCGGCCGCGCTCTGCCCGGTTTCGTCCAGCAGCGCCGCCGCACCGATCATGGTCTGCACGACCAGTTCGCTGGCCACCTCGCGGGTGAGGCCGAGGCCGACCCCCGCATCGATCATCGCCTCGACGACAAGGAAGAAATACGCCGGTCCCGAACCGGATACCGCGGTGACCGCGTCCATCTGCGCCTCGGGCACCGTCACCACCTTGCCGACGGCTTCGAGCATCTCGCCGACCTGCTCGAGCTGCTCCGGCTTGGCGTAGCGACCGGGCGATTGCACACTCATACCCTGTCCGACCAGCATCGGCGTGTTCGGCATCACCCGCACGACCGGGAAACCGGCGGGTAGTTTCGACTCCAGCCGGGCGGTGGAGACACCGGCGGCCAGCGAGACGAGCACCTGATCGCGACCGTTGTCCAGGTCGGCCTTGGACAGATCGGTGAGCACCGAGTCGACCACGCCGGGCTTCACCGCGATCACCACGATGTCGGCGCCCTCGACGGCGTCGGCCACCGAACCGCTCACCCGCACCTTGAACCGCTCGGCCAGCTGCGCGGCGCGCGCGGCGACCGGCTCGACAACGACCAGATCCTTGGTCGCCCGGCCGGATTCCAGCAATCCGGCCACCAGCGCCTCACCGATCCGACCGCCACCGACCACCGCAATTCTCGTCATGAGAACAAGGTTAGTTGGCCCGGCGGTTTCAGCGCGCCGCCGGGATCAGGGCCAGCTGGCGACTCTGGGCGACGACGGCACCGGTCGAGTCGATGACCAGGTGGTCCTCGTCGAACATCCGCTCACCGACCTCACGGGCGGTCGCGATGACGCGCAGCCAGCCGGGCGCGGGGATGCGGCGCAGATACGTGGTCATCTGCACGGTCGGCGACCACCCGAAGTGGCCGAGGTTCATCGGCACCGGCGGGCTGATGTCGGCGGCCATCATCGCGAAGGCGGCGCGCGCCCGCGGATCGGCTTCGTCGCCGTCGAACGGGCGGATCCACAGCCGCAGCCGGGGCGGGCCGGTCTCGCCGCGCAGGAATTCGCCCCAGGTCGGATCGATCACCATGTGGGCGCCCTGGCTGACGTGCACGATCTTGCCCATGGGCGAATCGGCGGAGTAGCGGAACGCCTCGTCGACCGGCTCGGCGGGCATGTCGGTATCGGGGCCGCTCCAGCGCGTCTCGGCGGCGTCGAGGTGGCCGAAGGTGAACGCGGTCCGGACGAGGGTGCGGCCGTTCTGGACCAGGTCCACGTCGGCCAGGCAGATCTGGCGGCCTTTCTTACGGATGTGCACCGCGTATTCGACCTCACCGGGGTCGGGGGCGCCGAGGAAGTCGGTGCTGGCCGCGATGGGCGCCATCTGGGCGAGCGATTCGTCGGCCTCGGTGAGCCAGCGGGTCGCCGCGGCGGCGGTGGCCGCGACCATGGTGCCGCCGTGGACTTTGGGGCCGATGGTCCAGGTGGGCGCGATGACGCCGACGTAACGGCCGGTCTCGGCATCGGTGGTGGTGAGCTCGGTCAGGTCGAGGACCTGGCTGAACGGCGCGTCGGTCGCGAGTTCTCGCGTCATCGTCACTCCTGGTCGAGGGGCACAGCAATTCGTACAGCGTACAAGCATGGTGGGGTTCGGAGTATTCCGCGCCGGGCCGGGGGGCGGGATGCGAGCAGGTGGTGTCGCATCACGGTTACCGAGTCCGGATAGCTGAGGGCTGTGTTTTTGGAGCGCTGGCGCGCTCGAGCGGGGCCCCGGGTGCCCCGATCTTCCCTCCCTGCGGGTACTCCTTCGTCGCACCCTCCGGTCAGTCCAGATCGGGGCGGGCCCCTTTGGGTAGGGACATCCAGGGGTTACCCGGCCGTGGAGGCGGCCGTCGGTGGTCACGGATCCGGCTGACTCCACCACGCGTTCCGTTACGGCAGGTCGGCGTGGCGAGGTTGAGGGTCAGGGGTTGCGCCGGTGAGGTGACGGCGTGCGAATTCGAGCGTGCGCGCCAGCTGCGTGGAGCGCTCGGCGGTGGTTCGCGCGTTCTGGGTGTTGATCTCGGCGACCGCGTGGCCACGAAAACCGGTGTGTATCAGGTGTTCACACAGTTGCGCGCAGGGCTGGGTGCCGTCGCCGGGCACCAAGTGCTCGTCGTGCGCGGCGCCGCGACCGTCGGCCAGGTGCAGGTGGACCAGGCCCTCGCCCATCCGGCGCGCCAGCTCGAGCGCGTCGGCGCCCGCGGTCGCGGTGTGCGAGAGGTCGAGGGTGTAGTGGTCGAAGCCGGTGTCGGTCGGGTCGTAGGAGGGGCTGAACGCGCTCACCGCGCGGCCGGGGCCCGCGCGCCGTTCCAGCCTGCGCACCGCGCCGTCGCGGAACAGGGTGTCGGCCCGCATCGGGAACATGTTCTCCACCGCCACCTTGACCGGGTGATGCGCCTCCAGCTCACCGACCTGTTCGGCGAAACCTCTCGCGTAGCGGCGCTGCCAGCGAAACGGCGGGTGCACCACCACGGTGTCGGCGCCCAGCGCCTCCGCGGTCCGCACGCTGCGTTCCAGCTTGGCCACCGGGTCGGCGCCCCAGACCCGTTGGGAGATGAGCAGACACGGCGCGTGCACGGCCAGCACCGGGACGCCGTAGCGCTTCGCGTAGGACTGCACGGTCGCGATGTCCTGGCTGGCCGGTTCGGCCCAGACCATCAATTCGACACCGTCGTAACCCAATTCGGCGGCATAACGGAACGCCGCCTGCGTGTTCTCCGGATATACCGAGGCCGTCGACAGCCCGATCGCGATGTCCGCCCGTGCGTTCCCCACAGCCCACTCCCTGTATTCAGCTGGTACTGAGGAGAAAGGCTAGCGGTCCCAGCGTCACGAAGACGCCTACGACGACGGCGATCACCGTGCTGAAGATGTCGTCGGTGCGGCGCAGGACGCGAACCAGCGCCACCAGACCGAGGATCACCACCATCGCCAGGGCCAGCGCCACCCATGGCAGCGTTTCCCACATCGTCTCGAAACCCTTGAACAGCAACATTCCGGCGACCGCCGCGCCCGCGCTCTGTGCGCCCAGGATCATCCACTGGCGGCGGTTGGCGTTGTCGCCGTCGCCGCGCGCCATGCTCGATACGCGTGCGGCGCGGCTCGCGACCGACCCGCCCGCTCGATTGCCCGACAGCCTGCTCGCGGCCCGCGACTCGGCGACGCTGCCGGTCTTCGGCTTGGCCCGGCTCGCCACCTTCGCCCGCGCCCGGTCCGCCAGCGTCACGGCGGCCGCCTTGGTCGCGGCGCGCCTGCTCGCCCTGGTCGGCTTGGGTTCGTAGTCGTCGTCGTAGTCGTCGTCATCGTCGAACGCCGCGTCGTCGTACTCGGATTCGGCGTAGTCGGCGTCGGAGTAGTCGTTGTCGACGTAATCGCGGTCGACGTAATCGGACTCGGCGTAGTCGTCGGTGTCCTCGCCATCGAGCTGGTCGGCGCCGACTCGGTAGACGACCTCGGTGTGCGCGTCGGCGTCGGCACCGCGATCGGCGCGCTGCCGCAGCAGGTCCCCGGCCACCGACTGCCCGGACACCAGCGGCTGCTCCTGGCTGACCGGCGACCACGCGGCCGTCGGGAAACCACCGCTCTCCGGCGCGGGCGCGTTCTTGTCCGGACGATGCCTGCGCGCCGACCACGACGGCAGCCCGCCGGACTTCGGCTCGCCCCGGCGGCGATCCAGCGACGGGCGCTGATCCGCGCCACGGGCCGGCGGGGCGTCGACGCCCGGCGCGAGGTTGTAGGCCTGCGTGGCATCGGCGCCCGGCGGCGGATATCCGTTGAAAGCTTGCGCCGCGTCGACACGACCCGGCGCGGGCTGCCCGTTCAGGCCGGGGACGCCGTTACGCCCCGCCCCGTTGAAACCTCGCGCCGGCTCGGCGCCCGGCCGCCCGTTGACAGGCTGACCGTCGAAAGACTCGCCCGGCCGCCCGTTGAAGCCCGACGCGGGCCTGCCGTCGAAAGACTCCCCCGGTCGGCCGTTGAAGCCTGACGCGGGCCGACTGTCGAAAGACCCGGTGCCCCGATGCTCGTCGAAGCCCGATCCGGCCTGATTGTCGAAACCGGGCCCGATATCGGGGAGCGCGTCCAGTCCACGCGACTGCCCCGGCCGACCCATGAATGCCTGTGGCGCGTCGATGCCCGCCTCGTACAGCGACGCGTCGAACGACGGGCGGCCCGGCGCCGGGCTCGCCTCGACGGCCTCTTCCGCGGCTTCGGCGGCTCGCCTGCGCGCCGCCCGGCCACCGGTGACAGGCGGCGGCTTCGGCGGCTCGGCGTACGGGGCGACCTCGGGCTCATCCGGTCGATGCCGTCTGCCCCCGCCGACCGCGGGCAGCGCACCGGAGCCGAACATCTCGGCGATACCGGGGTCGACCGGCTGCGTGGGACCGCCGGGAACACCGAGGCGACCCGGCCCGCGTCCTCCCCCACGGGAACCGGCATCGCGCGCTTCGGCACGGAACGGCCCGAACGGATCGGACGACGGTCGCTGTTCGGCAAGTCCGAGTGGATCGCGCGGATCGGGCGCGGAGTACCCCGCATCGGGGTCGAATCGGGCGATCGGGCCCGACATCGGCGAGAAGGCCGGTTCAGCCGGACCGGGCGGCGGGTAGGGCGCGGGCTGGTAGCTCGCGGGCGGTTCGTAAGTCGGCGCGGGCTCGGGCGCGTAGGTCGGCGCCGGGACATAAGCGGGCGGGGGTTCCGGCGCGGGCGGCGGGGGCGCGGCGTGTGAGTTCGGCTTGACCGCCGCGTTCTCCCCGGTCAGATCGTTGACCGAGAGTCCGCGCCCACTGCGCCGTCGTCGTCCACCACCACCGGAGGCAGCGGGCGCGGCCCCCTGCGCGGCGTTGCGCGCCAGCAGCTCAGCCACCGATAGCTGTTTAGAATCCTCGCTACTCATGCCGACTCCACTTCCGCGACCGGCGTGACCGGCGGCACCGCGGCCGGTCCACCTCCGTTGGGCTCGGAGTCCAGTTTGCGCAAGATGAGGCCTTCGCGCAGCGCCCAGGGGCAGATTTCGATGCTGTCGAGCGATAACGCCCGCATACTCGCCTCCGCGACCAATGCGCCGGCCACCAATTGCTGGGACCGATCCGAACTCACGCCTTCCAGTTCCGCGCGGTCCGACGCGGTCATCCGGGAGATGAACGCGATCAACTGGCGCAGACCGGAGCTGGTCAGTGTACGTCGCACCCGTGGACCGGCCGCCGAGGGTGCCGCGCCGGTCAGCCGGGCCAGCGAACGGAATGTCTTCGAGGTGCCCACGGCCAGGTCGGGCCTGCCCGCGTCGATCATCGTCTTGGACGGGACGACCAGTTCGGCGTCGAGCCAGTCACGCAGGACCGCGATCTTGCGCTTGCCCGGCGGGTCGTCGCGCAGCCACTCCCTGGTGAGCCTGCCCGCCCCGAGTTGCAGCGACAGCGCCACATCGGGTTCCTCGTCGCCGCCGTTGGACAGCTCCAGCGAGCCGCCGCCGATGTCGAGATTGATGATCCGGCCCGCGCTCCAGCCGAACCAGCGGCGCACCGCGAGGAACGTCAGCCTGGCCTCGTCGTCGCCGGAGAGTACTTGCAGATCGACTCCGGTCATCGCTCGAACGCGCTGGAGCACTTCTTCGGAATTGGTCGCCTCGCGCAGGGCCGAGGTGGCGAACGGCATCAGCTCGACGCACTTGGAATTGCGTGCCAGATCAGCGAATTCGAGGATGGTCGCGATCAGCCGCGCCTCGCCCTCCTCGGTGATCCGGCCCACCGAATCCATGCTCTCGGACAGGCGCAACGCCGACTTCGTCGAGCTCATCGGCATCGGGTGGCCACCACGATGGGCGTCCACCACGAGCAGGTGGACGGTATTGCTTCCGACATCGAGAACACCAAGCCGCACACGAATACGGTACTTGGTGATCCGGTACAACAGGCCAGGCGACTGAACTGTTAGCGTCACGAGTTGTGACCGAAGGCGCATCTGGCACCGCGGAGACCGGGCTCCGACCTGGGCGAAAGATCGATCCGACCCCGGAGGTCGAGCTCGATTTCCCACGGGAGTGGATCGAGTTCACCGATCCAGCAAACGACGAGCACCAGATCGTCGCCGATCTGACGTGGCTGCTGTCGCGCTGGACGTGCGTGTTCGGCACCCCTGCCTGCCAGGGGATCATCGCCGAACGCCCCGACGACGGCTGCTGCTCGCACGGCGCTTTCCTCGCCGACAAGGACGACCGCAAGCGCCTCAACGGTGCTGTGAAGATGCTCACACCCGATGACTGGCAGCTGATGGGCGAGGCCACCGAGAACGGCAAGGTCGTCAAGAAGGGTTACCTCGAACTCGACGAACTCGAGGACGAACCGGCCCTGCGCACCCGTCGCTTCGACGGCGCCTGCATCTTCCTCAATCGTCCCGGATTCGCGGCGGGCCCCGGCTGCGCGCTGCACATCATGGCCGTGCGCAAGGGCATCGAACCCCTGGAAGTGAAGCCGGACGTGTGCTGGCAGCTGCCGATCCGGCGCACCCAGGACTGGGTGGAACGCCCGGATGGCGAGCAGATCCTGCGCACGGTGGTCACCGAATACGACCGGCGCGGCTGGGGACCCGGCGGCCTGGATCTGGATTGGTACTGCACCGGCTCTCCCGACGCCCACGTCGGCGCGAAGCCGGTCTGGCAGTCCTACGGCCCGGAACTGCGTGAGCTGCTCGGTGCGCCCGCCTACGACGAACTCGCCAAGCACTGCCGCCGGCGCGAGGGCCTCGGCCTGGTCGCGGTGCATCCGGCGACGGTCGAAGCCGAGCGGATGAACCCCGAACCTCACAGATCGAATCACGCGGAGTGAAAGCCTCGTAACCATTCGGTTCATCTGTAGGTCGTGCATCCGTCACCGAACTCGGGTTGGATAGCTGTTCATGTCCAAGAAAGCGATCTACGCAGCGACCCTCGCGATCGGCGCGACCCTCTCCATGACCGGCCTGGCCAATGCCGAACCGAACGGTGATCCGGCCGCGTACGCGGACTTCACGGCCGACTTCGTGAACTACAACGACCCGGCAGCGATCGACGCCGCCAAGAACGGCAAGTACATCATCATCAGCACGAAGGGGACCTCCTCCCCCATCGGCTGCCGCGGCAACGGCGCCGACGTGCCGATCTACGACTGCAAGCAGTTCGACGGCGTGGAAGTGGTCTCCCTGAAGAAGATCGAAACCCCCCTCGGCACCGCGTGGAGCGTGCTCTGACCGAACGACAAGGATCCCGCCGGTGCGCCGGCGGGATCCTTTCGTTTTCGGGGTGGTGTCAAGCTTCGAGTTTGTAGCCGAGGCCTCGTACTGTCACCAGGTGTTCCGGCTTGGCCGGGTCTGCCTCGATCTTCGAGCGCAGGCGCTTGACGTGCACGTCGAGGGTCTTGGTGTCGCCCACATAGTCGGCGCCCCAGACCCGGTCGATCAGCTGCCCGCGGGTGAGCACGCGGCCGGAGTTGCGCAGCAGGTATTCGAGCAGGTCGAACTCCTTGAGCGGCAACGTGACCTGACCACCGTTGACGTGCACGGTGTGGCGGTCCACGTCCATCCGCACAGGTCCGGCCTCGAGCACGCCGTTCTCGCTGCCGGAGTCGAGCTCGTCACCGGCGCCGCGGCGCAGCACGGCCCGGATCCGGGCGATCAGCTCGCGCGCCGAGTACGGCTTGGTGACGTAGTCGTCGGCGCCCAGTTCCAGCCCGACGACCTTGTCGATCTCGCTGTCGCGGGCGGTCACCATGATCACCGGCACGCCGCTGCGCGTGCGCAACTGCTTGCATACGTCGGTGCCGCTCATGCCGGGCAGCATCAGGTCCAGCAGCACGATATCGGCGCCGGAGCGGTCGAATTCGGCCAGCGCGGACGGGCCGTCGCCGACGACGGTGACGTCGAAGCCTTCCTTGCGAAGCAGGAACGCCAGCGGCTCGGCCAGCGAATCCTCGTCTTCGACGATCAACACACTCGTCATCTGCGTGCCTCCACACCGTTCGTTCGTCCCGCGAGAGTGCGCGGGACGGTGGTTTCTCTCGTGGTGGACTCCGGCGTCTGTTCCGCGTCCTCGTCCCCATCGGTTTCCAGATGGGCGGGGATGCGCAGCGTGAACGTCGAGCCGGTGCCCAGTTTGCTCCACAGGGTGATTTCGCCGTTGTGGTTGGCCGCCACGTGTTTCACGATGGCCAAGCCGAGCCCGGTGCCGCCGGTCGATCGGGAGCGGGCCTTGTCGGAGCGGAAGAACCGCTCGAACACCCGTTCCTGGTCTTCCTTGGCGATCCCGATGCCACGATCGGTGACCGCCATCGCGACATGATCGCCGCGCAGCGACCGGCTCACCGACACATGCGAACCCTGTGGTGAATACGCGATCGCATTCTCCACCAGATTCGACAGTGCGGTCACCAGCAACGTTTCGTCGCCGAGCACTTCCAGCCCGCTGGGCCGGTCGGTGCTGACGGTGATGCCCGCGGCCTCGGCGGCGGTGCGCGAGCGGTCGACCGCCTGCTGCACCACCGTGTCGACGTCGACCACGGCCAGATCGGGCAGTTTCTCGGCGCCCTGCAATCGCGACAGCGCGATCAGCTCGGTCACCATCTTGCCCAGGCGCCGCGATTCCCCGAGTACACGGGAGCCGAAGTGACGGACGGCCTCGGGATCGTCGGCCGATTCCAGCATGGCCTCGGCCAGCAGGCTCATCGCGCCGACGGGGGTCTTGAGTTCGTGGCTGACGTTGGCGACGAAATCGCGCCGCGTGGCCTCCATGCGGGCCTGCTCGGAATCGTCGTCGGCGAACAGCACGACGAAGCTGGTTTCCTCGCGGGAGAGTTTGCGGGCCACACCACGCACGGCGATCCGGCCGCGGCCGGGTAGCGGGTTCTTGGCGGTGAGGTCGTATTCGGCGGATTCACCGGTCGCGAGGACCTTCTCCACGGCGGCCCAGGCGCGTTCGTCGAGCAACCGATTGCGGACCAGCCCGAGTTCCTCGGCGCGCGGATTCACCAGCACCACATCGCGGTATTCGTCGACAACGGCGATGCCGGACTCGGACGCGAGCACGATCAGGTCGAGCACCTGCGACATCGTCAGCCCGGTGTCTTCCTGGGTACGGGCGGCCTGCCTGGCGTTGACGAACGGGATCAGCAGACCACCGACTGCCAGTCCGACGACAGCCGCGAGGACTGCCAACAGCACGGCCTGCGGAACACTCACAAGATTGATCGTACGAGTGCGGACCGACATAACGTCGGCGGGTCGACGAAGTTTCGCGCAGGTCACAGGCACTTGGCATGGCGTTCTTTTGCCGTTCACCCGGCAGGCACCTGGACCTTCGCCGGGCGTGTCAGTCGGGCGGTTCGCCGTACATCGCGGTGGTCACCGCGGGCCCGTGCCGGTCGACCCATGCGCCGAGCGCATAAATCGGAACGAGCAGATCGCGGCCGGCTTCGGTGAGTTCGTAGTCGACTCGTGGGGGCGCTTCGGCATACCGCCGCCTGCGTACGAGTGTCATCTTCTCCATGCGCCGCAACGTCTGGGTGAGCATCTTCTGGCTGATCCCACCGGCGCCCGCGAGAAGTTCGCTGTGACGTTGCGGACCATCGCGCAGCAGGTACACCACCACCGGCAGCCACGAATTCGCGAACAGATCCACCGCCATTCGCGCGGGACAGTCGGCCTCGTAGGCACCGTAGGGCGGGTACTGCACCGGTTCGGCGGTGGTCATGAGAACCAGCCTGCCACCGACGATAGGCACCCGCGGGTGCCTATCGAACTTTCTAGCGTCGGTGTGGTCGATGCCATCGGGCTCGGCACCTGCCAATCACAGGAGTTCTCATGCGAATCGGAATCATCGGCGCGGGCGCGATGGCAGCCGCGTTGGGCGGCGGCTGGGCCGCGGCGGGTCACGAGGTGCGGATCGGCGCCCGCTCGGTCGACGCGGCACGGGCGCTCGCGGCCGAGATCAATGCGATCAGTGGACCGGACGCCGACCGGGCGAGCGGATCTCCGGTCGACGTGCGACCGGCGACGATCAGCGCGGTGATCGCCTTCGCCGAGGTGGTGCTGTTCGCGGTGCCCGTGAGCGCACTCACCGAACTGCTCACCACGCACGGCGCCGAGCTGGCCGGAAAGATCGTCATCGACTGCACCAACGCGTTCCTGCCGGACGAATCGGCCCCCGACGGCACCACCGCCTTCGTCCTGAGCGAGGACGCGGTAGCCGAGCGCATCGCCACCGCCGCGCCGAAAGCCCACGTGGTCAAGGCCTTCAACCTGCTCGCCGCCGAGGTGTGGGCGGGCACCGACCGCGTCTTCGACGGTGTGCGCCTGGCCGTCCCGATCTGTGGCGACGACGCGGCGGCGGTACGGACAGTGGCCCTGCTCGCCGAAGACCTTGCCCTGCAACCGTTTACCGCGGGCGGCTTGCACCGCGCCAGATACCTCGAGGCGACCTCGGTCTTCACCGTCGGCCTCTGGTTCGGCGGCCTCGATGCCCGCGCGATGCTGCCGCCGCTGTCGGCGGCATTCGCCGTCACCGACGCCTGACACAGGTTCAGGCGGCGATCCCCAGCCCCAGCGCTACGGCGACCGGCGCCAGATACAGCACCGGGAACGCGACCGTCTTGTACGACCGCGCCCGCAGCACCGTCACCACCGCACCCGCGAAGTACAGGATCAGCCCGATCGCGGCGAGAACCCCGATCACCGGCACGAACAGGCCGATCAGCAGTCCGATCGACCCGAGGGCCTTGGCGATACCCAGCGGTGTCCACCAGGTCTGCGGCACGCCGTATTCCACCAGCGGCTCCACCACGAAGGGGGCCAGGCGCAGCAGTGAGAACGCCGAGAACCCCACCCACAGTGCGGCGACGACAGTGACGATGACGTAGGCGGTGAACATGTTCGTAACTCCTTCGGCAGCCGCGTGTTTCGCGGTATCTACCGAGGTGACGACACAGCCCTCGCGAGTGTGACATCGCCCGGACAGCACAGCGGCCCCGCACCGTCGGACGGTGCGGGGCCGCAGCGTGGGAAGTTACTTGCCGCCCTGATTGGCGACAGCGGCGGCACCGGCGGCCGCGGCTGCCGGGTCCAGGTACTCGGCGGCCTTCACCGGACGCATGTTCTCGTCCAGTTCGTAGACCAGCGGAATGCCGGTGGGGATGTTCAGCCCGGAGATGTCCTCGTCGGAGATGCCGTCGAGGTGCTTGACCAGCGCGCGCAGCGAGTTGCCGTGCGCGGCGACCAGCACGGTCTTGCCGGTCAGCAGTTCCTTGGAGATGGTGTCTTCCCAGTACGGGACCATCCGCTTGACGACGTCGAGCAGGCACTCGGTCTTCGGGACCTCGATGCCCGCGTAGCGCGGGTCGCCTTCCTGGCTGTACGGGTTGTCGGGCTGGATCGGCGGCGGCGGGGTGTCGTAGCTGCGACGCCACAGCATGAACTGCTCCTGGCCGTACTGCTCGCGGACCTGTTCCTTGTTCTTGCCCTGCAGGTCGCCGTAGTGGCGCTCGTTGAGGCGCCAGTCGCGCACGACCGGGATCCACAGCCGGTCGGCGGTGCCGAGCGCGTTGTCAGCGGTGCTGATCGCGCGGCGCAGCAGCGAGGTGTAGACGACATCGGGCAGGATGCCTGCTTCTTTGAGCAGCTCTCCGGCCCGCTTTCCCTCGGCGATGCCCTTGTCGGTGAGTTGGACGTCCACCCAACCGGTGAAGAGGTTGAGGGCATTCCATTCGCTCTCGCCGTGGCGCAGCAGCACGAGGGTGTAGGTCATAGGGGTCATTCTGACATTGCGGTGATGTCAGGCCCACTCCACCTCGTCGAAGCCGATGACGATCTCGTACGGCCCGCCCTTGACCAGCGCGTCGACCTGTAATCGTGACGCCACCGAGTCGACTTCGCGCACTACGGCGCACACTCCTTGGAACGGACCCTCCGGAATATGGACGACATCGCCCGGCACGTAGTCGGCAGCCACCTCATGGAGGCTACGCCCGCCGGTGACCAGGCAGAACGAACGCGCCGAGCACACTGTCGGCCGGACCGAAGAGTCCTCACATCGCCTCAGTCCGCGGTGGCCTCGACCGCGAGCACCCCCGCACCGACCAGCGTGGCGCCCTCGCTCAACGTCGACAGTTCCACCGACAGCTCGTCGATGAACTCGAGCCCCGCATGCCGGGCGACGGCAGCGCGCAACGGCCCCCACAGCGGCTCGCCCGAATGCGCGAACCCGCCGCTGATCACCACCCGATCCACATCCAGGAGCGCGGCAGCCGACGAGATTGCCTGACCGAGGGCGGTTCCCGCACGAGCCATGGCGGCGAGCGCGATCCGGTCGCCACGATGCGCGGCCTCGGCGAGCTCCATCCCGCTCTCCCCCGCCCAGCCACGCGCCCGCGCCCAGCGCACCGACGACATCCCGCTCGCCACCGCCTCCACGCACCCGAATCCCCCACAGGGACAGGCGGTGTCGTCCCCGGCCACCACGATGTGCCCGAGATGACCGGCATTTCCCGTGCGCCCCACCACAACTCGACCGTCGGCGATGATCCCCCCACCGACTCCCGAGGACACCGTCATGGCCAGCCCGTCGTCCACCCCGCGCAACCCGCCCACCCGATGCTCGGCCAGCACCAGACAGGCGCCGTCGATGGCCAACCGCACCACCGCGTTCGGGAACAGCGCGCGCACATGGTCGACGATCGCGAACCCGCCGCGCCACGCCGCCAGGTTCAACGGCCTGATCGTTCCCGCGGGCACGTCGACCGGCCCCGCCGCTCCGATCCCGACCGCGCTCACCTCGTTGTCACCTGCCACAGCGACCAGAAGGTCTCGACACGCCGCCCACGGGTCGTCCGAGGCAGCGGCCGCCCGGCGCACCCCGTGCAGCCGGTAGTGCGGGTCCACAAGTCCCGCAGCGAATTTCGTCGCCCCGATATCGAGCGCAAGCACCGCCATCACCACTCCTACCTACCGTGCCGGACCACACCGCCGCACACCCCACCACGCCCGGTGTGAACCATCACAACATGTGGCACGGGACACTTTGACTACTGGTCGGTACAAATCTCAGGTTTTCGTTAGATACTTCGACACGGGTCGGGTCATTTCGTTGGGCAGCACTACTGTTGATGAAGGAAAGCTGTGTCGAGAATCGCTGTATTGGTGTTGAGTCTGCTATCTGTGGGGCTCTTCGCCGCGCCTGCGGGCGCGAACCCGCTATATCCGACGCCTGATCCGGATCCGTTCTTCACCGCACCCGCCGACATCGCCGCGCTGGCGCCCGGCGACGTCGTGCGGACCCGCCACATCGACACCTGGATGTACCCGGGCACCGAAGGCCACCAGGTCGCGTTCCGCTCCACCAATTCGGCGGGCAACGCGATCATGGGCATCACCACCGTGCTCATGCCGATCGGCGTGAAGAACCCGCCACTGGTGTCGTACCAGGCGCTGATCAACTCCATCGGCACCCGCTGCAACCCGTCGCAGTCGCTGTTCAACGGCGAGCTGCAGGACGCGCCGGGCGCCATGCTGCCGCTGGCGCGCGGCTGGGCGATCTCGGTGCCCGACTACCTCGGCCCGACGGTGGCCTACGGTGCCGCCAAGCTCAGCGGCATGGTCACCCTCGACAGTGTGCGCGCGGTGCAGAAGGTCGCCGAGCTGGGCGTCGGTAACTCGCCGGTCGCGATCGCCGGCTACTCCGGCGGCGGCATGGCCACCGCGTGGGCGGGCGCGCTGCAGCCCACCTACGCGCCCGAGCTGAAGCTCGCGGCCGTGGTCTCCGGCGGTATCCCCGCCGACCTCGAGTTGATGGCCGACGCACTGGGTTTCGCGCCGCACCCCGGCTTCGGTCTCGCCTTCGCCGCCGCGATGGGCATCGAGCGCGAGTACCCCGACCAGGTGCCGGTGTCGGACCAGCTCAACGAGAACGGCCTGTGGTTCCGCGAATTCACCAAGGACGCGTGCCGTCGCTTCCTGCTGTTCCACGGCGCCCTGCGCAACGCCGACCAGATGGCGGCGTCCAAGGAACTGATGGGCAGCCAGGTGGCCCGTGGCGTGCTGCGCGAGAACAGCCTCGTGCACTTCCAGGGCGCGCCGACCGCACCCACCTACATCTGGCAGGGCAAGTACGACATCCTCACCCCGTACGCTCCGGTCGCCGAGACCATCGCCCGCTGGTGTGGTCAGGGCGCACCGGTTCAGCTGAACACGGTCGAGATCTCCGAGCACATGACCGCCGCCGTGGCGGGCTTCCCCGACGCTTGGAACTACGTCGAGGCCCGCTTCCGCAACGAACCGGTCCCGACCAACTGCTGAGCTGAAAAACGATGCCGGACAGGAACTTTCCTGTCCGGCATCGTTTGGTTTTCAGACCTTGTCGACGTCGTCGATGATGTGCTCGAAGGCGCGCAGGTTCTTCAGTGACTCACCGCGCGAGACCCGCCACTTCCATTCCTTGCGAATGGATTCGGCGAACCCGAGCTCCAGCAGGATGTTGAAGTCGTTGTCGACGGCTTCGAGGATCTGGCCGAAGACACGGTCGAGTTCGTCGGCGGTGACCGACTCGGCGGACATCCGACCGACCAGGTAGATGTCGCCGACATTGTCGAGGGTGTAGGCCACGCCGTAGAGGCGGCGGTTGCGGCGCAGCAGGTATTTGTAGACGCCTTCGAAGTTCTCGTCGGGCTTGCGGCACACGAACGATTCGATGCGAACACCGTGCTTGCCGACGGTCAGCATCACCGTGGTCTTCAGCTTGCGCTCACCGGGCAGCACCACGATGAAAGTGTCGTCACCGTGGCGGGTGTATTCGATCTCGCGATCGCGCAGCGTGTCGTCGATAACCTGTGAAACGGCGCTCACCTGCGCACTCCCGTCCGGCGCCGCAACAGCGCCCGCGATCTGGCCTGCCTGTTCTCGCCCGCGTGCAGGGCGATGGGTCCACGTTCGGTGCGGAACCCGGCCATCGCGGCAGCGTAGCTGTCGAGCAGGCCGTCGGCGGTGTGCGCCCAGGAGAACCTGCCGGCGTGCTCGACGGCGGTGGCGGCCATGCGGGTGAGCCGGTCGGGATCGTCGAGCAGGGCGGCCAGCGCGTCGGCCCAGTCGGGCGTGCGATGCCCCGGCACGAGCAGGCCGGACTCGTGATTGCGGACCGCGGTGCCGAGGCCGCCGACATCGGCGGCGAGGACGGGGGTACCGCTGGCCTGTGCCTCGATGGCGACCAGGCCGAAGGATTCGTTGTAGCTGGGCACGGCCACCACATCGGCCGCGCGATACACCTGCACGAGCTTGTCGGCGGGCTGCGGCGGCAGGAACGTGACCCGTTCGGCGATGCCGAGGTCGGCGGCCAGTTCGATCAGCGCGTCGGGCCTGGCCAGTCCGGTGCCGGACGGCCCGCCCACGATCAGCACGCGCAGCTTGCGGCTCGGATCACGGCCGAGGAGCTCGGCGGCCGCGCGCACGAGCACATCGGGAGCCTTGAGCGGCTGGATCCGGCCGATGAACGCGACGATCTGCTCGTCGGCGCGCAACCCGAGCTCGGTGCGCGCGGCGAGCTTGTCACCGGGCCGGTAGCGGGTCAGGTCGGCGCCGGGCGGCACCACGTCGATGCGGTCGGGCGAGGCACCGTAGAGCTCGACGAGCTGACGGGCTTCGTCACCGGTGTTGGCCACCAACCGGTCGGACTCCGCGATCACCTGCTTCTCGCCGATCACCCTGGTCTCGGGTTCAGGGGTATCGCCCTCGGCCAGCGCGGCGTTCTTCACCGCGGCGAGGGTGTGCGCGGTGTGTACCAGCGGCACCCGCCACCGGTCGCGCGCCAGCCACCCGACCTGGCCGGACAGCCAGTAGTGCGAGTGCACGAGGTCGTAGTGGCCGGGCAGATGCCGCGCCTCCTGGCGCAGTACCTCGGCGGTGAACGGGCACAGCTGGGTGGGCAGCTCGTGCTTGTCGAGTCCTTCGAACGGGCCCGCGACCACGTGGCGAACGATCACGCCGGGTGCGGCTTCGGCCACCGGCGGCAGCTCCGAGGAGGTCGCCCGGGTGAAGATCTCCACCTCGGTGCCCCGTTTGGCCAGCTCGAGCGCGGTTTGCAGCACGTAGACGTTCATCCCGCCCGCGTCCCCCGTACCGGGCTGCGCCAGCGGCGAGGTATGCACCGACAGCACCGCGATGCGATGGGGCAAAAGATCGGTACGACGCTGGCTCACACCCTCCAGTGTGCACGCCGCGACGCCGCCACCGTTGCCCCTACCGGGTTCGGTGACGGCTGTCACAGCGTGTTCGTGAGTGAGTTCACGTCCTCGTCGTGGTCGAGCCTGCCCGATCCGCGGTCCGCGCGCGAGCGGATTTCGGCCCTCGTGTTCGGCCGTCACGCGCGGTGCAGCGCCGCCTCGAACACGGGCCACGATTTGTGCATGTCCTGCTCCCAGTAGCCCCACGAGTGGGTGCCGTTGGGGCGCATGTCCACTGTCGCGGGAATGCCGAGCGATTGCAGTCGATCGCGCAGCTGCTGGGTGCACAGATTCGTGACGGCTTCGAGCCCGGCGCCGAACAGCAACTGCATGGTCAGCTGCGCCGGGTCGCCCTGGGCGGCGGTGATGGTGTCGTACGGCCCGGGAATGCCGGTGCCGGAGGAGATGTAGACGTCGGTGCCGCGCAACGCTTCCGCGTGCAGGTAGGGGTCGTTGGCCGACCACGCGGGATCGGTGGGTGGGCCCCACATATTGGCCGCGTTGCCGAGCCTGCTGCCCACCACGGTCCGCACGATCGCCTGTCCGCGTGGATCACTCGTGCGCACGCACCCGCTGTAGGACCCGATCGCCCGGTACAGGCCCGGCTCGGCGAGCGCGAGCTGGAACACCGAGGTGCCCGCCATCGACAGTCCCGCAATGGCATTGGCGCCGGTGCCGCCGAACTCCGCGTCGATCACGGGCGGTAGTTCCTTGGTGAGGAAGGTGGTCCAGCGCTGCTTGCCGAGCACCGGATCGTCGGTGCGCCAGTCGGCGAAATAGCTTCCGGCCCCGCCGAAGGGGATCACCACGTTGACCTGTTTGTCCTTGAAGAACTCGACGACATCGGTGCGATCGAGCCAGTTGCCGTCGGCACCCCCGCCGACCCCGTTGAGCAGATACAGCGTCGGCGCAGGCGCTTTCGGATCCGCGGCCCGCAACACCCGCACCCGGGTGACGATGTCCATCGCCGGTGAGTACACGCCCACATCGATGGTGTGATCCGGCTCGACCCGCTGATCCTCGATCCGCGCTCTCGGCTCGGCACCGGCGGGCGCCCCGAGCACCAACCCGGCCAACACGACCGACACGGCTACGACAACCCGCACGCCCACTGCCCGACCAAACATCATCGAACTCCGTTCTCGACGCCGAATCCTCTTCTCCACATACGATCCAACGACATTCCAGAACGCTACACACGAATTCAACGGAAGTCTGTGACGATTCCCAGAAGATTTTCCTGAACTCTGGAGGTTCGATCCCATTGGTTAGCGAGAACAATCACAGGCCGATCACATCAGCGCGGCAGACCAATCACACCGATGACCCTACCTGCGTAGACGCCTGTCCCGCTCGGTACGACCCGCGCACCCGTCGGCAGATATCGTCCACATGAATAGACCGACCGGACCTTTTCATACGATGCCGTGAATTGTGAAATATGACGCAACAAGCGTGCAAACATATTCGCATCACCGGAATCGGCGGTGAAGTCCGCACCGAAACCGCAGGCAGGTCGCGTCGGCACAGGCCGCCGACGCGACCGCGCGCGCGGCGTTCAGCCGACGCGCAGGGCCGCGGCGAACAGCGGCCAGGAGTGACGAAGATCCTCGCGCCAGTAGCCCCAGGAGTGAGTTCCGTTGGGGCGCAGCTCGACCGTGGCGGGGATGGCCAGGTCGCCGAAGCGGGTGGCGAGCTGCTGAGTGCACAGCGCCGTGACCGCGTCGAGTGCGCCGCCGATGATCAGCTGGTCGACGAGCTTCATCGAATCACCGTGTAGCCCCGGCCCGTCGACGGTGTCGAGCACACCGGGAAGGCCGGTGCCGGAGGAGACGTAGATCGCCAGGCCGCGCAGGCGCTCGGCGTGCAGGAAGGGGTCGTTGGCGGCCCAGAGCGGGTCGCCGGGTTGTCCCCACATGTTCACAGGGTCACCGTTCTGGCCGGAGACGACGGTGTTGACGATGGCGTGACCCTGTGGACCGCTGGTGGAGACGCAGCCGCTGTAGGAGCCGACGGCTTTGTAGAGCTGGGGCGCGGCGAGCGCCAGCTGGAAGGCCGCGGTGCCCGCCATCGACACGCCCGCAACGGCATTGGCCCCGGTTCCGTGGAACTCGCGGTCGATGACCCGGGGCAGTTCGCGGGTGAGGAACGTGGTCCAGCGCTGACGGCCGAGAACGGGGTCGTCGGCCCGCCAGTCGGCGTAGTAGCTGCCCGCGCCGCCGATCGGCATCACGATGGTGACCTGCTTGTCGGCGAAGAAGGTGTCGGCGTCGGTGCGGGTGAGCCAGTTGCCGCCGTCGCGCCAGTCACCGGCCGGGCCGAGGCCGCCGTCGACGCCGTTGAGCAGATACAGCACCGGCGCCGTCGCCGAACGGTCGGCCGCGGGCAGCACCGCGACCGTCACCGGTTTCGCCATGGCGGCGGAGTGCACCACAAGCTCGACGACGCGGCCGGGACCGGGCTCGACGGAGATCAGCCGCACGGCGTCGGTGGCCGGACTCGCTCCGGCGACCGGGGCGGCACACACCACGCCTGCCACGAGAGCCAGCACACATCGCGTCAAGACGCTCATGCGCCACCTCCATGCCCGGCCGCAGGACATGGCCGTCGAGCTCAGAGTAGGTCGCCCTCACCTGGCCCGGACATGTTTCTGAAACATTGTCGATTCAGAGCAGGTGCGGTCCACCGAGCTCACTCCAGCGCATCGATGAACGCGCTGACCTCGGCGAGGAAGCGTGGCCGGTCCTCGATGAACAGCCCGTGCAGCGCGCCTTCCCAGAAGGAACCGCGAGCGTCAGGGGCATTGTCGAGGATGTACTGACCATTGACCGCCGGGACCACCGGGTCCTCGGTGCCGTGCAGCACCAGAACCGGAACATCCAGAGCGCGCAGGGTTTCGGTGTTGTCGATCGTGCGGTAGAACAGCGCCTTGCGCACCGAGGGCGGAGTCGCGAGACTGCCGCCGAACAACCGCTGCGCGTCGACGCCCTTGTCCGCGCCGGGGCCGGTATTTGCATTGCCGAACACCGAGAACGCCCGCACGGCCCGCCCGGCGGCCTCGTCGAACACACCCGGAATCGCCTTCTCCATCGACGGCCCGGGTGCCGCACCGGGCACATCGCGTCCGATATGGGCGGGCGCGCCGCAGTAGACGACACCGGCGACAGCCGAGGTGCCGTAGGTGGCGAGGTAGTCGGTGGCGACGATCCCGCCGTAGGACCAGCCCAGCAGCACCGCACCGGCGTCGACACCCTCGGCGGCCAGCACCGCGGCCACATCGCCCGCCCATGCCTTGGGGTCGTCGTAACCGGCGCCGGGATCGTCGGAGTACCCGTGTCCACGCAGGTCGACCGCGATCACCCGATAGCGCTCGGCCAGCTCGTCCGCGGCCGCACCCCAGCACCGCAGATTCCCGGCCCACCCGTGCAACAGCACCAGCGGCCTACCGGTACCGGTCACCCGGTACACGATCCTCGTTCCATCGGCACTGACAGCATCGCGAATAGCCATACCGACAGGCTAATCGGGCCCCCAGCGAAGGCACAGCTACGCCTGGCGTCACCGTGATCGTAGCCATGGCGGCCGGGAATCCCGGGCGAATAAGATCGGCAAACATGAGCATTCGCACCGCTGTCGTCACCGGGGCCAGCTCGGGAATCGGTGAAGCCACCGCCCGGGAACTGGCGAAGCAGGGTTATCACGTCTATGTCGGTGCCCGCCGGTTCGACCGTGTCCGGCGCCTCGCCGAGGAGATCGGCGGCACCGCCGTCGAACTCGACGTCACCTCCGAGGAATCGGTGCGCGCGTTCACCGACGCCATCGACCACGTCGACGTGCTGGTCAACAACGCGGGCGGCGCGAAAGGCATGGCCGCGGTCATCGACGCCGACCTCGACGACTGGCGCTGGATGTGGGAGACCAACGTCGTGGGCACCCTGCGCGTTACCAAGGCGCTGCTCCCCAAGCTGATCGCGTCCGGCGATGGCCTGATCGTCACCATCACCTCCATCGCCGCCCTGCACACCTACGACAACGGGTCCGGCTACACCTCCGCCAAGCACGCCCAGGCCGTCGCCCACCGCACCCTGCGCGGCGAGCTGCTCGGCAAGCCGGTCCGCCTCACCGAGATCGCCCCCGGCGCCGTGGAAACCGAGTTCTCCCTGGTCCGCTTCGACGGCGACGCCGACCGCGCCGCCAAGGTCTACGAGGGCATCGATCCCCTGCACGCCCAGGACATCGCCGAAATCGTCGGCTTCGTGGCCACCCGGCCGCCGCACGTCAACCTCGACACCATCGTCGTCAAGCCCCGAGACCAGGCGGGCCCCGGCTCCTTCGCCCGCCGCTCCTGAGTACGTTTTCCCAGTTCCGCACCATTCACTCCCCTCAAACGTGAGACTCGACACCCCGACCGGTCGGGTTCGCCGCCCGGCCCATCGCACGCCGCGATGAGCCGGGCGGTCAATCTGCGCGCGGGACAGGCGAATCCGGGGCTACAGCGGTTCGAGTGGCGGGGGCGGCGGTGGGAATTGATACTGGGAGCGGGCGGTTCGAGTGTTGCTGCTAATTCGCCGCAACAACCGAACTGGCATTAACATCGCCATTTGCCGTTAGCCAGTCTTAGGAGTAGAAGTTCGATGCTCGGTATGAAGTCTGTTTTCAGTGGGTTCAAAGATTTCCTGATGCGCGGGAACGTCATCGACCTCGCGGTCGCGGTCGTGATGGGTACCGCGTTCACCGCGGTGGTCACCTCGTTCAGCAAGGGACTCATCAATCCGCTGCTCGCAGTGTTCGGCTCGACCAACGAACTGGGCCTCGGTGTCCAGCTGATCGCCGACAAGCCTGCGACGTTCATCGCGCTCGGCCCGATCATCACCGCGTTCATCGACTTCTTCATGGTCGCCGCGGTGCTGTACTTCGTACTGATGCTCCCGATGAAGTCGCTGAAGAACAAGTTCGGCACCACCAAGGACGCGGAGCCCACCGAGACCGAACTGCTCATCGAGATCCGCGACCTGCTGGCCAAGCAGCAGGGCCTGAGCACCGACGAGGCCGTCGCGCTGAGCAAGGAACGCGCCAGCGAGTCCGTCGAGGCGTAGTCGCCCCCGATTCCCCCGTCCGGCCGACCGGACGCGAACGACCCCCTGACCATCGAGTCAGGGGGTCGTTCGTTTTCCGGCGGGGTTCAGGCGTAAGCCAGGGTCTTGGCAGGCCAGCGCGGGTGGTTGGGGTCGATCACGTAGGAGTGGGTGTGCTGGAAGTGCCGGGGGCCGACCTGGATCGCGTCGGCCAGGATCGCCGGGTCGACCGAGCCGAGTTCGTGGATGTGGGTGATCTCGGCCGGGTCGTGACGGGGCCACAGCCGGATCGCCGCGGCGGTGCCGATACCGGCGATGACGGCCAGGGTCGCCCAGGTGGTCGTGAAGCCGGCGGTGGTGGCCAGCCAGCCGGTGATCGGGTAGGTGATCAGCCAGGCGAGGTGGGACAGGGAGAACTGGCCGGCGAAGAGGGCGGGACGATCCTGCGGGCGGGCGGAGCGGCGGAGGACGCGGCCCGTGGGGGTGAGGATCAGGGCGGTGCCCGCACCGATGGTGGCCCAGGTGGTGAGGGCCGCGGGCCAGTGCCAGTCGCCCGTGGGCAGGGTCGAGAGAACGAGTGCGGCGGTCAGGCCGGTGAGCAGCACCGCCGCCCCGGTGAGCATGACCGGCCGCTCACCGCGGCGGTCCAGAATCCTGGGCAGGGTGAGCGCGATGAACATCGTGCCGAGACCGTTCGCCGCGAGCAGCAGCGCGACGCCGGACTGGTTGCCGCCCAGCACATCCCGCGCGTAGTTCACGGTGTTGACCATCACCACCGAGCCCGCCGCGGCGACCACCAGATTCAACCCGAGCAGTCCACGCAGTCGCGGCGTCGCCGCGAACAGCCGCAGCCCGGCGGCGAGCCGTTCGGTGATCGCGCCGTCACCGACCGCCGCGTTCGGGATGCGCGCGGCCATCACCAGGGCGACCGACACCGCGAAACCGAGGCCGGTGCCGACGAACAGCCAGTGGAAGCTGATCAGGCTCAGGGCCAGCGCCGCCAGCATCGGGCTCAGCAGCGTTTCCATGGTCGCCGCGAGCTGGGCGGCCGACAGCGCCTTCGTGTAGTCGCGTTCGTCGGGCAGGATGTCGGGCAGAACCGCCTGGTAGGTGGGGGTATAAGCGGCCGAGGCGATCTGCAGCAGCGTGATGAGCACGTAGATCTGCCAGATCTGGTCCACGAAGGGCAGCGCGAGCACGATCGCGCCGCGAACGCCGTTGAGCGCCATCAGGAACTGCCTGCGCGGGAGCCGACCGGCGTAGGCGCCCGCGATCGGCGCGACAGTGACGTAGGCGACCATCTTCAGCGTCAGCGCGGTGCTGAGCACGATGGCCGCGTTGCCGCCTGCCAGTTCGTAGGCGAGCAGACCGAGGGCGACGGTGGTGAGTCCGGTGCCGAACAGGGCCGCGACCTGGGCGGTGAACAGCAGTCGGTAGTCGCGGTGCGCGAACAGTGAGGTGCTCATGATGCCTGCCCTTTCAAGGCTGCTTATCTGCGTATGAACGCAATAAGCAGCATAAGCCGAAAAGTATTCCCGAACCACCGAAATCTTTTTCGGCTTGACCTCAACGACCGTTGAGGTAGGACGGTAGAGCGCAGCGGCGGCCGAGGGCCGTCACCGACGAAGAGGAACGGCATGAGCGCCACGGTTGACCACGTCCGAACCGCAATCAGCCCACTGCGGCTCGCGGTCGTCATCGGCAGTACCAGGCAGGGACGGTTCGGCCCGACGATCGCGAGCTGGTTCGTCCGGCAGGCGGCCCTGCGCGACACCGTCACCGTCGACATCGTCGACACCGCGAGCATCGAGCTGCCGCACGCGTTCGGCACCGCCACCGACCACCCTTCCGTCGCCGAAGCCACCGAAAAGCTCGCGCGCGCTGACGCGTTCGTCGTGGTGACACCCGAGTACAACCACAGCTACCCGGGCACACTGAAGAACCTGATCGACACCCACCACGCCGAATGGCAGGCCAAGCCGGTCGGCTTCGTCTCCTACGGCGGCATCTCCGGCGGACTGCGCGCCGTGGAACACCTACGCCCGGTCTTCGCCGAACTCCACGCGGTCACCGTGCGCGACTCGGTCTGCTTCCCGAATCCGTGGGGCCGATTCGACGACGCGGGCGAGCTGTCCGCGCCCAACGATGCCGACGCCGCCGCGGCGACCATGCTCGATCAGCTCACCTGGTGGGGCGAAGCCCTGCGCGCCGCCCGCCTCGCCCAGCCGTACGGGAAGTGACCGCCGTGATCACCACCGTCGAACCGGCCACCAGTCGCAATCCGATGCGGATCGCCCTGGTCCTGGTGGTCGGCATGATCATGGCGACGCTCGATCAGACCATCGTCAACGTCGCCATCAACAAGTTGTCGATGGAGTTCCACGCGGGCCTGAGCACGATCCAATGGGTCGCCACCGGCTACTCGCTGGCCCTCGGCGCCGTGGTGCCGACCTCGGCGTGGCTGGTCGGCCGATTCGGCGCCAAGCGGCTGTATCTGACGGCGATCACGGCTTTCGCGGTCGGCTCGGTGCTGGCCGGGCTGTCGTGGAACATCGAGTCACTCATCGCTTTTCGATTGGCCCAGGGTGCCAGCGGCGGACTGCTGATGCCGGTCGGCATGACGATCCTGCTGCGCGCGGCCGGGCCGGAGCGCCTGGGACAGTTGATGAGCACGCTCGGGTTGGCCATTCTGGTCGGCCCGCTGCTCGGCCCGGTGATCGGCGGATACCTGATCGACGAGGTGTCGTGGCGGTGGATGTTCTTCATCAATCTGCCGCTGGGCGCGCTGGTGCTGCTGCTGGCGGTGCGGGTGGTGCCCGACGACGCCCCGGAACCGCCGCGTGCGCTCGATATCCGCGGACTGCTGCTGATGTCGCCCGGGTTGGCGCTGGTCATCTACGGAGTCACCGCCGCGGGCGAGAGTGCCGGATTCGCCACGCCGGCGGTACTGGTGCCGCTGCTGGTGGGGGTCGGCCTGATCGCCGCGTTCGTGCGCCGTTCGCTGACCACCTCGGTGCCACTGCTGGATCTGCGCGTGCTCGGCAACCGGATCACCGGCACGTCCGCGGTGCTGCTGGCGGTGTTCGCGGGCGGCTACTTCGGTTCGATGTTGCTGCTGCCGTTGTACTTCCAGGTGGTGCGCGGTGAGTCGGCGCTGGTGGCAGGCGCTTTGGGGATTCCGTTCGCGCTGGCATCGGGTGCGACCATGCAGGTGGCGGGCAGGCTGATCGATCGGATTCCGCCCGGCCGGTACCTGCCCGCGTCGATCACGGTGGCGCTCACCGGGTTCGTGCTGTTCGTGATCCAGCTCGACGCGGACGCGCCGTACTGGGCGCTCTGCCTCACGATGGTGCTGATGGGCGCGGGTGGCGGCGGGACCTTGATGCCGGTGATGACCACGGCGACCCGGCCGCTGAGCCGCGAGCAGCAGCCCGCCGGTTCGACGGTGCTGAACATGATCAGCACCACGTCGATGGCGATCGGCACCGCGGTGGCCTCGGTGACGTTGGGCGCACTGCTCCCGGTGGCGGGTGGCCTCCAGGCGCTCCATGCCATGACGGCGGATCAGCGGGCCGAACTCGCTCCCGCCCTGGCCGACGCGTTCCAGCACACCTATCTGATCGCGCCCGTCATGATCGCGCTGGCGCTCGTCCCGGCGCTGCTCCTGCCCCGACGCTAGGAACGGCCGAGCCGTCGTGCCGTGGCTGTCGAACCACCGCGGCACGACGGCACCGGTGCGGGTCTATTCGGCGGGCAAGGCGGACATGGACTTCCACGTCGGCCAATCGAGGGCCCAGTCGTAGACGTCGCCGTCGGCCTGGGACAACTCGATCGAGGTGCCGGTCACCTCCACCGGATCGCCGTAGAGGGCGGTCGGGAAGTAGGCCTGAGCGTCGCCGGGTGAGAGGTTGATGCAGCCGTTGGTGACGTTCGAGGAACCCTGCGCCGAGAGGGATTCGGGGTTGGCGTGGATGAATTCGCCGTTGTTGGAGATACGGACGGCCCACCGTTCGCGAACGTTGGTGTAGTACGGCGGATTCGACATCATGAAGTCCTCGTACTTCTCGGTGACGATGTGCACGCCAGAGCGGGTCACGTTGCGCGGCTCGTTGCCCTCGCCGTAGGACACCGCGAAGTCGAAGATCGTGGCGCCGTCGCGCACGACCTGCATACGGTGACTGGGAGCGTTCGCGATGACGATCTGGCTGCGGCCGATGGTGAAGTCGGAGGTGACATCGGAATCGCCGTAGGCGCCGCCGCCGAGGTCGACGCCGTAGAGCTTCGCGGCGACGTGCACGGTGGTGCCGGGGGTCCAGTAGTCCTTCGGACGCCAGTGCACCCGCGAGCCGCCGTCGTCGGGCAGCCAGGCCCACGATCCTTCGGTGCCCTGGTCGGTGGTGACGGTGAGAGCCTTCTCCACGGCGGCCTTGTTCGTGACCGGCCCCGCGAACTTCAGGATGATCGGCGCCGCGATCCCGACCTCCTGGCCGTCGCCGATGTTGATCGTGGCCGGGATGGTCGACTGGGGGCTGATCGTGGTGAAGGTGGCCTCGATCGGGATCGGTTTCGCGTCGGCGCCGATGGCCGTACCGGCCCAGGTGTAGGTGGCGCCGTAGCCGAGCGGTTCGGAGACCTTGTAGGTGGTGCGGTCGGGACTGAGCTGACCGGTGATCTGCTTGCCGCCGGCATTGGTGAGGGCGATCTGGTCGATCGTGCCGTGCGCGACCGTCACCGACACGGGCGCGACCGGATCGACATCGGTGGCACCGGGGGTGGGCGCGATGGTGACCTGCGCCACCGGCGCCGCCTCGGCATCCTCGCCCGGCCGGTCGATCGTGCACCCGGTGAGCACGACGAGCACCGCCAGCAAGATCACCGCAACCACGGATCTTCCGCCCCGAACGCCCACTTCACGCCTTTGCGCCGACGAATTGCGCCGCGCGGTCGCCCGCGCGCGCAACAGATCGGTTACCGAATGTTTGCTCACGCATCGAATGTACGCCGAGCTACCGACCTACACCCCGTGAGCGCGGTCTCACCGAGACCACTACTGCCGGTTGAGCCATTCCTCGGTGAAGGTGGCCTCGTTGCCGAGAAGTTCGATCAGGCGCTCGGAGATGGCCGCCTCGATCTTGCCGCCGAACAGCGGGATCTTCACCTCGATGGTGCCGTTGATCGCGGTGGTGGAGCCGGTGCCGCCGTCGGGAGCCATGGTCACCGTGCCGCGGACCACCGCGGGGGCGCCGTCGACGTGGGCTTCGAAGATGCCGCCGGTGCCGGTGTAGGTCTCGGTGCGCGGAATGACCAGGTCACCGGGGCGCACAGCGGTGATGGCGGGCGGGAGCTGGTCGGCGGGGATGGACTGCACCATCTGGACGCGGACCTGGTCGCCGTCGACGGCGAAGGCGTCGAGCCGGGCCCCGGGACCGCCGACCTCGGCGATCCGGGCCTTCCAGTACTGCTCGTCGGAGTACGCGGCGCGCACCGCATCGACGGAATGCGTGTAGCCGGCAGTGAACGCCAGAGGTGTAGCCATGCTCGACACGGTACCGTCTGCGGACGTGCGTACAACACGGGTGGTGTCCTCCGATCAGCTGCGTGACCTGCTTGCCGATACCGGCGCGACGGTCCGCGATTCGGTGCGTTTGTCCGAATTGACGACCTTGCGGGTCGGCGGGCCCTCGGTGCTCGCCGAATGCGCGACCAGCGAGGCCCTGGTGGCCACGGTGCAGGCCCTGGACGCGGCCGGTATCGCGGTGCTGCTGGTGGCGGGCGGGTCGAACCTGCTCATCGACGACGCGGGCTTCGACGGCGTGGTTGTGCTGGTCGGCACGACCGGCGTCGAGCTGGGAACCGACGGCGTGGTGGCCGAGGCAGGCGCGAACTGGGACGAGGTCGTCGCGGCGACCGTCGCGGCCGGGCTGGGCGGACTGGAGTGCCTGTCCGGGATTCCGGGTTCGGCCGGTGCGACACCGGTGCAGAACGTCGGCGCGTACGGCGTGGAGGTCGCGTCGCTGTTGCGCCGGGTGCGCCTGCTCGATCGCAAGACCGGCGACGTGCGCTGGGCCGAACCCGCCGAACTGGGCTTCGGCTACCGGACCAGCGTGCTCAAGCACAGCGACGACGCGGTGGTCCTCGCGGTGGAATTCGCCCTGGATCCGAGCGGGATGAGCGCGCCGCTGCGCTACGGCGAACTGGCGAAGGCGCTCGGCGCGGGCGACGGTGAGACCCGCCCGGTCGCGCAGGTGCGCACCGAAGTGCTCCGCCTGCGGGCGGGTAAGGGCATGGTCCTCGACCCGGCCGATCACGACACCTGGAGCGCCGGGTCGTTCTTCACCAACCCGGTCGTCACCGAGGAGCAGCTGCCGCGGGTACTGGCCTCGATCGCCGCGCACGTCGGCGACGACGTCAAGGTGCCCACCTATCCCGCACCCGACGGCACCAAACTCTCGGCGGGCTGGCTCATCGAACGCGCCGGTTTCGCGAAGGGCTTCCCCGGCGACACCGCCGCGGCGCGCCTGTCGACCAAGCACACCCTGGCGCTGACCAACCGTGGCACCGCGACCGCGTCCGACATCGTCGCCCTGGCCCGCACCGTCCGCGCGGGCGTCCAGGAAAGGTTCGGCGTGACCCTGGAACCGGAACCGGTAACCGTCGGCATCGATTTATAGGACCGAGCACAGACAACCCACCTCTTCCCTCCGCCCGCACCCCAACCACGTAACGTGTCCTGCCATGGCACGCAGACTGGACTACTCGGCTCGCTACCCCCTGCACACCACCGAAGAGCTGTACGCAGCCCTCCAGAGCAGGGACTACTGGGAAGCCCGCGTCGCCGAAATGCGCAAGTACGCGCCCAACAACGAAGTGGTGAGCCTCGACGTCACCGATGACGGCATCGACGTGGTCCTGCACCACACCCTGCCCCGCGAGATGCTCCCCGAGATCGCCCAGACCGTGATGCGCAAAGACATGGTGATCACCCGCAAGGAGAGCTGGGGCCCGTTCGACCACGACGAGACCGAGGGCAAGTTCTCCGCCTCGATTCCGGCCGGCCCCGGCAGCCTGACCGGCTCCATCCGCCTGTTTCCCACCGAAACCGGCGCCACCATGCGTTTCTCCCCCACCGCCAAGGTCTTCATCCCCATGGTCGGCCCGCGCCTGGAACAGTTGATGCTGGTGAACCTCGTCGACCTGTTCCGCGCCGAGCAGGAAGAGACCCTGCGCTACCTGGACAATCAGACCGCCGACAAGTCGGTCTGACGCACCGAGGAGCCTCGACGCCCGTGGCCCCCAGCCGCAAGGCCCTGCCTCCGGTCGGCACCATCACCCGCGGCACCACCGGCGTCAACCGCCTGCGCCGTAGCGATCGCTGGCTCGTCAACGACGAACTCGTCAGCAGGACACTGCGTGAATCGACCACCCCCTTGGTCGTCGACCTCGGTTACGGCGCCGCACCGTGGACCACGTTCGAACTGGCCGCCCGCCTGCGTACCGTCCGCCCCGACCTCGAGGTGGTCGGCCTGGAAATCGACCCGGCCCGCGTGGTGGAGCCCCGCGACGGCGTCCGCTTCGCCCGTGGCGGCTTCGAACTGGCGGGCCTGCGGCCGACCCTGGTCCGCGCGTTCAATGTCCTGCGCCAATACCCCGAGGACGCCGTCCCCGACGCGTGGTCCCGAATCCAGTCCAACCTGGCCCCCGGCGGCCTGCTCGTCGACGGCACCTGCGACGAACTCGGCCGCCGCTGCGCCTGGGTCCTGCTCGACCGCCACCGTCCCCTGTCCCTGACGCTGGCCTGGGATCCGTTCACCGTGGACCGGCCCTCCGACATCGCCGAGCGCCTGCCGAAAGCGTTGATCCACCGCAACATTCCCGGCGAACGCGTCCACGCGCTCCTCATCGCCGCCGACCGGGCCTGGGAGCGGTCCGCGGCCATGGCGCCGTACGGCCCCCGCATCCGCTGGCGTGCAGCGGCGGACATGCTGCGTGCCAACGGTTTCCCGCTACGGACCTATCCCCGGCGAATGCGCGACTGCGTGCTGTCGGTGCCCTGGGACGCGGTCGCCCCGTCAGACCCGGCTTAACGCCCGCCGCACCCGCGCCGACGCTCGCGGCGCCAATTGCTGCCCACCCCACCAGATCTCGTCGGTATCGCACCGGTGGATCGCCACCGCGTCGGCCACCACCTCGTCCAACGCCGACTGCGAGATCTCGGTCTCGGCCAGATCCAGGACCGTCCGCACCGGCGTGGTCACCAGAAACGGCCCAGCCGACTCGACATCGGCCGCGCAGAGCTTGCGCCGGGTCAACACCAACCGTGGGGTCACCGGCGGGCGACCCGCCGACACCGACAGGTGCAGAAACCGCGGCTGCAACCTGCCGATCCCGTGCAGTTCCGCCGCACTCTGATACGACACCGCCGCCGCGCCGTCGAACCACGCCGCCCACATCGCGTACTCGTCGAGCGGCCCCACCCGCCACTGGCCCAGCCGCATCATCCCGACCCCTGCCCTGGTCACCGATCCGTCCCCCAGGGCCGCTCTGACCTGCGATTCGCAGCCGGTACGCAATACCTGACGCGTGGTGAAGAAGCCCGCGTGCCGCCCGGCCAGGCGCCGCAGCACCCGCCATCGATGATCCGCTGTCCCCGCCACCCGGCGCGCGCCCTCGCCAGTCATGAAATCCAGATTACGCCCGGTTGCGTGCGCCAGGTCACATTTTGCTGTGAAGGCTTTCACGACGTCCTCAGAGCGGACACAGAAAGATCGGGAAGAATCCGATGCCATGACCACACAAAACTCCCCACGCCCCAGGATCGGTCGGCGCTCTCTGGTGATCGCGTTGGCCGTGGTCGCAGCTCTACTCGTCGCGGCCATCGCCGGAACCGAAGCCTATGCCCGGCACAAGATCTCGAGCTGCATCAGCGGCGCGTTCGAGCAACAGATGGGCTCGAGCATCGACGTGGGCTTCGGCCTGCGCCCGGTCCTGCTGTCGTATGCGGACGGCAAGGTCGGCACGATCACCGTCGACAGCGAGGACAACAAATTCGGCCCCGCTGTCGGGATGGTCGTGCACGCGAAATTCAACGACATCGAACTCGTCGACCGCGGCCGCGGCGGCGGCACCATCGACAGCTCGACCGCCGACGTGACCTGGAACAACGACGGCATCCGCGAGACCCTCGGGACCATGGTCAGCGGCGTGAGCTCCTCGGCGAGCACCGGCGTGATCACTCTCGATGTGCTCGGCGGCCTCGCCCAGCTGGAGGTGCAGCCGATGATCCGCGACGGCAACATCACTGTGGAGACGAAGTCGGCGCAGCTACTCGGCATCGGCCTGCCCACCGACCTCGTGCAGGGCATCGTCGAGACCTTCACCCAGAGCTTGCAGAGCTACCCGCTCGGCCTGCGCGCGCAGGAGGTCAAGGTCACCGATGACGGTGTGAACGTGCACCTTTCCGGCGGCAAGACCGCACTCGAGAGCGCCCCGTCCGGTCAGCAGTCCGAGTTCACCTGCTGATCGCGCGAGACGGTGACTACTCGGGAAGACCTCGTCTAGTCGGGAAACCCGTCGAGGACCGCGGCCGATTTCGACAACCCGAGCCGCGTGGCGCCGGCCTCGATCATCGCGGCGGCGTCGGCGGCGGTGCGGATTCCGCCGCTGGCCTTCACCCCGAGTCGTCCGCCGACGGTCTCGGCCATCAACCGCACCGCGTGCACGCTCGCACCGCCGGCGGGATGAAAACCGGTGGAGGTCTTCACGAAATCGGCGCCCGCCTGCTCGGCCGCCCGGCACGCGCCGACGATCGCCGCGTCGGGGAGCGCCGCCGATTCGATGATCACCTTGAGCACGGCCCGATCCCTGGTCGCCTCGCGCACGGTGATGATGTCGGCGAGCACGGCGTTGAAATCACCGGCCAGTGCGGCGCCCACGTCGATCACCATGTCCACCTCGTGGGCGCCCTGATCCACGGCCAGCCGCGCCTCGGCGCCCTTCACCAGCGAATGGTGTTTGCCGGACGGGAAACCCGCCACCGTGGCCACCACCAGACCCGGCGCACGCACCGGCAGCATCGAGGGCGAGAGACAGATCGCGTACACCCCCAGTTTGCGCGCCTCGACGATCAGCGAGTCGACCTCGGCCGGAGTGGCTTCCGGAGCGAGCAGAGTGTGGTCGATCATGTCGGCCACGGCGGCCCGGGTCAGCGGCGCGGAAGTCATTCGCCGAGCATCGCATACCCGCGGCCGAGTCCGGCACATCGGGCACGGCACATCATTGCGCTCCCGTACCCAAATCCTGGAGACTTAAGCCTGTGCTGATCCGTCGCGAGACCCCAGCGGACGCCCCGGCGATCGCCGCGATCCACCGCGCCGCCTTCGCCCCGCAGTACGCGGACGATCCGGCCGTCACCGAACCACCCGAACCCGCCCTCGTCGAGACGCTGCGCACCGACGAGTCGTGGATGCCCACGCTGTCGCTGGTCGCCCTCGAATACGACACCGTCGTGGGGCACATCTGTCTCACCAGAGCCGGCATCGGCCCGTTCCCGGTGCTCGCGCTCGGTCCGCTCGGCGTCGATCCGGAGCATCAGAAGTCCGGCGTCGGCTCGGCACTGGTCCACGCCGCCCTCGGCGCCGCCGACGCCCTCGACGAATCGGTCGTCGGCCTGGTCGGCGATCCCGACTACTACGCCCGCTTCGGCTTCGTCCCCGGCGCGCGCCTGGGCATCGTGCCCGACGAATCCGCGTGGGCACCGTACTTCCAGGTCCGCCCGCTCACGGCCTACGATTCCGCCGTGACCGGCGAATTCCGTTATCCGGCGGCGTTTTACGACCTGTAGGTCACTCGAAGACGACCGTGCGCCGACCGTGCACGAGCACCCGGCCCTCGAGGTGCCAGCGCAGTCCACGCGCGAGCACCACCCGCTCGATGTCACGTCCCTGCCTGACCATGTCGCGCACGTCGTCGGCGTGATCGACCCGGATCACGTCCTGCTCGATGATGGGCCCCGCGTCCAGCTCGGCGGTGACGTAGTGGCAGGTCGCCCCGATCAGCTTCACCCCGCGCGCGTACGCCTGGTGATAGGGCCGCGCGCCGACGAACGAGGGCAGGAAGCTGTGGTGGATATTGAGCGCGCGCCCGGCCCAGTGCTCGCACAGCCCGGCGGGCAGCACCTGCATGAACCGGGCGAGGACCACCGCGTGCGGATCGTGGGAGTCGACGAGGTCACGCACCTGCTCGAAGGCCGGACCGCGCTCGGCCGGGTCCTTCGGGAACGGCACATAGTGGAACTTCACCCCGTGCGCCTCGGTCATGCCCGCGAGGTCGGGGTGGTTGCCGATCACGGCCTCGATGGTCGCGGGCAGCTCACCGGCCTGCGCGCGACCGAGCAGGTCGTGCAGGCAGTGCCCGTCCTTGCTGACCAGCAGCACCACCCGCCGGGGCGCACCGGAATCGTGTAGCTGCCACTCGGTCTCGGGACCGAACTCGGCGGCCACCTCGGCGAAGCGCACCCGCAGCTCGTCGATGGAGAACGGCACCGTCGAGTCCTTCACGGCCTGGCGGGTGAAGAACCAGCCGATGTCACCGTCGGAGTGGTACCCGGCCTCCACGATCGAGCCACCGAATTCGGCGATGAACGAGGAGATCCGGGCGATGACGCCCGGCCGGTCCGGGCACCCGAGGGTCAGCACGAACCGACGGTCGTCCGAGGTCACAGCGGTAGAACTCATCCGCCGATTCTCGCAGGCGGTCAGGCCATGGCGCGCACGGGCTCGCGGACGGCGGCGAGCACCCGGGCCACTTCGGCATTGAACAGGTCGAAGCGTTCGACATTGCCGAGATGCCCGGTCGGCAGCACCTCGAACCGGGCGAGCGTGCCTGCTTCCTGCAGCAGTGCGGCCAGGCGCTCGGCGTGGATCGCGGGGGTCATGTCGTCGCGATCGCCCGCGAGCACGGTGGTCGGGACCGAGAAGTTCTTCGCGTCATCGCCGAGATGCAGCTCGGTGAGCAGGAACCCGTAGCGCGAGCGGGTCATCATCGGACAGCCGCGCACCACCGACAGCGCGTAGTTCAGCTTCTCGCGCGAGGTATCGAGGGTCATCACCTGACGGGCGAAGATCCAGCGCACCGGCTTGATCGGCGGGAACACCACAGGGGTGCCGAGGATCAGCCTGCCGAGCCAGTCCGGCGTCGGCATCGAACGCCCACCGAGAATCCGCAGGGGGATGTTCAGACCGGGAACCATGGTCGACACCTCGACCAGCGAGTGCGCGCCGGTGTTGGTGAGGATCACCGCGGCGGCTTGTTCGGCGACCCGCTCGGGGTAACGGCCCGCCCAGGCGATGAGCGTCATCCCGCCCATGCTGTGTCCGGCCAGTACGGCGCGCTGACCCGGCAGCAGCACGGCGTCGAGCACGTCGCACAGGTCGTCGGCGAGCAGATTCGTGCTCGGGCGGGCGTAGCCGTTGGTGCTCTCGCCGTGGCCGCGCTGGTCGTAGGCGACGACGCGGTACTCGCCGGCGAAGGCGTTGATCTGGGCGTTCCAGTATTCGATCGAACATGTCCAGCCGTGGGCGAACACGATGACGGGCGCGTCGACCGGGCCATAGGCGTGCACTCGCAGGCGGGCGCCGTCGGCGGTGACCACCGGAATCACGTCGTAGGGCATCCGCGGCGGATCGAAGGCCGCGATCCCGTGCGTCCGGGTCCGCAAGTCCGCCCGGTGGGCAGCGAGGGTGGTCTCGACCACGGTGGATACCCGGTCGACCAGGTTCACCAGAGCCGTCGGCAACTTTGCGCGCATCGGCACACTCCTTTGTGTTACTGCTAGATACAGTAACACCGCGTACCACTCACCCGCGAGCCCTTCTACGGGCTATTTACCAGCGCGGGCCGCGCTGCACCTCGTCGACCTTCGGGCGCACATCGGCCAGGTACACCCCGGTCGCGATGATCGCGATGAACGACAGCATCCCCAGCCCGCCGATGCCGATCAGCAGAAACACCAGCGCACCGCCGAGAATGGCCAGCCAGATCGGCTTGGTCATCTTGTCGACGGCGGTGAAGGCATCCGAACGCTGGCGCACAGCGTGAATGAGCGCGAACACCGTCGCGCCGAAGGCGCCGATCCACAGGATCAGCAGAATCAGCGAGGTCATCCCATTCACCATGTTCACACCCCCATCATACGAACAGCGGCCCCGCACACACCTGGTGTACGGGGCCGCTGTCAGCGGTGATGCGCGAAGGCTAGACCTTCTTGGGCGCGGCGGCCTTCTTGGCCGGAGCGGCCTTCTTGGCCGGCGCGGCCTTCTTGGCGGCCGGAGCCGCGGCCGGAGCCGGCTCGGTGGTGACCGCGACGACCTCGGCCTCGACCACGGCGTCGACCTTGTCGGCCACCGCCTCGGCCTCGGCCTTGGTGCGGCCCAGCAGGTCGTTGACCTTGGTCAGGGCATCCTCGGCGCGAGCGGAGGCATCCTTGTAGAGGGTCTCGACGCGGCCGATCTGCTCGTCGACGGCCTGGTTGGCACGCAGCCGGTCGACGGTCTCCTCACCGCGAACGGCGAGATCGGCGTAGATGTCGAGCGCCTGGCGGTAGTACTGCTCGGCCAGCTTGCGCAGCTCTTCGGGGGTGAACTTCTCGCGCAGCTCGGCGAGGTCCTCCGGCAGCTCCGACGGCAGGCCGGAGATGCGGTCACGCAGAGTGTCGAACTGGGCCTGCACGTCGGCGGGCACGTTCGCGATGCGCTCGCGGGCCTCTTCGACGCGGGCCTTGGCATCGGTGGCGACAACGCGGCCACGGACGTCGGCGACAACGTCGTTCACGGCGGCGTAGATGGCGTCACCGGCGCCGACGGTGGCGAACAGCGGCTTGGTGACAGTGGCGGTCTTTTCGGTCATCAGTCTTCAGTCTCCTGGTGTGGCGGAGTGTCAGTTGTCGTGAACGAAACGTCACTGTCTCGTTCGTTCCCCCCTGAGCCGGTTTCTTCCCCGTTTTCCCGGCGAAACGACTCATAGATTTCCAGCAACACCTGTTTCTGCCGCTCGGACACCGAAGTGTCGGCGAGCAGGGCGTCGCGGACCGGGCTGTGCGGACGCTGTTCCAGAAATCCTGCCCGCACATACAACACCTCCGAGGAAACCCGCAGTGCCTTGGCGATCTGCGCGAGTACTTCGGCGGAGGGATTACGTAATCCGCGTTCGATTTGGCTCAGGTACGGATTACTTACCCCCGCCAGAGCGGCGAGCTGACGCAGGGACACCTGCGCACCTTCGCGCTGTGCCCTGATGAAACCTCCGATATCTTGAGCCGCGTGCGCTACACGACTCTCGGGTTGGTCTGTCATCGCTCACCTTCTGGCGTTGTAAGGCCAATAGTAGAACAGGGTGCTAGCTATTGCAAGCACTACAGTTAGCACCCGGTCGGCTAGCGTGTACGCAACCCCCGGTTACCAGGTCTTTCAGTGGAACAGCAGCTGCGAGATCGTGTAGATGGCCAGGCCGGCGAGCGAGCCGACGACCGTGCCGTTGATCCTGATGAATTGCAGATCCCGACCGACCTGCAATTCGATCTTCCTGCTCGCCTCGTCGGCGTCCCAGCGCGCGACCGTATCGGTCACCAATGTCGTGATCTCCGCGGAGTAGTTGCCGACCAGATAGCGAGCACCGCGATCGATCCACCCGTCCACTTTGCCACGCATCTCCGGGTCGTCGCGGAGACGCTCGCCGAGCTGCTGCACATTTTCGGCCACCTTGCGCCGAAGGGTGGAATCAGGATCGTCGGCCGACTCCAAGATCAACCGCTTCGCCGCCCGCCAGGTGGCCTCGGCCATTCCGGTGATCTGCTCGCGGCCCATGATCTCGGCCTTGACCTTCTCCGCCTTGGCGATCATCGCGTCGTCGTGTTGCAGGTCCTCGGCGAAATCCTGGAGAAAGCGATCGGCGGCCCGGCGCAATTCATGATCAGGATCGGAGCGCACCTTCCAGGTGAACTCGACGAGTTCCCGATAAATTCGCTCCGACAACAATGTATTGACAAATTTCGGCGCCCACTGCGGCGCATCGCGCACCACGATCCGGTCGATCGTGTCCTGTGAGCCCAGCGCCCACTGATGCGCGCGCTCGGCCAGCAGGTCGATCAGCGGCCGCTGCCGGTTGTCGGCGATCATCTCCGAGAGCACCCGGCCCAGCGGCGGCCCCCACAGCGGTTCGGCGATCCGCTTGACGATGGTGTTGTCGATGATCTGCTCGACGTCCTCGTCGCGCAGGGTGTTGACCACCGCGGTCAGGATCGTCGCGCTCTCCTGCGCCACCCGGGCCGCGTGCGCCGGATCGGCCATCCACCGGCCAACGCGCAGCGAGATCTGCGCCGAGTCCAGACGCGCCGAGACCACGTCGGGGGCGAGGAAGTTGGTGCCGACGAAGGCGCCGAGGCTCTCGCCGAGCTGGTCCTTCTTCTTGCGGATGATCGCGGTGTGCGGGATCGGCAGACCCAGCGGATGCTTGAACAACGCGGTGACCGCGAACCAGTCGGCCAGTGCGCCGACCATGCCCGCCTCCGAGGCCGCGCGGACATAGCCCACCCACTCGCCACCGCCGCCACGCGATTCGAGCCAGCGGCACAGCAGGTAGATCACACTGGCCACCAGCAGGAAACTGGTCGCCAGTGCCTTCATCTTGAACAGGTCACGTTTTTTGCCCGCCTCGTCGGTCATCACCGCGAAGCCGGCGGGCTGTGCGGCGGGCTCGGTGCGCGGCGTGAGAACCGCCGTGTTGCCGGGAGATTTCTCCATAGCCCCCATTCTGCTGTGCGCACGGCGAGTGCGCCGCCGCCAACCCCGCGTGGCGTCGCCCACGACACGGCGAACCGCGCGGTTTGTCGTACGCGCGCGTAAGCACTCGAGTGTGGTAAATGCCGCAACGTGGGCCAAAGGAGCGCCACCCCACACCGGCGCGCCTAAGCTGTTGACTAGAGACGCCAACATCGATCACAAGGGGGCTGTTCTGTCCACCGAAGACCTTGTCGAGATCGGCGAGCAGTCGAGCCGAGCAGGAGTGCGCGGCGGCGGCCAGGCCGACGGCCGCAAACGTCGGTGGCGGCAGCACAAGATCGACCGCCGCGAGGAGCTGGTCGACGGCACGCTCAACGCCATCCGCGCGCGGGGCAGCCAGGCGGGCATGGACGAGATCGCCACCGAGATCGGCGTGTCCAAGACCGTGCTGTACCGCTACTTCGCGGACAAGAACGACCTGGTCCACGCCACCATGCAGCGATTCATCGAAACCACGCTGCTGCCCCGGGTGTACGGCGCGATCAGCCTCGACGCCGACGAATACCAACTCGTGCGCGCCGCGATGACCGAATACGTCGGCACCGTCGACGACGACCCCGAGGTCTACCGGTTCATCATGAGCAACGCCGCGGGCGACAAGTCCTCGCTCGCCGAGTTCGAGCGCCTCTTCGCCGAGGTGGTCACCACGGTGCTGGTCGATCGGGCGGGCGCCAAGGGCATCCGCACCGAGGGCGCGATGCTGTGGTCGTACGTGCTGGTCGGCGGCATCCAGCTGGCCACCCACTGGTGGACCACCACCGACAAGGCCATGCCGCGTCAGGACGTCATCGACTACCTCACGATGATGGCCTGGAGCGCGATCGAGGGCATGGCCCGTGCGGGTGGCTCACCCGAGATCTTCACCGCGCAGCCGCATCCGCTCCCCGAAATGCCGCAGCAGTCGCCCTGACCGGGGTTTTCCCGCGTTCGAGGGAGCCGGGCTCGACAATGCCGCACGGTTGGTTACGCTGAACCCGGGCGGGACGCTGTGGCTTGTGTCACCGCCGTGCGCGTCGGCACCAACGGAGGTATCTCGATGGCGAAGAACGTGCCGACTTCCCGGCTTGCCCGCGGGACGAAGCTGGGGGCGGTCGCGGCGGGGTCGGTCATCCGCTCGAAGAAGACCAGGCTATCGATGCGCGGGCGTTCGGAGGCCGTGCGCGCGCGGATGGCCGAGGAGTCGATGATCCGCACCACCGAACAGGTGGTCATGGTGCTGGGCACCATGAAGGGCGTGGCCATGAAGCTGGGCCAGATGATGTCGGTGCTCGACCTGGATCTGGTGCCGGAGAACCATCGCGAGCGGTTCCAGCAGCGCCTGGCCGTGCTGCGCAACGCGGCGCCGACGGTGTCGTTCGAGTCCATGCGCGCGGTGATCGAGCAGGACTTCGGCGCCCCGGTGGCGGAGATCTTCGCCGAATTCGATCCGGAGCCGATCGCCGCCGCCTCGATCGGCCAGGTGTACCGGGCCACCCTGCACGACGGCCGCGCTGTCGCGGTGAAGGTCCAGTACCCCGGGGTCGACGCCGCCGTGCGCGCGGATCTGAAGAACCTCACCATGTTCCGCCGCGTGCTGGCCTCGGCGATGCCGTGGATCACCCCCGCGGTGCTCGACGAGCTGAAACTGAACATGGAGAGCGAGCTCGACTACCAGGCCGAAGCCGCCACCCAGGCCGAGATCGCGCACCTGTACCGCGACCACCCGTTCATCGTGGTGCCCTCGTCGGTGCCGGAGCTGTCGACCACCCGCGTGCTGGTCAGCGAGTTCATCGACGGCGACGGTTTCGACGAGATCCGGAAGATGCCCGCCGCGGTGCGTGATCGGGTCGGCGAGATCATCTACCGCTTCTACGTCGGCTCGCTGTTCAGCTTCAACGAGTTCTGTGGCGACCCGCATCCGGGCAATGTGCTGCTCGCCCGTGACGGCCGGGTCGCCTTCCTCGATTTCGGGCTGTTCAACCGGATGGATCCCAAGCTGGTCGGATTCGAAATCCAGTGCCTGCGCGCGGCCGCCGAGGATCGCGCGGAAGACCTGCGGCAGTTGATGATCGATCGCGGCGTGATCGATTCGCCCGAGGAGATCGGCGCCGAGGAATGCCTCGAGTACGTGCTCGCCGCCTCGGAATGGTGTCTCGTGGACGAGGAACTCACCATCACCCCGGAACTGGCCAGCGGCGCGTTCCTGCTCGCCGTCGACCCGAGGGCCAGCGAGTTCACCGGCATGAAGCAGCAGAATCTGCCGCCCGAGCACCTGTTCTCACGCCGCGCCGACTTCCTCACCTTCGGCATGCTCGGCCAGCTCGACAGCACCAACAACTGGCATCTGGTCGCCAGGGAATGGCTCTACGGCGATCCGCCGGTCACCGAACTCGGTCTGGCCCACCGCGATTGGCTCACCACTCATCCACCGAAACCGGTGAAGAAGACTCGCGCCCCCCGCAAGGCGAGCGCACCAGCCACCAAGCCCTGAATCATCTTTCGAAAGGCGCGTCATGCCGCAGCACCGTGAGTTCGACCTGATCTTGTTCGGCGCAACAGGTTTCGTCGGCAAACTCACCGCCGAATATCTGCTCACCGCGGCCCCGGCCGATGCCAAGATCGCCCTGGCGGGCCGCTCCGCGAGCAAGCTCGCCGCCACCCGCGACGAGCTCGGGCCCGCCGCCGCGGCATGGGAACTCGTCGTCGCCGATTCCAGCGACCCCGCGTCACTGGCCTCGATGGCCGAGCGCACCAAGGTCGTGGTCACCACCGTCGGCCCGTACCTGCGCTACGGCATGCCGCTGCTGGGCGCGTGCGCCGCGGCGGGCACCCACTACGCCGATCTCACCGGTGAGCCGCTGTTCATCCACGACGCCATCGAGAAGTACGAGCAGACCGCCGTCGACTCGGGCGCCAAGATCGTGAATTCCTGTGGCTACGACTCGATTCCGTCGGATCTGAGCGTGTACGAGATCTACCGCGCCACGATCGCCGACAACACCGGCGAGCTCGAGGACACCACCCTGGTGGCCTATCTCAAGGGCGGCATGAGCGGCGGCACCATCGATTCCGGGCGCGCCATGATGGAGGACGTCGCGGCCGACTCCGCGCGCGGCAAGATCCTGGCCCACCCGTATTCGCTGAGCCCGGATCGCAGCATGGAACCCGATGTCGGCCGACAGTCCGATCAGACGCTGGCCCGCGCCGACAGCATCGACGCCAGCCTGGACGGCTGGGTCACCACGTTCGTGATGGCCTCGCACAACACCAAGGTCGTGCGCCGCACCAACGGCCTGCTCGGCTGGGTCTACGGCAAGCAGTTCCGCTATCGCGAGGTGATGAACGCGGGCACCTCGGCCGCTGCGCCGCTGGTCGCCGCGGGTATCGCGGGCGGCATCGTGGCCGGCATGGCCTCGGGTGCGGTCCTGTCGAGGGTTTCGCTCGGCCGTAAGCTGCTCGACCGGATCCTGCCCAAGCCCGGCACCGGCCCCGACGAGAAGGCCCGCCGCAGTGGGTGGTTCACCATGAAGACCTTCGCCCGCACCAGCTCCGGCGCCAAGTACCAGGCCACCTTCTCCGGCACGGGCGACCCCGGCTACCAGGCCACCGCGGTGCTGCTGGGCCAGAGCGGGCTGAGCCTGGCCTTCGACACCCTGCCCGAACGCGCGGGCGTACTCACCCCCGCGTCGGCGATGGGCGAGGCGCTCACCGCGCGGCTGCGCGAGGCGGGCATGACCATCGAGGTCGCACGACAGTGAATCTCGCCCGCAAGACGATGAACGCCCCGGCGCTGGCGGCGGTCTACGAGCACGCGTGGCGACCCACGCTGTTCTACCTCGCCAGCGGCCGGACCACCGGTACCGACCGCCGCGACGCGGTCGACCGGCTGCGCCTGAGCGGCCCCATGAAGGTGCTCGACCTTGCCTGCGGCCCAGGCAATTTCACGCGATACCTGAGCGAATATCTCACCCGCGACGGTTTCGTCACCGGTCTCGACTACTCAGCCCCGATGCTGGCCAAGGCCGCCACCGACAACGCGAGCCCCCGCGTCGGCTACGTCCGCGGCGACGCCCGCACCCTGCCGTTCGCCGACGGAACCTTCGACGCCGTCTGCTGTTTCGGCGCCCTGTACCTGATCCCCGACCCCTTCGCCGCCACTCGCGAGATGATCCGCGTCCTCGCACCCGGTGGCCGCATCGCGATCAGTACCAGCTACGCCGAGGACAACCTCTTCGGTTCGGCGAGCAGCCTGGCCGCGAGCCTGAGCGGCCTACGCCTGTTCGACCGCGACACCTTCCCGAAGCTGTTCGCCCGCGCGGGCCTGACCGAAATCGACCAGCGCGTCCACCGTTTCATGCAGTACGTGGACGCCACCAAGCCCGTGTCAGACCAGGCTTAGCCAGTAGTCCTGGAACTTCAGGAACACCAGCAGCAGCACCACCGCGTAGAACACCACGACCAGGGTCCAGCGCCATTCGGCGAGGATTCCCATCACCCCGCGCGACCGGCCCCACAGCTCCTGCGTGGTCACCGCGAACAACACCGGCACGGCCACCCACACCACCATGCAGTACGGGCACAGCGCGTTGATCCGGTACAGGCTCTGGAAGATCAGCCAGCACAGCCCGGCGATGCCGAGCACGGTGCCGATCCACAGCCCACCCCAGATCCAGCGCGGGAAGCCGATGCCGACCACCGACAGCACGGCGAGGGTCACCACCACCGAGAACCCGACGACGCCGATCAGCGGGTTGGGGAAACCGAAGACCGCGGCCTGGTCGGTCTTCATGATCGACCCGCACGACAGCACCGAGTTGATGCTGCACGAGGTCACGTAGTTCGGGTCGACGAACAGCTTGAACCGTTCGACGGTGAGCGTGAACGACGCCAGCCAGCCCGCCAGCCCGGCGATCAGCAGCAGCCAGGCCGAGCGGGCGGGGGCGGTGATCACTTCGCCGCGTCAGCGATCACGGGGGCCAGGCCGTTCTCGGTGAAGATCGCGTCGGTCTGGTTCAGCTGGCCGTTAATGTACACCGACGGCGTGGACTTCACGCCACTCTGCAGCGTGGTCTGGGTGACCTGCTGGATGTAGTCGTTGTACGGCTTGTCTTCGATGCAGGTCGCCACGGCCGGATCGGTGTACCCGACGTCGGTGGCGATCTTGATGAGCTCGTCGTTGCTCAGGCCGGCGCCGCCCTCGGCGGGCTGCTTCTCGAACATGGTCTGCAACCAGGACTGGTACTTGGTGGTATCGGACTTCGCCACGCAGAACGACGCGTTGGCCGCGCGCGAGGAGTACTGGTTGGTCGAGGCCTTGTCGAGGAACGAGATGATCTGGTACTCGACGGAGGCGGTGCCGTCTGCGGCGGCCTTGGCGAGCGTCTCGCCGTTGGCGGCCTCGAACTGCTTGCAGGCCGGGCACTGGAGGTCGGCGACCACGCGCACCTTGACCTTGGCATCGGGATTGCCGATCACGACCGTGCCGGTCTCGGTGACCGCCCCGCCCGTCGCGGGCAACTGCGCCGCCGAGGTCGTCGACGATTCCTTGTCGGAATCGGACTTGTTCACCGCGATGCCGATGCCGATGGCCGCGACCAGCGCGACCAGAACGGCGGCGACGCCGACCTGGATCGCGATCTTGCGCTTCTTGTCGGCCGCCTCGGCCGCCGCCAGCGGATTCTTGCCCGAGGGGCTCTTGCCCGTGCTCACCGTCGTCACACGCCTTTCGCTCGTTGGCTCCCCACCGGGAACATCATGCGGGCCGAACCTGAGAGTTTCCGCAATGCTCGTCTCGCTCGTATTCAGGACTCGTCGAGTCGGCGCAACTGCTCGGCGATGTCGAAGTCGGCGGGCGGCCAGTCGAGTTCCAGCTTGGCCAGCGCGGCGATCAGCAATTCGGTGACCGCGAGGCGCGCGTACCACTTGTGGTCCGACGGCAGCACGTACCAGGGCGCGTAATCGGTGTTGGTGCGGTCGAGAACGGCCTGGTATGCCTTCTGATATTCGGGCCAGTAGGCGCGTTCGGTGATGTCGGAGGGGTTGAACTTCCAGTATTTGTCCGGGCGCTCCAGCCGTTCGCGCAGCCGGCTCTTCTGCTCGTCGAGGGAGACGAACATGGCGACCTTCACGATGGTGGTGCCCGCGTCTACGATCTCCTTCTCGAACGCGTTGATCTGGTCGTAGCGCTGCTCCCACTCCGCCTGCGGCACGAGGTCGTGTACCCGCACCACCAGCACGTCCTCGTAGTGGGAGCGGTCGAAGACGCCGATCTGACCGTGGGCGGGCAGCTTGTTGCGGATGCGCCACAGGAAATCGTGCTGCTTCTCCAGCTCGGTGGGCACGCCGAACGACGCGTGGTCGACGCCCTGTGGGTCCACCGACCCGATGACGTGCCGCACGATGCCGCCCTTGCCCGCGGTGTCCATGCCCTGCAAGATCAGCAGCACGCTGTGCTGCCCGCCGGTGCGACCGTGCGCGAACAGCTTCTCCTGCAAGACCGAGAGCACCGTCGCCCGTTCGGCGAGCAGTTCCTTGCCGAGGCGCTTGCCGTCGCTGAAGCCCGGCGTGCTCGCGGTATCCAGATCAGCGACGCGCTGACCGTCGGCGCGCAGCGCGATATCAGCCGGTTCGGTCCACTGTTTCGCCATTTCCCATGCCTACCACTAGTGGGTGGGTTTACCGGGCAAGCTCGACGCAATCGTTGCCTGCCAGCACTGCACGCCCGCCGGGTCGGCGATGTCGGCGCTGTGCACGTACACGGGGTCCTTACCCGCACTGCGCTGAGCGCGGTAGTCGGCGAGCAGGCCGAACGCGACGACGCCGAGCGGGATGATCGCGGCCAGGTTGACCAGCGCCATCACGCCCATGAACACATCGGCCAGGTTCCAGATCAGGCTCACCGAGCCGAGCGCGCCGCCGAACACGGCCACCAGCACCAGGATTCGGAACGCGGTGAGCACCTGGGGACGGGTGGTGATGAATTCGATATTGGCGCGACCGTAGTAGAAGTTGCCGATCATCGAGCTGAACGCGAGCAGGAACACCACAGCGGTGAGCACGTGCCCGGCCCAGCTGCCCAGCGACGCCTGGAGTGCGCTCTGGGTCAGGTCGGCGCTGCGCCGCTCGGACAGATCAGGGTCGGTGGTCAGGATGATGAACGCGGTGATCGAGCAGATCAGCAGGGTGTCGAAGTAGACGCCGAGCGACTGGACCAGGCCCTGTTTCACCGGATGCGAGACATCCGCCGCCGCAGCGGCATTGGGCGAGGACCCGAGCCCCGCCTCATTGGAGAACATGCCGCGCCGGATGCCTTGCGCGAGCGCGGTCCCGATCCCGCCGCCGACCACCTCGCGCAGCCCGAACGCCCCGCCGACGATATCGGCGAGCACCCGCGGCAGGTCGGTGATGTTGAGCGCCACCACCGCGATGCCGAGCAGCAGATACACCACCGCCATCACCGGAACCAGCACCTCGGTGATGTGGCTGATCCGGCGCACCCCGCCGAAGATCACCACCCCGAGCAGCGTGACCAGGCAGAGCCCGACCAGCGGCGCGAACCAGTCACCGTCCAGCGCCGACAGCGACGCCCGCCCGGTGGCCACGATGGTGTTGGACTGCACCGCGTTGAACACGAACCCGAAGGTCACGGTGATGATCACCGCGAAGGCCAGCCCCTGCCACCGGCGGCGCAGCCCGTACTCCATGTAGTACGCCGGGCCGCCGCGGAAGGTGCCCGGCTCGCTCTCGCGCCGCTTGTAGAGCTGGGCGAGCGTCGATTCCACGAACGCCGACGCGGCCCCGACCGTAGCCATCGCCCACATCCAGAACACCGCCCCCGGCCCACCGACACTGATCGCGGTCGCGACGCCCGCGATGTTCCCGGTACCCACCCGAGCCGCCGCGGAGATACTGAACGCCCCGAAGGCCGACACCGCCTTCTTCCCATCCGCCGCCGTCGGCCCCTTCTCGGCCACCACCTTGAACATCTCCGGCAACATCCGCACCTGCACCACCCCACTGCGCACGGTGAAGTACAGCCCCGCCGCTATGACCAGCGGAATCAGCAGCCAGTTCCAGAACACATCATTGACATCGACGATCACCGAGTTCAGCGTGTCCATCCGGCGAACGCTACCGCCGCCACGCCGCACGACCGGTCAGGCTGCGTCTCATGTTGCTCAGTGGCTGACGGCGGCTACGGCGAACATGGCGGCTACGCCGAGCAGGGTGCACAGCAGGGTCAGGCGGGAGGGGTGGCCCGCGTGGGCCTCGGGGAGGATGTCGGCGGTGGCGAGGTAGAGCAGGAAACCGGCGAAGTAGCCCATGTAGAGGCCGATCCAGTTTTCGGGGACGTGGATCAGGGTGCCCAGGATGGCGCCCACCACGGGTGCGACGGCGTCGAGGGCCAGGAGGGTGAGCGCGCGTTTGCGGGCGTTGCCGTAGACGGTGGGGATGGTGAAAGTGTTGAAGCCGTCGGCGAAGTCGTGGCAGATGACGGCGATCGCCACGGACATGCCGACCGCCGCGCCCGCCTGGTAGCCCAGGCCGATGCCGAAACCGTCCAGCGTGCTGTGGAAGATCAGACCGCCCGCCGCGAGCAGGCCGACCGACTCGAGACCGTGCTTGTGCGTACCGAATTCCTGCTCGTGGCCACGGTGGATGGCGACCGCGCGCTCGATCACGTGCAGGCTGAGGAAGCCGAGGACCGCGGCGATCAGCACATACGGGATGCCCCGGAACATGCCGTCGGACTGTTCCAGCGCCTCGGGGATCAGGTCGAACGCGACCACACCGAACATCACCCCGGCGGCCAGCCCGAGAACCAGGTGCTTGCGGTCGCCGATCCGCATGGCGACGAAACCGCCGAACAGCGTCGACAACATCGACACCAGGGACAACAGGATCGCCATGAGCTGCCTATTCGTCGGTGGATGCGGCTTCGGGCTCGGCCTTCTTGCGCTTCTTCTTCACCGGTGGCGCGTCGGCCTCTTCGGTGACTTCGTAGCGCCGCACGTAGGCACCCGCGAAACCTTGCAGCGTGGCGGTGACGGGGATGGCGAGCAGCGCGCCGGTCGGCCCGAGTAACGCGGCGCCCGCGATCACCGCCCCGAAGGCCACCGCCGGATGCATGTCCAGGGTGGTCGCGGTGATGCGCGGCTGCAGAACATAGTTCTCGAACTGCTGATAGGCGATGATGAACAACAGAATCCACAGCGCCGAGATCGGATCGTGCACCAACGCCACGAGCACCGGAAGCGCGCCGGCCATATAGGTGCCGACAGTCGGGATGAACTGGGAGACAACGCCGACCCACAACGCCAGGGCGAACGCCGACGGCACATCGAGCACCCGCAACGCGACGTAGTGCGCGATCGCCGAGCACAGGGCCAGCAGCGCGCGCGAATAGATGTAGCCGCCGGTCTTCTCGACCGCGATGTCCCAGGCCCGCAACACATGCTTCTGCTGTTTCGGCGGCAGCAGCGAACACACCCAGGTGCGGAAACGCGGTCCGTCGGCCGCGAAGTAGAACGTGAACAGCAGCACCCCGAGCAGCTGGAACAGCGCGCCGATCGCGACAGTGCCGATGCCCCAGACGTTTCCGGCCAGCCCGACCAGGTACTTCTCGATCGTGGAACTCCACTCCGAGGCGTACTTGGTCAGGTCGTCACCCGAAATATCCTGATGGAAGGTCGAATTGACCCAGTTCACCAGATCCTGGACGTAGTCGGGGGCGTTCGTCACCAGCATGGTCACCTGGTTGACGAGCAGCGCGCCCAGCGTCCACACGAACGCGACGATCACCACCAGCACCACCAGGAACACCGCGCCGGTGCCCGCCCCGCGCCGAACACCGCGCGCCGCAAGCCAATTCACCGCGGGTTCGATCGCGAAGGCCAGGAAGATCGACACCAGCAGCACCGTCAGCAGGCCCTGCATCTTGCCGAGCACCCAGAACGCCGCGATCAACCCCGCTACCGCGAGCACGGCGTACAGCAGTGCCCGCGGCAGCCAGCGCGGCGGTGTACGCACCGACCAGAAGGCGGGCAGGGCGCTCATGTCGACGGACTGTGCGGCGGGTTCAGCGGATTCGTCCTCGGCAACCACGATTGTCACGGTACCCAGGACGTGCGCCGACAGCCCGTCGGCGCGCTCGCCTTACACGGTGGCCGTGTCGATCACGAACCGGTATTGGACATCGCTGGCGACCACGCGGTCGTACGCGGAGTCGATCTCGTCGGCGGAGATCAGTTCGATCTCCGCGCCGATTCCGTGCGAGGCACAGAAGTTCAGCATCTCCTGGGTCTGCGCGACGCCACCGATCATCGAACCGGCCAGCGACCGGCGGAAACCGGCGAGGTTGCGCCCGGTGACGCTCATCGGGTGCTCCGGCAGGCCGAGGATGACGAGCGTGCCGTCGAGGGCGAGCAGGCGTAGGTAGCTGTCGATGGGCAGGTCGGCCGACACCGTGTTGATGATCAGGTCGAACTGGCCGCGCAGCTGACGGAAGGTGTCCTTGTCGCTGGTGGCGTAGTAGTGGTCGGCGCCCATCCGCAGGCCGTCGTCACGCTTGCGCAGCGACTGGCTGAGCACCGTGACCTCCGCGCCCAGCGCCGCGGCGATCTTCACGCCGACATGCCCGAGCCCGCCCATCCCGATGATCGCGACCTTCTTACCCGGTCCCGCGTTCCAGTGCTTCAGCGGTGAATACAGCGTGATGCCCGCGCACAGCAGCGGCGCGGCGACATCGAGGCCGATGCCCTCGGGAATCGCGACGACGAAGCTCTCGTCGACCACGATCTGGGTGGAGTAGCCGCCCATCGTGTAGCCGCCGGGCTGCGCGGATTCGGGCACCCGCGAGTTGTAGGTCCAGGTGGGGCCGTTGGTGCAGTACTGCTCCTCACCTGCCAGACACGGCACGCACTTGCCGCACGAGTTCACCAGGCAGCCGACGCCGACCCGGTCGCCCACCTGGTACTTGTGCACCGACGAGCCGACGGCGGCGACGATGCCCGCGATCTCGTGACCGGGCACGCACGGATACTGCGCGCCACCCCACTCGTCGCGCGCGGTGTGGATATCGGAATGGCAGATGCCGGCGTATTTGATGTCGATCAGCACATCGTCGGGACCGACTTCGCGACGTTCGATCGTGACCTTCTCGAAGGCCCCGTCGGGAGAGGGTTTGGCGTAGGCGGCAGCGGTGCTCATGGCTACATGCCTACAGCCGCATGCGTGTCTTTGCCAACCCACCGCGTCCGTATCGAGACCGGCGGACGCCGAAAACGGGTCACAATGGACTAGTCGGCTCGCGAGAGAGGACATGTGCTGTGAAGCGTGTCGGACGAGTGCTGGTGACGGTGATGGCGGCGCTGCTCGGGGTGTGCGCGCTCCTCGGGTATCGCGGGGAGTTCGCCCTGGTCGAGACGGAGTTCGTGGCTCGAGCACAGGCGCCCGTGCTGGTGCCGCTGGATCCCGCACTGGTCGCCGGGCAGGTGGGATCGGCGCTGGTCAATATCGATGTCGACGCGGCCGGTTTCGGGATCGGAGCGGCCGGGTCGGGGATCGTGCTCACCCCCGACGGGCAGATTCTGACCAGCCATCATGTGATCAAGGGCGCCGAGGCGATGACCGTCACCGATATCGCCAACGGTCTCGTCTACGAGGCCACCATCCTGGGCTACGACTCCGGCGCCGATATCGCGCTGCTGTCGCTGGGCGGGGCGACAGACCTGCCGACCGCACGCGTCGGCACCTCGGCTGACCTGCGGATCAGCCAGGACGTGCTGGCGATCGGCGACGCGGGCGGCGACGGCGGCGAGCCGACCTCGGTCGCCGGTCCGATCACCGATCTGGACGCCACGATCGTCGCCATGAACTCCGCCGACCTCACCCGCAAGGCCTTGAACGGGATGGTGGAGGTCGCCGCACCGGTGATGGGCGGGCAGTCCGGCGGCGCGCTGGCCGACGCGTCCGGTGCGGTGGTCGGGGTGATCACGGCGGCGTCGGGCGAGGATTCCCGAGCCCAAGGAAAACCGGCCAACGGCTACGCGGTCCCCATCGACACCGCCATGCGGATCGTGGCGCAGATCCGTTCCGGAACGCCCACCGACACCGTCCACATCGGCCCGACCGCCACCCTCGGCGTCCAAGTCATCGATGCCAGGCCCGCGGGCGCCCAGGTGAGCTGGGCTTTCTACGGCCAGCCCGCCCGCGAAGCCGGGATCAGCATCGGCGACGTGATCACCGCGGTCGACGGCACCTCGATCACCACCGCCAAGGCACTGAGCGCGGCTATCAACACCCGCAAGCCCGCCGACCCCATCCGGCTCGAGGTCACCTCCCCCAACGGCGCCACCCGAACCGTCGACGTAGTACTGGCCCACGGAACACCCAACTGACCTTCCGCGATGGCGGCGGAGAACGACGTCACTCGAGAGTTTGCAGAAGTTCGATGAGGGTGAGGCGGAGCTTTTCCATCTGGGGGCGGCTGTAGAGGGTGGTGTCGTATTCGAGTTGGAGGGTGAGGCGGCCCGCGATGGTGAAGGCGGTGAGTTTCGGGGGCATCGCGGGGCCCATGGCGTAGATGTCGTCGCGGACGAACGCGATGTGGTCGGGGATCGAATGGGGTTGTACGCGACCGATGTTGGAGAGCGCGAAGGTGGGAGGCGCGGTGAGCAGGGCCGCGGTGACGTCGTCGTTCACGAGCTGGGCGGCGAGGGGAAAGAGGGCGGGTTCGCGGCGGTCGAGGCCGGCGCGCAGGCCGGTGTCGACCGAACGAGCGAGTTCGAGCTGGGTGTTTTCGCCGGTCGCCAGGACCAGCGCGCCCCCGCCCGAGGCGTAGTTGACGATCGTGTCGACGGGTACCGGCGGGTCGAATTCCGCGCGGACGTCGGCCGCGTAGCCGCAGAACATCGGCACGCTGCCCGATTCGGGGAACCGAGTTCTGACGGCGGCCAGCACCGTACCGGTGAGCACACTGTTCACCGAAAGACCTTGGGAGCGCGCCGCTGTGACCAGTTCGGCGGTCTCCGCGGCGGTCAGTTCGATGCGCTGCATCGCGAATCGGCCGAGCCGGTCGGTGTCGGTACCGTCGCGGGGCAGTGTCCGGGGCGCGTCCTCGGGGCTCATCATCGCCGCGCCCGCCCTCACCTCGGCCAGCCACGTTTCGGCCGCCTCGACCGAAACCACTTCGGCCAACCGGGTATCCATGGCCTCGGGCATGGGCTGATCCGAATCCGCTTCCGGTACAGCCGTACCCGTCACGTGCGCCGTGTAGTGCCGCCACATCTGTGCGAGCAACGCGAATCCTGATCTGCCATCGGAGATTCCGTGATGGATGACCAAGACGATCTGCTGACGAAGGCCCGCCCGCAGCAGGTACGCGCGGAACAGCCCGTCGCTCCAGTCCCGCGGCCCGTTGACCAGTGCCAGATATTCGGCCTCGCCTCCTTCTACGAGATCCAGCCGGGGCCGGAACGCGTCGTCGCGGACGAAATAGCCCACACCGTCCTCGGTCACCACCCGGCTGCGCAGCAGCGGATGCGCCGCGGCGAGCTCGTCGAGCACCGTCCGCAGGATCGCGGGGTCCAGCTCGCCGTGCACGGTGGTGCCGAGGAACAGTGGCATCCCGCCGGTCGGCACGCTGCCGATGGTCGTGCCGATGCCGAAGTAGCTGGATTCGAACGGGGAGATACGTCGCCGTGAGGTCATAGTCGAAACATACATCTGTTTCATACGCTTGTCACTGACGCTTGTTTGAAACCGATGTCACAAACAGGCGTATGCGCGACTTGCTATCGTGCGCGAGTGGGAACGCGCGAAGATCTCCTGGAAGCCGCCAAGCAATGCCTGGCCGAACGCGGCTACGCCCGCACCACCGTGCGCGACATCGTCGCCGCCTCCGGCACCAACCTCGCGGCCATCAACTACCACTTCGGCACCCGCGACAAGCTGCTGCAACAGGCGATGCTGGAATCCAGCGCGACCGCGGTGACACAGATCCTCGACGCACTGCCCGCCAACGACCCGACCGATCCCACCGCCCGCCTCGAAGCGTTCTGGCACAGCCTGATCACCTCGTTCGTCGAGAACGCGCCGCTGTGGCACGCCAACGCCGAATGCCTGAACCAGGCATTGCACTCGCCCGAGCTGCGCGCCGAACTCGCCGACGCGCAGGGACGAGCCCGCCGCGGCCTGACCGAGGCCTTCGGTGACGGCGACAGCAACGTCGGCGCGATTCTGCAGACGATGATCGGCGGCCTGCTCCTGCAATGGCTGATCGACCCGGAGCACGCCCCCTCCGCGGCCGAGCTCACGGCGGGCGCCCGCGCCATGATCCGGGCCTGACGCGCTCGACCACCGAACCGGCACGCGGCGATCTCACCCGGTCCGGGCGATGTGCGCCGATCGAGCATCGGCGGATGCTGGTCTCGCGCGGTCCGACGACGGTCGCGCGACGCGGACGCCAGGACGAGGAGCGCACATGCCGGATCAGAACGTCCCCGAATTGACCGCACAGGCCTATCTGTACGGATTCCCCCTGGTCTTCAACCTCGATTCGATCGAGCGACTGCTCCACGAGGGCATCGGCGATATCCCCGCGACGCCGTTCAACGACTTCTCCCATGCCCGCACCCTCGCCGGCGCCTCGGCGACCTTCGTCTCGGTCAACAACGACACCGTGTACTCGATCGCCCTGATCGATCTGTCAGTCGGTCCGATAACCTTCCACGTGCCGGAGGCCGGCGATCGGTACTACGTCATGCAGTTCATCGACGCCTGGACCGACAACTTCGCCTACGTCGGCACCCGGGCCACCGGAAACCGCGCGGGCGACTACCTTCTCGTACCGCCGGAATGGACCGGTACCGCCCCCGATGACACGACGGTCATCCATTTCCCCACCCTTGTCGGTGTGATCGCCGGTCGATGGGCGTGCGCCGGCGCGGACGACCTCCCCGCCGTGCACGCCTTGCAGGACGCGCTGACCTTGACCCCCGCCGACCGAGCCGCACAGCCGACGGGACTTCCGTCGCCGGATCCGACGGTCGCCCCGGACCTGATGTTCCTCGAGAAGGTCCGTGTCCGGTCGCAGGCCTTTCCTCCCGCGAAGCGCGATCTCGCGCTCCAGGAATCGTTCGCGCCGATCGGCCTGACGACAGCGGGCGCCTCGCCCTACCCGTCCCTCGACCCGGATCGAGCCTCCGCGCTGCGCGCCGGATTGGGTGAGGGCCAGGAAGAACTGAGCAACGCCACGAAGAGCGGGGCAGGCGCCGGGGAGAACGGCTGGCAGCTGACGCTGCACCTGTTCGACTACAACGTCGACTTCTTCGAGGTCGGCACGCTCGACGACGAGAACTTCAAGATCGCCGACCCGAAACAGCGCATCATCGCTCGCGCCGTAGCCGCCAAGGCCGGACTCTGGGGCAACCACGCCTACGAGGCCGCCTACGCGATGATCTACACCGACAGCACCGGCCAGCAGTTGACCGGCGCGAACACCTACACCCTGCGCCTCGACCCCACCCCGCCGGTCAACGCCTTCTGGTCGGTCACCATGTACTCGACCCCGGACTTCTACCTCTGCGCCAACCCGATCGACCGCTACTCGATCGGCGACCGCACCCCCGGCATCGTCTACGACGACAACGGCGCCCTCACGATCACCATCAGCCACACCGAACCCACCGACCCCAAGGCCCGCGCCAACTGGCTCCCCGCCCCGGAAGGCGACTTCCGCCCCTGCATGCGCATGTACGAGCCCCAGCCGCCAGTCCTCGACCAGTCCTACATCCTCCCCCCGATCACCAGAACCTGACCTATTCCTCGTCCCGCCTTGCCCGTTCGAGTACTTCGGCCTCGGTCGGCGGGCTGGCGGGATGGTGGCTCAAGCACAGCGGGGTCGCGAGTTTGCGGAACGCCCGGCCTTCGGCAGCGCCGTAGAACTGGCCGGTTTTCAGGCGGCCGATGTCGTCCAGATTTCCACCCCAGCTGGCGGCGATGCTCTTGGCTGTTTGGATCTGGACTGCGGTGCCCAACTTGCCGAAGAACTGGATCGCCGTGTTACCGACGACCCTGCTGTCCAGGCCTTTTGGCGCCTGCGTGGCGTAGGCGATACCCAGTCCGTACTTTCTTGCCTGCGCCGCGAGCATCAGCGTGCTGGCGGAGGCCGGAGTGTGCTTGCCCGAGGGCGCGAGCATCTGCGCTTCGTCGAGGACGAGCAGCGCCCCGAGCGGTCGATCACCTGCGGGGTTGGTCTTGAAGTAGGTGAACAGGGCGACCTGTAGCTGGCTGACGAAAGTGGCGCGTTGGTCGGGGTCGGGCAGTCCGACGCAACTGACCACCGAGACTCGAGCCTTCTTGCCGGGCGCGGGGGTCAGCAGAACGCCGGGGTCGAGGGGTTCGCCGTCGCCACCGAACAGTGGGTCGTTGATCATGGAAACCGTAAGACCGTCCGCCATTTCGGCGGCGAGGTCCGCGGCGTTGCGCACGCGGCTCACACCGTCAGGCAGGTCAGCGAGTAGGTCGATGAGGCCCGCCAGTTTCGACTCCCCCGACCTGGCGAAATGAGTGAGCGTCTGCAACAGCACCGCGCGCGCTTTTTCCGACTTCGTCCGTGCGATGCCGGACCGGGTCAGCAAATCACCGGCGGCCACCTCCACCGCGGTCCGCAGTTCGTCCGGGTCGTCGAGCACTGCCGCGAAATCCGGGAGCGGGTTCAGAATGAGCGGACGCCCGGCCTGTCGACGCGGGGTCCACACGACCACATCGGTCTCGGCCAGATACCGCGCGGCCTTCTCTGCATCGCCCGCCTGCCATGCAGACGGCGCTTCCTGCCATGCGTCGCCGAGCCGAGAGAGGTCGTTGTTGACGTCGAGCACGATCACCGAAACACCGTGCAGTGCTACCTCTTCCACCAGTCGGCGCAGTAGCACCGTCTTGCCCGAGCCGCTACTGGCGAACAGGACCAGGTGCTTGCGCAGCAGTTCGAGCGGAATGACGAACTCGCGGTTGTCGGCGATCCCATGGCCGAGCACGACCGTCGGCTCTGCGGAACCGACTGGGACGACGCGCGATCGGTCGTTCGCGGGATCGGACCCGGTGGACACCGGCGAGTCCGGCGAGTCCGGCGAGTCCGGCGAGTCCGGCGAGTCCGGCGAGTCCGGCGAGTCCGGCGAGTCCGGCGAGGGATCTTGCAGGACAGCGGGTTCCGGCAGATCACCGAACACCCGCCGAAACAACTGAGTCTTTCCAGCAGGCCCGCGTTCCACCAGCCAACCGTCGAATCCCGGCCTCGCCTCGGCGAGCATCTGCTGCAACGCGGTGAACGTCCGGAGATCATCCTGCGAAATCGGTAGCGTCCGCCCCTCCGACTCGGCCAGCTCATCCAGCATCGCCAGGGTTTTGGGACCCTTCGAAAACGGGATGTTGCGCAGGATCGCCAGGTGACGGTTGCCGTCAGTCTGTTCGATGCCGGATTCGATGACCGCTGAACGCATCCGGGACTGCACGGCCAGGTGATGGGTGTGGCCGATCGCCCGGAAACTCCAGTGCTCCTGTTCTTCGAGAACCGGGTCGACCGTGCGCAGCAGACGGGCGTGCAGCGCACGCCCGGTGGCGGTCGCCGGATCGATGCTCAGGTCGTCGCGGTCGCGGTGTTCGAGGACGAAACACTGCAGGGCCGCCTTGAGCAGGTCAGCCATGATTTCGTCTTCTTCGGCCGGGTCGAGCGCCTTAGTGGAATCGGCAGCTTGGCGCAGCTCAGCAAAATGGTTGTCGAAACCACTGTGATCCGCCTGCGACACCGGCACCTTCGCCTCGGCACCCTTCCCGATATCGGTGAAATCTCCGAGTTCCTGAATCTCTTTTCGCTCCAGGCAATTGCGCACGTGCTCGGCGACCAGTTGCAGCAATCTGCGCGGGGTGTACTTGGTTACCGCATCAGCTTCGAAGGCGCGCGGGGCGATGGGCCACGTCGGGTAGGCCGGTAGGAAGTCGACCTCGTCGTAGAGCACCCGCAGATGTCCCGCAACCACCGCCGCCGCCACCGCGGCGCCGGGCAGCTTGGTCGCCAGAAACACGTCGGTGAACCGGTCTTCGACCGAGGCCACCCCTTGCTTCTTCAGGTAATCCCAGGTCGTAGGGATACACGCGGCGATCACAATCGTTCGGACCGTTTCCTCGCGGAGCTTCATCATGCTGTCCGCGAGGTGCGCGGTCCGTGCGGCGCCACCCTTGGCCATCACGTCATCGATCTGGTCGACCGCGACCACCACTGGGCCTACCGCAGCGAACAACCTGATCAGATCGTGAAAAATCAACTGCGCGTCGCGGTTCCCGGGCCGGAAGCCCCACTCCATCGCGATGTCGCGATCGAGCGGATCTCGCAGAATCAGAAATGTGTCGCCCACGTAGCGCAAAGCGCCACCCGCCCGAAACAAGACCAGAGCCCGCAACGTGTCCCGGCATTCGTACGCCAACCGTGGCTCCGGGACCGACAGGTCGTCCAGAAACCGTTCGATATCCTCGGGTTTGGGGCGCATCGGCCCTGCGATCCGTGCGGTGCGTTCGGGATCGAACCCAGCCCGTTTCGCGAGGGCGACAAGTAATCTGCGTAGCTGATCACCGTCCGCGTCGACCAAACGGTTCATCACGCCGTGAACGGCGCCGTCCCAGAATGACTTACCGTCGAGCAACTTCGGCATGAAGAAGAATCCGCCCACCGCCGGATCTTGGACATGCTGTCGAATCCACCCGAGCAAGTGGGTTTTCCCGACTCCCGGATCGCCGTTGAGAATGAACCCGGTCGGCGACATATCCGGCCGATCCTTGGCCAGCCCGATCGCCCTGGCGATCTCCGCCGACGCCGCCCGATGCAGCTCCTCGACGTGGTAACTCTGCGGCCGCCAGATCGAATCCGGGCCGAGTGCGGTGCTGAACTGCACCCGCGCGAGCGCGCGATATTCCAGGTCGTTCACCGCACCGCCTCGACGGTCAGCAGATGGCGAGCCGTACCGCCCAGCACGATGGCCGCCGCGTGATCATCGTCAGTCAAGGTCTTGCGATCGGCCTCGGCCCGTATGTGCACGCCGTCGCGATCGGCGAGCAGCACCATCGCGTCCGAGAAGTCGGCAGGTGGGATGTGCGGCAGCCTGTTTCGCAGTTCGGCGAGTCGGATCTGGTCCGGCTTGCCCTTGGTGAGCTCGGTGTACTTCCGGATGATCTGGCCCGCCACATCGGGCACGAAGACATCGGTGAGCAGTTGTCCGGAGTTCTCGAGATGCCGGTGCAGCCCGGCCAATACCGCGTACAGGGCCCCGCCGTAGGAACCGGACTTCTCGGGGCGCGGGCGAGCGAGTTCCGCGGTGCACCACTCGGCCCCGTGCTCGGTGAGTTCATGTACGAGCGCGCGACCGACCTTCACGCTGTCGACCAGCCCCAACTTGTTCAGCCGACGTCGCGGTGTCCCGTCGAGCGTCACCCCCGCCACCGCGAACAGCTCGGCGTTCGTGAGTTCGCGTGCCTCCGCCAACAGCGTCAGCAGCACTGCGAGTTCTCGTGGACTCATCTGATCCGACAATGTTCGATCCGTTCTCTCACGATCCGTCGCCTTCGATGACGGTGAATCCGTTTTCGGACACTTGCAGGTCACGTCTACCGTCGAAGGTTCCGGTAGCGCGTACCCGAACAAGGGAGCTATGTGCCGCAAGGGCTTTCGCGTACTCGTCGGCGGTCCGCAGCCGCACTGTGACGCGTCGTTGCCGCCCGGTGGTCGTCTCGTCGACGACGAGCACGCCCCGCACGATCGCCTTCGGCCCGCCGTCGTTGTCCAGCCCGACCACGACCCCTTCGATCACCGCGGGTGACTCGGGGCCTGGCAGCGATTCGAGCCGATCGCTCGGCAGCGGCGAGGAAGCCACGGCGTCGTCGAACAGTCTCGGCAGGCGGGCGACCGCGCTGCTGGAGAACTCGACCGCGACGTCCGGGCGCGGAATCTGGCGTGACCAGCGGAAATTCAACTCGAACCGCATCGGGCTCCGCTCTGCGGATCCGAGCGCGCTGAACAACTCGACGGTGTCGTACCGGATCTCGTGCGCGATGCCGAACCGCTCCCCTTGCGCCGCGCCCCGCACCGTCGCCGCGATATCGAGCAACCGAATCGCCGAGCCGCGCCCCAGCCGTGAACCGGGACCGGCGAGGAACACGTCGAAGCCGAAAGTGTCCCGACGCGGCAGCAGGGTGGTGTCGTCGAGCAGTTCGGCGACTGCGCGCTGACGCATCGACGACATCCTTATCTCGCTGCCCGCGACCTGATACGCGCAGGTGACGAGCAACGAACGCAGAGCCGCCAGCGCGGCTGTGCCCGCTTCGAGCGAGACCTCGCCCTCGCCCGCGCGATATCCGACAATGTCGACACCACCGGAAACGATGTCGCGCACCACGACTTCCGCCGACCGCTGCTCGGAGTCCGCGACACAACGCACCAGGGCCCGCATGCGCGCGGTGAAGTCGGCGACCTCGCCGTCGGGCACCAGCACGTCGAACTCGCCGTGCGACCAGACCCGACCGTTGCGCCACGGCACCTGGGGCGTCCACCCCTGGGCCTGCAGATACCCGATCACGTCATCGAGGCGGGGCGGATCGACCATCGGCCCTACCGTGACGATCCGGCGACGAGCGCGGCGAGCGCCTCGACGTCGAGCACATTGCTGACCGGAATCGGTACCGCCACCTTGCGCTTGGCATTGTCGACGGCGAATCGGGCCCGATCACGCAGTGAGAGGAAATATCCCGTGTGACGAAGCATCAACCCGCCGGTGACAGAGTCGGTGAACAGATCGGCGACGACGGGCACGTGGATAGCGAAAAGATAACGCGGAACGGCGAAATCGGTGCCTGCGAGCTGGTTGAACTGGGTATGACTGAGCCCGCCGAAGATCAATTGTCCCTGCCGGTATTTCGGCCGCGACACGGTCTTGATCTGCACTTCGATCTGCGGGGAGAATCCGTATCTCGTCCGCCCCGGCTGCTTGATAGTCAGGTCGACCCCGTCGACATCGAGATCATCGGTCGACCAGACCAAGCCGGCCGCCGAAGCGAGCACGCGAATGTAATCGTGCCCGAACTTCCCCTGATGGTGATGCGGATCGAGCACCGCGCCCCTCCTGACCCCACGCCGACGCCGCGAACTGTAGTCGATGATGCCGAGATCTGCTGAGGTTCAGGCGTTTTCATGTTTGGCGGAGAACAGTCCTGGGTATAGGGGTCACCCGGCAACAAAAAGGGGCGCACCGGAATTGAACTGCTCCCCGATTGTTGGACTGACCAAGTAGAAGTCTAGGCCGCGAGGGCCTGGGCTCGGTATTGCACCGGGCTCAGGCCCTCGAGCTTTGTCGAGATACGTTCGGTGTTGTACCAGCGGATGTACTCGCGCAGCGCGGTCGCCAACGCGTCTATGTCGAGGTATCGGACGTGGTGGAAGAGTTCTTCTTTGAGGTGACCGAAGAAATTCTCGATCACGGCGTTGTCGTAGCAGTTGCCCTTGCGTGACATCGATTGAGTCGCACCGGCATCGGCAAGCATGCGTCGCCAGGACACATGCTGGTACTGAAATCCCTGGTCCGAGTGCACAAGCGGGCTCTGGCCGTCACTGAAGTTCTCGATCGCGGCACGCAAGGAACTGTTGGTCAGTGCCAGGCTCGGTGAGGTGCCGATCGAGTAGGCGATGATCTGACGGTCGAACAGATCCATCACCGGCGACAGATACAGCTTCTGTCCACCGACACCGAACTCGGTCACGTCAGTGACCCACTTCTGATTCGGCGCACTGGCGGTGAAGTCGCGGTCGAGCAGATTCGGAGCGACCTTGCCGGCCTCGCCCCGATAGGAGTTGAATTTCTTCCGCCGCCGCACCTGGCAGACCAGCCCCAGCGCCCGCATCAGCTTGAGCACGGTCTTCTTCGCCACCCTCCATCCGGATCTGCGCAGGTCATGGTGGATACGGCGATGTCCGTACCGGCCTTTGACGCCTTCGAATACCTCCCGGATCGCGGACTTGAGGTCTGCGTGCGGGTCGGGCGCGGCCAAGCGAGCTTGGTGATAGAAGAATGTCGAGCGAGCCAGTCCCGCGACTTCGAGTAGCAGGTCGAGCCGGTATTCGGCCTTGAGAGCGATGACAGCACCGACCTTCACCGCCGTTGCTGCGCTCTCAAGGCCAACACTTTTCCCAGGTAGGCGTTCTCGGCCCGCAACCGCTCGTTCTCCCGGCGAAGCTTCGCGAGAGTCGACTCTTGCGAGGCAGCTTCGGCCGGATCTGTTCTCGGGCGGCCTGTCGGTTTCGGGCGTAACCCGTCCTCACCGTCGTTGCGGTACTTCCTTGCCCAGGTCTCGACGAGCTTCGGCGAGGACAGCGCGAGCTCACGCGCGAGCTCGACCTTCGTCTCACCTGCTAGGAAGCGCTGCACCACACCTAGTTTGAACTCGAACGAGTAGGTCTGCTTCGTCGGTTTGGTCACCAGGGTTGCCCTTCCGCGAACCCGCCACCGGTCATACAACCGTCTTACCGCCGGAACGCTAGCTCCTAGCTGCGTCGCGACCGCGCGCTCACCCGCGCCGGTCTCGAACAACGCTACCGCCGTGAGACGTTGCTGCTCGGACAACGAACTTCGTGCACGCATAGAACTGCTCCCCGGAAGTCGGAACTGAGTTTCTCAGTCCGACTTCCGGGGAGCAGTTCAAATCCGGTGCGCCCCCTTGTCTTGTTCGCTTACTCCTCGGTCGCGGCAGCCGCCTGCGCGGCCAGCGCGCGCCGGCGAACCCGGCGAGCCGCGGCCACCATGTTCCGCAAGGACGGCTCCAGCTGCCAGTAGTGGCGGGTCTTGAGGCCACCGTCGGGGTTGGCCCACAACCGTTGCGGGGTCACGGCATTCGCGGCTTCGGTGAGCAGCTCGTCGAACTCGTCGATATCGGGGATGCGGGCCGAGCGGCTCTCGTACACGCCGGGGCCGACACCGTGGGTGAGGCCGTGGCCGGAGGACAGGTCCTCGGTGAGTGCCTCGATGACCCATTCGATCGAGCGGGTCGCCACGATCGCGGTGACGTCGGCGTCGAGCTGATCGATCGCGTCGACCACCTCGGTGCGGCCGGAATAGCCGATGTGGGTGTGGATCTGGGTGTCGGGGCGCACGCCGGAGGTGGCCAGCTTGAACGCGCCGACCGCCCAGCGCAGGTACTCCTCGCGGCCGTGCGGGCGAGCGGGGAGCAGCTCGCGGATGGCGGGTTCGTCGACCTGGATGATCGCGATCCCGGCCTTCTCCAAATCGACCACTTCGTCCCGGATCGCGAGCGCCACCTGGTCGGCCGTCTCGTAGAGCGGCTGATCCTGGCGCACGAACGAACGCGCCAGCATCGTGACCGGCCCGGTGACCATGCCCTTCACCGGCTTGTCGGTCAAAGACTGCGCGTAAGTGGTCCATTCGACCGACATCGGCGCGGGCCGCGCCACATCGCCGTAGACGATCGGCGGCCGCACACAGCGTGAGCCGTACACCTGCACCCAGCCGAAGCGGGTGGTGGCGAAGCCGTCGAGCTGCTCGGCGAAGAACTGGATCATGTCGTTGCGCTCGTGCTCACCGTGCACGAACACGTCGAGGCCGATGTCCTCCTGGAGCCGGATCGTGGCCTCGATCTCGGCCTCGACCTGCTTGCGGTAGTCGTCGTCGGACAGCCGGCCCGAGGCCACCTCGTGACGGGCCTGACGCAGCTTGCCGCTCTGCGGGAACGAACCGAGCGTGGTGGCGGGCACCAGCGGCAGGTTCAACCGCTCCTGCTGCGCGGCCGCGCGCACCTCGTAGGACTCGCGTTCGCGCATCTCCGGCGTCACCGCGTACACCCGCTGGCGCACCGCGTGCTTCTGCTTGAAGTGCACCTCGGTGGGCCGCTTGCGCCAGTTCTCCGACGGGCCCTCGGTGAGCGCCTTGGCGAGCGAGACGACCTCGCCCACCTTCTGTTTCGCGAAGGCGAGCCGGTCGGCAACATTGCCTTCGATGTCGTACTCGGCGAGCACGTCGTAGGGCACGTGCAGCAGCGTGGTGCCGGTCGACACCACCAGATCCGGGCACACCTCGGCGATCGAGTTCAGGTAGTTCAGCGTGACCACCCGGTCGGCGCGCCACACGTTCTGGCCGCTGATCACACCGGCGTAGATCCGCTTGCGCTTGATCCCCGGGATCGCCGCCAGCTCCTCCGGCTGCATCCGGTAGGAGGCCAGATCCAGCCCGATGGCCTCGACATTGCTCGCGGCCAGAATCCGCAGCGCCTCACCGAAGTCGCCGTACTGCCCGGTGACCAGGATGCGCGGACGCAGCGGCGCCTTCGCCAGCCGGTTGTAGGCCTTCTCGAACGCGGCCAGCTCGGCGGGAGTGCGCTCGCCGGTGAAGCAGGGTTCGTCGAGCTGCACGCAGGTCGACCCGCGCTTGGCGAGGATCTCGAACAGCTCTTCGTAGAACGGCAGCAGCTGATCGAGCAGGCTCAACGTGTCGAACTCGGCCTCGCCCGGCACATGCCCGGCCTTGGACAGCAGCAGCAGCGACACCGGTCCGAGCACCACCGGACGCAGCTCGATCCCGCGGGCGGCGGCCCGGTCCCACTCGTCGAGCAGGGCCTCGGGGTGCAGCGAGAACGTGGTGTCGGCGTCGAGTTCGGGCTGACGGTAGTGGTAGTTGGTGCCGAAGAAACGCACCAGCTCGAGCGGCGGGGTATCCGGGTTGCCGCGCGCCATCAGGAAGTAGAAGTCGAGCGGGTCGAGCCCGTCGGCGAACTCCTTGAAGCGCGAGGGCACCGCACCGAACAGCAGCGCGTTGTCGAGGATGTGATCGTAGAAGGAGAAGGTGTTGCCCGGCACCTGCGTGAGTCCGGTCGCGGCCAGCTCGTTGAACTGACGCTCCTGGATATCGCGACCTACCGCGCGCAGTTCCTCGAGCTCCATCGATCCGCGCCAGTACGCCTCGAGCGCACGCTTGAGCTCTCGGTGCGGACCGATCCTCGGGTATCCGAGAACGCTCGACCCGAATCCATCGGTGACGTTGACCATGACCGCCGATACTCCCTTTCGATCACACGCTGCGCTCGACATAACACCGGATGCGCAAGCGCGCCCGGCAACAGCAGCTTAGGCCGCGAGAGCGACCCTTCGCCGTTCCCCCTGCAAACACCCCGGAAAAGGCCGAAGGCCACCGGCATCGCGTCTCAGCTGATGTCGGTGGCCTCCGGCGAGCAAACTTCTACTTGCCGTACTGGTAGAACCCGGCTCCGGTCTTCTTACCGAGCAGACCGGCTTCCACCATGCGCATCAGCAGCGGCGGGGCGGAGTAGAGCGGCTCCTTGAACTCGGAGTACATCGAGTCCGCGATGGACTTCACGGTGTCGAGGCCGACGAGGTCGGTCAGCGCCAGCGGGCCCATCGGGTGGGCACAGCCGAGCACCATCGCCTTGTCGACGTCGTCCTTGGTGGCGAAGCCCGACTCGACCATCCGGATGGCCGAGAGCAGGTACGGCACCAGCAGCGCGTTGACGACGAAACCGGAGCGGTCCGCCGAGCGCACGATCTGCTTGCCCAGGATCTCGGCGGCGAACTGCTCGGCGCGCTTGGCGACCGGCTCGCTGGTCTTGAGCGTGGTGACCAGCTCGACCAGCGGCAGCACCGGCACCGGGTTGAAGAAGTGCAGACCGACCACGCGTTCGGGGTTCGCGGTGGCGACGGCGATCTTCATGATCGGGATCGAGGAGGTGTTGGAGGCGAGCACGGCGTTGGGGTCGGTGACGACCTTGTCCAGCTCGCTGAAGATGGCCGTCTTGACCTCTTCGTTCTCGACAACGGCCTCGACCACCAGCTGACGGTCGGCGAAGTCGCTGAGATCGGAGGTGAAGCGCAGCCGCCAGGCCGCCTGCTCCCGCTCGCGTTCGGTGATCTTGCCGCTGCTCACGCCACGGTCCAGCGAACGCAGGATCCGGGCGCGGCCCGCAGCGGCGAGTTCACGGGTGGTCTCGTAGACGAGGACGTCGACGTGCGCGCGTGCGCACACCTCCGCGATGCCGGCGCCCATCTGTCCGGCGCCGATGATGCCAACGCGCTGAATCTTCTCGCTGCTGCTCACGTCCCGCTCCTGCTGTGTGTCTGGCTGTGGGGTGGCTGGGGAGGTCATAGCGACCAAAGTATAGGGATGCCCTCCCACGCCAGGGCTGTATGGCGTGGGAGGGCGTACACCCCTACCGGAGTAGAGGAAAGGTGTTGCCGGTCAAAGCAACCCCGAGGGGGATCAGTGGAACTGACCCTCTTCGGTGGAGCCCTTCAGGGCGGCGGTCGACGTGTTGGGGTCGACGGTGGTGGCGATGGTGTCGAAGTAGCCGGCACCGACCTCACGCTGGTGCTTGATGGCGGTGAAGCCACGCTCGGCGGCAGCCTTGAACTCGCGCTCCTGCAGGTCGACGAACGCGGTCATGCCCTCGCGAGCGTAGCCGTGCGCCAGGTCGAACATGCCGTAGTTGAGCGAGTGGAAGCCCGCCAGGGTGATGAACTGGAACTTGAAGCCCATCGCGCCGAGCTCACGCTGGAACTTCGCGATGGTCGCGTCGTCCAGGTGCTGCTTCCAGTTGAACGAAGGCGAGCAGTTGTAGGCCAGCAGCTGGTCCGGGAACTCGCTGCGAACCGACTCGGCGAACTTGCGCGCGACCTCGAGATCCGGGATACCGGTCTCCATCCAGATGAGGTCGGCGTAGGGGGCGTAGGCCTTGGCACGCGCGATGCAGGGCTCGATGCCGTTCTTCACACCGAAGAAGCCCTCGGCGGTACGGGTGCCGTCCAGGAACTCACGGTCGCGCTCGTCCACATCGGAGGTGATGAGGGTGGCGGCCTCGGCGTCGGTGCGGGCGATGATCACCGAAGGCACGTCGGCGACATCAGCAGCGAGCCGGGCAGACGTCAGAGTGCGGATGTGCTGCTGGGTGGGGATCAGCACCTTGCCACCGAGGTGGCCGCACTTCTTCTCCGAGGCGAGCTGGTCTTCCCAGTGCACACCGGCGGCGCCGGCCACGATCATGGCCTTCTGCAGCTCGTAGGCGTTCAGGGCGCCACCGAAGCCGGCCTCGGCGTCGGCCACGATCGGGGCCAGCCAGTTCTTGACCGACTCGTCGCCCTCGACCTTGGAGATCTCGTCGGCGCGCGACAGCGCGTTGTTGATGCGACGCACGACCGCGGGAACCGAGTTCGCCGGGTACAGCGACTGGTCCGGGTAGGTGTGGCCGGACAGGTTGGCGTCACCGGCGACCTGCCAACCGGACAGGTAGATGGCCTTCAGGCCGGCGCGAACCTGCTGCACGGCCTGGTTGCCGGTGAGGGCGCCCAGCGAGTTGATGTAGTCCTCGTTGTTCACGAGGTCCCACAGGATCTCCGAACCGCGACGGGCGAGGGTGTGCTCCTCGACGACGTTGCCCTGCAGCTTGGAAACCTGCTCGGCGGAGTAGGTGCGGGTCAGGCCCTTCCAACGCGGGTTGGTGTCCCAATCCTGCTGGATTTCCGCTGCGGTCTTCGGGGTGCCGGGGAGAGACATCTCTTGACTCCACTTCCTCGTGTGGTCGGTGCTCCACGCAGTCGGCGTGCGAATCAACCGGTGGCTGAACGCTTTCGGTTGCACATCTCGTACTGCTGGAGCAATTTGCAGGCTTGCTAGGACTTACTAGGGCCCAAGGGGTGTACTTCCAAACAATGGCACACCCAGAAATGGCCGTCTACCTGTTGGTTGTGTGAATCTCAGCTAGTTTTGCCGACGCGTTTGCTAACTTTGCGAAATTAGCGGGCTAATTGCAAGGACTCCGCCTACCAGCGAGTAGGGCTGACCTGGAGTTTTAGCATAACGCTCGTACTGTTAGCGATCATCAGGTGGGCGCGCGCCGACACTCCCGAGCCTGGCAGTCTGTGAGTCGTTTCACACACCACGCCGGACACGAATGATGTGCGTGTCGTCACTCGATTCGGTCACGACGCGGGTAGTGATCCCCTCGCCTCCGGAAGTGGACACTCATCCACCGAGGCGAGAGAGTGGGCCCATGAGGATTCCGAGGATCGCGGCGGCATCGCTGACCGTGTTGGCGGCGGCACTGAGCCTGGCGCCGGTGGCGAGCGCGCAACCGACCGAGGCGGCAGGCACCGTCGTCGGCGTCGAGTCACTGTCGGCCGCGGCCACCCTGCCCGGATCGGCCCGCGCCGAACGCCTGCTCTACCGCTCGACCACCGCGGGCGACCAGCCGACCACCACCAGCGCGGCCGTGTACTTCCCCGCGGGCGAGGCTCCGCAGGGCGGCTGGCCGGTGATCGCGTGGGCGCACGGCACCGTCGGACTCGGCGACGACTGTGCCTACAGCGTGGCCGGGCCCGCCGCGGTCGAGCGGGACTGGGCCTACCTCGGCACCTGGTTGCAGCAGGGCTACGCGATCGTGGCCGCCGACTACGCGGGCCTCGGCGGACCCGGCGAACATCCCTACCTGAACGGCATCGCCGAAGCGCACAACGTGGTCGACGGGGTCAAGGCCGCGACCGAGCAGTACGCGTCGCTGTCGAACAAGTGGGCCGTGGTCGGCCAGTCCCAGGGCGGCGGCGCCGCGGTGTTCACCGCCCGCTACGCCACCGAATTCGGCGGTCCCGACCTGGACTACCGCGGCGCGGTCGGCACCGGCGTGCCCGCCTACATCGAGGACGTCATCGGGCTGATCGGCCCCGGCGTGCCCCCGATCGCCCTGAGCTCGCACCTCACCGCGTACGTCCTCTACATCCTCAGCGGCCTGCGCACCTCCTACCCCGACCTGGACATCGACGGCCTGCTCACCGACACCGGCCGCACCTGGCTCGCTCGCGCGCAAACCGGCTGCATCGGCCCCCTCGGCGACGAACTGGCTGCCGCGAAGCCCTCGGTCGGCAGCATGTTCGCCCGCCCGCTGTCGTCGATCCCCGACGTCCACGGCCTGCTCACGCGCTACATGGGCCTGCCCGAATCCAGCTTCGACCGCCCGCTCTTCCTCGGTCAGGGCCTTCGGGACACCGACGTGGTCACCCCCGAAACCCTCCGCTACGCCGCGGTCCTTCAGGTCAACCGCCAGCCCGTCACCTTCCGCACCTACCCCACCGACCACGACGGCACCGTCAACGCCTCCCTGGTCGACTCCCTCCCCTTCGTCAGCGCGTTGTTCGCCTGACGCCGAGCCCGACCGCGGCCCCGCGCTACGCCAAGTAGCGTGGGGCCGTTGCGGTTTCGATACGTAGAGTCGCAAGGGTGAGAATTATTCGATCCGCCGCCCTGGCCGCTTTCGTGCTGCTGCTCGCACCGGCTTTCGCGCACGCCGACCCGCCGCCGCCGATCTTCACCCCGGAAGAGCAGTGCGAGACCACTCGCACCCTGGTCGACAATGTCCGCGCCGCGAAACCGGATGCGACGCCGGAGGAGATCGCGGACGCGTTCGTCAACTACATGGACTCCATGGGCGCCTACAACCGCGTTCCGCAGGCCAAGGAATCCGATCGCCAGATCACGCTGAGCAATATCGAACGCTGCGGTTTGGCCTAGGCGCCGACGTCGACCCCCGTGCGGGGTCGACGTTTCGCATCAGTTGCCCAGGAGTCGGACGCCCGCCGGATGCACCTTGCGCCAGTGTTCGGCGATGTCGATGCGCCGGGTTATCCACACCCGGTCGTGGGATTGGACGTGGTCGAGGAAGCGTTCCAGGGCGGCGGTGCGGGCGGGACGGCCCGCGATACGGCAGTGCAGGCCCACGGAGAGCATTTTCGGGGTGTCCTCGGCCCCTTCGCGGTAGAGGACGTCGAAGGCGTCGCGCAGGTGGGCGTAGAACTCCTCGCCGTTGGCGAAGCCCGCCGGGGAGGCGAAGCGCATGTCGTTGGTGTCGAGGGTGTACGGAACCACCAGGTGGTTATGGCCGCGCACCTCGGTCCAGTAGGGCAGGTCGTCGGCGTAGGAGTCGGAGTCGTAGACGAAACCGCCCTGTTCGACGACCAATTCGCGGGTGTTCGGGGAGTCGCGGCCGGTGTACCAGCCCAGCGGTGCGGAGCCGGTGAGCTCGGTCAGGATGCGGATCGCCTCGGCCATATCGGCGCGTTCGATATCGCGATCGATCAGCTGATAGGACTTCCATTGCAGGCCGTGGCAGGCGATTTCGTGGCCGAGTTCGGAAAAGGCCGCCACGGCTTCGGGATTGCGTTGCATGGCGCGCGCCACCGCGAAGACGGTGAGCGGCAGGCCGCGCCGTTCGAAGGCGCGCAGCACCCGCCACAACCCGGCGCGCGAACCGTATTCGTAGAGCGATTCCATGCTCATGTGCCGGTTCGGGAACGCATCGGCGGGTGTCATCTCGGAGAGGAAGGTCTCCGAATGCGGCGAACCGTCGAGGACGTTGTTCTCCCCGCCCTCTTCATAATTCAGCACGAACTGCACGGCGATCTGCGCGTCGTCGGGCCATCGCGGGTCGGGCGGATTCGGCCCGTACCCGATGAAATCACGACTCATGCGGAGAGCTCCCCGTAGAGGCGTAGCCGCGCGAGCCCGCCGTCGGGGTAGATATCGAGGCGCACCTCCACGACCGAGGCGGCCGCGGGCTGTAGCGCGAACCGGTGGCGGGTATCGGGCAGCAGGTCGGTGCGTGGCAGGAGCTCGACTTCGGTTCCGTCACTGGTGAATCCGGTGAGCGAGGCCGCGCCGGGGCTGTTGCCGAGGAAGCAGGAGGTGTCGATCTCGGCCAGCCGGATCGCCCCTGGCCCGGCGAGTTGGATTCGTACCCAGTCGTTTCCATCGTCGCGGCGGCGGGCCGTCTCCCAACCGTCGCCCATTTCCCTGGCCAGGCCGGGGTAGAGCATCTGGTTGGGCGAGCTATAGAACCGGTTGGAGCAGTCGAGCACGAGGGCGCCGTTCTCCAACGCGGCGAGATCGAGTGGGCCGAGGCCGAGCAGCGCGGGATCGGGGCGACCTTCGCCGTGCACGCGCAGGCGGGCGACGCCGCCGTCCGGATGCATGGTGAGTTTCACATGGGTCCAGCGGTTCTCGTCGTCGACGGCGAACGGATTGCGGCTGTCGCCACCGACCTTGACGCGGTCGAGCAGGGTCACCCAGTCGGTGCGGGCGGCGATCTCCTCGGCGGGCGGATAGCCCTCGATCGCCAGCGCCGACAGCGACACCTCGGGCGGGAAGTTGCCCTTGAACCAGGCGGTGTCGACCACGACGCCACGGATCACGCCGGGTACGCCGAGGCGCACGACGGCCGAGTCGTCGCCGGGCTTGCCGCGGTGCCTACGGGTCTCCCAGCCGTCGTAGACCTGGCCCTTGTGGCCGAACGTCGCCGGCTGGTACTCCGACGGACCCGGGCTGACCAGGTTCTCCTTCTCCGCGAAGAATTCGTCGTTGGCCCAGATCACGGAACCGCCGAGGGTGCGGACGGCCAGATCCGGGAGCAGGGTGAAATCGTCGCTGCCGGTGAATCGGCTCACGGGTGCCTCCTGGGGTCGAGTGCCATATTATTGGTATACCGCTATTCGTGGCGGTCGTGTCACGTCGCGCGCACCCGTCGAGCGGCGAGATCGAGCAGAACCTCGCTGGTCAGGCCCGATGCATCGGCCAGCAGCTCGGCCTCGGTGAACGCACCGGCACGCAGGCCGCGCAGCACGGTGCTCGCCAAGGCCTCGGCGGTCGCCGGCTCGTCCATGACGCCCCCACCACGCCGGTCCAGGTAGGCGATCAGGCGCGGCACCGCCACCTCGGACGCGCCGCGGAAGAAGTCGTAGGTGGCGAGCCAGCGGGTGATCAGGTGGCCGGGGTGCATGTCCCAGCCCTGGTAGTAGCCACGACGCAGGGCCCGGTCGACCAGGCGGTGGTGGTTGGCCATGGCGCCTTCGGGATCGACGTCGGGGACGATCTGGGTCGAGCCGTCGCAGATCCACACCCCCGTCTGCGCGGCGGCGACCTGCATCACCGACTTGGCGTAGTCGGCGGCGGGATGATCGAGGGCCTGATCGGTGGCCGCGATGCCGCAGGCGGCGGTGTAGTCGTAGGTACCGAAATGCAGCGCGCTACAGCGGCCGTCGGCCAGGTGGATCATCTTGACGATGGGCACGGTGCCGTCGGGTGCGACGATCGCCTGCGGGCTCTCGATCTGGAGCTCGAAACGCAGCGACCGTTCGGGCAGGCCGTGGCCGCGCTCGAGTCCGGTGCACAGGTCGACGATCGCCGACACCTGTTCGGCCGCACGGATCTTCGGCACCGTGAACACGAATCCGGGCAGCGCGCCACCCGCCCCGTCGAGGACGAGTTCGAGGGTGCGCAACGCGCGCCGACGTTCGTTCGCGGCCAGCCCTTTCGTCCGAACACCGAACGAGACCGGTGCGCCGGGCTTGTCGGCCCACGCCGCCAGCGCCTCGCCCGCCGCCTTCGCGGCCGCGTCCTCTTCGTCATCGGCCCGGAATCCGTAGCCGTCCTCGAAGTCGATGCGCATGTCCTGCACCGGCCGGTCCGTGAGTTGGCGTCGGACGGCCGGGAGCGAACCGGTGACGTCGAGACCGACGAGGAAGTCGGCGTGGCGATGCAGCAGCTCCAGGGCGGCGGCACCCCACTCGGCGGGGGTCTGTGCGGTGGCCCGGTCGGCCGGAACGTAGGCGGTGTGCACGGGCTGCACCCGGTCACCCGCTCCTGGGTAGCGCACGCGTAGTTCGGCGTCGACGGAATCGAGCACCGAATCGATGCGGGCTCGAATATGTTCGGGCAGGCGAGTATTCACCCGGCGGTTCCTTCCTCGATGGCCCGCCACACACGGTCGGCGGTCATCGGTAATCGGTAAGGGCGGACACCGACGGCGTCGCGGATCGCGTTCGCCAGGGCGGGGGCCACCGGGTTGTAGGGGGACTCACTCATCGATTTGGCACCCAGCGGGCCCAATTCGTCACTGGTTTCGGCGAAATAGACCTCGGTGCGGGGCAGATCGGCGAACTGCGGAATGTGATAGTGGCGCAGCGTCCGCGTGGTCACCACGCCGGCTTCGGACCGCATGTCCTCGTAGAGCGCGGTCCCGAGCGCCTGGGCGACGCCGCCTTCCACCTGCCCACGCAGCTGCACCGGATTGAGCACCGTGCCCGCGTCGGCGACCTGGACCGACTGCAATATTCGCACCGCACCGGTCGCGGGCCGAACCGCCACGCGGAACGCGTGGACATTGAAGCTCACCGAGCGCGGGGTGCCCGCGTGGGTGCCGTGGGCGATGAGCTCCCCATCGGCGAGCAGTTGCGCCGCGGTGAGCAGCTCGTCGCCGCAGCGCACGCCGCCCGCTTCGAGCAGACAATCGCGTTCGGGGTGACCGCTCACCTTCGCCGCCCTGGCCAGCAGCATCGCGTGCAGTTCGAGCGCCGCCGCGTAGGAGGCTTTGCCCGCGACCATGGTGCCGGTGGAGCCGAACGCGCCGGTGTCGTGGCCGACCACGTCGGTGTCGGACTGGCGGATCACGATCCGCTCGGCGGCGGTGGCCAGTGCCGTCGCCGCGAGCTGGGCGTGGACGGTGGTGGTGCCGTTGCCGAATTCCGCGGTGCCGACGCCGATTTCGTATCGGCCGTCGGAGCGCAGGCTCGCCGTGGCATCGGCATGGTGCCCGCGCGGGGGCACGGTCGCGATCATCGCCACCGCCATCCCCTCACCTACCTGCCAATCCGGTCCGGGCGCGGCGACGCCGTTGCCGCGAAGCAGCGCCCGCTGGGCGGTGTCGAGGCACTGGTCGAGACCGTAGCTGCCGAAAGTCAGGTCGGACTCGTCGATTTCGGCGGCGGTGAACTGGTCGCCCGGGATCACCACGTTGCGACGCCGGAATTCGAACGGGTCGATGCCGAGTTCGCGGGCCAGTTCGTCGATCGCCGATTCGACGCCGAAGATCACCTGGCCGAGCCCGTAGCCGCGGAACGCGCCGGAGGGAACGTTGTTGGTGTACACCGCCTGTGCGTCGACCCGCTTGTTCGGGCAGCGGTAGACGGCCACCGATTCGCCGACGGAATGGAACATCACGCCCGCGCTGTGGTTGCCGTAGGCGCCCGCGTCGGCGAGCACGTCCACCGCGAGCGCGGTCAGGATGCCCGCGTCGTCGGCGGCCGCGGTGACCGCGACCCGCATCGGATGACGGCATGTGGCCGAGGTGAATTCGTCGGTGCGAGTGAATTCGTAGTGCACGGGATGCCCGGTACGCAGGACAGCCAAGGCGATCAGGTCCTCGGCCAGCATCTCCTGCTTCGCCCCGAAGCCGCCGCCGACGCGAGTCGCGAACACCCGCACGCGGTCCCGGTCCAGCCCGAACAGGTGGCAGAGTTCGTCGCGCACCAGGAACGGCACCTGTGTGCTCGAGCGGACGACGAGCCTGCCCGCGTCATCGAGCCAGCCGATCCCGCCGTGGGTTTCCAAGTGCACATGCTGCACGCGCGGCGAATTCCACACGCCGCTCACCACTTTCGCGGCCTGCTCGATACCCGCATCGACATCACCGACACCACCGTGGATCTCGGCGATCAGATTGCGTCGCGCGTCGGCGATCCGTGCCGAGTCCGGCTTGTCGGCGTGCAGCAACGGCGCGCCGTCGGCCAGCGCCGCCTCGGGCTCGAATACCGCGGGCAGCGCCTCGTACTCCACGTGCAGCGCCCGCACTCCCGCACGTGCGGCATCCAGCGTCTCCCCCACCACCGCGGCTACCCGCTGCCCCGCGAACCGGACCGTGCTGTCGAGCACGAAGGTGTCGTCCGGATCGTCCTCGCGCAGTTCGTGGCGAGCCGTGGAGAACGCGGTTCGCGGACCATCCACATGCGTCAACACCGCGTGCACACCCGGCACAGCCCGCGCCGCGGCCACGTCGATGGAGACGATCCGCGCATGCGCGTGCGGACTGGCCAGCACAGCCAGATGCCACGGAGCCACCGGCGGCATCTGCGCTCCGGCTCCCGGAACCACATCCATCGTGAAGGCCTCCCCACCCCGCACGATCCGCGCCCCCGCGGGCGCCCGCACCCCGTCCCCGATCTGCCCGGGCCGATACTTCCGCCGCATCACCCCACCGACGCGCGCCGCCGCTCCCAACACGGCGGACACCCCGACTTCCGGTCCCTCCTCGGCGGACACCGTGGTGACCTCGCCGGTCGGTCGCCCGCCCGTCACGTACGACTCGACACCCGGCCCCGCCGCGACGACCGACCCTGTCACGGACCGTGCGCCATCCGGCTTGGAAACACTCGCCGTGTCATCGAGAGGTCGCTGCTCCGCGAGTTCAGCCAGGCCCTCGGTCACCGACTCGACAGTTGTGCACAGTGCTGCACAGGGTGCGGCCAAGGCGTCGGCAATGGCGCGATATCCCGTGCAGCGGCACAGGTTTCCCTTCAGCAGCTCGGCGCTTTCGGCATCAGCGACGGCCTGAGCAGGCAAGTTGTCCACAGCTGTGTCGGGACGGGCAGCGGCCAGACCCGATGCTGTCACCACCATTCCGGCGGTGCAGAAACCACATTGGAAGGCGGCGTTCTCGACGAAGCTGCGCTGCACCGCGTTCGGGTCGTCGGCATCGCCGAGTCCCGCTGCCGTCGTCACCGTCCGGTCGGCGGCGCGGTGGGCCGGGATCAGGCAGGAGTGGACTGGTTCGCCGTCGAGCAGCACCGAGCAGGCTCCGCAGTCGCCGGAGTCGCAGCCCTTCTTGACCGCGAGCTCGCCGTGTTCGCGCAGCAGCGTGCGCAGGCACTGGCCTGGCCGCGCGGTCACTTCGACCGCGCGGCCGTCGATATCGAGCCTCATGAACCACCTCCGTGTTCCGTGGTCAGCACGATGCGGCCGCGCAGGCCGCCTCGGGCCAGTCGGGTGTGCGCGTCGGCGGCGTGCTCGAGCGGCAGGGTGTCGGCCACGCGCAGGGCGAGGTCGTAGCCGGCGAGCGTGGCGAGAGCGGCGCCGTCGGCGCTGATCCATGCGTGGTGAACGCGGATGCCGCGCAACGGAATCGGGTCGGCGCCGCCGACGACGGTGACGAAAGAGCCCCGGTTGCGCACCGCGGCAAGGGCTCCGGCGCTCAGGCCCGCCGTGTCCAGGACGGCATCCACACCACCGGGCACCAGCGCACGGACCGCCTCGGCCAGGTCTGGCGTCTCCCGCGGTAGCACCCACTTCGCACCGAGTCCGCGCACGAAGTCGGCGTCCTCGGCGCCGACCTGTGCGATCACCCTGAGCCCACGCCATCGCGCGGCGATCTCGACCGCGAAACCGCCGACCGCACCGGCCGCGCCGGTCACCAGCACACTGTCGCCTTCGGCGAGATCGAGCAGGTCGAGCGCCTGAAAAGCGGTGAGCCCGTTGAGCGGTAGCGTCGCGGCCTCCGCCGCAGAGCGGCCGACGGGAGCCGCTGCCACCGCCGACGCGTCGAGCACGAGGTAGTCCGCGTAGCTGCCCAGCGACCGGTCGAGCAGATCACGAAGCCCGATCACGGGCTGCCCCACCGCGAAACCGGTCACCCCGGCGCCGATCTCGTCGATCTCGCCCGCCACGTCCCAGCCGATCCCGGTCACCGGTCGCGGCGCCATCAGACCGGCTTCGACCAGCGCACCCGCCCTGGTCACCGCGTCGACCGGGTTCACCGCGGCGGCCGACACCCGGATCCGCACCTGACCTGGCCCCGGAGCGGGCACCGGCACCTCGACGAGTTCGAGGGCTTCCGGTCCGCCGAAGGTATGGACGACAACTGCGCGCATGCTGATTTCTCTCTTCCGTAGGTACTGACCGAACCTAGGGAGAGCTACTCTCTATCGGGAAGTACGCACTGTGAAGTGCGTACCGCACGCGAGGGAGAGCGATGGGCACGCGGACCGCCGCCGAGCGCCGCGCCGAAGCGGGCGCGGCCTACAACGCCTACGTGGCCGAATGCCCGGCGCGTCAGCTGCTGGACCGGATCGGCGACAAGTGGGTGAGTCTGGCGATCATCGCCCTGGCAGACGGTTCGCTGCGCTACAGCGAGCTGAACCAGCGGCTGGCGGGCGTGAGTCAGAAGATGCTCACCCAGACCCTGCGCAATCTCGAACGCGACGGCCTGGTCACCCGCACCGTGCTGCCCGAGGTGCCGGTTCGCGTCGAGTACCGGCTGACTCCGCTCGGCGAGGACTTGCTGCCGGTGATGCGCACGATCAAGGGCTGGGCCGAGCAGCACATGGATCGGGTGCTCGCCGCTCGCGCCGCCTACGATGCGACTCGCTGAACTCACGACGCCTCCCTGAGTTCGGCGGCCACCTCGGCGGCCAGCAGCCCGGTCACGTGCTCGCGCCAGTCCGGCGCACCGTGGGGATCGTCGAACCACACGTCGGCATCGATATCGGCCAGCGCGTCGTTCAGCTCGGATGACGAAGGGACGGAGTCGAAGTCGAGGACGATCGGGCGAACGGTCGCCGCGGTGATGGTGATCGCGCACCGGTCGTCGGTCCCCTGCCTGCCCATCACCACCGACCCGGAACGCCCGAGCGGAGCCAAGGCCACCTTGCGAAAGCTGGTGCGCGCCACCAGGCTCGAAGCGGGAACGAGGAACGAGCGCACGACAGCGCCCGATCCCAGCAGGTTCTCCCCCGGTCCGGTGACGAAGTCGCGCAGCGAGATTCGACGCTCGCCACCGCCACGCGGCCAGATCACCGCGGTCGCGTCCAAGGCGACGAGCGCGCCGAGCACCGCGCCGGCGGGCAGTGACAGACACACGTTCCCGCCGACCGTCGCCGTGCGCCAGATCTTGTGCGAGGCCAGCAGTGCCCGGCAGGACTGCGCGAACAAGGCCGTCCCCGGCCACTCCGGCCGCATGGTCGCCGTGCCGAGTTCCCGGCCGGGACGGGCGCCGGCGAACTCCGCCAGCGTGCAGGTCGCGGCGATCTCCAGCCCCGGTGCGGACTCGGTCAGCGGCGCCCAGCCGAGGGTGGTGATGTCGACGAGCGTGTCGAGATGATCGTGCGGTTCGGAGAACAGGTGAGTACCGCCCGCCAGCACCGCGCTTCCCGCTCCGACCTGCGCCAGATCGGCGCGTTCGCGGGCGAGAACAATCTCGGAAACAGTGTCCAGATCCACGTTCACCTCGCTAACCTCACCGGCCACAGTAGGGGCCGGGAGTTGCCACGATGTTGCACGAAACCCGCGCCAGATTGCGCCGCGGTTAACCCGGTGTACGCCATCCAGTGTGCGCCGATCCGGGCAAAACCGCAGATCAGCACGCCGAAGCGCGCGTTGCATCAGCACACGCCCCGGCCGGGCCGCATCACGCACCGGCGAGCAACGTCGCCTGCGCCCGGGCCACGTCGGCCCCGACCGATCCCTCGTCCACCGTCAGCACGACATCGTCGCGAACGACCTCGCGCCCGTTCACCAACAGCGCGGCCAGCGGCGGCGCCGATCCCAGAATCAGCGCGACAACGGGATCTTCGATGCCCGCGTGCGCGGCCGTATCCAGCCGCCACAGCGCCAGATCCGCCAGTTTGCCCGGCTCGATGGACCCGATCTCCTCGGCCCGCCCGAGTACCCGCGCACCACCCATGGTCGCCAGTTCCAGCGCCGTACGCACCGTCATCGCCCGTGGACCGCCGATCGCCCGCGCGTACAGCAGCGCGTTGCGCGGTTCCTCGATCATCGAACTCGACTCGTTGCTGGCCGCACCGTCGACCCCGAGGCCGACGGGGACACCGGCCGCCACCAGGTCGGCGGTCCGCGCGATCCCCGCGCCCAACCGGCCGTTGGAGGTCGGGCAGTGCGCGATCCCGGTCCCGGTGCGAGCCATCGCCGCGATCGCCGGGTCGTCGAGGTGCACGGCGTGGGCGTACCAGACGTCGTCGCCGAGCCAGCCCAGCCGCTCCATGTACTCGGCGGGCGTGCACCCGAACTTCTCCTGGCAGAAGTCCTGCTCGTCGAGGGTTTCGGCGAGGTGCGTGTGCAGCCGGACGCCCGCGGAACGGGCCAGCGCCGCGGACTCGCGCATGAGATCGGCGGTCACCGAGAACGGCGAGCAGGGGGCCAGCGCTACGCGCACCATCGCGTCGAAGGACGGGTCGTGCCAGTCCCCGATGGCCGCCGCACTCGCGGCGAGGATGTCGTCGATCGACTCGACCACGGTGTCCGGCGGCAGCCCGCCCTTGCTCTGGCCGAGGTCCATCGACCCGCGCGCCGGGTGGAAGCGCAGCCCCACCTCGGCCGCCGCGCCGATCTCGGCGGCGAGCAGGTCACCGCCGCCGCGCGGGAACACATAGTGGTGATCCGACGACGTCGTGCACCCGCTGCGCGCCAGCGAGACCAGCGCGCCGGTGGCCGCGGTCCGCACCGATTTCTCGTCGATCCGCGCCCACACCGGATACAGCGTGGTCAGCCACTCGAACAGCGTGTTGTCGGCGGCGAGCCCACGGGTGATCCATTGGTACAGGTGGTGATGGGTGTTGACCAGCCCGGGAGTGAGCACGCAGCCACGTCCGTCGATGCGCGCGACCTCCGGGCCGAACGCGGGCGGGTCCCCCGCACCGACGGCATCGATCTTGTTGCCGCGCACGGTGACCCAGCCGTCGCGATACTCGGTGCCCGCCGCGTCGACGGTCACCACCGCACAGCCGTGGATCAGCAGATCGGGCGCGCTCATGGCTGCCACGCGATCCCCGCATCGGGCGCGTCCGCGCGCGCCAGGGTGGCGTGGATCGAGCCGTACGGCCGGTCGGCCGCCCAGAAGACCTCGCCCTTGTTCTCGATGTCGAACCGCGCGAGGTCGTAGTCGAAGTGATGCTTGTTCGGCGCCGACAACCGGATCTCGGCCAGCATCGGAAAACGTTCCAGCGCGGCCGTTCCCATCGCGTACAGCGTCTGCTGCAAGGCCTTGGAGTACGTGGTCGCGAAGAGCTCCAGCAGTGTGGCGCGGATTCCGGCGTACACCTCGTCCCAGTCGAATCCGCCGGTCTCGACGAACCGCCACTGGACCACCAGCGAACTGGCGAGCACGCGATCGTGGGTCGGCGCGAGGGTCGTGTACTCGTCGGTGAGGAAGTCGGCGAATTCCGATCCGGTCGACTTGAGCAGCACCAGGTCCTTGATCCCGCCGATCACCCACCGCTGCTGCTCGGCGCCCTTGCCCGCCACGGTCACCGCGGCCGTCCGAACCTCGGGCCCTTGGCGCACCCAGGTGTGATCGTGTTCGGCACCGTCGACCGAAACCCGCTGCCAGCCGTAGGAGTCCACGTCGATGCGCGCACTCGACACCGGATCGACCGAGTCCACGAAATGCTTCCCCAACGCGATCGCGTAGTCCTCGATGGTGTCGAGGCCCGGCTTCTTCGAATACACGAAGGCCATGTGTTTCTGGGTGTCGGTGGGCAGGACATGACGCTGGTCACCATCGGTGTATGCCGCCTCGAAATCGCCGCGCAGGGCGGTCGAGACGTTCACGTCGCGAATCTCGTGGCGCGCGTTCTCTTTGTAGAAACGCACAACCCGATTCTCGGACTTGCCGTATCGATTGTCGGTCAACACGATCGGACCGGTCAGTGCCATCTCAGCTCCCTCGGTAGGTGGAATAGGCGAACGGCGACAGCAACAGCGGCACATGCAGATGCGGCTGCTCACCCACGGTGAACGCGACGCAGACTTCCGGATAGAAGGTCTCGGTGCCCTGTGCCGCGAAATAGCTGCCGGTGTCGAAGAACAATCGGTAGTCACCCGGATTGAGTCCGGCCGCGAGCTCTTTCACCCGGCCGTCGGCATCGGTGAGCGCTTCGGTGAGCCGCTGGTCGTCGCGCAGGAGCCACACCGCGACGCCCGCGGCGGGCACGCCGCGCACGGCATCGAGGACATGGGTGCTCAGGCTCGTCACGACGCCACCAGCCCCGCCAGGCGCAGCCGGTTGATCTTGGCCAGTTCTGCTCGCATGACCTGCCTTTCGGTAGACGGATCGTTGTCCAGGCGCGCCCGCAGGACCGCGAGTAATTCCTCGCCGCCGCGGCCTGCCGCGCAGACCAGGTAGATATGGCCGAACTTCGCCTCGTAGGCGCGGTTGCCCTCGGCCAGGGCCGCGCGTACCTCGTCGCCCGCCACCCCGGACTGTTCGCGCGCCGATGCCGCCGAGGTCGGGCGGTCGCCGATACGCGGGTGACCGGCCAGCGCCTCGTCGATATCGGCGTCGTCGAGCGCGGCCGCCGCCGCGTCGGCGGCCGCCAGCAGCGACTCCGTGGTCGCATAGGGGCGCGCGCCCGCGATCGCCCGCGCCCAGCGCGGCGCCGAGCAACAGCCAAGCAATGCCTGTTCTGCCATCGCCGCAGGTAGATCGTTGAAACCCGCGAGGCTCAACCCTTCGCTCGTCATCGATCCAGCATCGCGCGATCCCCGCCGTGTCGCCACCGATGTGCAGTCCATCACGTCGGCGTGTCGTCGCCGGTGCGCTCCCCTGCTGTAATCGAGCGGCAACATTGGGTCATTACCTTCGCTCACATGCCCCCACTCGACCGTTCCGCGCACGCCTCGTGCACGGGCATCGTCTTCGCGGCCGGTGCGGGCACGCGATACGGCAAACCCAAGGCACTCGCCGAAAACGGCGCCTGGTTGCGCTCGGCGATCACCGCTCTGCGCGACGGTGGCTGCGATCCGGTGATCGTCATGCTCGGCGCGACGGGACCCGATCCGGCCGGCCTCGGACTGCCCGCGGGCGCCGAATGCCGGTGGGTCGCCGACTGGGCGACCGGACTCTCCGCGACGGTGCGCGAGGGCCTGCGCGCCGCCACCGAAACGGACGCCCGGTACGTGGCGTTCCTGCCCGTCGACATCCCCGATATCGGGGCCGATGTGGTCGCCAGAGTGCTCGCCGCGGCACGCTCGAGCAAGAGCGGACTTGCCCGTGCTGTGTTTCACAACACACCTGGACACCCCGTTGTGATCGAGAACAAGCACTGGGAAGCCATTTCCGAAGTAGCCGCAGGCGATATCGGGGCCGGTTCCTATTTGGGCGGTCGACAGGATATGGTGTGCGTCACGTGCGACGACTTGGCGACAGGGACCGATCGCGATTTCCCGGAAGTCGGCGCACGGTGATCGGAGTTGTGAGATATGCGCGATATCGTCGATGACCTTCTGCGAGTGTGGCATTCGGGCCGTACGGGCGGCCTGGCCACCGTGGTCCGTACCATCGGCACCAATTCCCTGCCCATCGGCTCTTCGATGCTCGTCACCCCCAACGGTGGCGTCTTCGGATCCATTGCCTCCGGACGGCTGGAAGAGACCGTCTACGACGCGGCATTGGAAGCGGGTCGCACCGGCGTCCGGCAACTGCGTCGCTACAGCATGCTCACCGGTATGGAATCGAGTGCCGACGACGGAACACTCGTCGATATCTTCGTAGAACCGTTCTCCTGCCGCGACTTTCCCGAATTCCCCACTATCGCCGCCGATATCCAAGCCCATCGCCGGGTCACCGTGTTCACCGTGGTGTGGAATCAGGATCCCGACGTCATCGGCCAGCATCTGGTCACCGATCGCAAGCACGCGACCGAACTCGTCGCGCTGCCCGAGTCGGATCTGTTCGTCGCCTCGTACTGCCCGCCGCCGCGCCTGATCATCTTCGGCGCCAACGCCTATGCCGCCACCCTCGTCGCGCAGGCGCGGATGATCGGCTACCGGGTGACCATCTGCGACTCGCGCCCCGAGTTCGCCGACCCGGCCTCGTTCCCGGGCGCCGAAGTGGTCGTCGACTGGCCGCATCGCTACCTCAACACCCTCTCGGCCGCGGGCGAGGTCGACAGCAGCACCGCCATCGTCGTGCTGGCCAACGAGCCGCGCTTCGAGATCCCGCTGCTCACCGTCGCCCTACGACTACCCGAGCTCGGATACCTTGCCGCCCTCGGCACCCCCGCCGACCAGGCCCGTCGCCTCGACGACCTGCGCGCGGGCGGCTTCGACGAGCCGACTCTGTCACGCGTGCACGTACCGGCCGGCCTCGAGTCCGGCCCGCGCACCCCGGCCGAGACCGCGGTCTTCATCACCGCCGACTTCCTCGCCTCCCGCGCGGGTCTGCGCCTCGCGGCTCAGCGCGACTACGGCTCGACCGCCGCCGTGGGCATGGCTATTTGATGTACCCGGTCGGCGCCGCGAGGCAGCGGCGCCGACCGAGTTCTATTTCAGGCCCGGGTTCTCGGCGTACACCTCGCGCAGCACGGACAGGTCGAAGAGCTGGTCGGCCTTGATGTCGATTTTGGCGGTACGCAGCGCGGCGATGTTCTGCTCGATCAGCGCGTCCGACATCGTCAGCAGGCCGTCGGTCCTGGTCGACGCCGAGACGACCAGGTCGTTCTGTGCGGTGGCCTCCTTGGTCTGCTCGGCCAGATCGAGTTTCAGGTCCTTGCCGTAGACCTCTACGGCCAGGCGCGCGGACTCGGCGGGGTTGGCGACAGCGTCCTTCCAGCCCTTGATCTGGGCGGTCAGGAAGGCCTTGAGCTTGTCGCGCTCGTTGTCGATGGTGTGCTGGCTGACAGTCAATGTCTCCGCGACCAGCGGCAGGCCGAAGTCGGCGAACAGGAAGTGATCGTTGGCGAAGCCCTTGGCGGCCAGGGTGATCGGCTCGTTGGTCACGTAACTCACCCAGCCGTCGACCTCACCGTTGGCCAGCGGGGTCGGATCGAACTGCGCGGGCACCACGGTGACATCGCCGGGACTGATGCCGTTGGCCGCCAGCAGAGCACTGAAGATGAGCTGATTGGTGTCCTGCACGCCGATCTTGCGGCCCTTCATCTCCGCCGGAGATTTGATCGGTTTGCCCGCCGAGCTCACGATCGCGAACGGGTTCTTCTGATAGGTCGCGCCGACGATCTTGGCGGGTAGTCCTTCCAGTACGGCGGGCGCGGTGGTCTGCGGCGCGGAAAGGCCGAGCCAGATCTTGCCGGTATCGAGACCGGCTTCCACCGAGGTCGACGCCGCGCCACCCGCGACGAGATCTACCGCACCGAATCCCGCATCCTTGAAATAGCCCTTCGAATCGGCGAAATACTCACCCGCGAATTCGATGTTCTTGATCCAGGACAACTGGACAGCGACCTTGCCGAATTTCGAGCCGTCGTCGGTCGAGCCGTTCGAGGAAGTGGCCGAACTACCGCCACAGGCGGCGAGCAGCCCGGCACCGCCGAGCGCCGCGCCGGTCAATGCGGAAAAGCGGAGAAAGGAACGACGGTCGATACTGTTCATACGCAGAATGTAGGTTCGGCGCGTTTCGTTCTCTTTGCCGCCACGTTCCGCCGCTATTCCTTACTTTCCCGCGCTCGGTCCGAAGCGCGCGAGCACCACGTTCTCGATCACGCCGACGATCGCGTACAGCAGTACTGATACCACCGTGACCACCACGATCGACGCCCACAGCCGGTTGTACTGGAACATCGGGATGGCCCGCACCAGGCTCGCGCCCAATCCTGTTCCACTGCCGAGCCATTCACCCAGCAGGGCGCCGATCAGCGCGCCGGGCACCGAGACTCTGGCCGCGGCGAACACCGACGGCAGCGCGGCGGGCACCGCGACCATCCGCAGTCGCGTCCACCGCGTGCCGCCGTAGGCGGTCACCAATTCCATTGCCTGCCTCGGCGCTTCGCGCAGGCCCGTCATGATCATCACCAGGGCGGGGAAGAACACGACGATCGCCGTCAGCACCGTCACCCCCGCTGTGCCACGGCCGAAGATCAGCACGACGATCGGACTCAGGGCAACCAGCGGCACCGACCGCAACAGCATCGCGACCGGCATGAACGTCTGCCGCACAGCCGAATACAGCACGAACAGCGCGGCGACGCCGATCGCGCCGAGCATTCCGACGACGAAGCCCGATGCCGCGTCACCGAGGGTGATCACGAGGTCGTCGACGATCGCCTGGCGCGCTGCCGGCGCGCCCGCCGAAGTGACCAGGTAGGCCCAGACATCCGACGGCGTCTTGCCCACTCGCGGCCCGATCTGCGGGAACAGGCGAAGGAACAGCGTCCAGATGACGAGCAGCAGAATCAGCGACGTCGCCAACGGCAGCAGAAAGCGGCCGATCCGGCGCACAACGGTGGTGGTCATCGCCCCTCCTCCACCGTCGTCCACGGCGTGATCAGTCGGGCCGCGCCCGCCACCAGCAAGTACCCGAGTCCGGCCAGGGCGGCCGCGGCGATCGCCATGCCCCAGGTGCGCGGCACGTTGTAGGCGGTCTGGGCCGCCGTGAGCGCGACCCCGATACCGCTGTCGACGCCACCGAGATACTCACCGATGATCGCGCCGAGCACGGCCGACGGCGCGGCGATCTTCAAGGCGGCGAACGTATTCGGCAGCGCGGCGATGGCTTGCACCCGATACAGCTGCTGCCAGCGGCCACCGCCGTAGGCGCGCACCAGATCCAGGCTCGCCGGATCGGCCGAGCGCAATCCGCTCACCGCGCCGACCATGGTGGTGAAGAAGCAGTACATCGCGGCCAGGAACACCGTGGGCGTGCGTCCGCCGAACACCACCAGGATGATCGGGCCCAGCGCCACCAGCGGCGTGCAGTAGCTCAGGATGGCCAGCTGGGTCGCGAGGGGTTCGATCCGCGGCACCAGCATGATCAGCGCCGCGATCCCGATCGCCAGCACGTTCCCCCAGAGGAAGCCCTGCAACGCCCCGATCGCGGTGACCTGGAAGTTGGGCCCGTAGAGCCCCCACCCGTCCGACCACATGACCGAAAGGACCCGCCACGGTGAGGGAATCGTCCCGCCCGCGGTTCCGGCGGCGGCCAGCGCCCACCACAGGGCGATCAGCGCCACCACGCCCAGCGCCCCGGCCACCCGGCCCATGTCGGTCGGGATACGCCGGGCTGTCGCCACACTCATACCACTCCACCCCGCCCGAACAGCAGCTCGGACAGGTAGTCACAGAGCTTGTGGAATTCGGGGGTGCGCATCATCTCCGGTGTGCGCGGTCGCGGCAGGTCGATCTCGACCAGTTCGAGCACCCGGCCCGGTCGCGGACTCATCACCGCCACCACGTCGGAGAGGAACACCGCCTCGCCGATGCCGTGGGTGACCATCAGTGTGGTCGCGGGCTTCTCGGTCCAGATGCGCAGCAGTTCCAGGTTCAATCGCTGCCGGGTCATGTCGTCGAGCGCGCCGAACGGTTCGTCGAGCAACAACACCGACGGCTGCACGACCAGCGCTCGCGCGATCGAAACCCGTTGGCGCATACCGCCGGACAACTGCGCGGGCTTGGCCTTCTCGAACCCCTCCAGCCCGACCAGCGCGATCAGTTCGGCGATCCGGTCCGGTTCGGCGGGCAGCCCGGCCACCTGCAACGGCAGCCGGATGTTCGACTCCACACTGCGCCACGGCAGCAACGCCGAATCCTGGAACGCGATACCGAGCTCGGCTCCACCGCGCAATTGTTCCGGGGACATGCCGTTGATCCGCGCGCTGCCCGCACTCGGTTCGTCCAGGCCGGCCAGAATCCGCAACACCGTCGATTTGCCGCAGCCCGAGGGCCCGAGCAATGACAGGAATGCACCGTGAGAAGTCCGCAAATCGACCGAGTCCAGCGCGTTGACAGTGTTGCGGCCCACCGTGAAGGTCTTGCTCAATCCACTGATCTCGATCCCGGTGGTCGCGCTACCGGAGATTTCCTTACCCATGCTCGTCACCATAAGAGCGCCTGGTTGCGGCGGCATTTCCGAATCACAGCCCAGATTGCGCCCCCGTAAACCGTGCTCGAGGTCACCATAAAAGTGAACCGGTAACGATTCGGTCCTGTGAGAGGACATAGAGTGTCGGAGGATCTGACAGCCCTGCAGGCGTCGAGCGCATATGCTCTCGGCGACCGGGGGAAGCACTGCGATGACGTGCCCGACAGGGCCCGTGGACTGGAACCGACTGTTCGATGAAGCTCTCTGCACTACGTACCGTGGCCGCGCTGCGCACCACCGCCGTGGCTCTGACCGCCGCATTGTCGGTGGCCGTTGTCGCCGGCGGCGCCGCGAACGCCGAACCCGAGAAGCCCTCAGCCGTGTCGTCCATCGTCAAAGACGGACGCGTGTGGCATCTGAAGGTGTACTCGGCGGCGATGAAGAAGGACATCACGATCGACGTGCAGCGTCCCGTCGACGAGTCCAAGCCCGCCCCCAACTTCTACATGCTCAACGGCCTCGACGGCGGTGAGGGCACCGCCAGCTGGGCGGCGCAGACCCAGGCGCTGAGCTTCCTGGCCGACAAGCAGGTCAATGTGATCCAGCCGATCGGCGGCCGCGGCAGCTACTACACCGACTGGAAAGCCGAAGACCCGAAGCTGGGCCTGAACAAGTGGAGCACCTTCTTCACCCAGGAGCTCCCGCCGCTGCTCGACGGCGCACTGAACTCCACCGGCCTGAACTCGCTGGCCGGGCTGTCCACCTCCGGCACCTCGGTGCTGCAGCTGGCCGAGGCCAACCCGGGTCTGTTCAAGTCCGTCGCCGCCTACAGTGGCTGCGCGCAGATCGCCGACCCGATGGGCAAGCAGGCCGTCAAGTTCTCCGTGGAGACCTGGGCCGGTGGCAAGACCGCGAACATGTACGGCCCGGACAACGATCCCGCGTGGGTCGAGAACGACCCGGTCGTCAACGCGGAGAAGCTGCGCGGCACCAACCTCTACATCTCCAGCGGTAGCGGCATGCCGACCAACGCCGACGTGGCCTACTACCTCAACGGTTCGCCCGGCCCGATGGGCGTGATCAACCTCGGTCTCGGTATCGGCATCGAAGCGGCGACCAACGCTTGCAGCCAGAACCTGAAGACCAAGCTGGACTCGCTGGGTATCCCGGCGACCTACCAGTTCACCCCGATGGGCACCCACTACTGGCCGTACTGGGAGCAGGCGCTGCACGAGTCGTGGCCGCTGCTCGCACAGGGCATGGGTATCTGATTTCCCACTGAAAGCGGGAGGCATCCGGATTCGGATGCCTCCCGTTTCTGCGTTGTCGGCAGCTACGTGGTGGGCGCGACCGCGGTGCGCACCGTGAGCCCGGAGCGGATGAAATAGGCGATCTCCTCGCAGATCTCGTCGACCGAGATCGCGTCACCGGGAACGGTGGCGTGCACCATCTCCTGCGCGAGGGAATTCACCGCGCCGATTACCGCGAGGCCGAACAGGTGCAGGCTGCGCGATTCCGCTTCGCCACGTTCGGCGGCGCGCTGAGCTTCCCGGGTGAGCAGTGCCGAAATCGACCGCCGCTGCGCGCGCCGCCATTCCTCCACTACCGGACTCACCCCGACGACCTCGACATAGAACACCCGCGCCGCCCGGCGATCACGGCAGGTCACCGCGAGGAACGCGCGGAAACTCTCCACCACGCGTACCACCAGCGGCTGTTCGCTGGTGTGTTCCAATGCCTCGTCGAGGCGGCGTAGCGCGGCCGCGTTCAACCGGTCGACGAGGGCGATCAGTAATGCCTCGCGGCTACCGATGTCTTCGTAGAAACTGCGGGTCGACACATTCGCGGTCGAACACAGTCGCTCGATCGAGGTCGACGAATATCCCTGGGTGCCGAATAGTTCCAGTGCCGCGTCGGTCAACCTGTTGCGGCGTAGCGCGACTCGCTGCTGGCGCGACAATCCACCGTAACTACGACCACTATCGGTTACATCCGCACGCCGAACCACGGATGCATGCTAGCGCGCGATCGCCGGACAGCCGGGCGATTCGCCATTGTCGCCGTGCGCGAATTCCGCTGGCGTATCGGAATTGTCGAAGTGGATGATCAATTCTGTTCGGTAGTGGGTTCGCCGTCGTCGAGTGGTTCGGCCAACGGCCAGCCACCGGCGGCCAGATGCGAAGCCACCCGCGAGACATCGTCGGGCGCGGGCTGCTGCTTCGCGAAATCGGCGATGGCGGCCGCGATTTCGGCCTCGCTGATCGATTCCCGATTCGGATTCGCCTCCACCAGTTTCTCCCCGATCACCCTCACCTCGTAGTCGGTGAGGTGGCGGTGCAGCACGGCGAACAACGCGACATAGTCCGACTGGGGAATACCCTGCGGATAGCCCGCGCGCAGCCACCCGAGCACACGCGAGAGCAGGTTGCCACGGACCGGCGGGGTCGCGGGAGTGGGGTTCGGATCGGTCATGGCTTCCTCACTCATGATTGGCCGAACAGGTGGATGCCGAACTGGTGGGCGATGAACGCCTTGGCGGTGAACAGGATTCCGGTGATCACCACGACGACGATGAGGACCAGACAGGTCACCGCACCCGCCAGCGCCGGATAGTTGCGCCGGACTCGGCCCTCGGCGTCGACGGTCTCGGCATTGCCCCACCACCGCACCGCGAAGGCGAAGACCGCGGGCACACCCGCGCCGAAGATCAGCGCGGCGAGCACCACTTCCCACAGTGAACTCAGATTGGTGATCACGGTGTGCATGATCGCTCCCCTCTACCCGGCATGGTTCTGGTCGATCGGCGCCTGTGCCGAGGTGGGTGGCTGATGGCCATCGGGCCATTCGTTCACATTGTGAGTGCCGACCGGGTCCCGGCGCGACCGGAGATAGATTCCGAGCGCACCGGCGATCAGGAGGCCGAACACCACGAGCACGCCGGGGAGTCCACCGATGACGTTCGCGATCGCCCAGCAGATCGCGCCGACGATGCCCGCCATCGGCAGGGTCAGCCCCCAAGCGACGGCCATCCGGCCCATCACCCGCCAGCGCACCTCGGCGCCCTTGCCGATGCCGGTGCCGAGGATCGCGCCGGTCGCGGTCTGCGTGGTCGACAGCGGCAGGCCGAAGTGCGCCGAGGTGAGAATGATCGCCGCCGAGGTCGACTCGGCGGCCAGGCCCTGCGGCGACTCGATCTCGACCAGGCCCTTGCCGAGGGTCCTGATGATCCGCCAGCCGCCGAGATAGGTGCCCAGGGCGATCGCGACGGCGCAGGCCGCCATCACCCACAGCGGCATGTGGTCGTCTTTGTCCAGCGTGCCGTAGGCGACCAGCGCGAGGAAGATGATGCCCATCGTCTTCTGCGCGTCGTTGGTGCCGTGCGCCAGCGAGACCAGGGAGGCCGAGCCGATCTGGCCCCAGCGGAAGCCCTCTTCGGTCTTCTCCCGGTCGACGCCGTGGGTGATCCGGTACACCAGGAACGTGCCGATCGCCGCCACGATGGCCGCGATCACCGGCGCGAGCAGCGCGGGCAGCACGATCTTGATCAGCACGCCGTCCGACCCCGATGCCCAGATCACACCGTTCCAGCCGAGCGCGGCGATCGTCGAACCGATCAGGCCGCCGAACAGGGCGTGCGAGGAACTGGACGGCAGGCCGAGCAGCCAGGTCAACAGGTTCCACAGGATGCCGCCGACCAAACCGGCGAACACGATGACCAGCAGGTCCTGCCCGCCCACGTCGTCGAGTTGCACGATTCCCTTGGCCACCGTCGCCGCCACCGACACCGACAGAAACGCACCGATCAGGTTCAGCACGCCCGAGAGGGCGACTGCCGTCTTCGGCTTCAGCGCACCGGTGGCGATCGAGGTCGCCATGGCGTTGGCCGTGTCGTGGAATCCGTTGGTGAAGTCGAATGCGAGAGCGGTGACGATGACGATCAACAGGACCATTAGTTCGGCGCTCACCGGAACAGTGTGTCGTATGCCGCCGCCGGATTGCCAAACTGTTGCGGGTAAGTCGCACGACCAGCGGCTGAGCTCAGCCGGAGGCCACGCCGAGCGCGCGCACGGCCTCGATGGTGTCGGCATCCCCCGGTTCCTTGTCCGGCCGGTACCGCACCACCCTGGCGAAGCGCAGCGCGACTCCGCCCGGATATCGGGCACTGGTCTGGACGCCGTCGAGCGCGATCTCGACGACGAGTTCGGAGCGCAGGTACACGGCCTGGCCGTCGCGGTGGGTTTCGTGGCGCGGGAATTCCTCGGTCTGCCAGCGCAGCAATTCGTCGGTGAGGCCCTTGAACGTCTTGCCGACCATCACCGGCTCACCGGTCTCCGGATCGCGGGCCGCCAGATGCAGGTTGGACAGGAAACCGGTGCGGCGTCCGTAGCCCCATTCGGCGCCGATCACCAGTAGGTCGAGGGTGTGCGCGGGTTTGATCTTCTGCCAGGCCTTGCCGCGGCGGCCCGCGGCGTACGGGGCATCGAGCGCCTTGACCATCACGCCTTCGTTGCCGACCGCGAGCGCGTCGTCGTAGCAGTCGGCGGCAGCCTCCGGGGTGGGTGCGATCAGCGCGGGGATGCTGTGTTCGCCCGCAACCTGTTCCAAGGCAGTGCGGCGGACGCGCAGAGGTTCGTCGATGAGGTCGGTGCCGTCGAGATGCAGGCAGTCGAAGAAGTACGGGTGCAACCGGCGTGGATCGCCGATGGTGGCGAACCTGCTCATCGTTTCCTGGAACGGGCGTGGGCGGCCCGCGTCGGTCAGGGCGAGGGTTTCGCCGTCCAGGACCACGGTGGCGCAGTCGAGAGTCTTGACCAGGTCGACGAGTTCGGGGACACCCGAGGTGATGTCGCGCAGGGTTCTGGTGAAGACCCAGACCCGGTCGCCGTCGCGGTGCACCTGGATGCGGGCGCCGTCGAGCTTGTGTTCGACACTGATGTCGGAGCCCAGCTCGGCGAGAACCTCGTCCAGCGAACCGCCGGGTGAGGCGAGCATCGGCGCTACCGGACGTCCTACTTCGAGGCGGAACGCGGCCAGGGCTTGCTCGCCCCCGGCGAGCGCGGCGATCGCGGTGGCGGGGAGCCGGCCCGAGAGCATATGGGCTCGGCGCACCACGTCGACGGGGATGCCGGTGGACTGTGCGAGCGCCTCGATCACGATCGCGGTGAGCGCGCCCTGCCGGAGTTCGCCGGTGAGCAGGCGGACCAGGAAGGACTGTTCCTCCTCGGTCGCGGCGGTGAAGAGCGCGGTCAGCAATTCGCGGCGCCGGTTGGTCGAGCCCTTGCCGTTCAGCCCGGTGAGCTGGGAGAAGATATCGTCCACCGCGCCGACGGTGAGGCTCGCCTCGCTGCTCGGCGGTGTCTCGAGTCCGGCCACCGTGCGCCACCCGGCCCCGATCCGGGCCTGCACCAGCTCGCCGGACAACCACGCCACCACGGTCCCGATCTCGGACGGGCCCGCGGCACCGAAGAGCTCGGCCAGCGCGGCGGTTTTCGCCTTGCGCGACCGGGTCGCCCGCACGGCCGCGGAGGCCGTGACGACATCGCTGAACAGCACCTCACGACAGTATCGCGAGGGTGTGACACAGAGCTCGAGCCCGGTTGTTAAGAATCCATTGGCAAGCCTGCGAAACCGCCCCTAAACTGGACATATGGCCAAGACCTATGTCGGAGCGCGGCTGCGCCAGCTGCGTACCGAACGTGGGCTGAGCCAGGTGGCGCTCGCGCAGAAACTGGAGATCTCGGCCAGCTATCTGAACCAGATCGAACACGACGTGCGACCGCTCACCGTGCCGGTGCTGACGCGCATCAACGAGGTCTTCGGCGTCGACCCCACCTTCTTCTCCGCCCAGGACGACACCCGGCTCATCGCCGAGCTGTCCGAAGTGGTGATGGACGCCGAGCTCGGCATCGAGGCCGACACCCAGCAGATCGCCGACATGGTCTCCGCGCATCCGTCGATGGCGCGCGCCCTGGTGGCCATGCACAACCGCTACCGCAACACCAGCGCGCAGCTGGCCGCCGCCACCGAGGACCGGTTCGCCGACGGTTCCGGCAGCGCCGCGATCAGCAAGCCGCACGAGGAAGTACGCGACTACTTCTATCAGCGCCAGAACTACATCCACGAATTGGATACCGCCGCAGAGGATCTCACCGCGCGCATCCGGTTCCACGGTGGCGAGGTGAGCACCGAGATCGTGCGTCTGCTGCGCGCGCACGGCGTGCGGATCAGCGAGCGCATCGACCTCGGCGAGGGCGTGCTGCACCACTTCGACCCCGAGACCAAACAGCTGGAAATCTCCCCGCACCTGTCCGGCGGACAGCGCACCTTCAAGCTCGCGGCCGAACTGGCCTACCTCGAATGTGGACCACTGCTCGAAAAGCTGGTCGACGAAGGCAATTTCGCCTCCGACGCCTCACACAAACTCGCGATGCTCGGACTGGCGAACTACTTCGCGGCCGCGATGGTCCTGCCGTACACGCACTTTCACGAAGTAGCCGAGAACTTCCGCTACGACATCGAGCGCCTGTCGGCGTTCTTCTCGCAGAGTTTCGAAACCATCTGCCACCGCCTCTCGACCCTGCAACGACCGACTCTGCGCGGGGTCCCCTTCTCTTTCGTGCGCGTCGACCGCGCAGGCAATATGTCGAAACGCCAGTCCGCCACGGGTTTCCACTTCTCGGCCAGCGGCGGCACCTGCCCGCTCTGGAACGTCTACGAGACCTTCGCCTACCCCGGCAAGATCATGACCCAGATCGCCCAGATGCCCGACGGCCGCAAATATCTCTGGATCGCGCGCACCGTGGAACGCCGCGCCACCCGCTACGGCCAACCCGGCAAGACCTTCGCGATCGGCCTCGGCTGCGAACTGCGCCACGCGGGTCGCGTCGTCTACGCCGACGGCATCGACCTCGGCGAAGCCAACGCCACCCCCATCGGCGCGGGCTGCCGAGTGTGCGTGCGCTCCAACTGCCCTCAGCGCGCCTTCCCGCCGCTGGGCAAGGCCCTCGACATCAGCGAACACCGCAGCTCGGTCTCCCCGTACCTCATCAAATAGCCGCTCAGAAGGCTTCCTCCGGGACGGCCATGATGTCGTTGTCGATGGCGGCGAGGATGTTCTTGGTAGCGGTGAGTTCGGGGAGGACATTCTTGGCGAAGAAACTCGCCGCGGCGACTTTGCCCTGGTAGTAGGGGCGGTCCCGCGGTGCGGCGTCGGAGGCCAAGGCGGCGGCGGCGATGTCGGCCTGGACCAGCAGGCGCCAGGCGATGAGGAGATCGCCGACCGACATCAGGAAGCGAACCGAGCCGAGGCCCACCTTGTAGAGCTCGGTGGGCTCGGTGCGGCCCGCCATGGCATAGCCGGTGAGGGTGGCGGCCATCGCGCCGACGTCGGCCTGGGCGGTGCGCAGCAGGGCGCGCTCGGTGGCGAAACGGCCGGTGTCATTGTCCAGGTAGACGCCGATCTGCGCGTTCACGTGGGATAGGGCGACACCACGATCGCGAATGATCTTGCGGAAGAAGAAGTCCTGGGCCTGGATCGCCGTGGTGCCCTCGTAGAGCGAGTCGATCTTGGCGTCACGGATGTACTGCTCGATCGGATAGTCCTGCAGATAGCCGGAGCCGCCGAAAGTCTGCAGCGACTCGGCGAGCAACTGGTACGCGCGCTCGGATCCCACGCCCTTGACGATCGGCAGCAGCAGATCGTTCACGCGGTGCGCGGTCTCCGGATCGGCACCGGATACCAGCTGCGCCACATCCGCGTTCTGATGCGCGGCGGTATACAGATACACCGCTCGCAGCCCTTCCGCGTAGGCCTTCTGCATGGCCAGCGACCGGCGCACATCAGGGTGCTGGGTGATGGTGACGCGCGGCGCCGCCTTGTCGGCGACCTGCGTCAGATCCGCGCCCTGCACCCGCGTCTTGGCGTACTCGAGCGCGTTCAGATACCCGGTCGACAACGTCCCGGACGACTTCACACCGACCGTCATCCGCGCGTTCTCGATCACCTTGAACATCTGTGCGATGCCGTTGTGCACGTCGCCGACCAGCCAGCCCTTGGCGGGCACCGCGGTGCCGCCGAAGGTCACTTCACAGGTCGGCGAGGACTTGATCCCCATCTTGTGCTCGACCCCGGTCACGTACACACCGTTGCGGTCGCCCGGTTCCAGCGTCTCGGGATCGAAGAGGAACTTCGGCACGTAGAACAGCGAAAGCCCCTTGGTGCCGGGGCCGGCGCCCTCCGGCCGGGCGAGCACCAGGTGGAAGATGTTCTCGGCCGTATCACCCACGTCACCGCCGGAAATGAACCGTTTCACCCCGTCGATGTGCCATGACCCGTCGGGCTGCGGCACAGCCCTGGCGCGACCGGCGCCGACATCGGATCCGGCATCCGGTTCGGTGAGCACCATGGTCGCCTGCCACCCGCGCTCGAACCCGCCCCGCGCCCAGCGCTTCTGTTCGTCGTTGCCGATCTCGTAGAGCACCGAGCCCATCATCGGGCCCATGTTGAAGAAGCTGGCCGCCGGATTGGCACAGATGATGAGCTCGTTGATCGCCCACATCAGCGCGTTCGGGGCGGCGGTGCCGTCCATACCCGCCGGCATGGCGAGGCGATACCAGCCCGCTTCGTGCACCAGGTCCACCGTCTTGCGCAGCGGATCGGGCACGGTGATGTCGTGGGTATCGGGGTGGAACACCACCGGGTGCCGGTCGGCCTCGGCGAACGAGTCCGCGATCGGCCCCTCGGCCAGGTGTTTCACCTCGTCGAGGAGCTGGCGCACCGTATCGGAGTCCAGGTCGCCGTAGGCGCCGGTGTCCAGAACCTTGTCCAGGTTCAGGACCTCGAACAGATTGAACTCGATGTCACGCACGTTCGCCTTGTAGTGCCCCATCGGGCCCTCCTCGACTGACCGCACACGGCCCGATTGCCGTGTGGCTCGGCTGCTCGACGTCGTTCGAATCGAGCGTGCCGCATCGCCACACCCCTACGCAACCGTAGGCAAGCCGATCCTCAGACAGCCCCACGGCGAACAATTCACACGGACGAAACAGACGAAACGGGCACGTGACCGAGAGACATTCGGGTGCAACAAGTTCCCTCTACTGTCTCGAATCACGAATACAGCTTCTGTATACAACTCGGTGTACATCCAGTCTCCGGGGCAGACAGCGGCGGTATTCGTTGTGGCGCGTGTGGCGCCGCCGTTACACCTGATGAGGAGAACCGCCCCATGTCTGAATCCCGTTTGGTCAAGGCACTTGTCGTGCCTGCCGCGGTGGCCGTCGCCGGCCTGCTGCTCACCGGCTGTGGTGCGCGCGACGACGCGTCGACCGGCTCGACCGCCGCCTCCTGCGTCGACACCAGCAAGGACACCATCAAGGTGGGCTCGCTGCACTCGCTGTCGGGCACGATGGCCATTTCCGAAGTCACCGTGGCCAATTCGACCAAGCTGGCGATCGACCAGATCAACGCGGCGGGCGGTGTGCTCGGCAAGAAGATCGAGATCGTCCTCGAAGACGGCGCCTCCGACCCCAAGACCTTCGCCGAGAAGGCGGAGAAGCTGATCAGCTCCGACTGTGTCGCTTCGGTATTCGGCGGCTGGACCTCCTCGAGCCGCAAGGCCATGAAGCCCAAGTTCGAGAGCCTGAACTCGCTGCTCTACTACCCCGTGCAGTACGAGGGCCTGGAAGATTCCAAGAACATCTTCTACACCGGCGCCACCACCAACCAGCAGATCATCCCCGCGCTGGACTACCTGAAGCAGAAGGGCATCAAGTCCCTCTACCTGGTCGGCTCCGACTACGTCTTCCCGCAGACCGCCAACCGCGAGATCAAGGCCTACGCCGCGGCCAACGGCATCGAGATCAAGGGCGAGGACTACACCCCGCTCGGGTCCACCGACTTCTCCACCATCGTCAACAAGGTGCGTGCCGCCAAGGCGGGCGCGGTGTTCAACACCCTCAACGGCGACTCCAACGTCGCCTTCTTCCGCGAGTACACCAACGCCGGCCTGAAAGCCGCTGAGATGCCGGTGGTTTCGGTGTCGATCGCCGAGGAAGAGGTCGCGGGCATCGGCGCGCAGAACATCGCGGGCCAGCTGACCGCCTGGAACTACTACCAGACCGTCGACTCCCCGGCGAACAAGAAGTTCGTCGCCGACTACAAGGCCGCCTTCGGCGCCGACAAGCCCACCTCGGACCCGATGGAAGCCGCGTACGCCTCGGTCTACCTGTGGAAGAACACCGTCGAGAAGGCGAAGTCGTTCGCGGTGGCCGACATTCAGGCCGCGGCCGACGGCGTGAGCTTCGACGCGCCCGAAGGCACCGTCACCATCGACGGCTCCAACCACCACATCACCAAAACCGCCCGGATCGGTGAGATCCGCCCCGACGGCCTGATCTACACCGTCTGGGATTCCGGCAAGGCCATCACCCCGGACCCGTACCTGAAGTCCTACGAATGGGCCAAGGGCCTCAAGTAAACAGCCCGACAGATGTGGGACGCGCAGTGCGCGCGTCCCACATCGCCCCATCTCCAAGGAGTCCACTGCAATGGACGTGCTGATCAGTCAGCTCTTCACCGGGCTGAGTCTGGGATCCATTCTTCTGCTCGCCGCGCTCGGCCTTTCCCTGACATTCGGTCAGATGGGCGTCATCAATATGGCGCACGGCGAATTCATCATGGCCGGTTGCTACACCACTTATGTAGTGCAGCAAGTCTTCTCGTCGGCCGGAGTTTCGCTGGTCGTTTCCCTGCTGATGGGCTTCCTCATCGGCGGCCTGCTCGGCGCCGCCCTGGAGATGGGGCTGATCCGCTACATGTACGACCGACCGCTGGACACCCTGCTCGTCACCTTCGGTGTCGGACTCGTGCTCCAGCAGGCCGCGCGTGACATCTTCGGCGCGCCCGCCAAGAACGTGCTGGTGCCCGAATGGCTCAGTGGCGGTATCACTATCGCGGGCGCGGTCGTACCGAAGACCCGCATCTTCATCCTCGTGCTCGCGATCGTCGCGGTGACCACCCTGGCCGCCGTGCTCAAGACCACCCCCATGGGGCGACGGATTCGCGCCGTCGTGCAGAACCGCGGACTCGCCGAAACCAGCGGCATCTCCAGCAGATTCACCGATATCAGCACGTTCTTCATCGGCTCCGGACTGGCCGGTGTCGCCGGTGTGGCGCTCACCCTGATCGGTTCGACGAGTCCCACCATCGGCCAGAGCTATCTGATCGACGCGTTCCTGGTGGTCGTGATCGGTGGCCTCGGCCAGATCAAGGGCACGGTGATCGCGGCGTTCGCGCTCGGCCTGCTCAACTCGTTCATCGAATACTCCACCACCGCGTCCATCGCGAAGGTGATCGTGTTCGTGCTGATCGTCATCTTCCTGCAGGTCCGTCCGCAGGGCCTGTTCACCGTGCGGACGAGGAGCCTGGCATGACCGCACTCACCGAACGTCTCCGCGAATACCCGCGGCTCACCCCACTACTCGGTTTCGGCGTTGCCGCGATCCTGCTGTTCGCTGTCGCGCCAGCGGTTCTGAGCGACTTCCGCTTGAACCTGCTCGCCAAGTTCCTCTGCTTCGCCATCGTGGCGGCGGGCATCGGATTGGCCTGGGGCCGTGGCGGAATGCTCACCCTCGGCCAGGGCGTTTTCTTCGGCATCGGCGCCTACATCATGGCCATGCACATGCAGCTCGCCGACGCCGCCCGCCTCGGCAACGATGTCCCGGAGTTCATGGAGATCTCCGGGATCAGCGAACTCCCCGGTTTCTGGCAGCCGTTCAGCTCCGCGCCGGTCGCCATCCTCGGCATCCTGGTGCTGCCCGCGCTGGTCGCCGCCGTGCTCGGTTACGGCGTGTTCAAGCGCCGGGTGCGCGGCGCCTACTTCGCCATCCTGAGTCAGGCGCTGGCCGCGGCGCTGGCGATCCTGCTCACCGGTCAGCAGGCCATCGGCGGCTTCACCGGGCTGTCGGACTTCCGCTCCTTCTTCGGATTCCGGCTCTCGGACCCGGCCAACCGGCAGATGCTGTTCTTCATCGCCGCGGGCACCCTGCTCGTGGTGGTGGCCCTGATCCGTCAGCTCAACCGCAGCCGCTACGGCGAACTGCTCGTCGCGGTGCGTGACGCGGAGGAGCGGGTGCGCTTCCTAGGCTACGACCCGGCCAACATCAAGATCGTCGCGTACGTCGTGGCCGCGTTCCTCGCCGGGATCGCGGGTGCGTTGTTCACCCCGATCGTCGGCATCATCTCCCCCGCCGACATCGGCGTCATCCCGTCGATCGCCTTCCTGATCGGTGTCGCCATCGGTGGCCGCACCACGCTGCTCGGGCCGATTCTCGGCGCGATCGGTGTCGCCTGGGCGCAGACCTCGCTGTCGGAGCAGTTCCCGTCGGGCTGGACCTATATGCAGGGCATCCTGTTCATCGTGGTCGTCGGCTTCATCCCCGCCGGGCTGGCCGGACTGTGGCCGATGTTCAAGGGCTGGCTCGACAGCCGTAAGAAGCTGCCACCCGCGCCGGAAGAACCCGCCGCCGCCGTCGTCACCGAGGAGAAGGTGCAAGCGCGATGACACTCGAACCCAAAGCCGGCGGCAACGCGGGCATGGACAGCGACTACCTCGAAATCCGTGGTCTCACCGTCAGTTTCGATGGCTTCAAGGCCGTCACCGAGGTCGATCTCACGGTGCTGCAGGGTGACCTGCGGTTCCTGATCGGCCCGAACGGCGCGGGTAAGACCACGCTCATCGACGCCATCACCGGCCTGGTCCCGGCCACCGGTTCGGCGCAGAAGTCGGGCGTCGAACTGCTCGGCAAGAAGGTGCATCAGATCGCGCGCCTCGGCATCGGGCGCACCTTCCAGACGGCCAGTGTGTTCGAGCAGCTCACCGTGTTGCAGAACCTGGATATCGCGGCGGGCGCCGGGCGTTCGGCACTGTCGCTGCTACGCATGCGCAAGTCGGTGCTGCCGAGTATCGAAGAGGCTTTGGAGACAACGGGTCTCACCGACCTGCGGGACAAGCCCGCCGGGGTGCTCGCGCACGGGCAGAAGCAGTGGCTCGAGATCGGCATGCTGCTGGTGCAGAACGCGTCGGTGCTGCTGCTCGACGAGCCCGTCGCGGGCATGAGCGCCGAGGAGCGCGAGGAGACCGGAAACCTGCTGCGCCGCATCGGCAGTGATCGCGTGGTGATCGTCGTCGAGCACGACATGGACTTCATGCGGTCCTTCGCCACCTCGGTCACCGTGCTCGCGGGCGGCAAGGTGCTCAGCGAGGGCAGCGTCGAACAGGTGCAGGCCGATCCGAAGGTGCAAGAGGTCTATCTCGGCACCGCGACTCTGGTTGCGACAGACAAGGAGTCGGCCGATGCTTGAGCTACACGACATCCGTTCCGGATACGGGCGCACCGAGGTCATCCACGGCGTCAGCATGACCGTGCCCGACGACAGCGTCGTCGCGATCATGGGCCACAACGGCGCGGGCAAGACCACGCTGCTGCGCGCCGCGGTGGGGCTGCTGCCCACCAAGTCGGGGACCATCACCTTCGACGGCGAGAAGATCACCAAACTCTCACCCTCGCAACGGGTCAAGCGCGGAATCGGCTATGTGCCGCAGGGCCAGCAGAGCTTCGGGCAGCTGACCACCGCCGAGAACCTCCAGGTGGTCGCGGACGGGCGCAAGCGCGGCAAGGCGCTGATCGACGAATCCCTCGATCTGTTCCCCGCACTGAAGGACCTGCTCACCCGCAAGGCCGGCCTGCTCTCGGGCGGGCAACGTCAGCAGCTGGCCATCGCGCGGGCACTGATCACCGAACCGAAGCTGCTCATCCTCGACGAGCCGACCGAGGGCATCCAGCCGTCGGTGGTCGCCGAAATCGAGCGCACCATCATCGAATTGACGCAGCGCGGCGGTTTGAGCGTGCTGCTGGTGGAGCAGCACATCGGCTTCGCACTGCAGGCCGCGCAGCAGTACTACGTGCTGCACTCGGGGCATCTCGGCTCGACCGGGGCAGGCGGGGCAGGCGCGGAATCCGCGGTCCGCGCGGCGATGGCGATCTGATCGCAGCGGCGCACATGGCCGGGAGGGGATCGGGCGAGGACGCGCGTCCCGCGGGCGGCCCGCGGCGGGTGCCGCTGGCCGCCCGCGTCTACGACGAACTCCGCCACGACCTCGCCACCGGGGAACTGGCGCCGACCGAACGGCTGCGCGCCGAACGGCTGGCCCAGCGCTACGGCGTCTCGCGTACCCCGGTGCGCGAGGCGCTGGCCCGGCTCGAGGCCGACGGGCTCGTGCAGCGCCATCCCGACGGTCTCTACCTGTACCGGCCACGCCTGAACGAACTCGACGAGCTCTACGAACTACGAATCGTGCTGGAATCCCGTGGTTTTCAGCGCATCGCCGCCGGTGGTTCCGTACAGGTCCACATCCCGACCGAACACGACCTACCCACCGTGCGCGCCGAGCTGGCCCGCTGGCTCGAATACCGCGACACCCCACCGGAACCCGGACCCGACCTGGTCGCCGCCGACGAGCAGTTCCACACCGAACTGCTCAGGGCGGCGGGCAATTCCGCCCTCGCCGAGGCACTGTCCGCCGTCTACCTGCGGGTTCGCCCGGTGCGCACGATGGATGTGCCGACCGCCGAGCGGGTGGCGGCCATGACCGCCGACCACATCACCATCGCCGAACAGGTGCTCGCCGGTGACGACGAGCAGGCCCTGCACACCCTCACCGCCCACATCGATTCCTCCCGCGCGCACGTCCGGGTGCGCGCCGAGCAGGCGATCGCCTTCACCAAACTCGGTCGTGCCGTGCGGGATTGATCAGCATTCCGGCTGGAACGGCCAGCACTCGGTCTTGCGCGGAGTCGCCGGAGTGGGCGCACGGGTCGTCGAAGTCTGCGAGGTATCCGACATCGGGCGCGGATGCGGCGAGTCCTGGATCAGCGCCACGCCGACCACCACGAAGACGACGAAGATGCCGAGCAGCGCGGCGGCGAACAGTCCGATGCCGGCGAGCTTTCCCCGGCGCGACGGATCCGGCGGCGGGGCAGGCTCGCTGAATGTGCGCACCGGCGGCGCCACCGGAGTCGGCGCGGGTCGACGGGTGCCGAAGCCCTCCTCGGCCAGCTCGGCACGCGATGGCACCTCGACCACACCGAGCGCCGTGCAGGTGTTGAGCACACGCTCGACCGTCCATTCGCGCGGCCCCGCCGAGAACCCTTCCAGGTATACCCGTAGCTCATGCGCGTCGACGCTGTTCGCGACCAGCACGTCGAGACCCGGCCGCAGCGCGGTGCGCGCCGGCCGCACCACCACGCCCCGATACGGCACGAGCACCACCGCGCCGGACACATGTCTGCTGTCCTGCAAGGCCTGCTCCAGCGCGACCCGCACCGCGTGCACCCCGTGTTCGACCCGGTCGGTGAGACCGTTCGACGCGTCGGCTGCTAAATCCAGCGGACTGTCGCTGATCATCCAGGTGCCGTCGGCGGCGGCGGTGAGCAGACCGCTCTGCCGCCGCCGGAAACCCTTCACCTCGAGCACCGTGATCCCGCGCGGCGTCACGATCACCGCGCCGAGCCGCCGGTCACCCACCCGGCAGTCGACCAGCGCGAGCCCCGTACTCGGATAGGTGCGCAGGCAGTCCACGAGCTCGTGCTCGGCGCCGGTGAGCTCGGCACCCGGTCTGATCCGAACCAGCATGTTCGATGTTCCCCTACCAGTGCTGCGACTTCACACCGCCGCTGCGCGCTGCGGTACCCACCGATCATGACGCGCAACGGTTCCGAAAACCACTGGAAACCAAAGAAAACCGGCACGAATACAGGAGTGGCCCCTGGAGCCGATACCGGCGAGTACGCTCCGATCCTGGCCGACGATGTTCGAGAAGACAGGTGGACCAGAGATGGATTCAGCGCCCCTACCACGCGTTTCGCCGGGACGGTTCGGTGAACTCGGGCCGATCAACTGGGTTGTCTGGCAAGTACTTTCCCGCGCGGCGGGCACCGAGGACGCGCATCTGTTCAGCACCCTCGGTCGCACGGGCGGGCTCTTTCGCGGCTGGCTGCATTTCTCCGGCAAGCTCATGCCGGGTGGCAGGTTGCCGCGTGCCGAGGCCGAGCTGGTGATCCTGCGCGTCGCTCAGCTGCGCGAATGCGACTACGAGGCCGACCATCATCGTCGACTGGGCCGCAAGGCCGGGCTGTCGGCCGTCGAGATCGAGCGGGTTGCCGCAGGTCCCGAGGCCGAGGGCTGGAGTCCTCGACAGCGGGCGCTGCTCGATGTCGTCGATCTGCTGGTGACCACCCGGAATGTGGACGACGCGGCGTGGAACGCGCTGGCCGAGCACTACGACGAGCGGACGCTGATCGAGATCGTGCTGCTGATCAACCAGTACGAGGGTCTGGCGTCGACCATCACGACCTTGCGGATCGAGCGCGACACGTTCTGATTGTGTGACCCAGGTCATATAGCGAGACGCCGCAGAATCTCCCACAGTAAAGGCGTACAACGTACGGAGTTCATCGCCACCGAGGAGAACCCATGCAGATCAGCGCTTCCGCCCTCTCGCTCAATGTCGCCGACCCCCAGGCCTCGGCCCAGTTCCTGATCGACCACCTCGGCTTCGCCGAGAAGATGGCCGCCGACGGGTTCGTCAATGTGACGCGGGCCGACGCGGGCATGGACGTGATCTACCTGCGTACCGGCCTCGGCTCGTTCAAGCCCGCCCGCATCGCGGGCAGCGCGGGCGAGGGCCTGCTGGTGGTGTTCGTCGTCGACGACATCGACCGCGAATACGACCGCTTGCGGGCCGAGGGCGTCCCGATCGAGACGCCCATCGAAACCGAGGAATGGGGCGAGCGGTACTTCCAGATGACCGACCCCAACGGGATCGTCATCCAGCTCGTGCAATGGGTGTGATCAGCGGCGGGCGACGCGCAGCGCGGCCACGATCATCGGGATCTGCAACGGCAGCCGCGCCAGCACGCCTGCCTTGAAAGCCTTGGGCGCCTTCGGATTACCGACGACGTCCGCCGTCATCTGGATATTGGCCGGGAAGACACCGACGAACAGCGCCGCGGCCAGCCAGCCACCCAGCCGACGGGTGCGCGGCACGGCCAGCGCGGTCGCCACGCCCAGCTCGGCAACCCCGGACGCGTACGTGTACGTCCGCGGGTTGCCGGGCAGCTGCGGCGGCACGATCTTGTCGAACGGCTTCGGCGCGAGGAAGTGCAGGGTGCCCATGAAGAACAACAGCCCACTCAACCAGGAGTGCGCCGTTCCGCCTCTCCGGGTATTCGAGCCAGACCGCGGCGCGGGGCTAAGTGACGTTGGCGGGCGGAGGTCGCTCATCTGGTCAGGTTAGCCCGTGCCCGGTGAGTTACCCATGTGCTGCCGTCACGACGGTGGCGCCTACCGCGCGAAGACCGTGGCCGCGGGGGTTGCGGGGCGGCCGAGGAGCTTGGTCAGATCGCCGGTGGTCACCTCCAGCAGGCCCGCTCCGATGCCGGCATCGGCGTCGGCGAGGACGGCGGCGTACTGCTCCTCGAGACCCGCTGCGCGCAGGGCGGCCGCGTAATCATCCTTGGAGAGGTCCGCGTAAGAGACCGGGGAGCCCTTCGCCTCGGCGACCGCGGCCGCCAGGTCAGCGCCGGTCAGCGCCTCGTCACCGCCCAGTTCGTAGACGCGGCCCTCATGCCCCTCGCCGGTCAGCACGCGCGCGGCCGCCTCGGCGTAATCGGCGCGTGCGGCGCCGGAGACACGGCCCCGGGCCATCGCGCCGTGGAGGACGCCGGACCGGGCCGCGTTCGCGACGGCGCCGGCGTAGTTCTCCCAGTACCAGCTGTTGCGCAGCAGCACCGTCGGCACGGCGGCGCTCGCCAGCACCTCTTCGGTGCCGCGATGCTCGGCGGCCAGCAGCATCGGATTGCTGTCGGCGCGCGGAATGCTGGTGTAGGCCAGCAGTGCGACCCCGGCGCGCTCGGCGGCGCGAAGGACATTGGTGTGCTGGGCTACTCGCTTGCCGAACTCGGTGCCCGAGATCAGCAGCACCCGGTCCACACCGGCCAGGGCGGCGTCGAGGGCCGCCGGATCGTCGTAGGACGCCTGCCGTACTTCCGCACCGCGCGCGGCGAGGTCGGCCACCTTGTTCGGATCGCGCACGATCGCGACCGGCCGCTCCCCTGCGGCGAGCAGGGCCTCCACGACCAACCGGCCGAGCTTTCCGCCTGCTGCTGTCACTGCCACGGTCATTGCTGCCTCCATTGATATAAGCACTAACTATTAGTAAGCACTATGCCTTCAGTGGGCACTTGCGTCAAGTGGGTAAGATGGATCCATGCCCGAGACGACCCCCGCGGACCACGACCCCACGCTGGAAGCCGACGTCTTCGCGCGCAATTGCGGTTCCCGCCCCGTCTTGCAGAACATCACCGGACGGTGGGGTGTGCTCGCCCTGGTCGCGCTGCGCGACGGTCCCGTCCGATTCAGCGCCCTGCGCCGCCGGGTCGACGGCGTGAGCGAGCGCATGCTCTCGCAAACCCTGCAGGCGCTGGAACGCGACGGCATGGTCCATCGCGAGGTGCTCGAAGCGATCCCGCCCCGCGTCGAATACACACTCACGGAACTGGGCACGACGGTCGCGACCCAGCTGGAGTCGCTGATCGTCGTCGTGGAGTCCAATATGGACACCGTCCGCGCGGCGCAGGACACCTACCACCGCGCAGGCGGCATCGACCAAGCATCAGCTCAGCGCGCGAGCAGCTCCGAGACAGTGACGAATCGGTAGCCCTGCGCGCGCAATCCGCGCACGATCTCCGGCACCGCGGCAAGAGACTCCGGGCCGTACATGACATGCAGCAAGATGATCGATCCCGGTCGGGTTTCGGAGAGAGCGTCGCCGACGATGGCCTCCCGTGACGCGCCACCCGCGGAATCGGGCTCCACATCCCAGGTCACCGAGGTGCGATCGTGGTCGGCGAGGTAGTGCGGCAGCGTCCACAGTTTCTTGCCGTACGGCGGACGGAAACTGATCGGCCCCGGATACCCGGCGCGACGGATCTCGGTGTCGGTCCGCTCGATCTCCGCGCGCACGGTATCGCCGGAAACCAGCACCATGCGCCGGTGCGAATAGGAGTGATTCCCGATCTCGTGGCCCGCGCCCACGATCGCCGCACCGTATTCGGGATGCGCGGCCAGGTCCTCGCCGACCAGGTAGAAGGTCGCGGGGACTTGTAATTCCGCCAGCGTCCGCAACACGTCCGGCGTCCGCGCGGTGGGTCCGTCGTCGAAGGTCAACGCGACGACCTTCTCGTCGGTCTCGACCCGATCGACCAGCCGCCCCGCCACCTGATAGGACCGCGAATTCATCAACACATACAGACCAGCCAGCACCGCCGAAACCACGACGACGCCGACAATCCCGCCCACCAACCACCGACGCATGGACAGACGGTAACTCACCGGGCCGGATCAGCCCGGTGAGTTGTCCGGGTACCTACGCGATGACCTGGGTGATGTCGCCCGGGTTCAGGTAGTCGAAGAAACGGTGGGCGCCGTCTTCGGTCATGCGCACACAGCCGTGCGATTTCGAATCGACCGGTCCCACGTGGAATGCCATGTCGCCGTTGAAGAACGTGGCCCAGCGCATCGGCGCATTGTGCATCGTGCTCCAGTGGAATTCCCGCTTGAAGGAAATCTTGGTCACCGCGGGCGGCGTTTCGAATCCGGCCATGCCGTGCGAGATCGGCGTGGGTCCGAAGATCACCCGGCCGTTGTCGACCAGCCACGCCTCGTTCGTCGACAACCGCATGCACGCCCTGGCTTCGACGACCGGGCACGGCGATGCGGTGGGAACGATGGCGGGAACACCGGGAACGTCCGGGCCACCGGGGAAAAGAGGTTCAGCGACGGCCGGTGTCACCGTGCCGAGTCCGGCCACAGCGACTGCGGCTGTTGCCGCGATCCGTGCTGTCCAACCGAGAATGCTCTTGCTCATCGAGTCGTTGCCTCTCTGTCCGCCTCTCCGCGCCTTTTGCCGGTCGTTAGGTACGACGACAGCGCGGTGCCGGGCTGGCGGTCACGATGTAGTCAGCTTGTGGGCGTGCCCGGCGAGTTACCCATGTACTCACAAGATCAGGTGTTGCGACTAACAAGCGAACGAAAGAGCTACAGAGATCATCGGTTACAGGCTTCGATTCACCAAATCAACGCTTAGAAAAAGACCAAATAGAAACCAAAAGGGCCGAGCGCGCGATTCGCGCACCCGACCCTGTCGACTGATAAGTCAGAAGTTGATCATGTGCCCCGCGAGGCCGTGAATCGCTTCCTGCACCGCTTCGCTCAGCGTCGGGTGGGTGTGCACATTGCGGGCCACCTCGTTGACGGTGAGGTCCCACTTCTGGGCGAGGGTGAGTTCCGGCAGCAGCTCGGACACGTCGGGGCCGATCAGGTGGCCGCCGAGGAGCTCGCCGTGCGTGCCGTCGGCGATCAGCTTCACGAAGCCGGTCGGGTCGCCGAGGCCGTGTGCCTTGCCGTTGGCCTGGAACGGGAAGTTCGCGACCTTCACGTCGTAGCCCTCGTCGCGGGCCTGCTGCTCGGTGAGACCGAAGCTGGCGACCTGCGGCTGACAGAAGGTGGCGCGCGGCATCATCCGGTAGTCACCGAGGGTCATCGTCTCGGCGCCGCCGATGGTCTCGGCGGCGACCACGCCCTGCGCCTCCGCCACGTGGGCGAGCTGCAGCTTGGCGGTGACGTCACCGATCGCGTAGATGTGCGCCACGTTGGTGCGCATGTAGTCGTCGATCTCGATGGCGCCACGCTCGGTGAGTGCGACACCGGTGGTCTCCAGGCCGTAGCCCTCCACCCGCGGTGCGAAGCCGACAGCCTGCAGCACCTTGTCGACCGTGACGGTCTCGATCGCGCCGGACTTGTTGTCCTTGATCTGGACGGTGACCTTGGAGCCGTCGTCGTCGATCGACTGCACGGCCGCACCGGTGGAGATGGTGATACCGAGCTTCTTGTACTGCTTGGTGATCTCTTTGGAGACGTCGGCGTCCTCGTTGGGCAGCGCGCGGTCGAGGAACTCCACGATCCGCACGTCGACGCCGTAGTTCTTGAGGACGTAGGCGAACTCCATGCCGATCGCGCCCGCGCCGACGATCAGGATCGAGCCGGGTAGGTCGCGGGTGAGGATCTGCTCCTCGTAGGTGACCACGTTCTCGGAGAGCTGGGTGCCCGGCAGCAGCTTGGTGGTGGTGCCGGTGGCGATGATGACGTTGTCGAACGTGAGCGTCTCGGCGCCACCCTTGGTGAGGGCGACGTCGATCGAGTTCGGGCCGGTGAAGGTACCGAGGCCGTCGAACTCGTCGATCTTGTTCTTCTTCATCAGGAAGTGCACGCCCTTGACCCGACCGTCGGCCACCTTGCGGCTGCGATCGAAGGCGGCACCGAAGTCGAAGCTGACCTCACCGGAGATGCCGAAGGTCTTGGCTTCCTTCTGGAAGATATGGGCCAGCTCGGCGTTGCGCAGCAGTGCCTTGGACGGGATGCAGCCCACGTTCAGGCACACGCCACCCCAGTATTTCTGCTCGACAATCGCTGTTCGCAGGCCGAGTTGAGCGGCACGGATCGCGGCGACATATCCGCCGGGACCAGCGCCGAGAACGACGACATCGTAGTGGGAAGTCACGTCACCGAGCCTAACTCTGTTTCGAGGAGTTCACCCACCCGTCCCCCACATAGGTGAGATGTACTCCCGACCGGCCGCCGGTCACCGGCGACGCGGACGCGGCGAGGCCAGATCGGTAGCGCCGAGCACTTTGCGCAAGGTGGCGGCCATGGCCTCGAGTTCGGCGGGGTCCGCGTGGGCGCCGAGCCGGCGTTCGATGCCGTCGAGGTAGTGCGGCGCGGCCTCACGGAACCGCTGCCTGCCGAGTTCGGTGATGGCGACGATCGCGGACCGGCCGTCGTCGGGGTTGTCCTCGCGACGCAGGAGGCCGTTCGACTCCAGTTCCGCGACAAGGCGACTCACCCTGGTGCGACTGAGGACGACCTTCTCGCCGAGGTCGCTCATCCGCATCGGACCGGCGGCGTCCAGTTCGAGCAGGACGTCGTACCAGGTCAGTGGGAGTCCGGCGGCTTTGCGCAGTTCGGCGTCGAGCTCGGGAACGAGGGCGGCGTGCACCTGCAGCAGCGCGGCCCACGCGGCTACCGCGGGACGACGGGACGACTGTTCGTTCGGCACCACCCCACCCTAACCACTTGCGTGCGTGCGCACACAACTAGTAGCGTGTGCACGCACACAAATTCTTTCGAACGACATGAGGTGAACCCATGACCGCACTCATCACCCGCGACGAACTGGCCGCGGAAATCGCGGCGAACAGCGTGATCGTGCTCGACGCCCTCGGCCCCGAGTACTACGCGAAAGCCCACCTGCCAGGTGCGCTGAACCTGACCGGGGACGAGGTCGCCGACCGCGCCGCCGACCTGCTCCCCGACCGCGACGCTGCCATCGTGACCTACTGCTCGAACGCGGCGTGCGGCAACAGCGAGGCCGTCGCGATGAAGCTGGAAGCACTGGGCTACACCAACATTCGCAAGTACCGCGAGGGCATCCAGGACTGGTCCGACGCGGGCCTGACCATCGAAACCTCGGCCTGAACACAACGTCGGCCCGCCACCGCTCACCACCGCGCCCAGTACTGTCGGTCCGGTGAGCGGTGGTGCGTCGGCGGAGGGAATCGGTAGCCGGCTCGACGGCACGGCCTCGACCCATCTCGTCCGGCTGCTCGTTCAGGCGGCCAGGGCGGCGGGCGCGGCCGAGGACCAGCTGGCCCGGGTGTCCGGTATCGACGAGGTGAGTCTGCGCGGCGAGCTCAATCGGATCCCGATGGGTTCGCTGCTGCGATTGTGGGAATTGATCGCGCAGGCGCGACCCGGCGCCGGATCGGGGGCCGCGATCGCCGCCGCCGCACCACTGGGCTCGCTGAACACCTGGGACTATCTGGTGACAACCGGTGCGACGCTGACGGATTCGCTGCGCGCGGCGCAGCCCTACCACCGCCTGGTCACCGCGGCCACCGAGGGTTTCGACCTGTCCGGCGCCGGAGATCTCACCATCGGCTATCGCACGTCGGCCAGCGATCCGGTGGTGGCCTCGGTGGTCAACGAGTACGTGCTCGCCTACTACCTGCGCCGCGCGCGCGAAGCGACCGGCCGACCACTCGTGCCGACCCGGGTGAGCTTCGGCCACCCCGCACCGGCCGACCACACCGGACTCGTCGCCGTCTTCGGTACCGCCGACATCGAATTCGACGCCGAGGCGGACGCGATCACCTTCCATGCCGACGACGCCAACACACCGCTCACCCGCGCGGATCCGATGCTGGCCGACTTGATGCGCAGCCACGCCGACCTGGTCCTGGCCTCCGCCCGCCCGATCGCCGACCCCCTCGACGCCTTTCGCATCGCCCTCGGCGCGGCACTGGACGCGGGCGACCCGGCCCTGCCCCGCGTCGCGAAAAGCCTTGCCATGAGCCAGCGCACCCTGCAGCGACACCTCGCCGAACACGGCACATCCTGGCGCGACGAACTCGACCTGCTCCGTCACGAACGGGCGAAAACCCTGCTGGACCAGGGACACAGCACAGCCACCGTCGCCGACCGTCTCGCCTTCACCGACGACCGAGCGCTGCGCAAGGCCTTCCACCGCTGGACGGGCACCTCACCCACCGCGACCCGCTAGTCGCGCTCACCGGGCCGTAGCGCTCCCACGATCTCGTCGGCGAGCAGCAGGCCGGCCAGGCCGTGACCGTGTTTCTCGCGCCGCACGAGGGAGATGACGTTGTCGCTGAAGGCATCGCGCACCGGCCGGAAGGCCAGACGACCGTCGCGCAGTTCCTCGGCGATGTCGAACTCGCTGAGGAAGGCGATGGCCTCGCCGGACGTCGCGAGCCGCTTCATGGTCTCGATCGAGTTGGTGTGGAACGCGGGCTGGATATCGAGATCGGCTTTCGCGAAAGCCTCGGCGACGATGCCGTGGATCACCATCGAGCGATCGGCGAAGATCAGCGGAAACGGCGTGCACTGCGCGAGCGGAACCGTGTCCATGGCCGCCAGCGGATGGTGCGGGGAGACAACGACTCCGAGCCGGGTGTTGATCCGCCAGTAGGTCTCGAGCTGCGTCGAGGACGGGATATTGAAACCGAGACCGAGGTCGGCCTCGCTGTTCTCGACCGCCTGCACGATATCGAGGGTCGACATGGTGCGGATCGATATCCTGACCTGCGGATGACGGGTGCGAAACGTCGCCGCGGCGGTGGCCACGACGCTGCTGGCCAGGCCGGTCATCGTGGCGATCACGACCTCACCGCTGCCGAGTGCACGCAGATCGCGGATATCGGCCACCGTTTCCCGGTATTGCCGCAGCGTCTGCCGGATGTGCGCGAGCAGCGCCTCACCCGCCGGGGTCAGGCGCATGCCGCGGGGCAAGCGCTCGAACAGCGGCTGTTCGAGTTCGGCCTCGAACAGCAGAATCTGGCGGTTGATCGCCGAGGGCGCCACGTGAAGGCGGGCACCGGCCGCGCGGATGGACCCGAGACGCGCCACCTCGTCGATGTACTGCAGCAATCGCGAATGGAGCACCACGCACCTCCTCCTCGGAACTGTACGAAAATTTAGTACACCTCGTGCGAAAACGCATGCTTGTGGGCAACGGTGTTTGTCGCGTCCAATCAATACAGGCAAGCAACAGTGAATTTTCGAAGTGAGGACCACCATGGCCCAGCAGAATTCGACGACCGACGACATCACCGAGGTCGCCGCCCAAGATGACCACGTACGGATGATCTTCGGCATCTTGGAAGGGGAGCAAGAAGCCGACCTGCTGCTGCGCAATCTGCATATCGTCGATGTGCACACCGAATCCGTTTACCCCGGTTCGCTCTTGGTCCACGGTGAGCGCATCATCGCCCTCGATCCCGACGAATCGATCGTGCGCTACCGCGAATCCTTCGACGGCGAGGGTCTTTACGCGATTCCGGGCCTGATCGACGCGCATCTGCACTTCGAATCCCAGCTCGCGCATCCGGCGGCATTCGGCGAGGCGATCGTGCCGAGCGGAACGACCACCGTTTTCGGGGAAACGCTCGATTTCGCCAGTGCCGCAGGGGAAGAAGCCATCGACGCCGCCCGTGCGCTGTTCGCCGACCACGAGAAGCTGCCGTACCGGCTCTATGCCTTCGCACCGGGAAAGAAGACCTCACCCGAGGTCACCGAGGCCATGCTGGCGATGGATCCGGTGATCGGCCTCGGCGAACTGGCCCACCTGTCCTATATGACCGGCAACGCCGACGATTTCCGCAAGTCCGCGCTCGGACGTGCGAACGCGGGATTCGTGAACTGCCACTGGGGCGTCACCTCACTGTCGGACATGCTGCTGAATTACATGCCCGCCATCGGCGTCGACAACAACCATGACGTCTGGAACGAAGACGATATCGAGAAGAGCATCCGCTACGGGCTCAACACCCAGATCAAATTCGGTGTCGGCAGTCCCGAGGTTATTCGAACGATGCTGCGCGCCATCGTGAAACGCCGCTGGCCCGCCGAGAACTTCCAGCTGTGCGCCGACAATATCTCGGTGGATCGGGTGCTGCGGCAAGGCCATATCGACTGGGTCATCTCGCTGGCCGTCGAGATGGGCATGCCGCCGATCCAGGCGATCAAGATGGGCACGCTCTACACCGCGCGCTCTTTCCACAAGGACCGCGACCTCGGTTCGCTGAGCCCGGGCAGATTTGCCGACATCGTGCTGACCGACAGCCTGTCCAAGATCAACCCCCGCTATGTGTTCAAGGGCGGCAAGCTCGTCGCCAAGGACCGTCGCCTGCTCGAGCCGGTCGGCATCGACTACTCGGTCCTGGCCAAGCAGCCCCGGCCCGGCCTCGGCGACCTGCGCGCCGAGCAACTCGAGCTCACCCCGATCGAGGTCTCCGACGACGGCACGCGGGCGAAAGTACTGCTTTTCGACGTGTACGGGCGCGGGCATCTCAAGTTCGCGCAGGAGGTCTGGGTTCCGGTGCGCGACGGCGTTGTCGTCCCCGAGTACGACGGCGTGCGACTCAACCGGATCTCGGTCGTGCAGCGCTACGCCGACGGGCAGCGCCACATAGTCAACGCGCTGTTCACAGGCGTTTCGCTCGACCGCGGCGCGGTCTCGACCTTCTGGCCCGCTCCGGCGGCCTACTTCGTGGTCGTCGGCAGCGACAGTACCGAGATGCGCGAGAACCTCCGGCACTTGGACGGTCTGGTCGGCGGCTGCGTCGTGACCGAGGACGCGCAGGTGAAAGCCGTTCTGCCGCTGGACTTCTACGGGGTGATGGCCGATATGGACCTCGCCGAACTCGTCGAGGCGACCCGCTCGATCGACGACGCGCTGGCGAAGCTGGGCAACCACAACGAAGGTGAGCCGGTCGTCAACAAGCTACTCACCCTGTTCATCTCGCTCGATCGCTTCGGCTTCATGAAATAGCCTCGGCTACCAGAGCAAGGGATCCACCGCTATGCAACACGACACCGACGCGGCAGTCATCGACAACGGAAACAAGGTCCGCCGCTGGATCACCTACGTCGCCGGAATCTATATCCTCACGCTCGGTCTCAGCCTCGCCATCAGGGCCGGGATCGGCATCTCCCCGCAGAGCAGCCTCACCCGCACGATGACGCTGGTGTTCACGCCGCTGAGCCAGGGCAACTACAACCTCATCCTCGAGGTCATCATGCTCGGGCTGACCTTCCTGGTCAGACCGAAGGCCTTCAAGGCCGGCTACCTGCTCTCGATGATTCCGGCGCTGGTCCTGGCACTGCTGCTCGACGTCAACCTGTGGCTCACCGAGTGGATCCACCTCGAGCCGTACGCGGCCAACGTTGTTCTGCTGGTCTTCGCCGACGCGATGCTGGCCCTCGGCCTGTTCATGATGATCCGCGCGAACCTGATCCTGATGCCGATCGATCTGTTCGTGAACACGATCCAGCAGAAGACCGGCCGGAAGTGGGGGAACATCAAGACGATGTTCGACTGCACCCTGCTGGCGCTGTCGGCGGGCATCGGCCTGCTGTTCCTCGGCGCACCGCATTTCATTCGCGAGGGCACGATCGTCAACGCGATCCTCGTGGGGCAGTACGTGAAGGGGTACTTCTTCCTCTACGAGAAGTTCGTGGCGCGCAAGCGCTCGGCCGTGCTGGTGCCGGCGCCCGTCGCCGACTAGGAGAAACCACCACCGCCCGGTCTGTCGTGAACGGACCGGGCGGTGGCGTGCGCGGACCTGGGAAGGCGAACGCGGCCGCCATAACGTAGTCATCACCGGCGAGAAACACCGGCTGACCTCGAAAGAAGGCTCGATCATGTCGAACACGGCCACCCGCGCACTGCCCACCCGCACCCGCGAGATCCACCTCGCCGCCCGCCCGAACGGCGCCCCGGTCGCCGGCGATTTCGCCCTCGTCGAACGGGAACTGCCGGAGCTCGCCGAGGGCCAGATCCTGGTCCGCAACACCTGGATGTCGGTCGACCCGTACATGCGCGGCCGGATGGACGACAAGGCTTCCTACATCCCGCCGTTCGAACTCGGTGCGGCCCTGGACGGTTCCGCCGTCGGTGAGGTGATCGCCTCCCGCTCGGCCGATATCGCGGTCGGCGCGACGGTCTCGCACTTCGCGGGCTGGCGCGAACACGCCATCGTCGACGCCGCGACCGCCACCCCGATCGACCCGGAACTCGCGGCGCCGCAGCACTTCCTGAGCGTGCTCGGCACCACCGGCCTCACCGCCTACGCCGCACTCACCGACGTCGCCCAGGTCAAGCCCGGTGACACCGTGTTCATCTCGGCCGCGGCGGGAGCGGTGGGCAGCGTGGCGGGCCAGATCGCCAAGGCGCTCGGCGCGAAGCGGGTGATCGGCTCGGCCGGCGGCCCCGTCAAGACCCGAAAGCTGCTCGAGGAGTTCGGTTTCGACGCGGCGATCGACTACCGCGCCGGTGATCTCGGCGGTCAGCTCACGGCCGCCGCACCCGACGGCGTCGACGTCTACCTCGACAGCGTCGGCGGCGAGCACCTGAAGGTCGCCATCGAGGCGCTCAACCAGCACGGCCGGGTCGCCCTGGTCGGCGCGATCAGCGGCTACAACGGCACCACCGCCCAGCAGACCCCTGACCTCTACCTCGCGGCGACGAAGGAGATCACCCTGCGCGGCATGCTGGTGACCAGCTACTTCCCGATCTTCGGCGAGTACATCGCCAAGGCCGCGGGCTGGCTCGCCGACGGCACCCTGACCACCACCGAAACCGTCTACGAGGGCCTCGACCAGGCCCCCGCCGCCTTCCTCGGCGTCCTCACCGGCGCCAACACCGGCAAAATGCTCGTCCGCCTCGCCTGAGCGACAGCCGCAACGCCCCGCCGCGCACCGAACCCGGTCCGGCGGGGCGATCGTCATTCACGCCAGACGTGGCTCGCTGCCCGGGCGAAGTTGCCGCCGAAGATCGCCGCGCGCTCGGTGGGCGTGAACCCACGGGCGGCGAGGAGCTCGTCCAAGCCCGGCACCTCGGATTCACCGAGAAGGTCCTCGGGCGGGGTCCACTGGAGCGGGCCCCACTTCGTGTAGGACTCGGAGAACGCACCGGGGTTGTCGCGGATCTCGTCGTTGAACTCCTGACCGTCGAACGAATAGTCCGACCCGATCCCGATGTGGTCGATCCCGACCAGATCGACGCCGTACCTGATGTGGTCGGCGATCGCGGTGACCCGCTCGGCGCGCGCGGCGGGCTCGTTGCGGCCGAGGAAGATGCCGACGCCGTTCACGCCGATCACCCCGCCCGTGGCGGCACACGCTCGCGCCTGCTCATCGGTGATGTTGCGCGGATGCTCCCACAGCGCGGCGAAATTGGAGTGGCTGTAGATCATCGGGACCGCGGTGTGTGTGGCGATGTCGAGCCCGGTGCGGCGCGAGCAGTGCGAGCCGTCGGCGAACATCCCGACCTCGTTGAGCTTGCGCACCAAGTCTTTTCCGTACCCGGTAAGCCCGGTGTCGTCGGTGTCGAGGCAACCGCAACCCGCCGCGTTCGCATGGTTGTAGGTGGGCAGCAGCGAACGCACGCCGAGGTCGTAGAACAGCTCCACATTGTCGAGATCGCCGTCGAGCGGCCCGGAATCCTCCAGATCGAAGGCCAGCGAGATCACCTGCGGCGCGCCGATATCGCCTACCCGATCCACCAGCCGAAACCGCGGATCCGCCCCCGCGTCGTCCCGGAACCGGTGCAGCAGGGCCAGCGAATCGTCCTTGGTCTGCGCCGAATACCCGACGTTCACCGACAGATACGACCCCAGCGGATACCGAGCCAGTTCGGCGATCCGCGCCGTGTGCCGCAACGGCAGACAGCAGTGCTGCTCCCACAGGAACACATCCACCTCCGGTTGACTCGTGACCTGCGATCCTACGTTTCGCGGCGCATTCGACACCGGACCGACGCTAACGCGACGTCTGATCCGTTCGATACATCGGTACTGCTCCGCTAGCCCGTAAGGCCCCAGATCAAAGGCGGTGCGACATGCGTCGCTTCCTCGTCCTGCTCGCCACCCTCGCCGCCTGCGTCGGCCTCTCGACCCTGCCCGCGGCCGCCACCCCGTCCTACTGCGGACTCGCCTGGGGTTCACAGGACAAGACGTCCTCGAACTACTCCACCGCCACCGTCGCCGATGTCCGCGCGGGCCGCCACGAGTGCTTCGACCGACTCGTCATCGACCTGTCCGGTCCTGTCGCCGGTTACCGCGTCGGGTACGTCGGCACCGTCACCCAGGACGGTTCCGGCGCGACCGTCCCGCTCCGTGGCGGCGCCTTCCTCCAGATCGCGGTCCTCGCCCCCGCCTACGACAACGCGGGCAACAGCACCTACAACCCGTCGAACCGCACCGACCTGCTCTCGACGAGCGGCTATCCGACCTTCCGCCAAGTCGCGTTCGCCGGCTCCTTCGAAGGCCGGACCACCTTCGGCCTCGGCGTCCGCGCCCGCCTCCCGTTCCGCGTGAGCACCCTCGACGACCCGGGCCGCGTGGTCGTCGATGTCGCCCACTACTGGTGACCGCACGCGCCTGACATCGGCGCGGGTCGCAGCGCGCCCGACAGGCGAATCCGCACATCGGCAACAATGTGAGGATGAGCGGCGTTGAAGAAAACGTGACCGATCCCTATCTCTGGCTCGAGGACGTGACCGACGAGGGCGCGCTGGACTGGGCGCGCGCCCGCAACGACGTGGTGGGGCGGCGGTTCGCGGCGACCGACCGATTCGCCGAGATGGAGCGTCGCGTACTGGCGATGCTCGACGACGACACCAAGATCGCCTATCCCGGCAGGCGGGGGCCGTGGCTGTACAACTTCTGGCGTGATGCCGAGCACCAGCGCGGGTTGTGGCGGCGGACCACGTTCGAGTCCTACGCCACCGAGACCCCCGAGTGGGATGTGCTGATCGACGTCGACGCGCTGGCCGAGGCCGACGGGGAGAACTGGGTGTGGGCGGGCGCCGCGGTCCTGCGGCCGTCGCAGGAGCGCGCGATCATCCACCTGTCCCGTGGCGGCGCCGACGCGACCGTCGAGCGCGAATTCGACCTGACCACACGGCAATTCATCGCCCCCGAGGACGGCGGGTTCTTCGTCGCGGAGGCGAAGTCGCGGATCGGCTGGATCGATGCCGACACCGTCTACATCGGCACCGATTTCGGGCCGGGATCACTCACCGATTCCGGATACCCGCGCATCGCCAAGCGCTGGCATCGTGGCACCGCATTGTCCGCTGCCGAAACGGTGTTCGAGGGCAAGTCGAGCGACGTGTCGATCGGCGCCGGATACGACCGTCACCCCGGCTACGAGCGGCACTACCTGCACCGGTCGACGGACTTCTTCAACAGCGAGGTGTCGCTGCTCGACGACGGCGAATGGCGGCTGATCGAGACCCCCACCGACGCGGACGTGGACTGGTACCGCGACTGGTTGCTGGTGCGCTTGAAGACCGAGTGGACACCGGGCGAGACCACCTTCGCTCCCGGCAGCCTGCTGGTCACCGATCTGAACGAATTCCTCGCGGGTGCGCGGGAATTCGAAGTCCTCTTCGCCCCGGATCCCCACACCTCACTGGAATCGTGGGGATGGACCGAGAACCACCTGATCCTGACCACCCTGCACGATGTGCAGACCGGATTCCGCGTGCTCACCCCCGGCCCGGACGGCTGGGCGAGCAGCGAGCTCGCCGACTCCCCCGCCATGTCGTCCACCTCGGTGGCCAACCTCGACCCGCTCGAGGGCGGCGACGAGTTCATGCTCACCACCACCGGTTTCACCACGCCGACCACGTTGCTCAGCAGCGCGATCGGCGATACCGCGGTGACCTTGAAGCAGGCTCCCGGCTATTTCGACGCCACCGGCATCGAGACCGAACAGTTCTTCGCCACCTCCGACGACGGAACCGCGGTGCCCTACTTCGTGATCCGCCATCGCGACCGGCGCGGCACACCGGGCCCGACGATCATGAACGGCTACGGCGGCTTCGAAATCTCGAAGACCCCGGCCTATCTCGGCTCGGCGGGCATGAACTGGCTCGAACGCGGCGGCACCTACGTGATGACCAACATCCGCGGCGGCGGTGAGTACGGCCCCGAATGGCACACGGCCGCACTGAAAGAGCACCGCCACCGCGCCTACGAGGACTTCGCCGCGGTCGCCCGCGACCTGGTCGCCCGCAGGGTCACCACCCCCGATCGGCTCGGTGCGATCGGCGGAAGCAACGGCGGTCTGCTGATGGGCGTGATGCTCACCCGCTACCCGGAACTGTTCGGCGCCATCGTCTGCCAGGTGCCGCTGCTGGACATGAAGCGCTACCACCTGCTGCTGGCGGGCGCGTCGTGGGTCGCCGAATACGGCGACCCGGACAAGCCGCAGGAGTGGGCCTACATCAGCGAGTACTCGCCGTATCAGAACACCGACACCGGCAAGCAGTACCCGCCGATCCTGCTGGCCACCTCCACCCGCGACGACCGGGTCCATCCCGGGCACGCGCGAAAGATGGCCGCGCTCCTGGAGTCCCAGAATCGCACCGTCTGGTACTACGAGAACATCGAGGGCGGTCACGGCGGCGCCGCCGACAACAAGCAGTCGGCGTACCTGTCCGCACTGGTCTACGAGTTCTTCATCCAGATGCTGATCGAGGGACGCCGCTCGGCCTGAGGGTCAGCGGTCGCGCAACCACTTCTCCACCGCGTCGACGGTGGAGTCCGGATTGGTGATCCAGCCGTTGTGCCCGAGGGCCTCCGGCTGGAACCACCGGGTGACCTGTGTGCCGGGCAGCTTGCCCAGCAGGTGATCCGCGGAGGTCTGCGGGGCCATGTCGTCACCGGCGACGGTGATCGACAGCACCGGGAACTTCAGCCGCGACATCCGCTCGTCGTAGTCGATATCGGCGCCGACGGGCACGAAGCGCCCGGTACGCGCCAACCTGGCCCAGTCCGACATGAGAACTTTGGACTGCCTGCCGTAGGCGCGCTTGCCGAGCAGGTCCCCCGGCCAGAACCCGGCCAGGTTCGACGCCACCGCCACCGCCGCGGTGCCCACCAGTACGCCAGGACCGAACACCCCACGATACCCACGGAAATACGGCGTGCCGGAAGCGACCAGGATCAGGCCACCGAGTCTGCCGCGCACCCGGGCCGCGTACATCGCCGCGAGTTGCCCGCCCATGCTGTGGCCGAGCAGGTACGGCGTGCTGGCGGGGAATCGGTTGCGCACCGCGGCCAGCATCGCCGGGAAGTCCACCGAGACCAATTCGTGGTAGCCGTAGGTGCTCTCGGCATCGGGACGGTGGGTGCTCTCGCCCTGACCACGCAGTTCGCCGATGGCGACGTCGAATCCACACGCGGCCAGCCGGTGTCCGAAATACTCGTAGAACTCGCCGGGCACGGCCAGGCCGGGGACGATGACCACGACCGCGCGTGGGGCGTCCGGGGTGACCGGATGCCGGTGCGCGCCGGTGGCGGGAATGAGCCGCACCGGCAAGGTGCTGCCGTCGGGTACCTGGATCGGGACGATCTCGACCCGCGCCATCAAGCCCCGACCGCGCCCAGGATCACCCGGCTCAGCACCTTGATCACCTCGTCGAGCGGCGGGCGCGGGTCGCTGCCGCTCCAGCCGTCGACCACGTAGTTCACCGCGCCGATGATGGCGAGCACTCGCAATTCGTAGTCGCCGGGCGGGATTTCGCCGTGCATGGCCGCGTCCTCGGCGGCGCTGGCCAGCAGCGAACCCCACACGCGGCGCAGTTCCAGGCGGAACTTCTCGACCTTGGGGCCTGCTCCGACCACCTCGACCAGCGCCACCCGCGCCTTGCGGGGATCGTTGCCGATCGACTCGACGTAGGCCCGCACGGCCGCATCGATCTGCTCGAGTACGGTCGCCTCGGACTTGTCCTCGAGCGCGGTAGCCACCGCCTCGCGCGAATGCCGGTCGATCTGCTCGTACAGCTCCAGCAGCAGGGATTCGCGACCGGTGAACTCCTCGTAGAACTGTCGAGACGATAGTCCCGCGTCCTTACAGATCGCACCGACCGAACTGTTGGCATACCCGTCGCGCGCGAAGACCGTCAGGCCTGACTCCAGAAAACGCGCACGCCGCTGGCGTTGCCGGTCCTCTACGGGTTGCCCGGCATACATTCGTCCCGTATTCGCATCCTGTGACATTGTCGCTGACAATACCGAAGGGCCTGATCCCCTCGTCATGGATCAGGCCCTTCGGCTGCCCAATCGGCCAACCGCGCGTTAGCCGAAAGATGGCTACAGACGGCTCAGTTGCCCGAGCCCTGCACCGAACCGGTGCTCAGCGAGCTGGTGAGCAGACCGAGCAGCAGGGTCAGGAGGTTGCCGTTGCTGCTGTCATCAGTGATGTTGTAAAGCATGTGTCACTCCAAGTCGATGTTTTGTGACTTCGTTGTCACTGGCCATTTGCCGTCTCGGACGATACCCAGTGACAATGTGAAGCGGGAGTGTTTTAAAGGAATTTTCTAGAATTTTTTGTCATGGGACACAAGACCAAGGAACTCGGGGCGCGCGCAGACCCGACATGAGCCGATTCACTCATGAGAACGAAGCCGTCGACAGCACGAGATCGTGAATATCGGCATCGCCGACACGTCATCGACGCGCTGGGGCCACCGCAATGTGAAACGTGAGTGTACCGAAGCGCGGTACTCGCATCCGCCGAACCGGGAAGTAACCGTCGCGGCGAGCCCAGCTCGGCGGATCCGATAGCAACCGATGTGACTGCCGGACAGTCGAATACGGCGTACTCGGATCAGCGCACGGTGCGACAAATCATTGCCGGCGAGCGCTGGGCACGGTACTCCTGTTCCCATGACCACTCCGCTGAGCGGCGGGCTCGAGCCCGTCGGCGACTACTGAAACGACGGGCCGGGGGTGAGCGCCGACAGGCAGAACAGCCGCGACAATCTGTGCCGTAGGGATTCTCGGCGCCGGACAGCTCTACGTGGCGCTGCCGATGCTCGGCGACCCGACCGAGGCGCAGGACACCGGTGGCGGCGCGGCGACCCGGACAATCCCTGCTTTCGGGCTCGCCTACCGCGCGGGCCCTCCGGTCACCGACCCGCCGTGGAACCGAGGGAGCCCGGTGATCGCCGGGAGTCCGACGGCCTTGTCCACCCCTGCGGTGATCGCGGTGCGGAATTCGAACACGGGTCCGGCCGTGAGGGGTTCGCCTCCGTGTTGTGCGCGCCGCGGTTGGTTCTGCGCTACCTCAGCCGCCGTGCCCGGGTTGCGGCCCGCCTGCAAAAATCCGCCTACAGGCGGAGGCCGGTCCCCATGGGGGTGCCTATGCTGAGCGTGACAGCCCGTCACGCATACCCGGAGGCACCGTTGCCGAACACTCTCGAAGCCAGCATCGACATCGCCGCACCGCCGGAGAAGGTCTGGTCGGTACTCGCCGATCTGCGCCGCATGTCCGAGCTCAGTCCGACAACCCTGAAGATGGTCGCGCTCGGTGGCGTTCGCGACGGCGCCTTCACCGTCAACGTCAACAAGGTGGGCTGGAAGGTCTACCCGACCACCTCGCGGATCGTGCGCTTCGAGCCGAACAAGGCGCTGGCGTTCCGGATGAACGAGAACCGCACGGTCTGGGCCTACGAGCTCGAGCCGACCGCCACCGGCACCCGCGTCGTCGAGACGCGCACCGTCGACGCCAAGGGCCTGCCGGGCTGGCTGCGGGGAACGATCAAGGTCGCCATGGGCGGCGAGGAGAAGTTCGAAGCCGACCTGGTCTCGGGGATGCGGGAGACCCTGAGCAAGGTGAAGGTCGCCGCCGAGCGCTGACCTCGATCAACGCCTGAGCCCGCCGGACCTTTCCGGCGGGCTTTTTTCGTCACGGCAGACTGTCGCGGATCTCGTCGAGTGCCTGCGCGCTGCGCGTGAGCAGTTCCTGCACCGCCGCCAGTTCGGCCTCGGTGAATCGATCGGCCAGTGTGCGCTCCACCGCGATCGCGCGGGTGTCGGCATCGGCCATCACCGAGCGCCCCGCCTCGGTCAGGCGGGTTTCCAGCACGTTCTTGTGCCACTCGTGCGGTGTCCGGTCCACCAGGCCGCGCTCCTGCAGGTTGGTCAGGACGGTGTTCATCGTCGGCGGGGTGACGCCCGCCAGCCGGGCCAGGGCCGCGGCCGAGATGCCGGGGTTCTCCGCGAGGTGCAACAGCGCACTGTACTGCGCAACGGTCAGCCCGGCCGGTTTCAGCGCGGCCGTCTTGGTCGCGATCAGGGCTTGCTCGGCACGCTTGATATACGAGCCGAGCCTCTCGGCGGCGGGCATGGACGTCATGGGTTGCATGATATCCGCCCATCACTTCATAACTCTCTTGACGATCATAACGACCCTTATTTACATTACTGCCTATCGCTTGATGTTCAGCGTTACATCACTGAGAGGCTTCATTATGTTGCGAACCATCGCCGTCGCCACCGCGTGCCTGGCCCTGACCGCGTGCGGGACCTCGCCTGCCACACCCACGCTGAGCACGGCCTACGAACTGCCGGGCAACGCCGTATATCCCGAGGGCATCGGCTTGGACGCGCGCAACGGTGACACCTATGTCGGGTCGTTCTCGGACGGAACGGTGTATCGAGCGTCGGCCGGCGCCTCGCGCGCGGAGGTGTTCCTGCCCGCGGGCGCCGACGGCAGGAAGACGGCGAACGGCGTGAAGGTCGATCGAAACGGCCGGCTGTGGGTGATCGATTCCGGTGTGGGCGTGAGTGTTTACGACACCGGGTCACGTGCGCTCCTCGCGAAGTTCCACGTGCCCGGTGACGCACCACATTTCGTCAACGACCTCGATTTCGGGGCCGATGGATCCGCCTACCTGACCGACAGCATGCGCAATGTCGTCTACCGAGCGATCATCGGTTCCGGCAGCGACGAACTGACCGTGGCCTACGATCTGACCGCCACACTCGGACCGCGCGACCCGAAGGTGTTCGAGCTCAACGGAATTGTCGCCGACCCGGCCGGGACGTATCTGATCGTCGTCGCCATGTCAGCGGCCGAGCTGTACCGCATCGACCTCACCGGCGGCCCGGAATCGATCCGCGAGATGGCGCTCACCGGTGGCGATGCGCGCCACGGCGACGGCTTGGACCTGCGCGGGGACACCCTGTGGATAGTTCACAACCTCGACAACACCATCAGCCGCTGGGCCCTCGCCGACAACGGCGCCACCGCCACCCGCACCGGCGAATTCCACGATCCCGCGCTGAATGTTCCTACGACAATGGTGCATTCGGGCGAGAAGGCGCTGATCGTCTCCTCACAGTTCGACAAGGGCGGACCGCTGGGGGCGCAGGGCACACCGGGGACGTTCGTGGTTTCCGCCGTCAGTGGGATCTGATGAATTCGCCCAGCACGGAGACGAACTCGTCCGGTTGCTCGACCTGGGGCGAATGGCCCGCGTGTTCGACCAGGTGGGTGTCGGCGCCCGCCGCGGCGAAGCGGGCGAGGGTCTCGGTGCTGTCGTAGAGGTTGTCGTGACGACCGTGGACGGCGAGGACGGGCTGGTCGAGAGCTTGCGCGCGGATGTCGAGCGGGGCCGCCGCGAAGTCGGCGGCACGGCCACCCACCGCGTAGGCGAGGCCGCCGGGAAGAGCGGTGCGGAAGTCGCGGACCAGCGCTTCGGCCAGGCCGGGGGCCGAGTCGTAGCGGAATCGGGGCGCGAAGACCGAACGGTTCGCCAGGCGGATCACCGGTCCGGGTGTCCACCGTTGCGCCAAGCGCACCGACCACGGACGGACCACCCATCGCGCGGCGGTCGGGATGCTCGCGGCCCGGTAGTCCGGGGCCTGGCCCACGACCACCACGCGAGCCACCCGGTGCGAGGCAGCGGCCAGTTCCAGCGCGATCTCGGCGCCGAACGAGTGGCCGACCACCGTCACGTCGGTGAGGTCGAGTTCGTTCATGAGTGCGATGACCGGAGCGGTGCGGGCCGCGACGCTGAAGTCGCCGTCGGCGCCCAGGTCGTGCATGTCCACGCGGATCACCCGGAAGGTCGAGACCATCCGCTCGGCGACCGCGGCGAACCAGTCGACCGAGCCGGGGATGCCGTGCAGGAACACGATCGCCGGTGCGGTGGGTTCGCCTTCGTCCACAACCAACACGTCAACCACCCTAGTCGGCGCGGACGCGGTCCTCGACGCACGGCCGAATAGGCTCGTGCCATGTCTACCGCCCTGCTGTACGGCCTCGGTACCGCGGTCCCGCTGCTGATCGGGGTGGCGGTCGGGCTGCGGTGGACGCTGCCGAAAGCCGTGCTCGCCGCGATGATGGCATTCGGCGCGGGCACGATGATCGCGGCGATATCGGAGGAGCTCTTCGCACCCGCCTTCCACCGCGACGGTGCGCTGCTCGCCGGCACCGCGCTGTTCGCCGGTGCGGGGATATACGTGGTCGCCAACCATCTCATCGAGAACAAACTGGGGCCCGCCGCCATCGGCTGGGCGTTGCTGCTCGGGACGGTGCTCGACGGCGTGCCGGAGAACCTCGCACTGGGTGTATCCCTCAGTGGCGGAGCAGGATTGGTGTTGGTGGTCGCCATCGCGGCGGGCAATGTGCCCGAAGCGGTCAGCGGGGCGGTACTCATGCGCGAGCAGCACGGGTTCGAGGCGGGCCGGACCTTCGCGCTCTGGGCGGTGACGGCCGCGGTGCTCGTCGCGGTGACCGTGCTGGGAAACGCTTACGCCGACTCGGTTTCCACGACCGCGATCAGCGCGGTCCAAGCGTTCGCGGGCGGCGCCACGATCGCGGTGCTGGCCGACTCGCTCATCCCCGAGGCCTACCGCGAAGGCGGCTGGTGGGTCGGAATGGCAACTGCGGCAGGATTCTTCGTCGCTTTCGCCATCGGCTGAGCCATTCCGCCCGGTCGCGGCCAGAATTTCCGCTCCGTACCGGTGGCAATATTCCGCCGGTTCGCATACGCTTCGCCGCGGATGAAAACGCCTCATGGAGGGACGAGTGATCACTCCGAACAGGCCGGAGGACGTAGCCGATGCTCGGCACGCGGTGCCGTTGACCCAACTGATACACCTGATGGCGGAGTATCAGCATCTCGGCGCGCACCGTGACACCTTCCTCGCCACCCCCGCCGACGACACCTTCGTGCGCGGCTGCGGCATCGTCGCGGGCTGTATCGCCACCATCGGCATCATCGTCGCGGCCGTCGGCGGATGGCAAGGCGGTGTGGCACTGCTCGTGATCGCCGCCGCGCCCGTCCTGCTCGCGCTGCACCGCGGGGTGATCAACCGGCAGAACCGCGCCGCCCGCATCGACCTGTTCGACCAGGGCGTCACCGTCTACCGCTCGGGTCAGCGCGTGGCCGGATTCCGGTGGGACAGTACCGAAGTGCGTCAGCAGGAGATCCCCTTCCACGACACCACCCCCGTCGCCTACGTGCTGGAACTGTCCGGCCCCGGCGGCGTGGAAGCGACCATCGACGAAGAGGGTTTCGCCCGCGCCCGCGAATGGGCCCGCGCCATCCAATCCGCCGTCACCGCAACCCAACTCCCCGCCGCGGTAGCCGCCATCGACAACGGCGAAACCGTCCCCTTCGGCGACCTCTCCCTCTCCCTCGACGCCCTCACCTTCCGCGGCGAAGCCCTGTCCTGGGAAGACATCCAACTCATCGACGCCCGCAGCGGCCACATCCGCATCAAACTCTCCGGCGTGTGGATGTCCCTCGCCCCCGTCAGCACCATCCCCAACTTCTACATCTTCAACGAACTGGCCGAACGCCTCCGCCTCACACCGGTCGGCTGAGCTCGCCATCCCTGCGGCCGCCGCCGTAGTCACTCCCCTTTTGTACGCCGAAGGCCGGCCCACCGTGGTGGACCGGCCTTCGTGACTTGCGTTGGAACTAGCTGATCAGCGGATCAGAAGTCCATGCCGCCCATGCCGCCGGTGGGGTCGCCCGCGGGGGCGGACTTCTCCGGCTTGTCGGCGACTACAGCCTCGGTGGTGAGGAAGAGCGCGGCGATGGAGGCCGCGTTCTGCAGGGCCGAGCGGGTGACCTTGACCGGGTCGGCAACGCCGGCGGCCAGCAGGTTCTCGTAGACACCGGTGTCGGCGTTCAGGCCTTCGCCCTCGGGGAGGTTGGAGACCTTCTCGGCCACGACGCCGGGCTCGAGGCCCGCGTTGAAGGCGATCTGCTTGAGCGGAGCCGACAGCGCGACGCGCACGATGTTGACACCGGTCGCCTCGTCAGCGGTCAGACCGCTGAAGCCGTCGAGCGCGGGGGCGGCCTGCAGCAGCGCGACGCCACCACCGGCAACGATGCCCTCTTCGACGGCAGCCTTTGCGTTGCGCACGGCATCTTCGATGCGGTGCTTGCGCTCCTTGAGCTCGACCTCGGTAGCGGCACCGGCCTTGATCACCGCGACGCCGCCGGCCAGCTTGGCCAGACGTTCCTGCAGCTTCTCACGGTCGTAGTCCGAATCCGAGGACTCGATCTCGGCGCGGATCTGCGCCACGCGGCCCTTGATGGCCTCCGCGTCGCCCGCACCCTCGACGATGGTGGTCTCGTCCTTGGTGATGACGACCTTGCGCGCGGTGCCGAGCAGCTCGATGCCGGCGGTCTCCAGGGAGAGGCCGACCTCTTCGCTGATGACCTCGCCACCGGTGAGGATGGCGATATCGGCCAGCTGGGCCTTGCGACGGTCACCGAAGCCGGGCGCCTTGACGGCGACGGACTTGAAGGTGCCACGGATCTTGTTCACGACCAGGGTCGACAGGGCTTCGCCCTCGACGTCCTCGGCGATGATCAGCAGCGGCTTGCCGGCCTGGATGACCTTCTCCAGCAGCGGCAGCAGGTCCTTCACGGTCGAGATCTTCGACGACACCAGCAGGATGTACGGATCCTCGAGGACCGCTTCCTGACGCTCGGGGTCGGTCACGAAGTAACCGGAGATGTAGCCCTTGTCGAAGCGCATGCCCTCGGTGAGCTCCAGCTGGAGCCCGAAGGTGTTGCTCTCCTCGACGGTGATGACACCTTCCTTGCCGACCTTGTCCATCGCCTCGGCGATGAGCTGGCCGATGGCCGGGTCGCCCGCGGAGATACCAGCGGTAGCAGCGATCTGCTCCTTGGTGTCGATCTCCTTGGCGGTGTCGAGCAGCTTGGCGGTGACGGCCTCGACGGCCTTCTCGATGCCACGCTTCAGGCCGAGCGGGTTCGCGCCGGCCGCGACGTTGCGCAGACCTTCACGCACGAGCGCCTGGGCGAGCACGGTAGCGGTGGTCGTACCGTCGCCGGCGACGTCGTCCGTCTTCTTGGCGACTTCCTTGACCAGCTCGGCGCCGATCTTCTCGTACGGGTCCTCGAGGTCGATCTCCTTGGCGATGGAAACACCATCGTTGGTGATCGTGGGGGCGCCCCACTTCTTCTCGAGCACGACGTTGCGACCCTTCGGGCCCAGCGTCACCTTGACAGCGTCGGCGAGGGCATTGAGACCCCGCTCGAGACCGCGACGGGCCTCTTCGTCGTACGCAATTGTCTTGGCCATTGCGTTGAGATCCTCCACATGTCTATGGCTGACACACGAGACGACCACAGGTTGGATCGCCCCAAAGTTACGCTGGCCAGGTGCGGTGCCCGCGACGGACGACCGAGGGTGTCGATGGAACCCGATCTCACCACCCCGACCTGGCACTCAACAGTCACGAGTGCCAAAGCCATTTTTAGCACTCGGGTGACGAGAGTGCAAGGTCGCGCCCGACGCGGAGGACACACCGGGCGCGCCCCCGCGTTCTCAGCCCTCGTCCTGCACCGAAGCCAGAAACTGATTCAGCAGCTCGACGAGCTCGGCCTCGACGACGGCCTTGTCAAGGCCCAGACCGCTGAGTACGCCCGCGCCGTTCTCCTGTTCCAGCAGAGCCAACAGGATGTGCTCGGTGCCGATGTAGTTGTGGCCGAGGCGCAGCGCCTCGCGAAAGGTGAGCTCGAGGACCTTCTTCGTGTCACCGTCGAACGGGATGAGCGCGGGCACGTCACCGTCGGCGGCGGGCAGCGAGGCGGTCGCCGCGTCGCGCACCGCGTCCAGCCCGACGCCCCTGGCGACGATCTCCTTGGCGGCCAGACCTTCCGACTGGCCGATCAGGCCGAGGATCAGATGCCCGAGCGCGATCTGGCTGCTTCCCGAGGCGCGGGCCGCCTCCTGCGAGCCGACGACCACCTGCCGGGCCCGGTCGGTGAACTTGGCGAAGCCGGCCTGCGGGTCCATGGCAGCCGTGTCGCTCGGCCCCTTGGGCACGAATCGTTTCTGGACGGCCTGCTTGCTCACGCCCATGCTGGCGCCGATATCGGTCCAGGAGGCGCCGGAGCGGCGAGCCTGGTCGACGAAGTGGCCGATCAGGTGGTCGGCGGTCTCGCCGAGGTGATTGGCGGCGACCACCGCGTCGGAGAGTTGGTCGAGGACGTTGTCGGGGCGGGCCTTCTTGATGCCGTCGATGAGGTCGTCGAGGCGAAAGTTCGGAGTGCTCATGCGTCAACCATAGGTTGACGATGCCAGGTCGTCAACGATTGGTTGACGGCAAATTCCTGGCAGAGTGTCGCCATGGGGAGAATTCGGCGCTGGGCGCCGCGCGTGGTGGGGATCGTCGTGACGGTGACATGCCTGATCGGGGCCGGGCGGCTGTTGTGGCCGCAGCCGGGCCTGGACGAACAGCCGGGGTCGACCGCGCGCCAGTTGGCCTTCGTGCGTGACGCGCTCGACGAAGGATCGGATACCGCTGCGCAGCAACTGTTTCCAGAGGGATATGTCTTCTCGAACGTGCTCTACGGCCTCGCCTGGGTGCAGGCCGCGCACACCGATTCAGGACTGCGCGATGACGCGCTACGTGAATCGCGCTGGGCGCTGGCACGAGTGGAGTCCGACGAGGGTCGTGCGGTTTTCAGCCCCGGGTTGCAGCCCGCGTACGGGGTGTTCTGGGCCGGGTGGACCAACTGGTTGCGGGGCGCGATCCTGTCGCTCGATCACTCCGATACCGCTGCGGTGCAGCAGTTCTCCACCCGCAGCGCCGAGATCGCCCAGGCGTTCGCGGCGACGGACACGCCGTTTCTCCAGGCCTATCGAGGGCAGGCGTGGCCGGTCGATTCGACGGTCGCGATCGCTTCACTTCGCCTGCACGACAAGCTGTTCGGGGCGCGGTACACGGGGGTGATAGATCGCTGGCTCGCGCAGGCCGAGACCCGGCTCGACCCCGCGACCGGTCTACTGCCGCATCAGGTTTCACCGGCCGACGGATCGATGCTGACCGGCGCCCGGGCAACCTCACAGACAGCGATACATCGTTTCCTGCCGGAGATCGACCCGGCGTTCGCGCGCAGCCAGTACGCGCGCTATCGCGACCGGTTCGTCGCTCACCCCGGCGGTTTCGGCCCTGCCGTTCGCGAATACCCGAAGGGATTCGACGGCAGCGGTGATGTCGACTCGGGGCCGTTGGTCGCCGGGATCAGCCTGTCCGCCACCGTCGTCGCCGTCGGAGCGGCCAGGATGAACGGCGACAGCGCGTTAGCCGCCGCGATCGGATCGGAGGGCGAGCTGATCGGGTTGCCGGTCGATCTGCCCTGGTCCAAACGCTATGCGTTCGGACTACTGCCGATCGGGGACGCGTTCGTGGTGTGGTCGTCGACAGCGCGACCGCTGACGGCGGCGCCGGCGATGGTCGAATACGACCTGCGCTGGTGGTGGCGGCTGCCATGGCTGGCCGTGCTCGGCCTGATCGCCCTCGTGCCATGGGCATGGACGCCGGCCCGTCTCCTCAGAGGACGGGCCGAGCGCCACGCGATCGGACTTACCGCAACCCCACGGTGAAAGCGGTTCCGCGCACGATCAGTTCCTTCATCACCACACCGATGCGACCGGTGAACACCGTGTTCGTGGGGGTGTCGTCGGCCTTGACGAGCTGCAACACCGCGTCACGGCGACCGAGGCTGATGCACTGCGCGACGTAGCGGCCCTCCATCGGCTCCGGTTCACGACCACGCGCCCGCGCCGTGATCGCCCCGACCACGTACTGCCCGGCGGGAATCGCTGTCGCACAGGCCATCCGCAGCGGACGCCCGTCGACCCCCGTCATCAGCGCGGCGTCGCCGACGGCGTAGATGTCGGGGTGCGACACCGAGCGCAGCGTGTTGTCGGTGCGGATGCGACCGTCGGCCGCGACCTCGAGACCCGCGCGCCGAGCCAGGTCGGGAACGGTGAACCCGGTGGTCCAGACGGTGGTGGCGGCGGGCACCAGGGTGCCGTCGGCCAGCCGCACGGCATCGGACAGCACCTCGACAACCTTGACACCGGAACGGATCTCGACGCCGAGACGGGTGAGCGCGGCACGGATCGCCTCGTGTGCGCGCGGCGAGAGCCAAGCACCCGGATCCTCGGTACCGAGCAGGCTGATCCGCGAATCCGGCTGCGACTCAGCGAGTTCGGTGGCCAGTTCGATGCCGGTCGGGCCCGAGCCGACGATGACGATCTGACCCGACAGTTCCGTCAGGTCCTCGGCGGTGGCGACGAACTTCGCGTGCTCGGCCGCACCGGGCACGGCGTCGCGGTCGGCCTGGCTGCCGAGCGCGTAGACGAGGGTGTCGTAGTGCAGCGTCCACTCACCGTCGAGGGCGACGATCTTGCGGTCCGGGTCCAGGTCGGTGACCCGTGCCTGGAGGAAGTCGATGCCCTTGCGTCCCAGCGACTTCCGCAGGTCGAGCCGCTTGACCGGCTGGCCGGCGGCGGCCTGGTGCAGACGCACCCGCTGCACGAATTCGGCGCGGCCGTCCACGACGGTGATCTGGGTGTCGCGAGTCTTCTTCGCGAGGGCGCGGGCCGCGGTGAGTCCCGCGTACCCGGCGCCGAGGACGACGATCCGATGCTGACCGGTCATGGTGTGGCTCCTTCTCTCGAAATGCCTACACACACCAGACTGATCAGCCCGCGAGTTCCTGACAGGCTCTCGAAGTGACCTGCATCACACAGTGACGGCGCCTAATTTGATCGGGTTCACGACCGTGCGAACCGCCGCGATCGAGCCCGCTTCGTCGAAGTCGAACACGAGTACACCGGCCGGAATCTCGTCCTGGATCAGGATCAGACCCACATCGCCGTTGATCTCGGTGAATTCGAACCGCGACGTGGGGCTGAGGAAGCGCCGCAGGTTGGACAGGTAGCGGGCGACCACGTCGCCACCGACCACCGGGATCTTGGCCGCGACCACCCGGCCGCCGCCATCGGCGACCGACACCACGTCGTCGGCGAGCAGTTCGCGCAGACCGTCCACATCGCCGGTCGAGGCCGCCTGCAAGAACTTCTCGATCATCGTGCGCGCGTGCTCGGCCGACACCACGAAGCGCTGTTTACCGGTACGCACCCGCTGACCGGCCCGATGGAAGATCTGCTGGGTGTTGGCCACGGTGAGATCGAGCATCTCGGCGATCTCGCCGTGGGAGTAGCCGAAGGCCTCGCGCAGCACGAACACGGCGCGTTCGATCGGGCTGAGCCGTTCCATCGCGGTGAGCACCGCCAGCGACACCGATTCGCGTTCCTCGACGGTGCCCAGCGGACCGAGCGCGCCGCCGCCGGTCGGTACCGGCTCCGGCAGCCACTGCCCGACATAGGTCTCGCGCCGGGCGCGAGCCGAAACGAGCTGGGTACGACACAGATTCACGGTGACGGTCGTCAGCCACGCTTCGGTACTGGCGATCTCGGCGTGGTCGGCCAGCGCCCACCGCAGATAGACCTCCTGCACGACGTCCTCGGCCTCACTCGCCGCACCGAACATCCGGTACGCGAGTGAAAACAGCCGCGGCCGATGCTCCATGAACTCGGCGACGCCGTCGGATTCCACCTGTGCCCCTTTGCCAGACTGCCCAGTTCCGCAACGGTACAGCGGTACTCGCCGCAGGTCATCACGGTGTGGGCGGCATCTCGCCCTCGGCTGTGTACTACTCGTCGTTGCGCGGGCGACGCAGACGCAGGCGCGCCGATCCACGGATCACCGGACGGCGAATCGCGGGCATCCGTCGCTGCGCACGCCGCTGCGCACGCCGCTCAGCAGGCTTGTGCTGCCAGGTTTCCGGCCGCGCGGCCACCCAGCGGGCGGACCGCCAGGCGAACGGGATGTGCGCGAGGTAGAGCGCGACCAAGATCAGCAGCAACACGATCGGGTAGGTGACCAGCAGCGCGGCGGCCAGCGCGGTGAGCACCAGCAGCCCGGCCGCGGCCTGCGGAGCGACCGACACCGACTTCATCGCCAGGGTCGGGATGGTGCTCACACACAGCAGCGCGGCGAAGACCGTCCAGGCGGCGACGAACGCGAAACTGTCCCACCAGCCGTCGCCGAACTGCACCTTCAACGCGATCGGCACCAGCGCGATCAACGCGCCCGCGGGCGCGGGAACACCGACAAAGTACTCACGCGCCCAGTTGGGGCGGGAGTCGTCGTCGAGCAGGGTGTTGAAGCGGGCCAGACGCAAGACCAGGCTCACCGCGAACAGCAGCGCGACGATCCAGCCCGCGCTGTTGCCGTCGAGCAGGGTCACGTAGATGACCAGCGCGGGCGCGACGCCGAACGAGATCGCGTCCGAGAGCGAATCGAGTTCGGCGCCCATCTTGCTGGTGGCGTCGAGCATGCGCGCGAGCCGCCCGTCGAGCGTGTCGAGCACGGCGGCGGCACCGACCATCGCCAGCGCGATCCCGAGTTCACCGTCGAGCCCGAACTTCACCGCCGACAGGCCGGCGCACAGCGCGAGAATGGTGACGACGCTCGGCAGCAATCGCACCGAGCGGGGCCGTTTGCGAGGTGCTGTGCGAGCCTGTTCGATCATCCCAGCACAGCCAGGACTGTTTCGGCCCCGATCGTGCGCTGCCCGGGGGCCACCAGCAGTTCGGTGCCGACCGGGAAGTACGTGTCGACGCGAGACCCGAACCGGATCAGGCCGTAGGTGTCGCCGATGGTGAGCAGGTCACCGACGCGGGCATCGCAGACGATGCGCCGCGCCAGCAGTCCGGCGATCTGCACCACGACGACCTGCTTGCCGTCGGCGGTGTCGATGACCATGCTGTTGCGCTCGTTGGCGTCGGAGGCCTCCGGCAGATCGGCCGAGAGGAACTTGCCCGGCTGATGCAGCACCTCGCGCACGGTTCCGGACACCGGAACGCGCTGCACGTGCACATCGAGCACCGACAGGAAGATGCTGACGCGCGGCAACGGCTTGTCACCGAGTCCGAGCTCGACGGGCGGCACCGCGGTGTCGACCAGCGCCACTTCACCATCGGCGGGCGCGACCACGATGCCCGCCCGGTTCGGCGGCACGCGATGCGGGTGCCGGAAGAAGGCGGCGCAGGCGGCGGCGGAGGCCAGACCGGCTCGACGCACCCATTTGTTGCGTCCGCCGATCACCGCCACCGCCAACGGCACCGCCACGAACGGCAGTCCGGCGGGATGTAGTGGGGGTACAGCGGCCCGCACCAAGTCGACGACATGTCCGACGCCGGTGGTATCGGGCGTGCCGGGCGGGGTGGGGCGGCGTGCCACGGGCTCCCTCTTTCGTGTGATGACTACAAGCGATCACACCTTACGGGAAGCCCGGGGCAAGCACCTGTGGTCAGTGGACCGATTTACGCCCGGTGAACAGCTTCACCAGGTACAACAACACGCAGGCGCCCACCAGACAGGTGATGAAGCTGAAAATCCAGCCCGCGCCTTCGACATCGACGCCGAACAGACTCAGCACGAAGCCGCCGAGTAGCCCGCCGATGATCCCGACGACGATATTGAGCAGGATGCCCTGCTGTGCGTCGGTCTTCATGAACTTGCTCGCGATCCAACCGGCCAGACCGCCGATGATGATCCAACTGATGATGCCGAGTCCGAGCATGCTGTCCTCGATCCCTCGAAGGGTCGGCGAGCAATCGCCTTGTCACCAAGATACCCCCGGCTCCCTGTGACAATCGACACTCTGATCATGAGGCGCTAATATGAGGAAGCCTCATGTCTGAGCGTTCACATGGTGTCCACGTACGGGTCACGGGCGATGAGGGACAGATTTCGATGCTTCGGGTACACCCAGCGGTGCTGCCGCAGGTTGACAGGTACATAGGAGACGCACAATGGCTCGAATCGCCCAAACGACGGGTACTGAGCACACCGCGATCCTCGGATTGGGCGTCTACCGCCCGGCTCGGGTGGTCACCAACGACGAGGTAGCGGGGCCGATCGACTCGAGCGACGAGTGGATCCGCACCCGGTCCGGGATCAACACCAGGCGCTTCGCCTCGGACGAGGAAACCATCCAGTCCATGAGTGTCGCCGCCGCGCGCGACGCGATCGCCGCCGCCGGGGTGCAGGTCGACCAGATCGACTGCGTCATCGTGGCGACGTCGACGCATCTGGTGCTCACCCCGGCAATCGGCCCGCGCATCGCCACCGAGCTCGGCATGACCGGCTCGGCCGCCTTCGACATCTCGGCGGGCTGCGCGGGGTTCTGTCACGCACTGGGCATGGCATCCGACTTCGTCCGCACGGGGACCTCGAAACACGTGCTGGTGATCGGCGTCGAAAAACTCAGCGTGACCATCGACTTCACCGACCGCGCGACGGCCTTCCTGTTCGCCGACGGCGCGGGCGCGGTCATTGTCGGCCCGTCCGCCGAACAGGGCATCGGCCCGACGGTGTGGGGTTCGGACGGCACCCAGCACCATGCCATCGGCCAGACCAAGGACTGGGTGGAGTTCTTCGACGAGATCGAGGAGAAGGGCACCGACGCGGTGCGCCCCTACCTCACGATGGAGGGCACCGCGGTGTTCCGCTGGGCCGCGCACTCGCTGGAGAAGGTGTGCCGCGACGCGATCGACCGCGCGGGCCTGACCACCGGCGACCTCGACGCGATGATCCCGCACCAGGCCAACGGCCGGATCATCGAGATCATGGCCAGGGTGCTCGAGCTACCGGAGCACTGCGCGCTCGCCAACGACATCGAGGATTCTGGCAACACCTCGGCAGCATCGGTCCCCCTCGCGATGGAGGCGCTGCTGCGCAAGGGCGAATCGAAGCCGGGCGACACCGCGCTGCTGATCGCCTTCGGCGCCGGGCTGTCCTATGCGGCACAGGTTGTCACCATGCCCGCCTGGAAATAGCTGATCAGCGAATTCCCGCAAAACCGGGGTGGCCTGCGCCGAAGCAGGCCACCGACCGGTTGGCTCGCCGTGTCCACCTTGTCCCGCTTGCACCAACTCGGACATGCTGGCAAACTTTTCGCTACCGACGTTTGCTGATCGACGAAGCTCAGCCTCCAGCGTTCCCGTCGTCAACCCGAGGTGATCGGCCGTGAAACTGCGCTCACTCCTGCCACGCAGGCACATCAACGAGGTCCCGCTCCTGCCGAGCATCGGACCGGACGACGCCTTCGCGCTCCCCAGCGCGTTCGTGCCCCGCGGCACCCGCCTCAAACGCGAGGAACGCCTCGAACGCCTCCTCACTCCCACTGAGCTCGACCTGGTCCTGCACCACCAGCTCTGACGGCTACCTCACAGCAGGGGGATACTCGATCGGGTGAGCACTCCCTCGGTAACCAAACCGGCCATTCTGAGCGTTGACGACGATCCCGGCGTATCACGCGCCGTGGTGCGGGACCTGCGCCGCCGCTACGGCGCCGACTACCGGATTCTGCGGGCCGAATCGGGACCGCAGGCACTCGAGGCGCTGCGGGAGATGAAACTGCGCGGGCAGCCCGTGGCGGTGCTGATCGCCGATTACCGGATGCCCGGCATGGACGGGATCGAATTCCTCGAGCAGGCGATGGACCTGCACCCCTACGCCCGCCGGGTGCTGCTCACCGCCTACGCCGACACCGACGCCGCGATCGACGCGATCAACGTCATCGATCTCGACCACTATCTGCTCAAGCCGTGGGATCCGCCGGAGGAGAAGCTGTACCCGGTGATCGACGGGCTGCTCGATGTGTGGCGCAGCGCCGAGCAGCGACCCGTGTACGAGACCAAGGTCGTCGGCGATCGATGGTCGCCGCGGTCCTCGCAGGTGCGAGAGTTCTTGGCGCGCAATCAGTTGCCGTATCGGTGGTACCCGGTCGACGAGCCGGAGGGCACCCGGCTGCTGGAGGCGGCGGGCGCCGATCCGCTGACCTGTCCGGTGGTGATCACGGCCGCGGGCACCGCGCTGATCCAGCCGACCGACAGCGAGCTCGCCGAAAACGTCGGGCTCACCGTCGAACCCAGCGGTGACTTCTACGATCTGATCGTGGTCGGCGGCGGACCCGCCGGGCTCGGCGCGGCGGTCTACGGTGCGTCGGAGGGATTGCGCACGGTGCTGGTCGAGCGCACGGCCACCGGCGGACAGGCGGGGCAGAGCTCGCGGATCGAGAACTACCTCGGATTTCCCGACGGGGTGTCGGGCTCACAGCTGGCGGATCGGGCGCGGCGGCAGGCGGCGAAGTTCGGCGCGGAGATCATCACCACGCGCGATGTGGTCGCGCTCGAGGTCAACGGTTCGGCACGCACGGTGCGGTTCGCCGATGGCGGAAAGCTGTGCGCGCACACGGTGCTGATCGCGACGGGCGTGGACTATCGACGCCATCCGGCGGCGGGTGTGGACGAATTCACCGGGCGCGGTGTGTATTACGGATCAGCGATGACCGAGGCGTCCGAGTGCGCCGATCAGGAGGTCTACATCGTCGGCGGGGCCAATTCGGCCGGGCAGGCCGCGGTGTTCCTGTCCCGCAACGCCCGTCGGGTGCACCTCGTTGTCCGGGGCGACTCGCTCGACCGGTCGATGTCGCACTATCTCGTCCAGCAGATCGCGGACATCCCGAACATCGTCGTGCACACCGAGACCGAGGTGGTCGGCGTCGACGGTGATACACATCTGGAACGAATCATGCTGCGCGACAACAGCACCGGCATCGAAGACAAGGTCGACGCGCAACGGCTGTTCCTGTTCATCGGCGCCGCGCCACAGACCGGCTGGCTCGACGGCGTCGTCACCCGTGACGCCGCCGGATACGTGCTGGCCGGGCCCGACCTGATGGTCGACGGCGCGCGACCACCCGGCTGGGAACTGCCGCGCCCACCGCAACACCTCGAGACCAGCGTCCCCGGCGTGTTCGTGGCGGGCGATGTGCACGCTGAATCCGCCAAGCGGGTCGCCTCGGCGGTCGGCGAGGGCGCGATGGCGGTCATGCTCGTCCACCGGTACCTGGCATGAGAGGTCAGCGGCCGGAGGCGGTAGCGGAGCGTAACCACGCAGGCCGCCCGATCATGCCCATCGAGACAGCATGAGTGAGGACCATATGATCTGCGATCCGGAAGAACTGCGCACCCTGTTCCTGTTCGAGAAGCTCGACGACTCCCAGCTCGCCGAACTGTGCGCCATCGGGCGCATCGAGTGCGTCGACCCGGGCCCGGTGTTCCGCGAGGGCGAACCCGCCACCTGCTTCTACGTGCTGATCGACGGCGAGGTCCGGCTGACCAAACTGTCCGGCGGTATGGAGATCGAGATCAACCGCACCGACCATCGCGGGGTGTACGCGGGCGCCTGGATGGCCTACCTGGGCGACCGGACGAACCAGGACTACAACGGCTCGATGTATGTGCTGCGCCGCTCCCGGTTCCTGGTCATGGACGCGGCCGACTTCTCCAGGATCATGCACGAGTGGTTCCCGATGGCTGTGCACCTGCTCGAGGGCGCGTTCTTCGGCGGGCAGAAGTCGAGCCAGCGGATCGCCGAACGGGAACGGCTGCTCGCCCTGGGATCGCTGTCGGCCGGGCTCACCCACGAGCTCAACAATCCCGCCGCCGCCGCGGTGCGCGCCACCTCCGGCCTGCGCGAACGCGTCGCCGGGATGCGGCACAAGCTGAAGATGATGGCCGAGGGCAAGTTCCCGGCCGACGCGCTGGTCAAGCTCGTCGAGATGCAGGAGCAGGCCGCCGATCAGGTCGCCAAGGCACCCGATCTCAGCCCCCTGGAAGCGGCCGATCGGGAGGACGCGCTGGCCGAATGGTTCGAGGAGCGCGGCATCGCCGACGGCTGGAATCTGGCGCCGACCTTCGTGCAGGCGGGCCTGGACACCGACTGGCTGGAGGGCGTGCACGCGACGCTGGAAGCCTGCCAGGCGCCGGTGTTCGAGGGCGCCGTGCGCTGGCTGAACTACACCATCGAGACCGAGTTGCTGATGAACGAGATCTTCGACTCGACCACCCGCATCTCCACTCTCGTCGGTGCGGCCAAACAGTATTCGCAGATGGATCGCGCGCCCTATCAGGTCGTCGACCTGCACGAACTGCTCGATTCCACCCTGGTGATGCTCAACCGCAAACTCGGTGACGGCATCCGCGTGGTGAAGGACTACGACCGCGGTCTGCCGCCGATCCCCTGCTTCGCCGCCGAACTCAATCAGGTGTGGACCAACCTGATCGACAACGCGGTCTACGCGATGGGCGGCGAGGGCACCCTGACGATCCGCACCTTCCAGGAGAACGACTGCGCCGCCATCGAAATCGGGGACACCGGGCCGGGCATTCCGCCCGAGGCGCGGGGCCGGATCTTCGAGCCGTTCTTCACCACCAAACCGGTCGGCGACGGTACCGGCCTCGGCCTCGACATCTCGTTCCGGATCGTGGCGAACAAGCACAACGGTGACATCCGGGTGGAATCGGAACCCGGCAACACGCGCTTCATCGTGCGCCTGCCGTTGCACCCGGCGGCGGAGGATGTCAGCACACCCACTACAGGAGGTCAGGATGGCTGAAGCGGGAATCGATCCGAGCGTGCCGCCCAGCGGCGCCGGTTGCGGCGAGTGCGACGCGAGCGGCGGCTGGTGGGTGCATCTGCGCCGCTGTGCCGAATGCGGGCATGTCGGCTGCTGTGACAGCTCCCCCAGCAAGCACGCGACGAAGCATTTCGAGGCCACCGCGCACCCGTTCATGCAGAGCTACGAACCGGGCGAGGACTGGTTCTACAACTTCGCCAGCGGCGAGATGTACAGCGATGGTCCCGAACTCGCCGCGCCGACCAGCCATCCCACCGATCAGTCCGTCCCCGGCCCGGCCGCTCGGGTCCCCGCGAACTGGCAATCGCTGCTGAGCTGAGCGACGACTAGGGCTTCATCCCGGCGGCGTCGGCTACCGGCTTGTCGGCATTGGCCGGGACGAGGCAGACCAGCTTCACCGTGCTCAGCGCCACGTTGGGGCTGCCCTCGAACGGACCGCCGGGGTGTGCCGCGAGGATCTGATCGATCGCCTTCTTCTCGCCGTCCGGATCGAGCGATTTGAACTGCGTGCAGGTGATGTCGGCGCCCGCGGCGGCCGAGGTCGGCGCCGCGCTCGACGTGGGCGCCTTGGTGGTGACAGGCGCGCTGGAGCTCGGCGTGCCCTTGCGCAGCCCGCTCGCATCAGCGGAGTCGTCGGACCCGCACCCGACCAAGGTCAGGGTCAGAGCCCCGGCGGCCAGAACGGCGAGGGAGATTCGGTTCATCTGCTGCTTTCCCCGGTAGATCGCGGCGCCGGCACCTCCGGCGCGTCCGGTGCAGCGTACCGACTGGCGGCGATTGTTCGTCATGCCCGCCAGAATGGCCTTCTGACCTTGCGGTCGGCCTATCGATTCCTGATCGCGCCGCGAAGGGCAGAATGGGGCGGTGGCTGAACTTTCGCTCACCGCCCGGCTCAATCCCTCCGCAGCCGACGCTCGTCGCGGGGTGGTGCGCCTGCATCCCGAGACGCTCACCGCGCTCGGCCTGCGCGAATGGGACGGCATCGCGCTGATCGGCGCGCGCAGGACCGCGGCGGTGGTGGCGAAGGCGCCCGCCGACAGTCCGCCGGGGGTAGCGCTGCTCGATGACGTGACGCTGTCGAATGTGGGATTGCGGGAGAACGCGGCGGTGACCGTCGCCCCGGTGACCGTCTTCGGCGCCAGGCAGATCTCGCTGAGCGGCTCGGCGCACGCGATGGCCAGTATCCCCGCGGCCACCCTGCGGCAGGCGCTGCTGGGCAAGGTGGTGACCGTGGGCGACACGGTGTCGCTGCTGCCGCGTGATCTCGGACCCGATATCAGTTCCTCGGCGGCCACCCAGGCCCTCTCACGTGCCTTCGGGATCGCCTGGACCACCGAACTGCTCACTGTGACGGCGATCGAGCCGATCCCGGGACCGGTGAGCGTGCAGCCGAATTCGGCCGTCGGCTGGGGTGCGGGTGCGGCCGCGATCCAGCACACCGTGGAACGTGACGGCGACATGCGCCAGCTTTCGGGGAGCACGCCGGGCCGGCAGTGGTTCCCGGAGCCGGAACGGCCGGGATCTGCCGCCGTGAAGGTGAGTTCGGGGAACGCGCCGATCCAGATCGAGGATCTGGCGGGGGTGCAGAGTCAGGCGGCCAAACTGGCCGAATGGCTGAGCTTGGCGCTCGATGAACCCGAGTTGCTCAAGACGCTCGGCGCACCGGCGCATCTCGGTGTCCTCATCACCGGTCCCGCCGGGGTCGGCAAGGCCACCTTCGCCAAAGCTGTTGCCGCACCGCGCCGCATCGTCGAGCTCGACGGCCCGAGCGTCGGCGCCGCCGAGAGCGGCACCCGACTGCGTGAGGTCGCCGAGGCGGTGGCCGATGTCGCCACCGGGCAGGGCGGCGTGCTGCTGATCACCGATATCGACGCGCTGCTGCCCGCCGAGGCAGAGCCCGTCGCCACCCTCGTTCTCGACCAGCTGAGGGCCGCGGTGCGCGCACCGTGCGTCGCCCTGCTGGCCACCACCGCCCATCCGACACAGGTGGATTCGCGTCTGCGCGCTCCGGACCTGTGCGATCGCGAACTGGCGTTGCCGCTGCCCACCGCGGCGATCCGGCGGGCGCTGCTGGAACAGCTGCTGCGCAAGGTGCCGGCGGGAAAACTGGACCTCGATGTGATCGCCTCGCGCACCCCGGGTTTCGTGGTGGCCGACCTGACCGCGCTGTGCCGGGAAGCGGCCGTGCGCGCGGCAGGCCGGGCCAGCCGCGAGCACACCGAACCCGAACTCGTCCAGGACGACCTGATCGGCGCGCTCGACGTGATCCGGCCGTTGTCCCGTTCGGGCACAGAGGAATTGGCGATCGGCTCGCTCGACCTCGACGACGTCGGCGACATGATCGAAACCAAACAGGCACTCACCGAAACGGTGCTGTGGCCACTGCGCCACCCCGACTCCTTCGCCCGGCTCGGCATCGAACCGCCGCGCGGGGTCCTGCTCTACGGGCCACCCGGCTGCGGCAAGACCTTCCTGGTGCGGGCGCTGGCGGGGACCGGCCAGCTCAGCGTGCACGCGGTGAAAGGCGCTGAGCTGATGGACAAGTGGGTCGGCTCCTCCGAACGCGCGGTGCGCGAGTTGTTCCAGCGGGCCCGCGACTCGGCGCCCTCGCTGATCTTCCTCGACGAGGTCGACGCGCTCGCCCCCCGCCGCGGCCAGAGCAGCGACTCCGGGGTGTCGGACCGGGTGGTCGCCGCACTGCTCACCGAACTCGACGGGGTCGAGCCCCTGCGCGATGTGGTGGTGGTCGCCGCGACCAACCGGCCCGAATTGATCGATCCCGCACTGCTGCGGCCGGGCCGGCTCGACCGCCTCGTCTTCGTGCCGCCGCCGGACGGCCCGGCCCGGCTCGAGATCCTGCGCACGGCGGGGCGCTCGGTCCCGCTCGCCGAGGACGTCGACCTGGCCGCGCTGGCAGAAGACCTCGACGGCTACTCCGCCGCCGACTGCGCCGCGCTGCTGCGCGAAGCGGCGCTGTCGGCCCTTCGCCGCGATATGGCCGCGGCCGACGTCACCGCCGAGGACGTCGCCCGCGCCCGCAGCACCGTGCGGCCCTCGCTCGATTCCGCTCAGGTCGAGTCGCTGCGCCGCTACGCCGAGAGCAGGACCTGACCACGCCCGCACCGCGCCGACAGCGACATCCCAGCTAGACGGGGTTTTCGGCGAGTATCGTCGAGCTGTGCCCAAAGTCGGGGATGGTGTGGATGCGGTCACGGCGTTCGCGGGCGCCGCGGTCGCGGGGATGGCGCTGTTCGTGCCGTTCACTTCCCGCACCAACACGGCGATCGACACGCCGTATCAGGTCGCCAGCATGGCCAACAGCGTGCCGAGGGCGGCGGCGCTCGGGCTGATCGTCGCCGTCGTCGTGGCCGTGCTGATCCGCCCGGCCAACCGGCCGGGGCTCGTCTGGCTCATCGCCACCTGCTGCGCCGTGGGGCTGGGGATCAATTACTTCGTCGGCCACACGATGACCTCGGCCGAGATACTCACCACCCAGAACTATGTGAATTCGCTCGTCGGTGGCGTGATCTTCGGCGCCCTGTGCCTGTGTTCGCTACAGCTGCGCTGGGCCGCGCTCGGTTTCGCGCTCGGCACGGTGACGGTATTCGTGTACGGCGAAGTGATCACGCTGGTCACCTCGAACATGTTGTCGACGACGGACCGGGGTGTGCACAGTCCGTCGGCTCTGATCATCGTCGCCATCGTCTTGCTCGCGGTGAACACCCTCCGGCACCGGCGCAGCATCAGGTCGCCCATCGTGCCGCCACTCACCGCCGATGTGCCGATCGCCCCGATCGTGTCCGTGACGGTACTGGCGCTGACGGTGCTGCTCGCCACGGAACGGCTCCAGCGCGCGTTCGACGGACAGCGTGCGAACGCCTGGTACATCGCGCTGGCGGTCACGGTCACGATCGTCGCCGCCTTCGTCTCGGCCCTGCTGCTGCCCGGCCGCGACGGTACGGCTGTGCTGCTCGCGGTCAGTCTGGCCGCCGCGGGCGACTCGCTCTTCGACGCCGAGCGGATCGGCTGGAACCTCGTGCTCATCCTCGTCGCGGCGACGGCGGGCATCCTGACGGGCAGGCGCTGGGCGACGCCGTGGGCCGTCCTGATCGGCGCCGCCGCGCTCGCCACGTTCGCCACGTTCGCCGAACGCCTGCCGTGGTTGTTCGCCTGGACGATCGGCGCGGTGGTGCTGGCCGGTGTCGTCGGATATGCCTTCGGCTCGATCCGGATCAGCTACGGGCCCAGCGCCGTCCTCGGACTCGGCGCGCTGTACCTGCCGTCGATCCTGTGGTCGATTCCCACCCGCCTGCGGAACTGGCAGACCGGCCCGGACCCGATGGCCGAAGCCGCGGCGGGCCGCACCGCGCTGGCCATCACGATCGGCGCCGCGGCCGCCCTGGTGTTGCTGTACCGGATCCGGTCCGGCACACCGGCACCGACGGTCAAGCCATAGCCGTATCCGCCGCGACATGGCCGACGCGACATCCTCGGTGCCGCCGTCCACGCCGCCGACGCCCGTAGGATCGGGACGCGCTACTCGACCGCTACCTACCCGACGGAGGGGGAGTTGCTAGCCGTACTGCTCGTGCACGCACTGGCCGCCCTCCTGGCCCCGCTGTGTGTACGAGTGCTCGGCCGCAACGCTTTCTACCTGCTCGCCCTGGTACCGCTGGGCAGCCTGGGCTGGGTGATCGCGCACTGGGGAACCACTGTGCGCACCCACGTGCAATGGGCGCCGCAGATCTCGATGGACATCGATCTGCGTTTCGATGCCCTCGCTGCGGTGATGTGCACGCTGGTGCTCGGCGTCGGCGCGCTGATCCTGGCGTACTGCGGGCGGTACTTCGAGCGCGACGAGGCCAGGCTCGGGGTGTTCGCGGCCGAGCTGACCGGGTTCGCCGGCGCCATGTTCGGGCTCGTCACCAGCGATAACATGCTGCTGCTGTACGTGTTCTGGGAAATCACGACGGTGCTGTCGTTCCTGCTCGTCGGCCACTACGCCGAGCGTTCGGTGAGTCGACGGGCCGCGATCCAGGCGCTGCTGGTGACCGGCGCGGGCGGGCTGGCGATGCTGGTCGGCATCGTCATCCTCGGGCTGCGCTACGACAGTTTCCTGCTCTCGGACCTGCTCGCGACGACCTCGGTCCCGGCCGGGAGCGCGGTGTCGGTCGCGATCGGCTTGGTGCTGATCGGGGCGATCAGTAAATCGGCGATCGTGCCGCTGCACTTCTGGTTGCCCGGCGCGATGGCGGCGCCGACCCCGGTGAGCGCGTATCTGCACGCCGCCGCGATGGTGAAAGCCGGGATCTACCTGGTGGCCCGGCTGGCGCCGGCGCTCGCGCAGACCCCGCCATGGCATCTGATGCTGCTGCCGCTCGGCATCGCCACGATGCTGCTGGCCGGGTGGCGGGCGATCCAGGTGCACGACCTGAAGCTGGTGCTGGCGTTCGGCACCGTCAGCCAGCTGGGTCTGATGATCACGATGATGGGCATCGGCACGCCCGACGCGGCGCTGGCCGGGCTCGCCCTCCTGGTGGCGCACGCACTGTTCAAGGCATGCCTGTTCATGGTGGTCGGCATCATCGATCACGGCGCGGGGACCAGGGATCTGCGCAGACTGTCCGGGCTCGGCCGGCGTGCGCCGGTGCTGTGCGCGATCGCGGTACTCGCGACACTCAGCATGGCCGGGCTGCCGCCGCTGCTCGGTTTCGTCGGCAAGGAGTCGGCGCTCGGCGCGCTGTGGTCGGCCGAGGTCCTGAGCCCGCCGGTGCGGTTCGCCCTGCTGGCCGGGGTCACCGTCGGTTCGGCGTTCACCGTGGCCTACAGCATCCGCTTCGTCTGGGGCGCTTTCGGAGTCACCGCGAATCCCGAGCGCGTGGTCACCTGGCACGCACCCGGCCCGCTGCTGCTCGGCCCGCCCGCGGTGCTCGCGGTGGCCGGGCTGGCCGGCGGTCTCGACACCCAGGCGGTCGATCGATGGTTGAGCCCCTACGCCGAGTCGCTGCCGGGCGTACTCGACACCCATCTCGCCCTCTGGCACAGCTTCACCGGACCGCTCGCGCTGACGGTGGTCATCGTCGCGGCGGGTATCGCCCTGTTCCTGATCCGCGGCCGGATCGGCGAACCCGCGCACCCGCGCCTCGGCAACGCCGATCGCAACTACGACGCGGCCCTGCGCGCGATGGACCGACTGTCGTTGCGCATCACCGGAACTGTGCAGTCCGGTTCGCTGCCCGCCAGCCAGGCCACCATCCTCGGCACGCTCATCGTGTTGCCGACGGTCATGCTCGCGATCGGTACGCGGACCGGAGTGCAACTGCGACTGTGGGATTCACCGTTGCAGGCGGCGATCGGCGCGATCATGATCGCGATGGCGCTGGCCGCCACCGTCTTGCGCAACAGGTTGGCCAGCGTGCTCGTCGTCGGGGTGACGGGCTACGGCTGCGGCGTGATCTTCGCGCTGCACGGCGCCCCCGATCTCGCACTGACCCAATTCCTGGTCGAGACACTGACTTTGGTCGTCTTCGTGCTCGTGCTGCGCGCGTTCCCGGCGGAGATCGCCGAAAGCCAGGGCACGGCGTTCAAGTTCCGCCGGGCACTGCTGGCCCTCGGCGTCGGCATCACCGTCCCCGTACTCGCCGCGTTCGCCATCGCCGCCAGGCACGGCAACCCGATCTGGCATGCCATCCCCGATGCGGCCTATCGGATCGGCGGGGGCAAGAACGCGGTCAACGTCTTGCTGGTCGACATCCGCGCCTGGGACACCCTCGGCGAGATCTCGGTGCTCGTCGTCGCCGCGACCGGCGTCGCGTCACTGGTCTTCCGCAGCCGCCGCTTCGGCAGCGCACCCCGCGCCGCCGATTCCCCGAACTACGACCCCGACGCGGTGACCTGGCTGCCCGCCGCCCGCCTCCTCGATCGCCGCGATCGGTCGATGGTCCTGCAGATCACCACTCGCCTGGTGTTCCCCACCATCATGGTGCTGTCGGTGTACTTCTTCTTCTCCGGCCACAACGCGCCCGGCGGCGGCTTCGCGGGTGGCCTGGTCGCCGGATTGGCCCTGACCCTGCGCTATCTGGCGGGTGGCCGATACGAACTGGGCGAAGCGCTCCCGGTCGACGCCGGGCACCTACTCGGCGCCGGACTCACCCTCGCGGCGGGCACCGCGACCGCGTCGCTGCTGCTCGGCGCACCCCCGCTGTCCTCGGCGATCATCGAGGTGACGCTGCCGCTGCTGGGCCACATCAAACTGGTCACCGCCATGTTCTTCGACCTCGGCGTCTACCTGGTGATCGTCGGGCTGGTGCTGGACGTCCTGCGCAGCCTCGGCGCCCGCCTGGACAAGGAACTCGTATGAGTGCCGACCTCGTTCTGCTCATCACCATCGGCGTGCTCACCGCGTGCGGTGTCTACCTGCTGCTCGAGCGGGTGGTGTCGAAGATGCTGCTCGGGATGATCCTGCTCGGCAACGCGGTGAACCTGCTGATCCTCACGATGGGCGGCCAGGACGGGAAGCCACCGATTCTCGGCAGCGCCGACACCTCCCCCGACGGCATGGCCGATCCCCTGGCGCAGGCGATGGTGCTCACCGCGATCGTGATCACCATGGGCCTGGCGGCTTTCGTGCTCGCGCTGGCCTATCGCGCCTACATGCTGACCACCACCGAAGACGTGACCAACGACCCCGAGGACGCCCAGGTCGCCGCCCGCCGCGAACGGGAGGATCCCGAACAGTGACCCTGTCCCCGGAGCTGTTGCCCGCCATCGCCGCACTGCCCGTGCTGGTTCCGCTGCTCGCCGCCGCGGCGACGCTGGTGTTCGGCCGCCGCCCACGGCTCCAGGCGATGATCACGCTGACGGCACTGTCGGTGGTGCTGCTGATCAGCGCCCTGCTGCTGTATCTCGCCGACCGCGACGGCACCACCGCGGTGCAGGTGGGCGGCTGGCCGACCCCGATCGGCATCACGCTGGTGGTCGATCGGCTCAGCGCCGCCATGCTGCTGGTCTCGGCCTTCGTACTGCTCGTGGTGTCGATCTACGGTGCGGGACAGAACATCTCCGACGGTGACGAACACCAGCCGACCTCGATCTACCGGCCGACCTATCTGATCCTGACCGCGGGCGTGTCGACCGCGTTCCTGGCCGGTGACCTGTTCAACCTGTTCGTCGGCTTCGAGGTCCTGCTCGTCGCCTCGTTCGTGCTGCTCACCGTGGGCGCCACCGAGGAACGGATCCGCACCGGCATCGCCTACGTGATGGTGTCGATGGTGTCGTCGCTGATCTTCCTGATCGGCATCGGCCTGACCTACGCGGCGACGGGCACCCTGAATCTCGCGCAACTGGCCGTGCGCCTGGAAGCGACGCCCAGCGGCGTGCGCACCGCCTGCTACGCGGTACTGCTGGTCGCGTTCGGGATCAAGGCGGCGGTGTTCCCGCTGTCGAGCTGGCTGCCCGACTCCTATCCCACCGCGCCCGCTCCGGTCACCGCGGTGTTCGCGGGTCTGCTCACCAAAGTCGGCGTGTACGCGATCATCCGCACCCACACGCTCTGGTTCCCCGACGGCGCCTTCGACGACATCCTGCTGGTGTGCGGACTGGCGACGATGATCGTCGGCGTCCTCGGCGCCATCGCCCAGACCGATATCCGGCGGCTGCTCTCGTTCACCCTGATCAGCCACATCGGCTACATGGTGTTCGGCATCGGCCTGGCCACCACCGCCGGGCTCACCGGCGCGGTGTTCTACGTGGCCCACCACATCCTGGTGCAGACCGCGCTGTTCCTCGCTGTCGGACTGATCGAACGCCAAGCCGGGTCGGTGTCGTTGCGACGCATCGGCGGACTGGCCACAGCGAGTCCGCTACTGGGTGTGCTGTTCCTGCTCCCAGCCCTGAATCTGGGTGGCATCCCGCCATTTTCGGGATTCATCGGCAAGGTCGCGCTCCTGGAAGCCGGCGCCGCCGACGGCAGCGTACTGGCCTGGGTGCTGGTCGGGGGCTCGGTGCTCACGAGCCTGCTCACGCTGTACGCGGTGGCGCGGGTCTGGAGCAAAGCGTTCTGGCGCCCGCGCGAGGAGGCGCCGGAAGGTCATCTCACCGCGGCGAATCTGCCGACACTGGTGGAGGATTCGACCGATGTGCAGTACGAGGATCGCACCGATCCCGGCCGGATGCCCGTGCTGATGGTGCTGGCCACCGTCGGGCTCGTCAGCGCCGGGCTCGCGCTCACCGTGTTCGCCGGGCCGATCCTCGGTATCGCCGAACGTGCCGCCGGGGACCTGAACGATCCGTCGGTCTACATCGACTCGGTGCTCGGACCGGAGCTGCGATGAGCCGGCTCGTCAACCGCGACAACGCCCTTCGCCTCGGCGTCCTGATCTGGCTCACCGCCGTCTGGGTCGCGCTCTGGGGGGATCTGAGTCCGGCCAACACCGTCGCCGGTGTCGTGGTCGCGCTGATCGTGGTCTTCGCGCTGCCACTGCCGTTGGTCCCGGTGGCCGGGCGCTTCCACCCGCTCTCGTTTCTCGAGTTGATCGCTGTCAGCGTCTACTACTCGCTCGAATCGAGCCTGCAGGTGGCCTGGTTCGCGCTGCGGCCCAGCGGTCCGCCGGTCTCGGGCGTGCTGCGCGTGCACCTGGGTATCCAGTCCGATCTGGTGTTGGTGATGTGCGCCGACCTGCTCAACCTGATCCCCGGCACCATGGTCCTCGAGCTCGACCGCCAGCGCTGCGTGGTCTACGTCCATGTGCTCGATGTGGGCAGCGACGAAGCGGTCGCGAAGTTCTACCGCACCACCCGACGCCTGGAGCACCTGATGATCAAGGCCTTCGAACGACCGAGCGAACGCCGCCGCGTCGACCCCCCACCGGAGGTGTGATCATGACTGTCGTCGCCGTCATCGCCGCCATCCTGCTCACCGCCGCCGCGGTGATCACCAGCTACCGCGTACTCGCGGGCCCCAGCACCCTCGACCGGGTGGTCGGCATCGATTCACTGATGGCCATCGCCGCATCCGGGCTCGCGGTATGGGCCGCCTACAGCGACGACACCACGGTGATCCCGGCGATCGTCGCGCTCGCGCTGGTCGGTTTCCTCGGCTCGGCCGCCGTCACCCGATTCCGGGTCAGGGACGACCGATGAGCGGGTGGGAATGGGTATCGGCGGTCCTGATTCTCACCGGCTGCACGCTCGCGTTCACGGCGTCGATCGGCATCGTCCGTTTCCCCGATACCCTCACCCGCATGCACGCGGCCACCAAACCGCAGGTGGTCGGCCTCATGCTGGTTCTCGTCGGCACCGGGATCGACATCCGTGACGACATCAACGTCTGGATGCTCGTCCTCACCGGCCTGTTCACGATCATCACGGCCCCGGTCGTCGCCCATCTCATCGGGCGCACCGCCTACCGAGAACAACGCCACCGCGACGGGTTGTTCTAGGTAGCCGGCGTCGCGATCGGCTCGAGGGCCGGTTCGGGGGCAGTGGCGAACCAGGTGTTGTGGAAGGCGATGGCCACCGCGGCCAACAGCCCGATGACGATCGCGCCCGCGGCCACCGGATACTCCGCCATCGGCACCGCCAGGTACCGGTAGGACAGCAGCAGCGCCGCGAACACCGCGAGCCCGAAGCCCACCAACCGGATCCGGAAGCCGCCCCAACCCCGCTCGGGCGCGCGCAGCGCCGACTCGACGGTCAGACACAGCACCGCACCCGCCACGAGGTCGACGCCGTAGTGATACCCGAAGCCCAGTGTCGCGGTGACCGTGGCGGCCAGCCAGAAGGCCCCGCCCCAGCGCATCCAGACCGGGGCTCGCGACCCGTCGACATCGCGACGGGTGTGGATGAACAGCGACAGCGCCCACGCGGTGTGCATGGAGGGCATGCAGTTGCGCGGGGTGAACTCGTCGAAGGTCAGTGCGGCCGGGTTCGAGTCGAGCGGCGGCATCGCGGCGGGCCAGAAATTGCCCACCTGGAAACCGTGCCCGTCGGCACCGAACGCGAACATCGGCCCGACCACCGGGAACAGCACATAGAACAGCGGCCCGACCAGCCCGAGCACCAGGAAGGTGCGCACCAGGTAGTGGCTGGGCCACTGCCCGGTCGTGACCACCTTGCGCAACTGCCACACCGCCACCGCGATCGCGGCGACCGGCAATTCGATGTAGACCCAGTGCAGCACCGCGTACACCTCGGGCCCGAGCACATCCAGCACCCGCCCGACGACCCACGACGGATCACCGAGCGCGTGATCGGCGAGCAGCACGTATTCGTCGAGCACCGTGGGTCGCACCGCCGAAGTCAGGTGCAGCCACACATCACCGACCTTGGTGGCCAGCACCAGCAGCGCACCGAGTGCGGCGGCCTTCAACGCGTCGCTGCGCTCACGACCCCGCCAGCGCACTGCCGCGACGACCGCCAGCGCGGCCAGCACGATCGTCGGCCCGTTGCCGACGGTGAACGGCTTGCCGTCGATGAGTCGCAGCGCGACCCACACCGCGTCGATCCCGATGGCGGCGGTCAGCGCGAACACCCGGCGGCGCGTGGAGATCCCGACGAGCGCGAGCACCAGTCCCGCCCACGGCACCGACATCGACTTGGGCGTACCGACGAAGTCGCGAGCCAGGCTGGCCAGCGGTCCGTCGAAGCCGCTGACCGACGCGACGATCTGCAATCCGACCAGCAACGCGAGCACTGCGGCCACGCCGACGACGGCGAGTGTGCGTGGTTCACGCAGACGCGAACCGAGGGTGGCACCCCCCGCAACGGCGCGCGGATGTTCGACAAGCATCCGACCATCGTAAACGGCGGGTGAACGCCATCTCCCCGCGCAGCTGAACGCTACTGATCCAGCTCGCGCACCAGCGCGTCGACGACGGCGACCATGTCGCCCTGTGTCTGCGCGGCGACCCGGCGTTGCCGCTGGTAGGAGGCGCCGTGGCGGGGAATGTCGGCCACCGAGGCCAGCTCGTCGGCGCAGCCGAGACGCTTCGCGGTCGGCTCGAGCCGGGTGAGCAGATCCATCAGATCGTCGGTGACCAAACGCTCATTGCTGGCGTCGTCGACGATCACGATCGCGTCGAGCCCGTAGCGCGCGGCACGCCACTTGTTCTCTTGCACATGCCATGGCGGCAGCGTCGGCAGTTGTTCGCCGTTCTCGAGGCGCTGGTCCAGGTCGACGATCAGGCAGTGGATCAGCGCGGCCACCGAGGCCAGTTCGGCGCGGCTGGACAGCCCGTCGCACACCCGCACCTCGATGGTGCCCCACTTGGGCGCGGGCCGGATATCCCAGTGCATGCCACCGAGTTGTTCGAACACACCGGTTTTCATCTGGTCGTGCACGAAACCTTCGAACTGGCGCCAGTTCTCGAACTGGAACGGCAGCCCGGCGGTCGGCAACTGCTGGAACATCAGCGCCCGGTTGCTGGCGTAGCCGGTGTCGTCGCCGGACCACATCGGCGAGGACGCCGACAGCGCGAGCAGATGCGGATACGACAGCAGCAGCGAGTTCAGGATCGGAAAGACCTTGTCCCGGTGCGACACTCCCACATGCACGTGGACGCCCCAGATGAGCATCTGACGGCCCCACCACTGCGTGCGTTCGATCAGTTCGTCGTAATGCGGTGAGCGCGTGAGCTGCTGGGCCGACCACGCCGCGAACGGGTGGGTGCCCGCGCAGAACAGGTCGACCCCGAGCGGATCGGCCGCACGCCGCACCGCGTTCATGGTGCCGTGCAGGTCTTCGACCGCGCCGCCGACTGTGTCGTGCACACCGGTCACCAACTCGACCGTGTTGCGCAGCAGTTCCTTGGTGACCTGCTGGGTGCCGTCGTGGGCACGCAGATCGCCGACCGCGTCGAACACCGCCGAGGCGGTGTTGGACAGATCACGCGTCACCTTGTCGACGAGCGCGATCTCCCATTCGATGCCGATGGTCGGCCGGGGCGAACCGCGAAACGAAACCGACTCGAATGCCCCGGCCATGGGTGTGTCTCGCTAACCGACGACGCCGCACGCCACCCGGGCGCCCGCATCACCGGTGGTCAGGGTGGTCTCGTCCGGTCCGGTGCCACCCTCGCGGGTGTAGCGCGGCGGGATGTTGCCGAAGTTGTCGGCGCCGCCGTGGATGATCAGCGCCTTGCCCTTGACGTTGTCGAGGGTGACCGAGTCGGTCTGGGTGACCAGCTTCGCGGAGCCGTCGGCGCCGACCTGCAGCGAGGTGAGGTCACCGCTGGCCGGGTGCGCGGTGGCACCGCCGACCTGCAGATGCCCACCGGCCGAGGCGAAGTCGCCCTCACAGGTGCCGTTCTGGTGGAAGTGCAGGCCGTGGAAGCCGGGGGTCAGACCGCGCGCCTCGACGGTGACGACCAGGTGGCCACCCTCTTGGACGATGGTCGCGGTGCCGACCTCGGCGCCCGCGCCGTTCTTGAGCGAGGTCTTCAGGCCGCCCGGTACGCCACCGTGGTCGTCGCCGTGGCCGGGGGCCGCGGTCTCCGACGGTGCGGCGTGACCGCCACCGTGGCCGCCGCTTTCGCCCGCGGGCGCCGACGAGCTGGTCCACACCGGCGGCGTGGTGCCCTTGACGTCACTCGACTCCTGGCTGTTGGTGCAGGCTGCGAGCCCGAGCGCGGCGACCGCGAGCACCGGGGTCACAATGCGCCAGGACGGGCGACGAGTTGTCGACGTGGCCATCAGGGGACTCCTTATCGGACTGGGGCTATACCGCTCAAGATGATGCCACAGCGGCGACACGGCCTACGGCACCGCGTGCCGCGCCTGGTTCAGCGACCGGTCAGTACGACGACGACACCCGGCGAGGTGTCCCCCGACTTGGGCGCGACCGTCCCGCCGACCTGCTCGGCGATCTCGGTGGCCGCGGCCTTGTCGCGCGCGCCGCCGCCGTAATACACGGTGGTGGTGGTCAGGTTCTCACCGCTGTAGTTGCCGGTGCTCACGTTGGTCCAGCCCGCGGTGGTCAGTTCGCTCGCGGTGCGCGCGGCCAGGCCGGCGACCAAGCTGTTGTTCAGCACCCGCACCGACACAGTCTGATCCGCGCCGCCCGTCGCGGGTGCCACGGTGGTGGTCGTCGGCGCGACGGACGTCGTGGTGGTGGGGGCGGCGGCCGCGCTGGTGGTCGTCGGCGCGGGCGTGGTGGCAGGCGCCTGCGCGACCGCGCTGGAGGTGGTGGTCTCGGTCTGCTCCGCATCGGATGCCACCGCATCGGAGTTCGACAGCGACATCGCACCCAGACCGGCGAAGACAATGGCCAGCGCGATCAACACCATCGCCAGCGCGCGCAACGGCGGGCCGCCGGGGGTGGGGTTCGGGTTGCTCACCCGCCCAACCCTAGTCGCAACGAAGGGTGTGTGGCCGTCATGTCAGACCTGGAAACCGAGTTTGCGGGCGGCACGCGATTTCTGCCTGCTCGCTCGCAGTCGTCGCAGCCGCTTGACCAGCATCGGGTCGGCGGCCAGCGCCGCGTCGGAGTCGACGACAGCGTTGAGGACCTGGTAGTACCGGGTGGCCGACATGGCGAACAGCTCGCGGATCGCGTCTTCCTTGGCGCCCGCGTATTTCCACCATTTGCGCTCGAAGTCCAGGATGTCGAGCTCGCGACGACTCAGACCGGTGCTCTCGTCGGCGGCCGAATCCGGTTCGCCCGCAGTGGGGCCCTCCGAGATGTGCCGAGCTGCTGCGCCGTCCATCTTGCTCCCTCGCCGAGTATCACGAGATGGGTAGATACCGTCGTCATTCAACCACGGGTTCCCCGGATCCTTCGACCCCTGTCACGGCGTGTTGACTGAAGGCCAGTAGGGGTGGCGCGGCCCACAGGGGTCCGCCGATCGTCCGCCCGCGCCAGCGGCGATAATGGCGACCATGGCAATTCTCCCGATCGTGATCGTCGGTGACCCCGTTCTGCACAACCCCACCGCGAAGGTGACGGAGACCCCCGCGGAGCTGGCCGAGCTCATCGCGGATATGTACGACACTCTCGAAGAGTCCAAGGGTGTCGGCCTGGCGGCCAATCAGGTCGGCGTCGGCAAGCGCCTGTTCGTCTACGACTGCCCCGACTTCGACGCCACCGGTAATCCGATCCGCCGCAAGGGCGTGGTGGTGAACCCGGTGCTGGAGACCTCGGCGATCCCCGAGACCATGCCCGACCCCGATGACGACGAGGAAGGCTGCCTGTCGGTGCCCGGCGAGCAGTTCCCGACCGGTCGCGCGGACTGGGCGAAGGTCACCGGGACCGACGAGAACGGCGAGCCCGTGGAACTAGAGGGCACCGGTTTCTTCGCGCGCATGCTCCAGCACGAGGTGGGCCACCTCGACGGCTTCCTCTACGTCGACGTGCTGATCGGCCGCAATGCCCGCGCCGCCAAGAAGGCGATCAAGCGAAACGGCTGGGGTACACCGGGTTTGAGCTGGATCCCGGGAACCGTTCCTGATCCGTTCGGTCATGACGACTGACATTCCGCTCGGGCGACGGGTGGTGATGCGGTACCAGCTGCCCGCGGGTTATCCCCAACCGCTCACAGATGTGATCGGCGAACTGGTATCGCTGGAGCCGCCTGCGGTGCGCACCGCCGAGGGTGAGCTGGTGTCGGTGTCCGCCGATCGCGTCGTCGCGTTGAAAGCACTGGGGCCCCGGCCTATTCGAACCAAGGAGATCCGGTCGCTGGAGACCGCGGCGGCCATGGCCTGGCCGGGCAGTGCTCACCTGTGGATCGACGGCTGGCTGGTGCGAGCGGGTAACGGCTACACCGGACGCGCTAATTCGGCTGTCCCGCTGGGCGAGTCGGGCGTTCCCGCCGTGTTGTCGATCGACACCATGCACAAGATCGCGGACTGGTACACGAGTCAGGGGTTGCCGCTGCTGCTGCAACTGCCCGACCGGCTCGCCCCTGTCCCGCCGACCTGGAACACCTGGAGCGAGACCGTGGTCCTCGGTCTCGACATCGCGAATTTCGTCCTGCCGCAAGGTCCGTCGATGGTCCGGATCTCCGCCGAGCCCGAGGACGGTTGGCTGCGAACGCACCGCTATCGCGGCGAGATCCCCCTCGACACCGCCGTGCGCGAACCGGACCGGGCCGTGCTCACCTCGGTCCTGGACGGCACCCTCGGCTTCGCCTCACTCGGCCTGCCCGAGCCCCTGGCCATCGGCCGCGGCGCCGTGACCACCGCACCCGACGGCCGACGCTGGGTGGGCCTCACCTGCGTGGCCGTAGCGACAGCGCATCGCCGCAACGGACTCGGTGCGCTGCTGTGCGCCGAACTGATCCGGTGGGGTGCCGAGCAGGGTGCGAGCCACGCCTACGTCCAGGTAGAGGTGGGAAACTCCGGCGCGCTCGCCCTCTACCGCGAACTCGGCTTCCTGGAACACCACGCCTATCGCTACGCCGCCCCCCAGAGTCATTAGCCTCGAAAGGACCGTCACTTCCGTGCGTCTCGCCACTTGGAACGTCAACTCGATCCGCTCCCGCGTCGATCGGGCGATCGCCTTTCTGGACCGCCACGACATCGATGTGCTGGCGTTGCAGGAGACCAAGTGCCGTGACGATCAGTTCCCCTTCGAGCAGTTCGAGGCCGCGGGGTACGAGGTGGCGCACGTGGGCCTCAATCAGTGGAACGGTGTCGCGATCGTGTCGCGGGTCGGGCTCACCGATGTCGAGCTCGCGTTCCCCGATCAGCCCGGCTTCGACAAGGACGCGGGCGATTCGCTGATCGAATCGCCGGTGGTCGAGGCGCGCGCGATCGGAGCGACCTGCGGCGGGGTGCGGGTGTGGAGCCTCTACGTCCCCAACGGCCGTGCGCTCGCCGACCCGCACTACACCTACAAACTGAACTGGCTCTCGACCCTGCGCGCGAAGGCGGCCGGCTGGCTGGCCGACGACCCGGAGGCGAAGATCGCGCTGGTCGGCGACTGGAACATCGCCCCCACCGACGACGATGTCTGGGCGCCGGAACTGTTCGTCGGCAAGACCCACACGTCCGCGCCCGAACGCGAGGCGTTCCAGTCCATGCTCGACATCGGCTTCCGCGATGTGATGCGTCCGTTCGCCCCCGGCCCCGGCGTCTACACCTACTGGGACTACACCCAGCTGCGCTTCCCCCGCAAGGAGGGCATGCGCATCGACTTCATCCTCGCCTCCCCCGCCCTCGCCGACCAGATCAAGGACGCTTCGGTGGACCGCGAGGAACGCAAGGGCAAGGGCGCCAGCGACCACGCACCGGTGATCGCCGAATTCTGACGGACCCGCCACGCGTTCTCGGTTACGTTGGAGGTGGAAGTTTCAGCCTGCAACGTAGCGGGAGGTGCGCCTCATGTCGTTTTATCGTCGGGTCGGAACGGTGCCGCCGAAGCGGCATACGCAGCATCGGGATGAGCGCGGCAACCTCTACTACGAAGAACTGATGGGCGAGGAGGGGTTCTCCGGGGACTCCTCACTGCTGTATCACCGCGCGCTGCCGCCGGCGATCGTCGACGCGACGGTCTGGGAGCTGCCCGACCAGACGTTGACGCCGAATCATCCACTGCACCACCGGCATCTGCGGCTGCCACTGCTGTTCCCCGGCGATACGGCGACGACGACCGACCCGGTGACCGGGCGCAGGTTGCTGCTGGCCAACGCCGATGTGCGGATCTCGTACGTGGTCGCCAAGGGCGCGTCCCCGCTCTACCGCAATGCCATCGGCGACGAGCTGGTGTACGTGGAATCCGGTGCGGCCGTGGTGGAAAGCGTGTTCGGGATCGTGCCGGTCCACCAGGGCGATCAGGTCCTCATGCCGCGGGCGACGACCCACCGCTGGCTGCCGATGGGCGAGGAACCGTTGCGCGCGTATGTGATCGAGGCGTCGAGCCACATCACCCCACCCAAGCGCTATCTCTCGAAATTCGGTCAGCTACTGGAGAATGCGCCGTATTGCGAGCGGGATCTGCACGGGCCACTCGAATTGCTGCGCGTCGAGGACACCGATGTGGAGGTGCTGGTCAAGCATCGGGCCGGCACCGAGGTGATCGGCACCAGGCTGACCTACGCGACACATCCGTTCGATGTGGTCGGCTGGGACGGCTGCCTGTACCCGTACACGTTCAACATCGCCGATTTCGAACCGCTGACCGGCCGCGTTCATCAGCCGCCGCCGGTGCATCAGGCGTTCGAGGCCACCAACTTCGTCATCTGCAATTTCGTACCGCGCAAGGTCGACTATCACCCGCTGTCGATTCCGGTGCCGTACTACCACTCGAATGTGGATTCCGACGAGATCATGTTCTATTGCGGCGGCAACTATGAGGCGCGCAAGGGTTCCGGTATCGCCCAGGGTTCGGTGTCGGTGCATCCGGGCGGCTATGCGCACGGCCCCCAACCCGGCGCTTACGAGCGCAGCATCGGGGCGGAGTTCTTCGACGAACTGGCGGTGATGGTGGATACGTTCCGGCCGCTGCAACTCGGCGAAGGCGCGCTGGCCTGCGAAGATCGCGCCTATGCGTGGACCTGGTCCGGTCGTGGGCCGGGGCTCGCATGAGTGAGTGCGCCGGCGTGGATGGCTCCCGATGACGGGCGTGCAGGTGTTGCGCGTCGAAATACCGGCCGACTCGCTGTTCGGGCCGGAGAACATGCCCTACGGCGTTTTCGCACCCCCCGACGGCGACTTCCGGGTCGGTTGCCGGTTGGGCGACATGGTGCTCGATCTGGCCGTGCTGCTGGAGGATCCGGTATTCGCTCGCTCCGATATGAACGCGTTCCTCGCGCAGGGTTCCGGCCGCTGGCGTGAGGTCCGCGAGAGGTTGCGCGCGCTCGCCGATACGGCACTGCCGATCGATGCCGTGTATCCCGTGCCTTCCGTGCGGATGGCGCTGCCGGTGCGGATCGGCGATTACGTCGACTTCTACGCCAGCATCGATCACGCCACCAACCTCGGCAGGCTCTTCCGTCCGGACAGTGAACCGCTGCTGCCGAATTGGCGGCACCTGCCGGTGGGTTACCACGGCAGGGCGGGCACGGTCGTCGTCTCGGACACGCCGGTCATCAGGCCGCAAGGCCAACGCCGAACTGCTTCCGGCGCACCTGATTTCGGGCCGTCGGAGCGGCTGGACATCGAAGCCGAACTCGGCTTCGTCGTCGGTTCCGGCTCCACGCTCGGCGCACCGGTCACCGTCGACGAGTTCACCGAGCATGTGTTCGGCGTCGCCCTGGTCAACGACTGGTCGGCCCGCGACATCCAGGCCTGGGAGTACCAGCCGCTCGGCCCGTTCCTCGGCAAGTCGTTCACCACGTCGCTCTCGGCCTGGATCACCCCGCTGGCCGCGCTGACACACGCCCGGGTGCCGCTACCCGCACAGGACCCAGAACCCCTCCCCTACCTGCGCGGGAGCGGCAACTTCGGCCTCGATATCGACCTGACCGTCTCGTGGAACGGTGAGGTCGTCGCGCATCCGCCCTACTCACGCATGTACTGGTCGCCCGCCCAGATGCTGGCCCACCTCACTGCCAACGGCGCCTCGATCCGGCCCGGCGACCTCTACGCCTCCGGCACGATCTCCGGCCCCGAGCCGTCCCAACGCGGCTCGTTCATCGAATTGTCCTGGGGCGGAACCGAACCCATCACGGTGAACGATCAGCACCGCACGTTCCTGGCCGACGGCGACGAGGTGACGATCACCGCCACCGCGCCGGGCACCGAGGGCAGGCGAATCGGCCTCGGCGAGGTCGGTGGCCGAATCCTGCGAGCACGCAACACCTGAAGCACCGCTAGCGGTTGTGGGCCCTCCTCCGCGTCCACCCAGGGGCGGAAATGGTACTTGACCCACTTCCGCCCCGAGGCGGTATCGGAAATAATTCGAGGCGGGATACGGTGACGGTTCGAACGTTTTCCGAGCAGAGGGCACCCGACGATGTTGACGAGAATCGCCCGCACCGCCGTTGCCCGGCCACGATGGGTGGTCGCGGTCGCGCTGGTGCTGATGGTGTTGTGCGGCGCGATCGGCGCCACCGTGCACTCGCATATGAAATCGGGCGGATTCGTCACCGAGGATCTCGATTCGGTCCAGGCCAGCCAATACCTGAGCGAACACTTCCCCGGCAGTGAGCCCAACTACGTCCTGACGGTCACCGCTGAGGGCGTGGCCGATTCCGCCGCCGCGCGGGCGGCCGCCGACCGCGCGCTGGCCGTCCTCGGCGCGCATCCGGAGATAGTCAGCGGCGTCCAGTCCTACTGGACCGCGCGCCCCGATCTCAAACAGGCGATGCTCAGCAAGGACCGCACGCACGCCCTCATCCTGGCCAGCATCGAGGGCGACGACGCCGAACTGCCCGAGCGGGCGGCGAAACTGAGCGAAGAACTGCAGGTCGAGAGCGGTCCGGTCACGGTCAAGGCCGGTGGGCTCGCCGCCTCCTTCGCCGATATCAACACCCAGATCAGCAAGGATCTGATCATCGCCGAGGCGATCGCGATCCCGATCACGGGCCTGCTGCTGGCGCTGGTGTTCGGCAGTCTGATGGCCGCCGCACTGCCGATCGCGATCGGACTGTTCGCCATCGCGGCGTCGCTGGGCATTCTGCGCGTGCTGACCTCGCTCACCGACGTGTCGATCTTCGCGCTGAACATGACCACGGCACTCGGACTGGCGTTGGCGATCGACTACAGCCTGTTCATCGTGAGTCGATATCGCGAAGAGCTGACGGCAGGCTCCACCCCGACCGCGGCGGTGACCCGCGCGATACAGACCGCCGGTCGCACCGTCGTGTACTCGGCGCTGGTCGTGGCACTCTCGCTGTCGGCACTGCTGGTCTTCCCGCAGTACTTCTTCAAGTCGTTCGCCTATGCGGGCATCGCGGTGGTTGCCGCCGCCGCGGCTGCCGCGGTGATCGTGCTGCCCGCGCTGCTCGTGCTGGTGGGTGACCGCATCGATTCGGGCGACCTGCGCGCACCGATGCGCCGACTGTTCCGGCTGACCCCGAGGACGGAAAAGGAACCGCGTCAGACCTTCTGGTACCGCCTGGTCACCGCGGTGATGAAGCGTCCGTTGTCGATCGCGCTGGCCACCACCGCGTTCCTGCTGCTGCTCGGCTCGCCGTTCCTGGGTGTGCAGTTCGGCTACCCCGACGACCGGTCGCTGCCCACCGATGTCGCCAGTCGCGAAGTGGGCGACATCCTGCGCACCGAATTCGATGCCGACCTGGCCTCGAGCGCGACCATCGTGCTGCCCGAATTCCGGGGCAGCACAGCCGAACTCGACACCTACGCCCGCGACCTGTCCAAGGTGCCCGACGTACCGGCCGTACTCAGCAGCGCGGCGGTGTACCGCAACGGGCTGCGGGTGGCCCCTGGCGTGCCCGAGATGACGGACCCGCAACACGGCGCCTACCTGTCGGTCGCCACCACGCTCGACCCCTACTCCGACGCGGGCGGCGACCAACTCGATACCCTGCGCGCCGTTCCCGCGCCGTCGAAGGCCCTGATCACCGGCCCGGCCGCGCTGAACCAGGACTCGGTCGACGCGATCACCGGCAAACTGCCGCTGGCCGGCGCGCTGATCGCGCTCACCACGCTGGTGCTGCTGTTCCTGTTCACCGGCAGCGTGGTGCTGCCGGTGAAGGCGCTGATCCTCAACATCCTGTCGCTGGCGGCGACCTTCGGTGCGATGGTGTGGATCTTCCAGGAAGGCCACCTGTCGGGCCTGCTCGGCTTCACCGCGACCGGCACCCTCAACCTGGCCATGCCCATCCTCATGTTCAGCCTGGCGTTCGGCGCGTCCATGGACTACGAGGTCTTCCTGCTGTCGCGGATCCGCGAGGAATGGCTGGCCGGACCCAAGACCACCGAGGGCAACACCGAGGCCGTCGCGATGGGCGTGGCCCGCACGGGACGCATCTTCACCGCCGCCGCACTGCTGATGAGCATCGTGTTCCTCGGCGTCGCCACCTCCGGCGTAGCGATGATGAAACTGTTCGGCCTCGGCTGCGCACTCGCGGTGATCAGCGACGCCACCGTCATCCGCGGCCTGCTCGCCCCCGCGCTCATGCGGATGATGGGCACCTGGAACTGGTGGGCGCCGAAGCCATTGGCGGTGCTGCACAGCAAGTTCGGGCTCGATGAAGCCGAGGACGACGCGCGCGACGCGTCGAAGCAGCTCGACTCGACAGCGGTGTAGCGAGCCTCGCGCGCGACCCGTCCGGTCCATCCCCGGGCGGGTCGCGATGTGCGGCGGGTATCGTCGGCGGCGCACTTCACACCAACGGGGGCTCGCACCAGCGGGCTGAGAGGACGGCTAGCCCAGATCGGGCGTTCAGGGCCGTCGACCGTATGAACCTGACCGGGTAATGCCGGCGTAGGGAGGAACTATCGTGGGCTCGAACACGTCTTCTGACAGGACGGTCGACACCGTCACCACCGGTCCGATCCAGGGCAGCGTCAAGCACTACCAGGAGGTGGACGGCCTGCGCATCCCGGTGCGCCGGATCAACCTCACCAACGGCGACCACTTCGATGTCTTCGACACCTCGGGTCCGTACACCGACGACAACGCGGTGATCGACCTCGAAGCCGGGCTGCCGAAACTGCGCGACGAATGGGACTCCCCGACCGTCGACGGCCCGCCGACCCAGCTCGCCTGGGCATGTCAGGGCATCATCACCCCCGAGATGCGGTTCATCGCCGCCCGCGAGGGCGTCTCGCCCGAACTGGTGCGCGACGAGGTCGCGCTCGGTCGCGCGGTGATTCCGGCCAACCACAACCACCCGGAACTGGAGCCGACCATCATCGGCAAGAAGTTCCTGGTCAAGATCAATGCCAATATCGGCAATTCGGCGGTGTCGTCGTCGATCGCCGAAGAGGTGGAGAAGATGGTGTGGGCCGCGCGTTGGGGCGCCGACACCATCATGGACCTGTCCACCGGCAAGAACATCCACGAGACCCGCGAGTGGATTCTGCGCAACTCCCCCGTCCCGATCGGCACCGTCCCGATCTATCAGGCGCTGGAGAAGGTGAACGGTGATCCCACCAAGCTCACCTGGGAGATGTACCGCGACACCGTGATCGAGCAGTGCGAGCAGGGCGTCGACTACATGACCGTGCACGCGGGCGTGCTGCTGCGCTACATCCCGCTCACCGCCAAGCGCGTCACCGGCATCGTCTCGCGCGGTGGATCCATCATGGCCGCGTGGTGTCTGGCCCATCACCAGGAATCGTTCCTGTACACGCACTTCCGTGAACTGTGCGAGATCCTGGCGCGCTACGACGTCACCTTCTCCCTCGGTGACGGCCTGCGTCCCGGCTCCATCGCCGACGCCAACGACGAGGCCCAGTTCGCCGAACTGCGCACCCTCGGCGAGCTCACCAAGATCGCGAAATCCTATGGCGTGCAGGTGATGATCGAAGGCCCCGGCCACGTGCCGATGCACAAGATCGTCGAGAACGTGAAGCTCGAGGAAGAGCTCTGCGAAGAGGCGCCGTTCTACACCCTCGGCCCGCTGGCCACCGATATCGCGCCCGCCTACGACCACATCACCTCGGCCATCGGCGCCGCGATCATCGCCCAGGCGGGCACCGCGATGCTCTGCTACGTCACTCCCAAGGAGCACCTGGGGCTGCCCAACCGCGACGACGTCAAGGTCGGCGTGATCACCTACAAGATCGCCGCCCACGCCGCCGACCTCGCCAAGGGGCACCCGCACGCCCAGGACCGGGACAACGAATTGTCCAAGGCCCGTTTCGAATTCCGCTGGCACGACCAGTTCGCGCTCTCGCTGGATCCCGACACCGCCCGCGAGTACCACGACGAGACCATGCCCGCCGAGCCCGCCAAGACCGCCCACTTCTGCTCGATGTGCGGTCCGAAGTTCTGCTCGATGCGCATCTCCGCCGACGTGCGCGGGTACGCGGAGAAGCAGGGGCTCACCGATGTGGCCGCCATCGAGGCGGGCATGGCCGAGAAGTCCGCCGAGTTCGCCGACCAGGGCAGCAAGGTGTACCTCCCGGTCGTCTCCTGACGCCCCGCACCCTCGTCGACGCCCGTCCGATCTCCGCGATCGGGCGGGCGCGCACGCGCGTGCACCCTGGATTTCGGGGCTTTCGCTCGCCCTGGCGATCGGTAACGTTGGCGATCGTGTCGACCTTCCGGCACGCCGAGCACTGGAGTGAATCAATGAAGCGCATCGTCGCCGGGGCCCTCGCGGCCGCCGCCCTGTCCCTCGCCGCCCCGCTCGGCACCGCCCAGGCCGCGTCCCTCCCGGTCGCCGACTCCGGTTCGTCGTCCATCGGCTGCACCTCCGACACCAGCCCGTGCGCCCTGCGTCCGCTGTTCGACCTGTTCACCGCTCTCTCGACGGGCAGCGCCTAGGCCACATCGCCGCGCGGGTAACGTCGGCCGGGTGGCCGATGCCTTCTACCGCCAAGACCCCGCGGACCCGAACCTGTACCTCTCGACCGAGCTGACGCGAGGCCCGTGGTCGCCGGACGCCCAGCATGCCGGACCGCCGTCGGCTCTGCTCGGGCACGTGATCGAGCGCTGCGAGCCGCGGCCCGGATTCCAGGTCGGGCGGGTAGCCGTCGAGATCCTCGGGCCGGTGCCGCTGGCTCCGCTCACCGCGCAGGCGAAGGTGGTGCGGTCGGGTCGCAGTGTCGAACTGATCGAGGCGACCTTGTCGTCGGAGCGCGGCCCGGTGATGCAGGCCAACGCCTGGCGGCTCAAGCTCTCCGAGCCCGCCCTCGATCTGCCCGCCGAGTTCCTGCCGACCGGAACCAGACCGCTGCCCGCGGCGACGGAGCCGGAGCAGTTTCCGTCCGATCAGGAGATCGGCTTCCACACCGGCATCGAATACCGGTTCACGGCAGGCTCTTTCGCCGCGCCGGGGCCCGCGGTCTGCTGGATCCGGTTGAAGTACCCGATCGTCGCGGGGACCACGCCGAGTCCGCTGGAGCGCACGCTGGCCGCCGCTGATTCGGGCAACGGGGTCAGTGCGGTCCTGGACTGGTCGAAGTACCTGTTCATCAACACCGATCTCACCGTGACCCTGCATCGTCAGCCGGTCGGCGAGTGGGTGTGCCTGGACGCGGTCACCCATCCTCAGCCGCACGGCATCGGCCTCGCCGAATCCGCGCTGTTCGACGAGACCGGGCCGATCGGGCGCAGCACCCAGACGCTGCTCATCGCGCCGCGGGGCTGATCAGGGGCGCGGCTTCACCAAGTCGGCGTTGCCGTGCTTGAGCAGTTCCGACTCGCCGGTGCTCGTGCGCCGGAACGGGTCGCCTTCACCGGTGGTGAGCAGACCGCGCAGGCTGCTGGTGATGTAGGCGCCCCAGGCGTTGGAGCACACCTCGTAGCATTCCCCGGCCGGCACCAAACCCACATGGGTGAACCGGATTTCGGTGCCGTCGGCGTTCTCGGTGATGTCGAAGACGATGTCGGTGTCCTCCCATTCGGTGGTGTCGGCGATGAAGGACAGGTGCGAGTCGGTGACGTGCCAGACCAGGCGCTTGCCCGGAATCGACGTGGTGGTCGTCATGGTGCAGCGGTGCAGGCCGGGGACCTCGAAGAGGTAGCTGTCACCGACCGTGCCGGTGCTGCCCTCGATGGTCTCCGACCACCAGGCCCATACGTTGTTGACGGCCGCGAAGGCCTCGTCGGGAGTCTTGTCGACGGTGATGGTGGCGGTGAAGTCGTTGTCGCTCATTGCGTTTCCTTCCGGCTCAGCCGTCGAGATGCCGGCGGAGCGCGTCGAGTGGGCCGTCCCAGTCACGCGACAGGGCGGCCAGAAATTGTTGTGCCACGTGCATCGGGGCGGAATCGAGGCGGTAGCGCACACGCCGCCGCTCCCCCGGTTCCGCGATCACCAGGCCCGCGTCCGCAAGCAGGGCAAGGTGTTTCGCGATCGCCTGCCGGGTGATGGGCAGCCGATCGGCGAGGTCGGTCGCGGTGGCCGGACCGAGTGCGGCGAGTGCGGCGAGTACCGACCGCCTGCTCGGATCGGCCAGCGCGACGAAGACCCGTTCGGCGGTGGCCTCCAGCTCAGGCCGCATCGAGGTACTCGACGAGCTCGCCCAGCTCGCTCTTCCAGCCCCCGACATTGCCCTCGAAGGCCTCCTTGTGCGCCTCGTCGGGCAGCTGGGCGAAGCCGGTCTCGGTGACGGTCAGCCGGGTGCCGTCGCCGACCGGCTCCAGGCTGAATTCGACATAGGTGCGTCGCGGGTCGTCGTCGGGCAGCCCGTTGATCGGCCAGGTGTAGCCGAACACCGAGGGCTCCTCGACCCGCTCCACCCGCATGTCGGCGGCGAACCCTTCCTTCCAGGTCATTCGCATGTCGCCACCCGGCCGCAGGTCGATCTCGGCGGTATTGCCGAACCAGCTGCCCAGCCCTTCCGCGGTGGTGATGGCCGCCCATACCTTGGCGGGCGGATGCGCGAGCTCGACGGTCCGGACGATCTGATCAGGGAATCCCATGATGCCTCCTCATGTATTGCAACTGACTGGTTGCAACTCAGAGTATTGCAACCTTTGGGTTGCGTCAAGGGTGCGTCCTCAGTGGTCGCCGGTGACGCGGAAGCCTTTCGGGACCAGCCAGACCGTGCCGACAGCCACCACCGCGACGACGGCGGCCGAGATGTAGGACGTGGTGGTGAGGGCGACGTCGAAGGCATGGCCGGCGGCATGGGCGAGTTCGTCGCGGGCGGGTTCGGGGAGGTCGGTGGCCACCTCGGCCGCCCCGCCGATCGAACCGCTCGCCTGGTCCAGCTTGTCGGCGGGGACGGGCAGGCCCGTCATGTGCTGACTGAAGATCCTGGCGTGCAGGCTGCCGAGCAGGGCGACGCCGAAACCGACGCCGACCTCGTAGTTGGTCTCCTCCACCGCACCCGCCTGGCCCGCCCGGTCCGCGGGCACGGCGCCGACCAGGACCGCGGCCGCCGCCGTCACGGCCATGCCGTCGCCGAGACCGAACGACACCAGCACCAGCGCCACCACCGGATAGGTGGTGGGTTCCGGACTCACCGCCAACAGCAGGAAGCCGAGGGCGACAGCGCCGAGACCGAAACCGAGCACCGCACGGACACCGAACTTCTCCATCAGAAACGGCGTGAGCAGGGAGGCGGTGAGCAGCGTGAGCGCGGCGGGCAACATCCGGATACCCGCCTGCGACGGGCTGTAGCCGTGGACGTATTGCAGCCACAGCGAGATCAGGAACATGGCCGCGCCGATCGCCATCATGGCCAGCAGCGTCGCGACGGCCGCCGCGGTGAACGCGCCGTTGCGGAACAGCCGCACGTCGAGCAGCGGGTCGGTGGCGGTGAGCTGACGACGGGTGAACCAGGTCAGCGCCGCGATGCCGATGACCAGGATCGTCCAGTCCACCTGACTCGCTTCACCTTTCGCGAGGTGCTTGATGCCCCACGCCAGGCAGACGATGCCCGCCACCGACAGCGCCGCGGCGAACCAGTCCAGGCTGCCCGCCTGCGGCGCACGATATTCCGGCAACACCCACAGCCCCACCACCACCGTCACGACCACCACCGGCACGTTGAGCCAGAACGCCGACGCCCACCCGAAGTGCTCGACGAGGAACCCACCGACGATGGGTCCGACCGTGGCGCCGACACCCGCGACCGCCGCCCAGATCCCGATGGCCATGGTGCGTTCGCGCACGTCGGTGAAGATGTTGCGGATCAGCGACAGCGTCGATGGCATCACCATCGCACCGCCGATCCCGAGCAATACCCGCCCGCCGATCAACTGGGCCGCGCTCGCGGCGGTGGCCGCGACCACCGAAGCGATGCCGAACAGCACGAACCCGCTGATGAACAACAGCTTTCGCCCCACCCGGTCACCGAGCGCACCGGTGGTGATCAGTAGCCCGCCGAGCACCAGCCCGTAGATATCGATGATCCACAGCTGTTCCAGCGGCCCGATCTGCAGATCCTCGATCAGCGACGGCAACGCGACATTGAGAATCGTGGCATCCATCGCCACCAGCAACAGGCTGGCGCACAGCACCCCGAGCATCACCCAGCGCACCGACCCGTAGGACTCGTCCCGCGCTTCGCTCACCCTGGCCACCTCACCGGCCGCTCGGCCCTCGACGTCCGTTGACGACAAGCTACCCACAACAGTGGTGCCCGCCCGGCAACGCTCGCGGCAGGTCCGGCCGCGATCCGAGCACGCGAAGGCCGACGCGGGCCGATCACCGATGGGTGCTCAGCCGGGCAGGACCGCCTCGATGAGGGCGCGCGCGGCGCGGCCCGTGCGTTCCCGGTCGCCCGTGATCACACGGTCCTGGATGATGCCGCGCAATCCGGAGACCAGCAGCGTGGACACCACCTCGGGATCCTCGGCCAGCCCGGTTCGGCGGAGCGCGGCGGCGAGCTCGGTGACAAAGGTGGCGATCGCGGCGTTGGCGTAGTCCTGGTACGGCGAGCCGGGGGCACACGCGGCACCGAGCACCTGCAGCAGCACCCGCACGCTGTCGGCTTCGGCACCATCGGAATTCACGTCGAAGAAGCCGATCAGCCGCTCGAGTAGCTGCGCGGGCTCCACGATGTCGGCGAACAGCGCGGCGAGGTCGGGTCGCTGTGTCGCCAATGCCTGGACCAGCAGTTCTTCCTTGGTTCCGAAGTAGTAGATCAGCATGCGCGAGCTGGTCCCGAGCGCCGCGGCCAGCGGTCGCAGCGAGAGCTCGGCCAAGCCGTGCGACGCGATATAGGCGACGACGCCGGCCAGCATCTCGGCGCGCTTGCGGTGGTCGAGTGGACGGGCCATGGGTTGACTGTAGCGAGTGCTACAGGTATTCATGTCAGCGTGACTGTACCGATCGCTTCAGAAACCCGGGACGGCGTGGTGGTGACCGCGTACGCGGCGACCACCGCACTGGCCGACACCATGGACGAGACCTGGTCGCGTCTGCTGCGCGGCGAGAGCGGAATCCGTGCGCTACCCACGGAGTTCCTCGCCGAACACGATCTGCCGGTGCGGATCGGCGGACCACTGGTCACCTCGCCCGACGCCGAGCTGACGCGGATCGAGCAGCGCAGACATTCCTACGTCGAACGCATGGCTCTGGTCCTCGGCAGACAGGTCTGGCAGGCGGCGGGCGCACCCGAAGTCGACCATGAGCGGCTCGCCGTGGCCATCGGCACCGGCCTCGGCGGCGGTGACGCGCTGATCGATGCCGTCGACGCGATGCGGGCGGGTGGCTACCGCAAGGTCTCGCCGCTGGCCGTGCCGATGGTGATGCCCAATGGACCCGCCGCCACAGTCGGGCTCGAAATCGGCGCGCAGGGTGGGGTTTTCGCGCCGGTTTCGGCCTGCTCGTCGGGGTCGGAGGCGATCGCGCACGCGTGGCGGCTGATCAGCACCGGCGAGGCCGATGTGGTGGTCACCGGCGGCGTCGAAGGACATATCGACCCGGTCCCCATCGCGGGCTTCGCGATGATGCGGGCGATGAGTACCCGCAACGACGAGCCCGAGCGCGCCTCCCGGCCCTTCGACCGCGACCGCGACGGTTTCGTCTTCGGCGAGGCCGGTGCGCTGCTCGTACTCGAATCCGAGCGGCACGCGAAGGCGCGCGGTGCGCGGATTCACGCGCGGGTGCTCGGTGCGGGCATCACCTCCGACGCCTTCCACATCGTGGCGTCCGATCCGGCGGGCACCGGTGCGGCGCGGGCGATGCGCAAGGCGATTCACACTGCGGGGCTGCGGGTTTCCGACATCGATCACGTGAACGCGCACGCGACGTCGACATCGATCGGTGACGCTTCCGAAGCGGCGGCGATCACCGCGGTCGCTCCCGATGCCTCGGTGTACGCGCCGAAGTCAGCGCTCGGTCATTCGATCGGCGCGGTGGGCGCGCTCGAATCGGTGCTCACGATCCTGAGCCTGCGTGAGCAGATCGTCCCGCCCACACTGAATTTCGACAACGCCGACCCGGCGATGGATCTCGATATCGTCGCCGGGGCGGCCCGACCGCACAAGATCGACTACGCCGTCAACAACTCGTTCGGATTCGGCGGCCACAATGTCGCGCTCGCGTTCGGAAAAGCGTAGCGGCGCGGGACTTACGCCTTGTCGAAGCGGGTGTCGACGTAGGACTTGAAGTCGACCTTGCCGGGGATGGCTTTGGCCTTGGTGAAGGCGTCGGCGATTTCCTGTTCGGAGGCGATGACCTGGTCGGTGAGTTTGATCGGCTCCTTGATCGAGCGGGTCCAGGTGGTGCGGGAGGCGTCGACGCTGATCTGGGTCAGTTCGGCGTATTTGGTCGACCAGGTGTCGAGGTTGTCCGCGGACCACTTGGTGGCGGCGGCGTAGCGCTGGAAGAAGTCGGCGAGGGCGGCGGACTTGCCCGCGTCGGCGACGGTCTTGTTGCCCGCTACCCAGAAGTTGTAGCCGTTGGCGGCCTGGTCGGCGGTGGCGATCGACTTGGCGCCGATCTCCTTTTCCGCGATGGCGGTATAGGGGTCCCAGGTGGCCCAGGCGTCGACGTCACCGCGGGTGAGCGCGGTGTAGCCGTCGCCGGGTGCGAGGTAGACCGGCTCGACATCGCTCAGCGACAGGCCCGCCTTCTGCAGTTGCAGCAGCAGGTTCGCATTGGCCGAGCTGCCCTTGTAGACGGCGACCTTCTTGCCCTTCAGCGCCGCGACGGAGGCGATCGTCGAGTCCTTGCCGACCAGGATCGCGTCACCCTTGCCGGTGGCCGAGAGCGCCCCGACGATCTTGATGTCGGCGTCGGCGGCCGCGCCGAAGATCACCGGGGTATTGCCGGTTTGGGCGATGTCGATGCCACCCGCGCTCGCCGCCTCGACCAGCGGCAGACCGGCGGTGAAGGTGGAGAATTCGATCTTGTAGGGCAGGTTCTCCAGCTGTCCCGATGCCTTCAGCAGCACCTCGATCGAAATCGCCTTCTGATCACCGACTTTCAGCGTGACGGTGCTGAGGTCGACCGGGCCCGAGGGTGCGCTCTCGGTCGCCGCGTCGTCACCGCAGGCGCTCAGTGTGAGCGTTGCGGCAACGGCGAGCGCGAGGCCTGCCAGACGGGACATCGGAGTGCGTTTCACTGGAACAACTTTCGTGCGTTGGTGCGGAGGGGTTCAGCGTGTGACGCCGAGCAGCGCGAGCAGTCGCGTCGCGTATTCGGCGACTTCCGGCGCGGCGGCGGTGCGTGGGCGTGGCAGCTCGATGGGGACGTCGGCGGCGATTCGGCCGTCGTCGAGGACCAGAACACGGTCGGCCAGGGTGATCGCTTCCAGCACGTCGTGGGTCACCAGCAGGACGCCGAATTCGCGCTGGGCGTGCAGGCCCAGGAGCAGCTCGTGCATCGTCAGCCGGGTCAGGGCGTCGAGTGCGCCGAAGGGCTCGTCGAGCAGCAGCAGAGTCGGCTCGGCCACCAATGCCCTTGCCAGCGCGGCACGTTGGGCCTCACCACCGGACAGGGTGAGCGGCCACGCGTCGGCGCGACCGGCGAGGCCGACTTCGGCGAGCAGGTCGCGGGCGGCTTGCTCGTCGGCACGTCGATTGCGCGGCTTCGGCCTGCCGAGGGCAACATTGCGCACCACCGGCTGCCACGGGATCAAGCGGGGTTCCTGGAAGACGATCGTCGGCCTGCCTTCGACGGACACCTCACCGCGAGTGGCGGTATCGAGGTCGCCGAGGATCCGCAACAGCGTGGACTTGCCGGATCCACTGCGCCCGACCAGCGCGACGATCTCGCCCGCGCCGATCTCGAGATCGATCCCGTCGAGCACGGTGCGCTCACCGAATCGCTTGCTGAGACCGGTGATTCGCGCGGCAGCGACGCGGGCCGACCGCGAGGAGATGGGGGTGACAGTCGTGGCGGCGGCAGCGGTCATGGTGTGAACCTCGCGATCGAACGGCGGCGGGTAGCGGGCCTGCCCACTCGCAGGACGGGGTGGGTCCTCGAGTCGGCGGAAGGTGCGGACATCAGCGGTGCACCGCCGGGCGCCAGCGCAGGGCGCGGCGTTCGAGCAGTCGCACGATCGAGTCGGTGAGCAGGCCGAGCAGGCTGTAGACCACCAGGCCGAACACCACGATGTCGGTGCGCAGGAATTCGCGGGCGTTGTTGACGACGAAGCCGAGTCCGGCACTGGCATTGATCTGTTCGGCCACGATGAGCGAGAGCCAGGCGATGCCGAGACTCTGCCGGGCGCCGACCAGGATCTGCGGCAGGGCGCCGGGGAGCACGAGCAGGCGCAGTCGTTCGGCGAGTCCGAGGTGCAGGGCGCTGCCGAGTTCGAGCAGTTTCGGGTCGAGCTGGCGGATGCCCGAGAAGGTATTGAGGTACAGCGGGAAGAACACGCCGAGGGCGATCAGGTAGACCTTGGGTTCCTCGCCGATGCCGAACCAGATGATGAACAGCGGGATCAGGCCGAACAGCGGGATGGTGCGGATCATCTGCAGCGGCGGGTCGACCGCGTACTCACCGATCTTGCTCAGGCCGGCGAGCACGCCGAGTACCAGCGCGAGAACCGCGCCGAGCGCGAAGCCGTACAGCGCGCGCTGGCCGGAGACCAGCAGGGCCTCGGTGAGCTGGCCGGACCGGTAGGTTTCCAGACCCGCGTCCAGCACCGCGGACGGCGCGGGCAGTTTCTTGGCCGGGATCGAGCCGCTGGCGCTGGCGAGTTGCCAGATGACCAACACCGCGATCGGCGAGAGCGCACGCAGGAACCCCGGGCGACGGTACAGCGGGATCCGTCGCTCGCCGGTTTCGGTGGGCCTCTCCAACAGCATGCGAGCATGGTGCCCGCCCGAAGCGGTATACCGACAGGGTTCGGATCAGCTCGAGGATTTGTCGGCTCGACTGGAGATCTGCTGCACCGCCCAGCCATTGCCGTCGGGATCGCTGAAGAACACGAAGCCGACATTGTCGAGCGGATGCGGGACGGGCCGCGGATTCTTGCCCAGCTCCTGCACCTCGCTGACCTCGACTCCCCGCGCCACCAGCTCCGCGTGCGCCTGCTCGATATCGGGAACCACGAGTTGCAGGCCCTTCAACGAGCCCGGCGGCATCTCCGGCACCGCCCCCTTGCCGATGACGATCGAGCAGCCAGAGCCGGGTGGGGTGAGTTGCACGATGCGCACGTCGTCGGAGATCACCGTGTCATGGTCGACGGCGAAGCCGAGCTGACGCGCGTAGAAATCCTTGGCCCGATCGATATCGGTAACCGGGACGATCACAACTTCCAGGGTCCAGTTCACTACGCGCCTCCGCGTTGCCGTCCGGGATGATGCGCCAAGTCTGCCAGTTCCGCGCTCCGGAGCAGAGCCGGATCGGTCGCTCGTCGCGGTCAGGGTCTGCGTTCCCATCGCCAGGCGAATTCACCGGTCGCCGGGGGTGGGCCCGGTAACTCACCCTCGGCGGTGAGCCCGTCCACCATCAGAGCGAGGACACGTTGGCGCAGTTCGGCGGTGCGTACCGGGTCGGGCATGGTGATGGCCGAGCAGGCCTCCAGGATCAGGCCGAGGTCGAGGGCGTCGACGTCGGGCCGGAGGCGACCGCTGGCGTGGGCGCGGCGGACCAGCTCCTCGCCCGCCTCGCCCGAGTGCACGACATCGGGCAGCATCGACTCGTCGGGTGTGAAGGTGCCCGCCAGACGCACGGTGAGCGAGTGCACGTCGGCCTCGACGACCCGTTCCAAGAATCCGACGAACCCGCGCCAGCCGTCCGAATCCTCCAGCGCGGCGTCCGCTTCCGCGTTGAATCGCCGCAGCCCTTCGTGACAGAGGGTGCGCAGCAGTACCTCCTTGCTCGGATAGCGCCGGTAGAGCGCGCTGATCCCGACGCCCGCCCGTTCGGCGACGGCGGCGATCGGCGCGTTCGGATCGTCGAGGAACACCGCGCGGGCGGCGTCGAGGATCAGTCCGTCGTTGCGCGCGGCCTGCGCCTTGCGGCCGGGCAAGCGGGGCTGATCTGCGGTTTCGGTCTGCTTCGCCATGAATATCAGCCTACCACTTGAAACGGAATGCTCCGTTCTGTTAAGGTTGGAACAGAACGAAACATTCCGTTTCAATTAGAGGAGTCGACATGGCCACCGCCACCATCACCCCGTTCCGCATCGACATCGCGCAGGCCCGCCTCGACGATCTCGCCGACCGGCTGCGCGGCGCCCTGTACCCCGACGAGCTGCCCGGCGTCGGCGATGCCTACGGCGTCCCGGCCGGTCGCGTCCGCGCTCTCGCCGAGTACTGGCTCGAGAAGTTCGATTGGCGCGCGCTGGAATCCGAGCTCAACGCCTACCCGCAGTTCACCACCGAGATCGACGGCGAGGACATCCACTTCCTGCACATCCGTTCCTCGCGCGCCGATGCGACGCCGGTGATCCTCACCCACGGCTGGCCCGGTTCGATCCTCGAATACGTCGACGTGATCGCGCCCCTCACCGAGCCGGAATCGGCCGACGCGCCCGCCTTCCACCTGGTCATCCCCTCGCTGCCCGGTTTCGGCTTCTCCGGCCCCACCCGCAGCACCGGCTGGAACCGCTACCGCACCGCCCGCGCCTGGGCCGAGCTGATGACGCGCCTTGGCTACCAGCGCTACGGCGCCATCGGCAACGACGGCGGCTCGATGGTCTCCCCCGAGATCGGCCGGATCGCGCCCGACAATGTGATCGGCGTGCACGTCACCCAGCTGTTCTCGTTCCCGTCCGGCGACCCGGCCGAATTCGAGGGCCTCTCCGAGGCGGATATGGCCGCGCTGCAACATCTTCAGTGGTTCCACGAGAACAAGATGGCCTTCAACACCCTGCACAGCCAGCAGCCGCAGACCCTGGCCTACGCGCTCGCCGATTCCCCGGTGGGTCTGCTCGGCTGGAACGCGCAGCTGTTCGGCGAGTCGCTCGACGCGCAGTTCGTGATCGCGAATGTGGCGCTGTACTGGCTCACCGGGACGGCCGGTTCGTCGCTGCGCTTCTACTACGAGGACGCGCACGCCGCCGAGCAGCCGACCGAGCCGACCACGGTCCCGACCGGGCTGGCCATGTTCGCCGGCGATTTCCAGTCGATCCGCCGCTTCGCCGAGCGCGACCACAGCAAGATCGTCAGCTGGCATTCCTACGACACCAGCGCGGGTACGGGCGGCGCGAACGACGCGGCCGGGCACTACGCCGCGCACGAGGCGCCCGAGGTGCTGGTCGGCGACATCCGCGAGTTCTTCGCCGGGCTCGCCTGATTCGCTTCAGGTGCCGCGGCCCACGCTCCCCTCATCGGTGCGTGGGTCGCGGCCCATTCGAATCATGCACCAGCGCAGTGTGATACGCGCACCAAAGATGCCAATCAGTGATGCTCGTGCAGATCGGCCCAGGCCGGGAACGGATCCGCGTAGCCGGTCCACGCGCTCGGGCCCGCCGCGAACTCCGCATCGGTGAGCAGTGCGGCGTCGAGTTCGCGCCGCACGGCGGGGGCGTCGAGGCGCACCCCGATGAACACCAGCTCCTGTCCGGCGGGCACTTCCAGTTCCGACCACCACGCGCCGGGCTCGAAGGTCAGATTCGGGCCTGCCTGCGACCAGATCGCCGCCAGCTCGGGGCGGCTCGCGATCCAGCAGAATCCCTTGCTGCGCAACATCCCCCGCAATCGCTCCAGCGCGGCGGCGAGGCGTTGCGGATGGAAAGGCCGGTCGGCGAGGAAGGTGAAGCTGCTGATCCCGTATTCCTCGGTCTCGGGAGGGTGTCCCCCCGCCAATTCCTCTGCCCAGCCCTCGGATTCGGCCGCGACCACCGGGTTGTAGCGTCCCGTGGCAAGCACTTCGTTCAGATCCACGACGCCCCCTTCGGTTCGCAGCACGTGCGCTCGCGGGTTGAGCCTGCGCACCGTCGCCTCGACCGTGGCCGCGGCGTTCGCGCTGACCAGGTCGGTCTTGTTGATCAACAGCACGTCGGCGAATTCCACCTGATCGACCAGCAGATCCGCGATCGAGCGGGCATCACCCTCGCCCGCTTCGAGATCGCGTTCGGCGAGCGCCTGTCCACGGACGAGTTCGGCCAGGAAGGTCGAGGCGTCGACGACGGTGACCATGGTGTCGAGGCGGGCGATGTCGCCGAGGCGGAATCCGTCGTCGAACTCCCAGTCGAAGGTGGCGGCCACCGGCATGGGTTCGGAGATACCGGTCGACTCGATCACGAGCTGGTCGAAGCGGCCCTCGCGCGCCAGGCGGGCGACGGCCTCGATCAGGTCCTCGCGCAGGGTGCAGCAGATGCAGCCGTTGGTGAGTTCGACCAGTTTCTCCTCGGTGCGATCCAGGTGCCCCTGGCCCGCGACCAGCGCCGCGTCGATATTGACCTCGCTCATGTCGTTGACGATCACCGCGACCCGGCGGCCGTCGCGGTTGGCGAGGATGTGATTGAGCAGCGTGGTCTTGCCGGCGCCGAGGAAGCCGGACAGGACGGTGACGGGCAGAGGTGTCAGGGTGTTGGTCACCGTTTAATGATAATGGTTTTCATTTGCAGTGCCCAGGTGGGGTCTCGCGACGGCGAGTGCGGTCGTAGGGTTGGGGCGTGAAGATGTTGCCGCTGACCCCCGATGGCCAGACCCCCGTTCGCGCGCTCACCATCGCGGGCACCGACTCCGGTGGCGGCGCGGGCATCCAGGCCGATTCGCGCACCATGGCGCTGTGCGGGGTGCACGCGTGTGTGGCAGTGGCCGCCGTGACCGTGCAGAACACGGTCGGCGTCAGCGGTTTTCACGAGATTCCGCCGCAGATCGTGGCCGATCAGGTGCGTGTGGTCGTTCGCGATATCGGCATCGGCGCGGCCAAGACCGGCATGCTCGCCTCCACCGCGATCATCGAGGCCGTCGCCGAAGTGTGCCGCGAGCTCGGGATCGGGCGCGAGGGCACCATCCCGCTGGTGGTCGATCCCGTCGCGGCTTCCATGCACGGCGACCCACTGCTGCACGCGGAAGCCCTGGAGGCAGTGCGCAATACGCTGATTCCGCTGGCGACCGTCGTCACCCCCAATCTCGACGAGGTGCGCCTGATCACCGGCATCGAGGTGGTCGACGACGCCACCGCGCGCAAGGCCGCCGAGGCATTGCACGCGCTGGGCGCACAGTGGGCGATCGTGAAGGGCGGGCACCTGCGCGCCTCGGAATTCAGCACCGACCTGCTCTACGACGGCGACACGTTCCGTGAGTTCAGCGCGCCGCGCATCGCCACCGGCAACGATCACGGCGGTGGCGATACCCTGGCCGCGGCGATCGCCAGCGCGCTCGCCAACGGCTACTCGGTGCCCGACGCGGTGGAGTTCGCCAAGGAGTGGACCTACCGCTGCCTCGCCGCCTCCTACGATCTCGGCGCAGGCCACGGCCCCGTCTCACCGCTCTGGAGACTCCACGCCGACGCATGATCGGCGCAGCCGCGCCGCGTTCCTCAGCCGCGCACGGGCGGAGCGAAGGCGCAGGTACGCCTAGCGTGGCGTCACGAACTTGTCGGTGCCCAGGTTCATACTGAACTCATCGCACCCCCGCCGACCCCAAAGGCGTGATCGGCGAGAACAACGGAGTTCGTGTCGGGCGCGAGGTTTCAGTGGAGACCGAAAGCGATGTGCAACGGTTTCGACGGGTCGATCTTGACCCCGTTGAAGCGGGCGTGCGCCTGTGCCAGCGCCGAGATGCTCTCGGCCAGATAGTCGACGAAGCGCTCTACCGGCATCGCCGATACTTCGCGCTGGTTCGCGCCGAGCCACCAGTCCGTGGCCGAGGCGACCGCGCCGAAAATCGAATAGTTCACCAATTCGATCCCGGTCACGTCGATCGATTCCGTCGGCAGCAGGCCCGCGAAGAATTCCGCCGCCCGTCTCGCCGATTGGCGGGCCGCGACCAGCGCGCGTTCGGTTTCCTTGGCCTGCTGGCTGAAATGGCTGTGCAGCATGAACCGGAAGACATTCGGGTGCGCCGACACGACCGCCACGTATTCGGTGGCCGCGGTATGGACGAGTTCGCTGATCGAATCGTCGGTGAGATTCACGCTGGTGAGCACGCGCTCCCAGAGCATGTCGCGGACCCGGTCGACGATCGCGTTGTAGAGGTCGGTCTTGTCCTCGAAATGGCGATACAGCTTCGGCTTGGCCGCACCGGCCTCCTTGGCGATATCGCCCATGCTCACATCGGGCCCGATCTGATCGAGCGCCCGGAACGCCGCGTCGACGAATTCGATACGCACCTGCACGCGATGCTCACGCCAGCGTTCGGTCCGCGCGTCGACACGACGCCGCGGCGCCTCGTCCGTCTTGGGGTAACCGCGCGTCACGGTAGTAATACTAGGACGGGCCGTACCGGGGGTTACGCACCCCACCGAGAGCGGGAACACATTTGCTGAAACAGCAAGATTTCTGGCGGTCATCGGAGCCGCCGATGCACTATCGGACGATCCTTTCACCCTGACTGACCAGGAGCATCGATGACCGAGACCGTGGCGAACGCCGAAGAGTTCTGGGAAGACTTCTACCGCGAACGTGCGCAGATCTGGACCGGTAACCCGAACCCCCTCCTGGTGCGCGAGGTCTCCGAGCTGACCCCCGGAACGGCCCTGGACCTGGGCTGCGGCGAGGGCGCCGATGCGATCTGGCTGGCGAAGGCCGGCTGGCAGGTCACCGCGGTCGACATCTCCGCCACCGCGATGGAGCGTGGCGCGCGCCGGGCCGCCGAGGCAGGCGTGACGATCGCGTGGGAGCGCCACGACCTCCAGGCCAGCTTCCCGGCAGGCACCTTCGACTTGGTGTCGGCGCAGTTCCTGCACTCGCCGGTGGAGCGGCCGGACGAGCGGGCCGGGATTCTGCGCAGCGCGGCTGCCGCTGTCGCGCCGGGTGGCGTACTGGTGATCGGCGCCCACGCTGCGGCGCCGAGCTGGGCCTCCAGCGAGATGCACGCTCATGTGTTCCCGACCATCGAGCAGGTACTCGAGCAGCTCGAGCTCGGGCCCGCGTGGCAGGTCGAGACCGCCGAGCTGGTCCACAGCCCCTCGACCAGCCCCGACGGTGTGGTCGGCGAGCGCGCCGACAGCGTGCTGCGCCTGCGTCGCGGCTGACCACGATCCCCAGCAACCTCCCAGCTCGGTCCCAGCTCGGTGGCAGCGCGGCCATCGAGTCTGGGTGTCATGACTCAGACCGAGGCCGAGCAGAAGGCCATGCAGAGCAGCCGCGCGCCGGTGCTCGACGTAGTGATACCCGTCTACAACGAAGAGGTCGATCTCGGCCTGTGCGTGCGGAGGTTGCATGCCTATCTGCGCGCCGGATTCCCGTTCACGGCCCGCATCACCATCGCCGACAATGCCAGCACCGATGCCACTCTCGCGGTGGCGGAGTTGCTGGCCGCGGAACTCGACGGCGTCGAGGTGCTGCACCTGGACGCCAAAGGGCGCGGACGGGCGTTGCGGACCGCGTGGGAAGCCTCGGACGCGGCGGTGGTCGCGTACATGGACGTCGACCTGTCGACCGACCTGGACGCACTGCTGCCGCTGATCGCGCCGCTGGTGTCCGGGCATTCCGATCTCGCGATCGGCACCAGACTCGACGCGTCGGCTCGCGTGGTGCGCGGACCCAAGCGTGAGATCATCTCCCGCTGCTACAACCTGCTGCTGAAAACAACGCTGCGGGCAGGCTTTTCGGATGCGCAGTGCGGATTCAAAGCCGTGCGCACCGAAGTCGCGCGCGAACTGCTGCCGCTGGTTCGAGATGGCGAGTGGTTCTTCGATACCGAGCTGCTGGTGTTGGCCGAGCGGGCGGGTCTGCGGATTCACGAGGTGCCCGTCGACTGGATCGACGATCCCGACAGCCGGGTCGACATCGTCGATACCGCGCGCAAGGACCTGCGCGGGATCTGGCGGTTGACCAGGGCGCTGACCACCGGCGCCCTCCCGCTGGACGAGCTGCGGGCCGCGGTCGGGCGTGAACCGCTGGTCGCCGGAGTACCTCTCGGCATGGTCGGGCAGCTGGTGCGGTTCGCGATCGTCGGGGTGACCTCGACCCTCGCCTACATCGCCCTGTATCTGCTGTTGCAGCCGCTGGTCGGCAGTCAGGGCGCCAATCTGATGTCGCTGCTGGTCACCGCGGTGGGCAATACGGCCGCCAACCGGGCATTCACCTTCGGCGTGCGCGGACGCGGCAACGCGATGTCGCACCAGTTCCAGGGCTTGGCCATCTTCGCGTTCGGGCTGGCGATCACCAGCGGGTCCCTGTTCGCCCTGCATCGCTGGGCTCCCGACGCGCCCGTCGCGGTGGAACTCACTGTCCTGATCACCGCCAATCTCGTTGCGACACTTGCTCGTTTCGTCGGCCTGCGCTGGGTGTTCCGGCACGCGGGCGCCGATCGGACCACAGGCGTCTCGCCGGTGTTCGTAGCCACGGACAGCGCGGATTCGGCAGCGCGCCCGCACGCGGTGGGGGTCCGTCGATGACCACGACCATCGCACCCTCCCCACCAGCCGACACCATGAAGGCACCGCCGACCCGACAGCGTTGGGAGCGAACGGCATTGGCGGCGTTGCTGCTCGGCACGCTGATCGCCTATCTCATCAATCTGAGCGCCAACGGCTGGGCCAACGACTTCTATGCCGCTGCGGTACAGGCAGGTTCGCAATCGTGGGAGGCGTTCTTCTTCGGCTCCTCCGATGCCGCCAACTCGATCACCGTCGACAAACCGCCCGCTTCGCTGTGGGTGATGGAACTGTCGGTCCGGCTGTTCGGGCTCAACAGCTGGAGCATGCTGGTGCCGCAGGTACTGCTCGGTGTCGCGAGCGTCGCGCTGCTGTGGGCGACGGTGCGCAGATCGTTCGGCCCCGCGGCGGGGTTGATCGCCGGCACGGTGCTCGCGGTGACTCCCGTCGCGGTGCTGATGTTCCGGTTCAACAATCCCGACGCGCTGCTCGTCTTGCTGATGATCGCGGCCGCGTGGGCGATGACGCGAGCGGTCGCGGACGGCCGGTGGCGCTGGTTGCTGCTCACCGGCGCGTTCATCGGATTCGGGTTCCTGGCCAAGCAGTTGCAGGTGCTGTTGGTGGTGCCGCCGCTGGCACTGATGTATCTGATCGCCGGACCCCCGAAGCTGGGCAAGCGGATCGCGCAGTTGTTCGCCGCCTGTGCGGCGATGGTGGCCGGCGCGGGTTGGTGGATAGTGGCGGTGGAGCTGTGGCCGTCGGATTCGCGGCCGTGGATCGGTGGGTCGCAGAACAATTCGATCATCGAGCTCACCCTCGGATACAACGGGCTCGGGCGGTTGAACGGCAACGAGACCGGAAGTGTCGGACCGGGCGGAGAACTGCCCGCGGGCGGCAACGGGATGTGGGGAAGCACCGGGATCACCCGGATGTTCGAACCCGCGCAGGGCGGTCAGATCGCGTGGTTGATTCCGGCGGCGTTGCTCACGCTCGTGGTCGGGCTGGCACTGCGCGGGCGAGCGCCGCGCACCGATCCCCGACGGGCCGCGCTGATCCTCTGGGGCGGTTGGCTTCTCGTCACCGGTCTGGTGTTCAGCTTCATGGCGGGAATCTTCCACCAGTACTACACAGTGGCGCTCGCGCCCGCTGTCGCGGCGCTGGCCGGGATCGGGGCCGCGCAGATCTGGGATTCGCGTGATCGGCTGTGGGTGCGGTGCGCGGGCGCGATGGCCATTGCGCTCACCACGGCGACCGCGTGGATGTTGTTGTCGCGCAGTGCCTCCTTCCAGCCGTGGTTGCGATGGGCGATCCTTGTCGTCGGTGTCATCGCCACCGTTGCCTTCGTGTTCCCACTGGCCCGCAAGCAGTCGGTGATCGTGGCGCTCGCCGCGGCCTTCATCGGCCTCGCCGGCCCGATCGCCTACTCGGTCGACACCCTCGCGTCCGCGCATTCCGGTGCGATCCCCTCCGCCGGACCGAGTTCCGGCGGAATGCACGGAATGGGTGGACCCGGTATGCGTCCCGGCGGGGACGGTGGCAGGCCCGGCGCCGATGGCTCCGCCAGGGACGGTGCCGCGCCCGGCGGTACACCCCCGGACGGTGCGGCTACGGGTGCGCCGACCGGCATGCCGTCGGACGGTGGCACGCCAGGGCAAGACGGCACGGCCGCGTCGGACGGTGCCGCGCAGGGTACGAACGGCGGTGACCAGCGCATGGGTGGCGCGGGTGGATTGCTGGGCGGATCGCGGCCGAGTGACCAGATCGTCACGCTGCTCGAGTCGAACGGCACCGACTACACCTGGGTCGCGGCGGCCGTCGGTTCCAACAGCGCAGCCGGGTATCAGCTCGCCACCGAACTGCCGGTGATGCCGGTCGGCGGGTTCAACGGCAGCGACCCGTCGCCCACTCTCGAACAGTTCCAGCAGTACGTGGCAGACGGAAAGATCCACTACTTCGTCGCCGGTGGGCGCGGTGGCCCCGGTGGGAACAGCGCATCGACCAGTTCGGCGATCACCGCCTGGGTGACGGCGAACTACACCGCGACGACAGTCGACGGGGTCACTCTCTACGACCTCACCCAACCGAAGTCGTAGCCGTCGCGGCACTTGGCCGGGCCCGGCGGATCACCCCGATCCGCCGGGTCCGGCCTTCGTGTGACCACCCAGGTGTCGCCTACCGTCGCCGCTACTCGGACCCCGCGTTCGGCAGCCTCAGCGAGCAGCGGAAACCGTGGCTGCGATCCACTCGGCGAAGGACGGACCGGCCAGGGTGGCGTGCGGGGAAGGCAGCAGGGTGCCGTTTTCGAATTGCTCGCGGTCGGGGTCGGCCGAGTCCGACGTTTCGATGATCTGCAGGGCATCGCCACGAGCCGCTACCAGCGCCGCGGCGGCAGTGGCCATCGTCTCCGGCTGCGGACCCGCGATCTCGGGGAACGGAATATCTTCGGCGGCAATCGGATTCGCGACCAGGTCGACCAGCGCCTCGGCGACGGTCCGGGCGGCGACCAGCTGGGTACGCATGCCGGGGACGTAGGCGACGGCGTCCTGTGTCCCCCATCCGACCATCACCTCGACAAGTTCGTGGAACTGCGCCGCACGCAGGATCTGCACCGGCACAGCCCCTTTGAGCAATTCCTGCTCATGGGCCAGCTTGGCGGCGTTGTACCCGGCGAGCGAACCGTCGATCCCGATGATGGACACCACCACCAGCCGCTCGACCCCGGCCCGCTCCCCCGCCGCATGCAGGTTCCGCGCGGAAGCGGTGAAGAAGTCGGTCGCCACCTGCTGATCGGCCGACGGCGTACTCGACGCGTCGATAACGATGTCGACCCCGGTCAACGCGTCGTCGAGACCCGCACCGGTCTCGATGTCGACACCGTCGGCGCGCGAGAAGGCGACAACGTCATACCCACGCTCGACCAGCACATCCACCACGTGCCGACCCAACCGCCCGGTTGCCCCCGCCACCGCGATCTTCTTCTGCTCCACCATGATCCACTCCTTCATCGCTTCTTGCGGGTTCACAGAGTCGACGAAGTAGGCGACCGGAGTGTGACATCACCTGGTCACGATGTCTCGAGACTCCCCCGAGGCGCGACCCAGCGGTGATCGAGGTCCACCACCGATGCGACCGTTTCGAAATCGGAGTCGTAGTGGAACAGGACAAGGCGGTGTTCTATCGCCAACACCGAAGCGAGCAGGTCATGGATACCGACCGCGCGGTGGCGGCCCGACCGCGCGAGTTCGCGTTGAATCGTGAAGGCGCTTTGCCAGTGTTCGTCATTGGTGGGCAGGTACTCATAGGCTGCGCGGCGTCGAAAACGAATCTGTTCGTATTCAGCCGGGCTTCGAGCGCTGTAGAGCGCCTCGGAATCGAGCGGTGCACACGTGGCTATCAACCCGGCCTCGAGCAGCGGCCCGAGTGCGGCCCCCACGTCCGGATGACGCATTCGAGCGGCCGCGCTGGTGTCGATGAGATAGCGCGCCGTTATCGCCATACGTCGTCGCGCCGATCCTTGTCGGCCATTTCGGCCATGCCGCCGTTGACCAACCATTCGACTTCGCTCGCGCGCGCATGCGCCACCACGGCCGAGTTCAGCGCGGCACGAACGGTATCGGAGACGCCGGCGGTCCCGAGCGCGTCCTGCGCGGACTCGAGTAGCTCGTCGTCGATCTCGATCAGGCGTTTGGTCATCGCACAGTCCCTCGATATATATTCCCCCATGGCCGAACTATATACCCCGGAACAACCAGGTCACAAGGGTTCAGTGGGACAGGTTCAGGGCGGTGTGGAGAGTGGCGGCCCATTGATCGACGATGAGTTTGCGGCGGGCGGAGTCGTCGGTGAGGACGTCGGCGAGGCCGAGGCCGCGGGCCAGGTCGAGGGTGGCCTGGACGAGATGGTGGGTCACCGGGTCGGAGTCGTCGACGCCGAGCGCTTCGATGGCGCGGCGGTGCGAGATGCGGCCGAACCGGGCCTCGAGGGGCAGGATGCGCTCGCGCAGGGCCGGGTCGGCGGCGGCGTGGGTCCAGACCTGGAGGGCGGCTTTGAAGAACGGGGTGGTGTAGGACTCGACGAGCGCGGACACGACCGCGCGCGTGCGACCTTCACCCTGGGCGACCGCGTTCACCGTTTCGGCTTCGGCCTTGGCCTGGTCCATCCGGAACTCGAACATGAACTCGAGCGCGGCGGTGATCAGGTCCTCGCGGGTGGGGAAATGGTGCTGGGCGGCGCCGCGCGACACCCCGGCCCGCTCGGCGACCACCGACACGGTGGCGGCTGCCCAGCCGGTTTCGGCCAGGCAGTCGATGGTCGCCTCCAGCAGCCGCTGCCGGGTGGCCCGGCTGCGGTCCTGCTTGGGTTCGTGGGGTGTCGCCATCGGACTATTGTGCCCAGCTGGGCGGACGCTTCTGAAAGAAGGCCGTCATGCCCTCGATCACCTCGGGGGTGCCGAAGAAGCTCGCCGAGCGCTTGGCCAGTGCTTCGGCCTCGGCGTCGAATGTGGCCAGCACGGCCGCGTTGACCAGCTTCTTGGACTCGGCCAGACCCTGCGGCGACCCCTTGCGCAGCTCGCCACTCAGGCGTTTCACCTCGGCGGCGGCGTCCTGCGCGGCCACGGTGACCAGGCCGATCTCCTGCGCGGTCGCGGCGTCGAACTTCTCGCCGGTCAGGAAGTAGCGGCTCGCGGCCCGCTGGTCCAGCCGCGGCACCAGCGTGAGCGAGATCATGAACGGCGCCATCCCGATGCGCACCTCGGTGAGCGCGAAACTACTGCCCGGCCCCGCGACCACGAGATCGCAGGCCCCGATGATGCCCATGCCGCCGGCCCGGACATTGCCGTCGATCTGCGCGATCACCGGCTTGGGCGAGGCGAGGATGCCGCGCAGCACGTCGATCATCACGCGGGTGCGTTCGTCGGCGGCCACCGCGGGGTCGGCGGTGCTCGCCTCCTTGAGGTCGGCGCCCGCGCAGAAGGTGTCGCCGGTGTGGGCGAGCACGATGCCGCGCACGGCGGGATCGGTGGCCGCGGCGTCGAATCCGGCGAGCAGCTCGCGAACGAGCTTGGACGAGAGCGCATTACGGTTGTGCGGGGAATCGAAGGTCAGCGTGGCGAACCCGTCGACGACCTCGTAGCGGACGAACGGTGCTTCCGTCGCGTCACTCATCGGGACTCCTGTTCATCCGGTAGGGGTGGTCGCCCCACCTGCCGGGGCGACCACCGTTGTGCCTAGTACGAGCGCGGCAGGCCGAGCGAATGCTGGGCGACGAAGTTCAGGATCATCTCGCGGCTGACCGGCGCGATGCGCGAGATACGCGCGGCCTGCAGCATGGCCGCCAGCCCGACCTCACGGGTCAGGCCCGAACCGCCGTGGGTCTGAATCGACTGGTCCAATGCTTTGATACTGGCTTCCGCGGCCGCGTACTTGGCCATGTTGGCAGCCTCGGCGGCGCCGAACTCGTCGCCGGTGTCGTAGAGCGTCGCGGCCTTCTGCATCATCAGCTTGGCCAGTTCCAGCTCGATCTTCACCTGGGCCAGCGGATGCGAAATACCCTGGTGCGCACCGATCGCCGTCTTCCAGACCGTGCGTTCCTTGGCATACTCCACAGCCCGGTCGATGGCGTAGCGGCCGAGGCCGACCGCCATGGCCGCGCCCATGATGCGCTCGGGATTCAGTCCGGCGAACAGCTGGGCGATGGCCGCGTCCTCTGAGCCGACGAGGGCGTCGGCGGGCAGGCGCACGTCGTCGAAGAACAGCGTGAACTGGTTGTCCGGCTCGATCACGTCCATCTCCTGGACGTTCTTCACCAGGCCGGGCGCGTCCACCGGCACGATGAACAGCGCGGGCTTGAGCTTGCCGGTCTTGTGGTCCTCGGTACGCGAGACCACCAGGATGGCCTCGGCCTGATCGACACCGGAGATGAAGATCTTGCGGCCGTTGAGGATCCAGTCGCCGCCGTCGCGGCGGGCGGTGGTGGTGATCTGGTGCGAGTTGGAGCCGGCGTCGGGTTCGGTGATCGCGAAGACCATCTTCGACGAGCCGTCGGCCAGCTTGGTCAGCCAGGTCTGCTTCTGCGCCTCGGTGCCGTACTTGGTGATGATGGTGCCGCAGATGGCAGGCGAGACGACCATCAGCAGCAGCCCGGCGCCCTGCGCCGCCAGCTCCTCCTGCACCAGCGCCAGCTCGTACATGCCCGCGCCACCGCCGCCGTACTCCTCCGGCAGGTTCACGCCGAGGAAGCCGAGCTTGCCCGCCTCGTCCCACAGTTCGGTGAGCGGCTCGTTCTTGCGCGAGAGCGGCAGCACGTAGTCGCGGTAGTTGTACTTGCTCGCCAGCGAGGCGACCGCCGCGCGCAGCGCCTTCTGCTCTTCGGTTTCGATGAAGCTCATGCCTGCTCCTGCTCTTCTTCCTCGACGACGGCGAGGACGGTTCCGACCTCGACCTGCTGGCCGACGGTCACGTTGAGTGCACTGAGAATGCCGGTCGCCGGGGCCGCGATGGTGTGTTCCATCTTCATCGCCTCCAGCCACAGGATGGGCTGCCCCTGCTTGACGTGGTCGCCTTCGGCGGCACCGAGGCGGATCACGCTGCCGGGCATCGGCGCGAGCAGCGAACCGGCGGCCACCTGCTCCGAAGGGTCGGTGAAACGGGGCAGCCTGCGCACGGCCACCGGGCCGAGCGGGGAGTCGACCGCGACGTGATCGCCGTAGCGGGCGATCTCGAATTGCCTACGCACCGAACCACGTTCACCCGGCACACCGAGGACTACCCGATCGGGCGCGACCGAGATGAGCTCGAGACCGTCGTGGCCCTCGACCGCGACACCCGTGCGGGTGAAGCGGTAGCGCACCTCGTGGGTGCCGGAGGTGCGGCTTTCGTAAGACTTGGTCTGCGGCAGCGAAGACAGGTTGCGCCAGCCACTCGGGGTGAGTCCGGCCAGGCGCGAGGTGCCGCGATTGGCAGCCGAATCGGCAAGTGCCGCAGCGGCAATAGACAACGCCTCGTCGGCCTCCGATACCAGCGGCGCCGAGAGCACGGCCAGGTCGTGGGTGGCGAAGAAGGCGGTGTCGGTGTCGCCGGCGAGGAACGCCGGGTGCCGCAGCACGCGCACGAGCAGGTCGCGGTTGGTGACCAGGCCGTGGATCTTGGCGCGCTGGAGCGCGGTGGCGAGCAGATGTGCCGCCTCCGCGCGGGTTTCGGCGTAGGAGATCACCTTGGCGAGCATCGGGTCGTAGTGGACGCCGACCACCGAGTCGTCGACGACACCGGTGTCCAGGCGCACGCCGGGCTGGTCGAGAACAGTGAATTCACCAGCGGTGAACGGGATCTCGATCTTGTGCACCGGACCGCTCTGCGGCTGCCAGTCGTGCGCGGGGTCCTCGGCGTAGAGACGAACCTCGATCGAGTGACCACGCTGGGCGGGCTGGGTCACCGGCAGCGGCAGACCCGATGCCACCTGCAACTGCAGGCGGACCAGGTCCAGGCCGGTGGTCTGCTCGGTGACCGGATGTTCCACCTGCAGACGGGTGTTCATCTCCAGGAAGAAGAAGTCACCCTTCTCGTCGGCCAGGAACTCGACGGTGCCCGCGCCTTCGTACCCGATCGCCTCGGCGGCCAGACGCGCCGCCTCGAACAGCCGATCACGCATGCCGTCGATCTTCTCGACCAGCGGCGAGGGCGCTTCTTCGACGACCTTCTGATGACGTCGCTGGATCGAGCACTCACGCTCGCCGACAGCCCACGTCTTGCCGAAAGTGTCCGACATGACCTGGACCTCGATGTGCCGGCCGGTCTCGAGGTAGCGCTCGCAGAACACCGTCGCGTCACCGAAGGCCGACTCGGCCTCGCGCCGGGCACCGGCGATCTGATCCTGCAGTTCGCCCAGCCCGCGCACCACGCGCATACCGCGTCCGCCACCACCGGCGGACGCCTTGATCAACACGGGCAGGTGCGCGTCGGTGACCTCGGCCGGATCGAGCTCGGCGAGGACGGGAACACCGGCGGCGTCCATCATCTTCTTGGACTCGACCTTGGAGCCCATCTGCTCGATGGCCGCGACGGGCGGGCCGATCCAGACCAGACCCGCGTCGAGTACGGACCGCGCGAATTCGGCGTTCTCGGAGAGGAATCCGTAGCCGGGATGGATCGCGTCGGCACCGGCCGACAGCGCGGCCTCGATGATCAGCTCGCCACGCAGATAGGTCTCGGCGGGAGTGTTGCCGGGCAGCCGGATGGCAGCGTCGGCCTCGGCGACATGCGGCGACGCGGCGTCAGCGTCGGAGTAGACCGCGGTGGTACCGATGCCCATCCGACGGCAGGTGGCGAACACGCGGCGCGCGATCTCACCACGATTGGCAACGAGGACATTCGTAATGGCCATGTTGTCGCGCCTCACATTCGGAAGACGCCGAAGCCCTCGGCGCCCTTGATCGGGGCTGTGTGAATGGCCGACAGAGCCATTCCCAGCACGGTGCGGGTATCGCGGGGGTCGATGATGCCGTCGTCGAAAAGCCTGCCCGACAGGAACATCGGCATGGCCTCGGCCTCGATCTGCGCCTCGACCATCGCGGCGAGACCGGCGGCGGCCTCCTCGTCGAACGGCAGGCCCTTGGACTCGGCCGCGCCGCGCTGCACGATGGTGAGCACGCCGCCCAGCTGCGCCCCGCCCATGACGGCGGACTTCGCGCTCGGCCAGGCGAACAGGAAACGCGGATTGAACGCGCGCCCGCACATGCCGTAGTGCCCGGCGCCGTAGGAGGCGCCGACCAGCAGCGAGATGTGCGGCACCGTGGAGTTGGCGACCGCGTTGATCATCATCGCGCCGTGCTTGATGATGCCGCCGTGCTCGTACTCCTTGCCGACCATGTAGCCGGTGGTGTTGTGCAGGAACAACAGTGGCGTGTTCTTCTTGTTCGCCAGCTGGATGAACTGGGTGGCCTTCTGCGATTCCTCGGAGAACAGCACGCCACGCGCGTTGGCGAGGATGCCGATCGGGTAACCGTTGATCTCGGCCCAACCGGTGACCAGGCTCGAACCGTAGAGCGGCTTGAACTCGTCGAAGTCGGACCCGTCGACCACCCGGGCGATGACCTCGCGGGGATCGAACGGGATCTTCAGATCCGAGGGCACGATGCCGAGCAGTTCCTCGGGATCGTAGATCGGCGAGATCACCTCCGCGCGCGGCTCCGGCCCCTGCTTCTTCCAGTTCAGGCGACGAACGATATTGCGGCCGAGGCGGATCGCGTCCTGCTCGTCGGCGGCCATGTAGTCGGCCAGACCCGAGGTGCGGGCGTGCATCTCGGCGCCGCCGAGGGTCTCGTCGTCGGAGTCCTCACCGGTGGCCATCTTCACCAGCGGCGGGCCCGCGAGGAAGACCTTCGCGGCTTCCTTGACCATCACCACGTAGTCGGACATGCCGGGGATATAGGCGCCACCGGCGGTGGAGTTGCCGAAAACCAAGGAGATGGTGGGGATCCCGGCCGCCGAAGCCTGGGTGAGGTCGCGGAACATCGCGCCACCCGGGATGAACACTTCCTTCTGCGTCGGCAGGTCCGCACCACCGGACTCGACCAGCGAGATCACCGGCAGACGATTCTCCCGGACGATGTCGTTGATGCGCAGTGTCTTACGCAGCGTCCACGGGTTCGACGTCCCGCCGCGCACCGTCGGGTCGGGCGCCACGATCATGCACTCGACACCCTCGACGAGACCGATACCGGCGATCGTCGACGCGCCGACGTGGAAGTCGCTGCCCCACGCGGCGAGCGGGCACAGCTCGAGGAACGGCGAGTCCTCGTCGAGCAGCAGTTCGATGCGCTCACGGGCGGTCAGCTTGCCCCGCTTGTGGTGGCGGGCCACCTTCTCGGGGCCGCCACCGGCGATGGCCTTGGCGAACTCCGCCTCGACCTCGGTGAGCTTGGTGGACATCGCCTCGGCGGCCGCGGTGTACTCGGGCGAGGCGGTGTCGATGAGGGAACGGAAGGTCGTCACGACTGGTACCCCAATACTTTCGACGCCAGCATGGTCAGGATCTCGTTGGTGCCGCCGCCGATGCCGATGATGCGCACATCGCGGTAGATGCGTTCGACCTCGGCCTCGCGCATGTAGCCCATCCCGCCGTGCAACTGCACGGCCTGGTTGGCCACCCATTCGGCGGTCTCGACGGCGTTGTTCTTGGCGAAGCACACCTGAGCGATCAGGTTCTCGTCGCCGGCGACGTAGCGCTCGACCAGCGCCCGGGTGTAGGTACGTGAGATATCCACGCGCTGCGCCATATCGGTGAGCGTCATCTGTACTTTCTGGCGGCTGATCAGCGGGCGACCGAAGGTCTCGCGATCGCGGCACCACTGCACGGTGAGATCGAGCGCGCGCTGGGCCAGCGAATACGCCTGCACCGCGAGGCCCACCCGCTCGCTGACGAACGCGGCGGCGATCTGCGCGAAGCCGCTGTTCTCGGCGCCGACCAGGTTCGAGGCGGGCACCCGCACGTCGACGTACGACAGCTCGGCGGTATCCGAGGCCAGCCAACCCATCTTCTCCAGCTTGCGGCTGACGGTGAAGCCCGGCGTGCCCTTCGGCACCAGGATCAGCGAAACACCGGCCGCGCCAGGGCCGCCCGTGCGCACCGCGGTGACGACGAAGTCGGCCCGACAGCCCGAGGTGATGAACGTCTTGGCGCCGTTGATGACGAAGTCCTCACCGTCACGCACGGCGGTGGTGGTGAGGTGGCCGACATCGGAACCGCCGCCGGGTTCGGTGATGGCCAGCGAACCGATCAGGTCACCGGCCAGCGTCGGCTTGGCCCACTGGTCGATCTGGGCCTGGTTGCCCGAGGCGATCATGTGCGGCAACGCGATTCCACAGGTCAGCAATGAGGCCCACAGCCCGCCGGACGCACCGGCGACATGGATCTCCTCGCCCACGATCACCGAGTCGATGGCGTTGCCGCCCTCACCGCCCGCCGATTCCGGGTACTCGATGCCGAGCAGGCCGAGTTCGCCCGCCTTCTTGTGCAGCTCACGCGGCAGTTCGCCGGCCCGCTCCCAGGCATCGAGGTCGGGCAGGATTTCCCGCTCGACGAACCCGCGCACGGTGGCGCGCAGCTCTTTTCGCTCCGGCGTTTCCCAAACTGATGTCATGCGAACAGCTCCGTCGGCATATCGAGGTGGCGGGAGCGCAGCCATTCGCCGAGCCCCTTGGCCTGCGGGTCGAAACGCGCCTGATAGGCGACGCCCTTGCCCAACAGCCCGGAAATGATGAAGTTGACCGCGCGCAGATTGGGCAGCACGTGGCGGGTGACGGTCAGGTCGGCCGTCTCGGGGAGTAGTTCTCGCAGCTTTTCGACGGTGAGGGTGTGCACGAGCCAGCGCCACTGGTCGTCGGTGCGCACCCACACGCCGATATTGGCGTCACCGCCCTTGTCGCCGCTGCGGGCGAGCGCGATCGTGCCGAGCGGGACGCGGCCGGTCTCGGTGGGAGGCAGCGGGGCGGGCAGCTCGGGCTCGGAAACAGGTTCGAGCACAACGGTGTCCGTGGCGGGAGTGATGTCGATCCGGGTGCCGTCGGCCAGTACGGCGACGTGCGGTACCTCGTGCGCGTCGACGAAGCCGGGAGTGAAGACGCCGTAGGGCGAGCCGTTTCCGGGCAGTGCGGTGAAGCTGGCGCCCGGGTAGCTGGCCAGCGCCAATTCCACGGCGACACTGGAGAACCCGCGGCCGACCTTGTTCGGATCGGGATCGCGCACCACGCAGCGCAGTAGCGCGCTGGCCTGCTCTTCGGTCTCGGCGTCGGGGCGGTCGAGACGGGCCAGTGTCCAGGTGAGCTCGGCGGGCTTGTCCGGCAACCACGATTCCAGCTGTCGTTGTGCCAGTTCGGCTTTGGCCTCGATATCGAGTCCGGTGAGGATGAACGACATCTCGTTGCGGAAGCCGCCGAGGGTGTTCAGCGAGACCTTGAGCTGCGGCGGCGGGGCCTCACCGGTGACGCCGCTGATCAGTACCCGGTCCTTGCCCTCCTGGCTCAGCACGATGCTGTCCAGGCGGGTGGTCACGTCGGGTCCGGCGTAGCGCGCGCTCTGGATCTCGTACATGAGCTGGGCTTCGACGGTGTCGACGGTGACCGCGCCGCCGGTGCCGTCGTGCTTGGTGATCACGCAGGATCCGTCGCGACGGATCTCGGCGATCGGGAACCCGGGGCGGCCGATGTCACCGAGTTCGGTGAAGAAGGCGAAGTTGCCGCCGGTGGCCTGGGTGCTGCACTCGATCACGTGGCCCGCGACCACCGCACCGGCGAGCGCGTCGTAATCGTTACGGCCCCAACCGAAGTGGGCCGCCGCGGGACCCACGATCACGGAGGCGTCGGTGACCCGGCCGGTGACGACGATGTCGGCGCCGGAGTTCAGGCACTCGACGATCCCCCACGCGCCGAGATAGGCGTTCGCGGTGAGCGGCTGACCGAGGTCGAGCTCGGCGGCGCGCGCCACCAGGTCATCGCCTTCGACGTGCGCGATCTTGGCATCGAGCCCGAGCTCGGCGGCGACCTTGCGCAACTGCTCGGCCAGTCCGGCCGGATTCAGCCCGCCGGCATTGGTGACGATCTGGACGTTCTTCTCGAGCGCGAGCCCGAGGCAGTCCTTGATCTGCTTGACGAAGGTCTTGGCGTAGCCGAGGCTCGGATCCTTCATCCGGTCGCGGCCCAGGATCAGCATGGTGAGTTCGGCGAGGTAGTCGCCGGTCAGCACGTCGAGCTGACCGCCTTCCAGCATCTCGCGCATAGCGCTGAGCCGGTCACCGTAGAACCCGGAACAATTCCCGATCCGGATCAGGTCCGGGTCAGCGGAGAGAGCACTCATGGCACCCAGGATCGCAGCGGTTCAGAAAAAAAGCAAGCACGCGTGCTTGTTAATTCCGTGCAATCGACCAGGCAAGATGGAGGACATGCTGTCCGTCCTCCTCTTCGCCCTCGCCGGATTCCTGCTCGGCGGCGCGTACACGACCTGGAAGAACAACCGCCCGGTGGCGATCGGTTTGATCGTCGCCGCTGTCCTCGCCGGCCTCGGCGCCGCGCTCTGGCTGGAATAGCAAGGCTTTCGCAAGATCAGGGCAAGGCGGGGGCTGTTGGCTTGCCGACATGTTCACTTGGTATGTCGGCCTGCTCGCAGTCAGCGGCCTCGCGATGATCGTCATGGCCAACATCGACAACGGCCGCAGCCAGCTCTCACGTGGGCTCAACGCGGTGTTCGGCGTCGCGTTCCTCGGCTACGCCGGGTACCTGTGGTTCGTGTTCGACGGCGGCGAGTATCTGATCTTCTTCCACGCGTTCATCCTGCCGGTGCTGCTCACGATCGACTTCGTCCGTTCCACGAACTGGCAGGCGCTCACCGACAAGCCGACACCCACCCAGCAGGCCTTCCGCGAGTACTGGAAGGAACAGGATCGGCTGGAAAAGCGCTCAGCCCGCCGTGTGTAGTTTGAAGATCCTGACGTCCTCGGGGACGCCGTTCAGGGGCGCGGCCCAGAAATTCCGCTTGTAGGGCTTGGCGATCACGCCCAGCTCATCGAGGGTTTCCGGACGCAGCGCGGCCAGGGTGGTGCTCGACAGCATCGTGTTGCCGTTGCCGCCCGCCTCCATCATCCTGGCGGCGATATTGACGTCGACGCCGAGCCAGTCGCCGCCGATCTCCCGGGGCGAGCCGGTGTGCAGGCCGACCCGCATGCGCGGGGTGTAGCCGTTGATCTCGACCCCCGCGAGATTGCGGCGGGCCGCCAGCGCGGCGCGCACGGCACGATCGGGCGAGGAGAACACCGCCATCAGTCCGTCACCCATCCGCTTGACCACCTGACCGCCACGTTCGACGATCGGCGGCTCGATGGCCCTGGCGACCTTGCGCAGCAGTTCCAGCGTGCCCTCGTCGCCCACCGACAGCGACCAGCTCGAGAACCCGACCAGGTCGGTGAACACGATGGTCACCTCCTCGGTGCCGCGCCCACGGCCGATCCGCTCCAACCCCGCCTGCCACACCTGCAGGGCACCGAAACCGATTTCCCTGGCCGCGGTCGGGGCGCCCCCGGCGATCTTGTCCGCCGCCCGAGCCACCGCGCGCGCTCCACCGGGACCTGTCACCGACAGCGGGTCACCGAACGCGGGGTCGCCGGGCAGCTGCTGACGCGCCCTGCGCAGGGCGCCGATCACGTCGGCTCTGCGGTTGGCGGCCTGTAGTTTCGACGAGATCTGGACCCGCTTACGGCCTGCGCGCGCATCGGTGTCGGACTCGGCGGATTCACTCACGATCGGCTCCAGCGGGATGGACACGTCCGCGGCGTCGCGCCGCCGCGGATTCACCCCGCCAGAAGGCGTTTCACTCACGCTCAAAGGTTAGCCGATCCGCCTCCCCGATCCGCCTCCCGAGACTTATCGCTCCCACGTACCCGGTGAGTACATGGGTAACTCACCGGGTACAGGCCACCGCGACCACCTACAAACCGTCTGCCGCGTCACCACCGCCCAACGCGCCTGAGTCTGGCCAGAAGTCGCGGGGAGGCGGACAGGTGCCCCCGGCGTCCGGGCAGCGGACGCCGGGGGCTCATGCAGGGGCGACCTCCCGACAAGGTCGCGGCCCTCGCGGCCCGGGCGATTGCGAGGGCGGCCCGGGCTGGCTTATCAGGCGTCGCGGCGGTTGACCAGCACGAGCGCGCCGGCGAACACGATCGCCACGAACACGGCGAAGTAGATCAGGCTGCCCCACACACCCCAGTGCCAGTCGCCTGCGTACTCCTCGACGCTCAGGAAACGGTTCGCGTTCTGGAAGGGCAGGAACGGCTTGACGGTGCGGCCGAAGCTGCCGAACGCGCCGAGCAGATTCTCCAGCAGCAGCGACCACAGCACGATCAGCGAGATCGCCGCGGCGGACTGGCGCACCAGCACACCGACACCGATGGCGAGCATGACGCACAGGAACGCGTAGATCGGAACGCTGTAGATGGCCCGCCAGTTGCCGTCGAGCACGAGACCGGGAGCGTCGTCACCGGTGATCAGTTTGGCCACGATGAACGCGATGAGCGCGAGCACGCCGGTCAGCACGGCCGAGTAGAAACCGACCAGCGCGGTCTTCGACAGCACGACCTTGGATCGGTTCGGGACCGCGAGGAAGCTGGAGCGGATGACGCCGAAGCGATATTCGCTGGTCACCGTCAACGCGGCCATGATCATCAGGACCATGACGCCGAAGCCGGCGACACCCGACACCGCCACGCTCGGGGTGAGCAACGGCGGGCCCTCGCCGGAATCCCCGGTGGAGTCGGCGTTGGTGACCAAGGCGATCAGCACGGCGAGGCCGATGCCGAGCACCACCACGACCGCCGAGCACCACCAGGGCGAGCGGGTGGAGGTGAGTTTGATTCGTTCCGCTGCGAGCACGCCCATCAGAGCGCACCTCCCATCGCCTGTTGATCGAAGCTTTCACCGTGGTACTCCACGGCGCCGCCGGTCATCCGCATGAACGCTTCCTCGAGCGAGGCCTGCTGCGGCGCCAGCTCGTAGAGCGTGACGTTGTTCGTACCCGCCACCTTGCCGACCTCGTCGGAGGTGACGCCCGCGACGATCAGCGCGGCGTCGCCGTCTTCCTTCACGGTCATGCCGTGCGAGGTGAGCAGGCTGCGCAACTGATCCAGCTGCGGGCTGCGCACGCGCACCGACTGCTCGGAGGCGCGGTCGATGAACTCCTGGGTGGTGCCGTCGAACATCAGCTGACCACGACCGATGACGATGAGCTGCTCGGCGGTCTGCGACATCTCCGAGAGCAGGTGGCTCGACACGAGCACCGTGCGCCCCTCGGCGGCCAGGCGCTGCATGAACCGGCGGATCCACAGGATGCCCTCCGGGTCGAGGCCGTTGACCGGCTCGTCGAACAGCAGCACCTTCGGGTCGCCGAGCAGCGCGCCCGCCAGGCCCAGGCGCTGGGACATACCGAGCGAGAATCCGCCCGCGTTCTTGTTCGCCACCTCGGACAGGCCGACCAGGCGCAGGACCTCTTCGACCCGCGACTTCGGGATGTCGTTGGAGGCGGCCAGCCACTCCAGGTGGGCGCGCGCCGAACGGTTCGGATGCACCCACTTGGCATCCAGCAGCGCGCCGACCTGCGTGAGCGGGCGTTCCAGCTGCTGGTACTGCTTGCCGTCGATGAGCGCACTGCCCGCCGTCGGCTTGTCCAATCCGAGGATCATCCGCATGGTCGTCGATTTACCGGCACCGTTGGGTCCGAGGAACCCGGTCACCAGTCCTGGTCGGACGGTGAACGTGAGGTCCTGCACCGCGACGGTCTGGCCGAATTGCTTCGTCAGGCCCTTCAGCTCGATCATGCGCCCCAGCTTGCCTCACAATCGCCGCGCTGCGCGTCGCCGAGAAGTAGCGAGTCGGGTCATCCTCGAGGATGACCTGCGACCCTTAGACGGCTGGGGAAGAAGCCTGAGCCCAGAAACGCTTGGGGATCCGGCCCGCCTGCCTGGCCAGATAGCCCGCACGCACCGCGGCCGACATGGCCGACGCCATGAGTTCGGGCTCTTTCGCCCTGGTCACGGCGGTAGCGAGCAGAACTGCCGAGCAGCCGAGTTCCATGGCGAGAGCGGCGTCGCTGGCGGTGCCGATGCCCGCGTCGAGGATCACCGGGACCCCGGCGGCGGCGACGATCATCTCGATGTTGTGGGGGTTGCCGATGCCCAAGCCGGTGCCGATCGGGGAGCCGAGGGGCATCACGGCGGCACAGCCCGCTTCTTCGAGGCGGCGGGCGAGGATGGGGTCGTCGGTGGTGTACGGCAGGACCACGAAACCGTCGTCGACGAGCTTTTCGGCGGCATCGAGGAGTTCGAACGGATCCGGCAGCAGGGTGCGATCGTCGGCGACCACCTCGAGCTTGACCCAGTTGGTGTCGAGGGCCTCGCGGGCCAGCTGAGCGGTGAGTACGGCTTCGGCGGCCGTGCGACAGCCCGCGGTGTTGGGCAGCAGGGTGATGTCGAGACGCTTGAGCAGATCGAGCACGCCGGTGCCGCCCGCGGCGTCGACCCGGCGCATGGCGACGGTGGTGAGTTCGGTGCCCGAGGCGATCAGTGCCTGTTCGAGGACGGCCAGGTTTTCGGCGCCCCCGGTACCCATGATCAGGCGGGAGCCGAACTCCTTGTCGGCGATCCGCAACGGCGACTCAGCCACCCTGCACCGCCGTGAGCACCTCGATGGTCCAGCCGCGGCCGACCGGCTCGTCCCAGCGCGACTTCGAGAAGACCGCGCCGTCGACCGCCAATGCCACACCTTGGCAGGGCAATTCGAGCTTTGCCAGCAGTTCGCGGACGCTGAGCGGCTCGGGGAACTCGTGGTCGACACCGTTGACGGTGACGCCGATCGGGATGGTCGAGGTCATCGAACTCCTCCTTGCGACAGAGATGGCATCTGCGATGCCGGAAAACGTTGGGGTGCTGCGGCTTCGACGACCGCGGGGGTCTCGCCGCCGAGCAGTGCGGGCACGACCGCCGCGGTGAGCGCGAGGGTGAGCATGCCGTTGCGGCCGTGACCGGTGGCGGCGATGACACGGTCGTCGAGGTGGCCGAGCAACGGCAGGTTGTCGGGGGTTCCCGGCCGCGAGCCCGCGTTCGCTTCGGCCAGTTCGTATTCGGCGATGCCGGGCAGGATGGTTTCGGCGTCGGCGATCAGGTCACGGACACCGCCGACGGTGACGGTGGTGTCGAAGCCCGCCTCGTATTGTGTTGCACCGACCACGATTCCGTCTTCCCGGGGAACCAGGTAGACCTGCCGGCCGTGGACTCGGGCGCGGATCACCCTGGTCGGTGGCGGGCTGACGCCGGGCCTGCGGCGCAACCGGAGGATTTCGCCCTTCACCGGGCGCACCGGTAGGCCGGGCCAGAGCTCGGCGGAGCGGGCGCCCGCCGCGAGCACTATCCGGTCGTGCGGTAGATCATCCAGCGCGGCAACCGCTTCGGCACGGATCTCGGCACCGGCTTCGGCACAGGCGGATCGGAGCGCACGCAGTACACGTCGATTGTCGATGGCGGGTTCGGTTTTCGCGTGCAGGCCGGCGCGGACGGTGCGCGCGAGCGCGGGTTCCAGTGCGCGGACTCCCGCACGATCGAGCACCCGCAGATCGTGACCGAAACCGGCCAGCCAGTCCGAGACAGTGCGCAGGTCCGTGACATCGGCACTGTCGAGAGCGACGGTGAGCGTCTCCTCGGCCACGAACATCGATTCGCCCGAGACCGCACGGAGCCGTTCAGCGAACGCGGGCCACTGCGCCAGGGCCGCCGCGCCGAAGGCGAGCACCCGGTCCTCCCCCGGCCAGCCTTCCGACAGCGGAGCGAGCATTCCACCGGCCACGAAGGAGGCGCCGCGCGCGGGTTCGGGGTCGTAGACAGTGACCGTCCAGCCTGCCTCGGCGGCCCGCCACGCGACGGCAAGTCCGACGGCGCCGCCGCCAACGACCGCCAGAGTTCGCATCACGTTCCACCTGTCTTTTTCGCCTACCGACCGCCACGGCGTTCGCACTCCAACGGTAGCGCGACTACCGTCGTGAACGTGCAGCCCTCCCTGTCGAACCGTTCCGTCCCGCCACGGGAGCGCCTGTCGAGTGCACTGCTGTATCTGTGCACCGATGCGCGGCGGGAAAAAGGCGATCTGGCCCGATTCGTCGATGCGGCGCTGGCGGGCGGAGTCGACATCGTGCAGCTCAGGGACAAGGGCTCGCCGGGCGAGGCCGAATTCGGGCCGCTCGAGGCGAAGGCCGAGCTCGGGGCGCTCGCCGAGATCAAGGCCGCGACCCGTCGCCACGGCGCTTTGCTCGCGGTGAACGATCGCGCTGATATCGCGCTGGCCGCGGGCGCCGATGTGCTGCACCTCGGCCAGGGTGACCTGCCGCCGTCCTACGCGCGCCGCGTCGTCGGCCCCGAGGTGGTGATCGGGCGCTCCACCCACAACCGCAACCAGGCGAGCCTGGCCGCGATCGACGGCCACCTCGACTACTTCTGCACCGGCCCGATCTGGACCACCCCGACCAAACCGGGCCGCCAGGCCGCGGGCGTCGACTTCGTCCGCTCGACCGCGGAGTCCCATCCCACGCTCCCCTGGTTCGCCATCGGCGGCGTCGACGCGCAGCGACTCCCGGAGGTGCTGGCCGCAGGCGCCCGCCGCGTGGTCGTCGTCCGGGCGATCACCGAAGCCTCCGATCCGGAAGCCGCGGCTCGCGAACTGAAGCAAGCGCTACTCGCCACCGACTGAGCGCCGCGACGGCACCGACCATGGCACGGCGGTCGGGTCCGATGTGCGCACAGTCCGGCGAGGTGCCGGATTCAGGCGAGGACGTCCGCCCTGGTGAGGACCGGGCCTTCGGTGGGCTCGCCATCGACGACGACTTCGACGCCGGGGCCCTCGACCCGCGCGTGCAACCAGAAGAAACCCTGGTCGGGCAGTTCGACTGTGCGGGGTAGCGCTTGCGCGAGTTCGGCGTCGGCGTCCAGGCGCACGCGCAACGGCACCGCGCGCAGTTCGATCCAGGCGGCGGCGAAGCCGGGGTGCAACGGCAGGTCGGCGACCTCGTCCTCGGGGACCCAGGCCAGCTCGGCGCTCTCCTTGTTGGCGACCGTGGGCAGCGGCTTGTCGGCGTCGGCGATGACGGTGATGTAGGTCCAGCCGCTCGGGGCGGTCATGGTCAGGCGCTCGGCCCTGACCCTGAGGTCGGCGGCGGTGATGCCCGCTTCCTCCTCGGCCTCCCTGACCGCCGCGTGCTCGGGTGACTCGTGCGAGTCACGCGCCCCACCGGGCAGCGCCCAGGTCCCGCCCTGATGACTCCACGGCGCCCGGTGCTGCAGCAGCACCGCGGACCCGCCACCGGGCAACGGCGCGCGCAGCAGTAGTCCCGCCGCACCGAATTTGCCCCAGTGCTTGACCCCATCGGGGCTCTTGAACCAGCCGTCTCCGTCGCCGCGCATCCCATACTCTTTCCTCCGAGCAGCCGAACAGCAACCGCTGCGGGGGTGTGTGAGGGGCTGCGCTACCCGTAGGCCCACAATAAACTCCGCACAGGTAGGTGTGCACGAACAGCGCCGGGAGGTGAACGATGGTCGAACCGGGGAATCGCAATGCCTCGACGGAGGTGGCGGCCGTCCGTGTTCGCCCGTCATCGCAGGCCGAGACGGGTGCGAAGCACCCCGAGACGGTCGGCGCGGCACCGGTGACACCGCGCTGGGCGCCGCTGCGCCGACCGGCCGCGCCGGTCGACCGGCCGCCCGCGCCCGACGTCAGAGCGTTGCGCGCGCAGTTCCAACCCGCCCGGTTGCGCCGCTTCGCGCACTCCTCGCCGGGGCGGCTCGTTGCCGCCGGACTGGTCCTGATGGTGCTGTGCGTCACCGCGGGCGCGGTGACTTCGACGACCGTGAGCGAGCGTCAGCAAGCTCTCGGCGTCATGCTCGACGACACCGAACCCGACGCGCATTCGGCCAACCACCTCTACACCTCGCTGTCGATCGCCGACGCCGCCGCCGGCACCGCGTTCATCGCGGGCGGACTCGAACCCCAAGCGGTGCGCGACCGCTATACGCAGGCCATCGGTGAGGCCGCCGCCGAACTGGTGACACAGGCCGGGCACGTCTCCGACGAAGAAGCGGCCGATCCGTCGGGCGCCGACCGCCGCCTACGCACCGGCATCGCGACCGGGCTGCCCGTCTACAGCGGGCTGATCGAGACCGCGCGGGTGAACAATCGCAACGGCTATCCCGTCGGCGCGGCCTATCTGAGCGAGGCATCGCATCAGATGCAGACCGGGCTGCTGCCGATGGCCGAGGAGCTGGAGGATCACCGCTTCGACGCGGTCACCGCCGCGCAGTACCGGCACGTGCAGCCGCCGTGGACGGCGATCGCGCTGCTGGTGGTGGCGCTCGGCGCGCTGATCTGGGTGCAGGTCGAGCTGGCGCGGCGCTCGCGCCGGTTCTTCAATATGGGCCTGCTGGTCGGCACCGGCGCGCTGGCGCTGACCCTGATCTGGACGGTGGCGGCCGGTTCGCTCTCCGCGGTGGCGATGATCCGCTGCCGGGACGAGGGCGCGGTGCCGTCGGCGCGATTGGCCGAGAGCCGAATCCTGGTGCAGCAAGCCAGATCAGCGGAAATGGTGAAGCTGGTCCGCCGCGACGCGACCGGCGACTACGACCGCACCTTCGATACGAACGCCACCCGGCTCATCGAGCTGCTCGCCGGTTACCCCGAGGACGCGCCCGCCCGCGACGAGGTGGCGCACGCGCGCGCCGCGCTCACCCGCTGGCAGTCGGCCCATCAGCGGATGAACGACACGCTGGAGCGGGGCGATTTCGTGGGCGCGGCCACCGTCGCGACCGGTCCGAGCGCCGCCGATTCGGCCGCCCAGGTCGACGCACTCGACCGGGCGCTGGACAAGGCAGGCGCGGTGACGCGAGACACCTTGCGCGCCAAGGTCTCGCAAGCGATCGAGGTGCTGTCCTTCCTCGCCCCCGGCGCGTTCGTGCTCGGAATCGTGGCGGCGGCATGCGTCGCGCTCGGTTTGTGGCCGCGGCTGCGGGAGTACCGGTGAGGCGCGGCCGTGTTCTCGCGGCGCTGATGCTGGCCGGACTGCTCGCAGGCTGTTCCGAGGGCACCCCGACGCCCGCCGAGCGGGGTGTCTATTCCGAACCGCCGTTGCCCGCCAAGGCCATTCCGATCGGCACCGACACCCCGGTGCCGCCCACCGGCGGCGAACAGTGCGGCGATCCGACCGCGAGTCTGCGACCGAGCACCGCCACCGGCCCGACGATCGATGCCATTCGCGCGCGCGGCAGGCTCGTTGTCGGCCTCGACACGGGCAGCAATCTGTTCAGCTTCCGCGATCCCCTCACCGGTCGCATCGTCGGGTTCGACGCCGACATCGCCCGCGAGATCGCCCGTGACCTGCTCGGCAATCCTGATCTGATCGAATACCGCAGTCTCGCTTCGGAAGAGCGCGAGCGGGCACTGCAGGATCACACGGTCGACCTGATCGCGAAGACGATGACGATCACCTGCGAGCGACGTCAGCGGGTGGCGTTCTCGACGGTGTACCTGCGGGCCGATCAGCGGGTGCTCGCGGTGAAGGGTTCCGGCATCGACGGTCTGGCCGATCTGGCGGGCAAGCGGGTGTGCGTCGTGCGGGGCACCACCTCGCTCGATCACATCCGCCGCGACCAACCGGCCGCCACGATCCTGACGGTGCCGACCTGGGCCGACTGCCTGGTGGTGCTGCAACAACGCCAGGTCGACGCCGTGAGCACCGACGACTCGATCCTGGCGGGCCTGGCCGCGCAGGACCCCTACACCGAAGTGGTGGGCGGGAGTATCAGCGCCGAGCCGTACGGCATCGGGATCCCCAAGGGCGACGACGACCTGGTGCGTTTCGTCAACTCCACGCTGGACCGTATCCGCAACGACGGCACCTGGACCCGCATCCACCGCCGCTGGCTCGCGACGCTCGGCGAGACACCGAGCCCGCCCGCACCGAAGTACCAGGACTGACGGCCATGAGCACGAACCCGACCGATGATGAAACAGGGCAATCGACACCCCCTGCCACTGCGCCGGATGACCAGGAACGGCGCGAGCCGACCCAGCTGACCCAGCGCCACCGTCCGGGCACGCTGCCCGGCGGCTGGACGCTGCCCGGCGACGACGAGACGCGGCCACTGCCCAAACTCACCGCCGAGGCGGCCGCGGAGTTCGCCAGGAAGCAAGCGAGCAGCCGCGACCAGACCCCGTCGACCGACGCCACCCGGCGCGCCGAGGAGTCCGGCGCCGTCCAGCGATCGGGCGATGTCCCCCCGGCCGACTCGGGTACCTCGCCGCCTGCGCAGGACAGCCTCGCTACGCAGCGGGCGAGCCGACCCGCGCCGACGGCACACGAATCCGCCGGGTACATCCCGACCGAAGCGACGCAACGCGCTCCCGAGGCCACGCCGAACGCGGCGGCCGAGCCCGCACAGCGCACCCGCGAGACCGCGCCCTACGCGGCAACCGAAATGGCACATCGCCCTGCCGAAACCGCACCCTACGCGGCGACCGAAGCGGCACAGCGGGTTCCGGCGAGCGAACCCCATGCGGCGACCGAGGCAGCCCAGCGCGCCGAGCAGCCCGGCGCACGAGCGACGTCCGAATCCTGGCCGTCCGCGCCACAGACCGGCGTGAGTACCGCGCGGTCGGGGCGCAGTGTGCGGACCGCGCGGTCGCGGCCGACGCGACGGCTCGGCGCCGGGCTGGTGCCGATTCCGACAGTCACCCCGGCCGACCCGCGTGATGCCGTGCTGGCCGATCCGATGGTCTCGGAAGGCCGGCGGTTCTGTTGGCGCTGCGGCAATCCGGTCGGGCGGTCGACGCCCGCGCGCGCCGCCTCGACCAGCGGCGAATGCGAAACCTGCGGAGCCGCTTACGATTTCCGGCCGTCGCTGCACGAGGGCGATATGGTCGCCGGGCAGTACGAGATCCAGGGGTGCATCGCGCACGGCGGTCTCGGCTGGATCTATCTGGCCATCGACCGCAATGTGAGCGATCGATGGGTGGTACTCAAGGGCCTGCTGCACGCGGGTGACGCCGAAGCGCAGGCCGTGGCGGTGGCCGAGCGCCAGTTCCTGGCCGAGGTGGCGCACCCGAGCATCGTCAAGATCCACAACTTCGTCGAGCACACCGCGGGTGACGGGTCCATCGGCTACATCGTGATGGAGTACGTGGGCGGACATTCGCTGCGCGACATTCTCGACGCCCGGCCCCGCGGCGAGCAGATGCCGCTGGCCGAGGCCATCGCGTACGTGCTGGAGATCCTGCCCGCGCTGGAGCATCTGCATTCGATCGGCCTCACCTACAACGACCTCAAGCCCGACAACGTGATGGTCACCGAGGACCAGGTGAAACTGATCGACCTCGGTGCGGTCGCCACCATCGACGCCTACGGAAACCTCTATGGCACCAAGGGTTTCCAAGCGCCGGAGATCGCCCGTACCGGCCCGACGCCCGCCTCCGACGTCTACACCGTCGGGCGGACGATCGCCGCGCTCACGCTGGCGCTGCCCAGCGAACACGGCCGCTACCTCGACGGCATCCCCGATCCCGCCGACGAACCACTGCTGGCCCGCTACGAGTTCTTCCACCGATTCCTGCTCACCGCCACCGATCTCGATCCGGCACAGCGCTTTCCGTCGGCGCGGGCGATGTCGGCGCAGCTGGCCGGTGTGTTGCGCGAGATCCTCGCCTACGACACCGGCACGGAACATCCACAGCTGTCCACAGTGTTCAGTCCACAGCGCACCAGCTTCGGAACCGAGGAACTGATCAGCCAGACCGACGCCTATCTCGACGGTGTCGGTCGCTCGCCGCTGCTCGATTCCGGCGATGTGGTGGCCGCACTGCCGATTCCGCTGATCGACCCCGCCGATCCGTCGGCGCCGCTGCTGGCCGCCACCGCCAACCCCGAGCCCGAGCGGGTACTCGAGGCGCTGCACGACTCCCGCGAGCGGGCCGAAGCCGATCCCGACAACGCACCCGACACCCTGGCGGGCGAATTGCTCTTCGCCGAGGCGCGAGCGCGGCTGGAACTGGGTGAGTCGGCGGCGGTGTTGCACCTGCTCGATCGGGTGCCCAACGAATCCGATTGGCGCACCGACTGGTTCACCGGTCAGGCATATCTGCTCGAACTCGACTACGAGGCCGCCTTCGCGTCGTTCGAGGCGGTACTGCGGGTGCTGCCGGGCGAGATCGCGCCGAAGCTGGCGTTGGCCGCCACGGCGGAACTCATTCTGCAACATTGGGATTCCGACGCGCCCGAGCAGTGGCGAAGCTTCGCCGAACGCTATTACGACACCGTCTGGCGCACCGACCGGGCGGTGGTGAGCGCGGCCTTCGGCCTGGCCAGGCAGCTGGCCGTGGCCGGGCGAGTAGGCGAGGCGGTCCACGCCCTCGACGACGTGCCCGCCGCGTCCCGTCACTTCACCACTGCCCAGACCACGGCGATCCTGTTGCTGCTCACCAGCTCTCCCGTCGCCGAACTCGACGAACAGATCCTGCGGCTGGCCGCCTCGCGCGCCCAGTCCATCCCAGCAGGCGAGCACCGTGTCACCCTCATGCGCACGCTGGTCCAGGGCACCGCGTTGGCTTGGCTACAGGCCGGGAACACGCCGAAACGCAAGGACGCCAAGCTGTTCGGCCGCGCCTTCACCGAACGCGAACTGCGCGACGGCACCGAATCCGGTCTGCGCTCCCTGGCCCGCAACGCCCCGGGCCGGGCGCACCGCTACGCCCTCGTCGATCTGGCGAACTCGCTACGCCCCAAATCCTGGTTCTGAGCTCAGCCCGCCGACCAGCTCGTGGGCCGCGCGGGCGATGGCCAGTTCTTCGTTGGTGGGTACCACCAGCACCGTCACCGGGGCGAACTCCGGCGAAATGCGGCGGATGCCAGGGACTCTCGTCGCATTGCGGGTCGGGTCGATGTCGATACCGAGCGCCTGGAGACCCGCCAGCGCGTCGGCGCGCACCGCCGGGCTGTTCTCCCCCACACCGGCGGTGAAGATGATGTTGTCGACAGTGCCGAGTTGCACCAGGTAGGCGCCGAGGTAGCGGCGCAGGCGGTGGATGTAGACGTCGTAGGCGAGCTTCGCCTGGGTGTCACCGCCGTCGATGAGCTGCTGCAATTCGCGGAAGTCGTTGACCCCGCTCATGCCTTTGAGGCCGGAACTGCGGTTGAGCAGTTGCTCCACCTGACTCACATCCAGATCGGCCGCCCGCATGAGATACGGCGTCACACCGGGATCCAGATCGCCCGGCCTGGTCCCCATCACCAGACCTTCGAGGGGGGTCATCCCCATGGTGGTGTCGATCGCGACGCCCCCTCGGATCGACGAGGCGGACGCCCCGTTGCCCAGGTGGAAAACGATCTGGTTCAGCTCTTCGGTCGGTTTCCCCAGGTACTCCGCGGCCTTCTCCGACACGTACTGGTGCGAGGTACCGTGGAAGCCGTACTTGCGGATGCCGTGGGCCGCAGCCAGTTTCGCGTCGATCGCGTAGGTCTTGGCAGCGTCGGGCATGGTGTGGAAGAAGGCCGTGTCGAAGACCGCGACCTCGGGAATGCCGGGCAGCAGTTCCCGCGTCGACTCGATGCCGACCACATTGGCGGGATTGTGCAGCGGCGCGAGCACCGACAGTTCATCGATCGCGTGCAGCACATCGTCGGTGATCAGGGTCGGTTCCCAGAACACCTCGCCGCCGTGCACCACCCGGTGCCCGACCGCGCCGATGCCGATCGTGGTCAGGTCGAGGCCGGTCTCGCGGAACATCTCGAACGCCCGCAGCAGACCGGCTCTGTGGTTGGGTATCGCCCCGTCGTACTCGAGTTTGGCGGGCCCCGCCTCGTGCACGATCCTGCCGCCGTGCGACTCACCGATCTTCTCGACCAGACCGGATGCCAGCACCTGCGCCGAGACAGCGTGCAGCAGTTGATATTTGATCGACGAGGAGCCGCTGTTCAGCACCAGAACAAGGTCACTCACTTGCCATCCCCCTGAGCCTGGATGGCGGTGATCGCCACCGTGTTGACGATGTCGGCGACCAGCGCGCCGCGCGAAAGATCGTTCACCGGCTTGCGCAGACCCTGCAACACCGGCCCGATCGCGACCGCGCCCGCGCTGCGCTGCACCGCCTTGTAGGTGTTGTTGCCGGTATTGAGGTCGGGGAAGACGAAAACCGTGGCTTTGCCCGCTACTTCGGAATCGGGCAGCTTGGCGCTGGCGACGGCGGGCTCGATCGCCGCGTCGTACTGGATCGGGCCTTCCACCGGCAGTTCCGGCGCACGCTCACGCACGAGTTCAGTGGCCGCGCGGACCTTGTCGACGTCGGCGCCGGTGCCGGACGCACCGGTCGAGTACGACAGCATCGCCACCCGGGGGTCGATCCCGAACCGGGCCGCTGTGCCCGCCGAGGACACCGCGATATCGGCCAGCTGTTCCGAGGTCGGATCGGGGACCACCGCGCAATCGCCATAGGCGAGAACACGATCGGCCAGGCACATCAGGAACACGCTCGACACCGTGGAGACGCCGGGCACCGTCTTGATGATCTCGAACGAGGGGCGGATCGTGTGCGCGGTGGTGTGCGCGGCGCCGGAGACCATGCCGTCGGCGATCCCCTTGTAGACCATCATGGTGCCGAAATACGAGATGTCGGACATGGTTTCGCGCGCCCGCTCGAGCGTCATGCCCTTGTGCTTGCGCAATTCGGTGTACTCGGCGGCGAATTCGTCGAGGTAGCCCGAGGTGCGTGGCGCCATCACCTGGGCGTCGGCGATATCCACGCCCAGCTCGGCGGCGCGGGCCCGCACCGAGGTCTCGTCACCGAGGATGGTGAGGTCGGCGATCTTGCGCTGCAGCACCCGGCCGGCCGCACGAATGATGCGGTCGTCATCGCCCTCGGGCAGCACGATGCGTTTGCGGTCGGCGCGGGCGCGTTCGATCAGCCGGTATTCGAACATCTGCGGCGTCACGACAGTCGAGGACGGAACCTGGATGCGCCGCAACAGTTCCGGTGCGTCGACCCGCTGCTCCATCAGCGCGAGCGCGGTGTCGACCTTGCGCGGGCTGCCCGCCCACATCCGGCCGCGGGTGCCGTGCACGGCACTGGCGGTGTCGTAGGTACCCAGCTCGGTGGCCAGGATCGGCAGCTTCGGGTGCAGGCCCGCCATCAGCCGCGCGATGGCCGGATGCGGGCGAAGGCCGCCGTTCATGATCACGCCCGCCAGCGACGGGAAGCCCTCTGCCTCATGGGCGTTCACCAGACTGAGCAGCACGTCGGAACGGTCGCCCGGGGCGATCACCACCACACCGTCGGAGAGCCGCTCCAGGATGTGTTCGGCGGTCATGCCGCCGACCATGATGCGTAACGCCTCACGTTGCAGCAATTCCGGGTCGCCACTGTAGATTTCGCCGTCGATCGCCTCGCACAGCTCGCCCATGGTCGGCGCCATCAGCAGCGGCACCTCGGGCAGCGTCCAGGACGGCACCTCGAAACCCGCCAGGGCGGTGGCGACGTCGTCGAGCTCGTCGGGAGCGCAGCGATTGGCGACGATCGCGACCAGGTGAGCGTGCTCAGTGGCGAGCTCGGCGGTACACAGTTCGACCAATTGCTTGACCTCGCCGGACGTACGTTCCGCGCCGCGAACGACCAGCAGGACCGGCGCACCCAGGTTCACCGCGATACGGGCGTTGAAGCGCAGCTCGCTCGGGCTGGCGACGTCGGTGTAGTCGCTGCCGACGATCACCACCGCGTCACAAGCCTTGGCGACGTCGTGGAAACGCATCACGATGTCGCTGATCGCGGCGGTGGGGTCGCGGTGGACGTCCTCGTAGGTGACGCCGATGGCCTGCTCGTAGCTGATATCGGCGGTGCTGTGCTCGAGCAGCAGTTCGAGGATGTAGTCGGGTTCGTCGGTAGAGCGGGTGATCGGACGGAACACGCCGACGCGTGCGGTGGTCGCGCACAGCATGCCGAGGACACCCAGTGCCACCGTAGATTTTCCGGTGTCACCCTCGGGCGAGGCGATGTACACGGTGGACGGCGCTTGTTCGACCATGCTCGCGAGCTTAGTGAATCGGCGGCGATTCAGGGGTTCGGCGGGGTCCGATCGGTCGCGTTATAGTCCGGCCCATGACATCGCAGTTCCCGGATCGCCAGTGGGGCTCCCGCGCCAATCCCCTCTCCCGCGCCGCCACCCGATTCGCCGCGACCAAGCCGGGTTCCTGGCTGATCCGCACCATCACCCCGCTCGACCGCGCCCTGCTCGAGCGCACCGACGCCAAGTACACGGTGCTCGGCCCGATCGGCGCCCCGGTGATCCTGCTCACGACCACCGGCCGCAAGTCCGGCGTCGCGCGCACCCAGCCGCTGCTCTACGTCCACGACGGCGACACCCTGTACGTGGTCGGTTCCAACTTCGGCCAGGCCCACCACCCGGCCTGGACCGGCAACCTGCTCGCCGATCCGTCGGCCACCGTCGCCATCGCCGGCGAACGCATCCCGGTCACCGCCACCCCGGTCACCGACGCGGACAAAGACGCGATCTTCGCCCGCTTCATCGACATCACCGGCGCCTACGCCGCCTACCGCGACCGCACCACCCGCGACCTACGCATGTTCGCCCTGCGCCGGGCGTAAGCGCCGGGTTCAGGCCAGATCGGCGGGGCGCACGCGCAGCTTGGCGGCGATCCGAGCCAGCGCTCGCCCGTCGGCGGCGCTCACCTGATCGAGGAAGCGTTCGCGGACCGCGCGCACATGTGTGGGCGCCGCCGCCACGACAGTCGCGTACCCGGAGTCGGTGAGCGAGGCGACCGTGTACCGACCGTCATCGGGGTCGGGCGCTCGGGTTACCCAGCCTCGCTGCTCGAATCGCTTGACGACGTTCGAGAGCCGGGACAGCGATCCGTTCGCCAGGAAGGCCAGCTCGCTCATCCTGATCCGGCGCTCGGGCGCCTCGGACAGATGGCTCAGCACGAGATACTCGAAGAGCGTCAGCCCGGCCTCGGCTTGCAGTGGCGCTTCCAAGCGGCCCGGCAGCAGCAAAATCAGTGAGACCAGGCCGGTCCAGGCTTCCTTCTCTTCCGCGTTCAGCCATGCCGGCGCCGCCACCTCGGCGCTCGCGCCGTCGGATCCTGGGGTCGCCGTAGTCATCGGATAATCATAGCGAGGCACATTGAGTTCACAAGTGAAGTCATTCCGTGCTAGTTTGACTTCATACTTGAAGTCAAACGAAAGGTTCGTAGCGATGAGCACCGCCACCTTCGCCAGCACTCCCGGATACGGCCAGACCCTCTTCGACCTGCTCCACTACCGACAGGCTGTCCGCGTCGGCGACCGGGTCGACATCTCGGGCCAGGGCGGCTGGGACGACGACATCACCTTCCCCGAATCCCTCGAGGAAGAAATCGTCCAGGCCTTCGAGAACGTCGAGCGGACTCTCGCGACAGTCGGAGCGACCTGGACCGACGTCATCGCCGTGGACAGCTTCCACATCCCGGCAGTCGAGGACACGATCGGCGACGCGCACAACCGCGTCATGGTCGAGCAGTTCCGCAAGCGCATGGGTGAGCGCGCGCCGATCTGGACCCAGATCGGCGTCGCCGCCCTCGGCGCCCCCGGCATGCGCGTCGAGATCCGGGTGACCGCACTCGTGAACCGGCAGGACTGACCCGGTATCCGGTCAGCCCTGCCGGTTCGAGTGCTCAGCTCACCCCGTTGCGGTGATCAGACCTTGTCGACTTCGCCGTTCGACAGTGCCTTCTGCAGGGAGTTGAACACCGTCAGGCCCTGACCGACCATGCCGTTGAGCAGCTCGCCGACGCCGTCGGGCCCGTTGAGGACGGTGAGGTTGGCGCCCGCCAGGCCGTGTGACGCCTGCTTGACGATTTCGGGGAGCTGCTCGATGAGCATCTGGTCCAACGCGATTCGGTTGTTGGACGCCGCGGCTTCGGCCTGGATGCGGGTTCGGTCCGCCTCGGCCACTGCGAGGATGCGGACTCGTTCCGCCTCCGCCTCGGCGGGTTTCACCACTTCGGCCTGGAGTTGCTGTTCGCGCAGTTCCGCGTTCTTGCGCGCCTGCTCGGCCTGGGCGTGCAGGACGGCCTGCCTGGCGATGGCGTCGGCGAGCGGGCCCGCCTGTGCCGCTTCGGCATTGGCCTTGTCGATGTCGCGCTGGTACTGGGCCTTGAGGATCGAGGTCTCGCGTTCGTATTCGGCGCGACGGCGCAACGACTCCTGCTCGGCTTCGGCGGAGCGCTGCGCGGCCTGGGCCTGAGCGATCTGGGCATCCCGCTGGACGGCCGCATTGTGCGGTGCCGCGAGGGCGTTGATGTAGCCGAGGTTGCCGTCGTCGATGGACTGGATCTGGAACGAGTCGACCCACAGGCCGATATTGCTCATCTCCACCTTGGAGGCGATGAGCACCTCGTCGGCCAGCTTCTGACGTTCGCGGATGATCTCCTCGACGGTCATCGAGCCGACGATCGAGCGCAGGTGACCCGAGAAGATGCGGCCCGTCAGCACCGACATCTCCTGCTCCTGTTCGGACAGGAAGCGCTGTGCCGCATTGACGATCGACTGGGTGTCGTTGGCGACCTTGAACGCGATCACCGCACGCACATCGAGCTGGATGGCCTGCTTGGTGACGCAGCGCTCGCGGATCTCGGACTCGAACATGGCCAGCGACAGGTAGCGGACCTTGCGGAACAGCGGCACCACCCAGGTGCCGCGCCCGATGACCACCTTGAACGGGGAGTCGTCCTTGGTCTTGGCGCCACTGACCAGCATGGCTTCGTCGGGATCGGGAACGTGATAGCCCAGCATCGCGGGCCCCTTTCATTCTGAGGGAAGCGGTATCCAAGTGACCACGTCGACCAGGCGACCCGGGTGGACCGCGACGATCAACACGGTGGTCCAGGCGGCGATCGGCTCGTCGGCTCGGGCGAGATAGAGCTCGGTGCCCCCGCGAATCGAGATCAGCACCTCACCCAGTGCGCCCGCCTCCCGGATGGGTGACGTGATGGTGCCCGTCATGCCCTGCACGGAGTCGGTCATCGCGGGTGAACCTCCCTGTCTCGCACCGGATGCCGTCAGCGTACGGAGGGTCGGCTACAAGCCGGTAGCAAAATTCTTATTGACAGTATCCTGTCAAATATGACAGGATACTGTCATGTCGATGAAAACAGTTCACGTAGCCGTCTACGACACCCTCGCCGACTGGGAAGTGGGGGCCGCGACGGCGCACATCGCCAACGGCAACTGGCACCGGGAGCCCGGAACGTTCGAGGTCGCGACGGTCGGCCTCACCACCGAACCGATCACCACCATGGGGCGTCTGCGGGTGACGCCCGACCTGGCCGTCGCCGATCTCGATCCGGCCGACAGCGCGATGCTGATCCTGCCCGGCGCGGATCTGTGGATGGGTGCGGACCTGATCACGTTCGCGCACAAGGCGAAAGAGTTCGTCGATGCCGGGGTACCGGTGGCCGCGATCTGCGGCGCGACCTTCGGCCTGGCCACGGCGGGCTTGCTCGATGACCGCGCGCACACCAGCAACGCGGCGGAATTCCTTGTCTACAGCGGATATTCGGGCGCGCAGCACTACGTCGAGGCGCCCGCGGTCACCGACCGTGACGTGATCACCGCGGACGGCATGTCGCCGTTCGAATTCGCCAGAGAGATCTTCGCGCGGCTCGATCTGTACGAGCCGCGGGTACTCGAGGCCTGGTACGAGCTGTACGCGCACAAGGACCCGGCCGGGTACGCCACGCTCGCCGAATACGAAGGGAGCCACGCGGCTTGAACTCCGAACAGGACCTACTCGACGGCGCCGCCCTCACCGTCTTCCGGCTCAACGGTCAATTCCTGACCATCGGCGACGGATTGTCCGCGCCGGCCGGAATCTCGGTGGCCTGGTGGCAGGTGATGGCCGCCGTGCAGGACCAGCCACAGCCGGTGGCCGGGATCGCCCGCGCGATGGGCATCACCCGGCAGAGCGTGCAGCGGATCGCGGACCTGCTGGTCGGCAAGGGCATGTGCGAGTACCGGCCCAACCCCGCGCACAAGCGGGCCAAGCTGGTCGCGATGACCGCGGAAGGCACGGCCGCCATCCGTCGCATCGATCCGCAGCACGCGGCCATGGCGCACCGGCTGGCCGAGGCGCTCGGTCCGGCCGAGTTCGCGGCGACGGTCGCGACCCTCACGCGTCTCGCGGCGACTCTCGACACGATCATCGCCGACGAGGACTAGCCGCGGTACACAGCGACCGACGCCCCCATCACCGAACAGGTGATGGGGGCGTCGCGTCGTGCCGGGTCAGCCCTGGAGGACGGCCTCGATCTCGAGGGTGAGAGTGATCTTGTCGCCGATCACGGCGCCGCCGTCGGGCAGCGGCATGTCGATGTCGAGGCCGAAGTCGCGACGCGAGACCACGGTCTTGGCTTCGAAGCCGGCGACCTGGCCGTTGCCCATGCCCGGGCTCACGCCGACGAACTCGACCTCGAGAGTGACCGGCTTGGTGTTGCCGCGCACGGTGAACTCGCCGTCGACGACGAAATCGCTGCCCTCGCCACGGAACCCGGTGGACTTGAAGGTCATCAGCGGGAATTCCTCGGCATGGAAGAAGTCGGCGGTGCGCAGGTGGCCGTCGCGCTGGGCGTTGTCGGTGGTGAGGGAGTCGACGCGGATCTCGGCGTGCGCGGTGGCGGTACCGTCCTCGGCGATCACGAGGGCGCCGTCGAAATCGGTGAAGCGGCCACGCACCTTGCTCACCATCAGGTGGCGTACGGAGAAGCCGACGGTGGAGTGGGTGGGATCGATGGCCCAGGTGCCCGCGGTGAGTCCCTTGGCGATGGCGGTGGTCATGAGTGTTCTCCTTGGGGGTAGGTGTGAATCAGTGATTTGCTGCGAGAAGGTCTTCGAACGGGGTCGTATCGGTGTAGGGGTCGGTGGGCCGGGGAGCGGACCTGCCGAGCAGTAGTGCGCCGAATTCGGCTGCGGCACGGTCGATTCGATTGTTGAGCGCCTTGTCGCCGCCGTTCGCGCCCCAATCGGTCGACGCCGCGTAGACCGCGGTGGGGACGACGATCGAGCGCAGATAGGCGAACAGCGGGCGAACAGCGTGTTCGAGCGCCAGGGAATGACGCTCGGTGCCGCCGGTCGCACCTGCCAGCACCGGCATTCCGGCGAGCGAATCCGGTTCCAGCACATCGAAGAACGTCTTGAACAGGCCGCTGTAGGAGGCGCTGAAAATCGGTGTGACGGCGATCAGACCGTCGGCGGTGACGACCTTGTCGATCGCCGCCCGCAGTGCGGGGGCCGGGAACCCGGTGAGCAGGTTGTCGGCCAGATCGCGCGCGTGATCGCGCAGGTCGACGAAGTCCACTTCGACCTCGGCGCCTTTCGCGCGCAGCTCGCGTGCTGCCGCGGCGGCCAGTCGATCGGCCAGCAACCTTGTCGACGAAGGCTGCGAAAGCCCTGCCGACACCACGGCGATACGGGTTGTCATGCGATCACCTCCGTGGTGTGCGGGTCGCCGAGTGCGCGCCGCGGTGTGGCTGTCACGCGCTGACCTCCGCCGTGGACTTGGCGGCGAGCAGCGAGTCGTGCGTCGGCGCGTCCGGGACGTGCGCCGGGCGTCGAGCCGCGAACTCCTTGCGCAACACCGGAATCACCTCCTCGCCGAGCAGGTCGAGCTGCTCGAGCACCGTCTTCAACGGGAGTCCGGCGTGGTCGACCAGGAACAGCTGGCGCTGGTAGTCGCCGAAGTGCTCCCGGAAGGTGAGCGTCTTCTCGATGACCTGCTCCGGGCTGCCCACGGTGAGCGGGGTCTGCTCGGTGAAATCCTCCAGCGACGGGCCGTGTCCGTAGACCGGCGCGTTGTCGAAGTAGGGGCGGAACTCACGAACCGCGTCCTGCGAGTTCTTGCGCAGGAACACCTGTCCGCCGAGCCCGACGATCGCCTGGTCGGCGCTGCCGTGGCCGTAGTGCTCGTAGCGACGGCGGTACAGGTCGATCAACCGCTTGAAATGGTCGGTGGGCCAGAAGATGTGGTTGGCGAAGAAGCCGTCACCGTAGTAGGCGGCCTGTTCGGCGATCTCCGGGCTTCGGATCGACCCGTGCCAGACGAACGGCGGCACGTCGTCGAGCGGACGCGGGGTCGAGGTGAACGACTGCAGCGGCGTACGGAACTTGCCTTCCCAGTTCACGACGTCTTCACGCCACAGCCGGTGCAGCAGAGCGTAGTTCTCGATGGCCAGGGGGATGCCGTCGCGGATGTCCTTGCCGAACCACGGATAGACCGGGCCGGTGTTGCCGCGGCCGAGCATCAGGTCGACGCGGCCGTCGGCCAGGTGCTGCAGCATCGCGAAGTCCTCGGCGATCTTGACCGGGTCGTTCGTGGTGATGAGCGTGGTCGAAGTGGACAGCAAGATGTTGTCGGTGCGGCCCGCGATATAGCCGAGCATCGTCGTCGGTGACGACGGCACGAAGGGCCGATTGTGGTGCTCGCCCATCGCGAACACATCGAGACCCACTTCCTCGGCCTTCTGCGCGATCGCGACCATCGCCTTGATCCGCTCGGCCTCGGTGGGGGTGCGGCCGGTGGTGGGATCGGTGGTCACATCGCCGACGCTGAAGATTCCGAACTGCACGGGCCCTCCTTTGGTTGCCATGGCAACTATAACCACGACAGGCGGGCGCCTATTCCGATGAGACGCGGATCACATGGCTACTCGGCGAACGGGTGGCGCGTTCGGCCGATCAAGTCGGCCACCGAGCCCACCACCATGGTCGGCCGGAACGGGTAGGCCTCCACCGAGGACTTCGTCGAGATGCCGGAGGTCACCAGCACTGTGCGCAAGCCCGCCTCCAAGCCGGCGATCACGTCGGTGTCCATCCGGTCGCCGATCATCACCGTCGATTGGGAATGCGCGCCGATCTGACGCAGCGCCGAGCGCATCATCAGCGGATTCGGCTTGCCGACGTAGTACGGCTCCTTACCGGTGGCGCGGGTGATCAGGGCGGCGACCGAACCGGTGGCGGGCAGGACGCCGTCGCGCGAGGGCCCGGTGGCGTCAGGGTTGGTGGCGATGAACTTCGCACCCTTGTCCACCAACCGGATCGCGGTGGTGATCGCTTCGAAGGAGTACGTCCGGGTTTCGCCGAGGACCACGTAATCGGGATCGCTGTCGGTGAGCACGTAGCCGATCTCGTGTAGCGCGGTGGTGAGACCGGATTCGCCGACCACGTACGCGGTGCCGTTGGGGCGCTGGTCGTCGAGGAAGGTCGCCGTGGCCAGCGCCGAGGTCCAGATCGACTCCTCGGGGATGTCGAGGCCGGTGTGGCGCAGGCGAGCCTGGAGGTCGCGGGGCGTGCGGATCGAGTTATTGGTCAGCACGAGGAACGGGATCTCGTTGGCGCGCAGTTCGGCGAGGAACTCGTCGGCGCCGGGGATCAGTTGATCCTCGTGCACCAGCACGCCGTCCATGTCGGTGAGGTACGACAAGATCTGCTCATCCTTGGTGGCCACCAGTTAATTGTCCGCTAAAACTCCGCGTGGTGGGTGACGAAACGGCATGGGCGCGGATGACGGGCTGCGCGCTAGTGTCGTGATGGCAGGGGTCAACGGACGACAGGAGTGGCTGGAATGGTTGAGCTCAAGCTCGGGTACAAGGCATCGGCGGAGCAGTTCGGGCCACGAGAGCTGGTCGAACTCGGCGTCGCCGCCGAGCAGCACGGTCTCGACAGCGCGACCGTGAGCGACCACTTCCAGCCGTGGCGCCACGACGGCGGGCACGCGCCGTTCTCGCTGGCCTGGTTGGCGGCCGTCGGCGAGCGCACCGAGCGCATCCAGCTCGGCACCTCCGTACTCACCCCCACCTTCCGCTACAACCCGGCGGTGATCGCGCAGGCCTTCGCCACGCTGGGTTGCCTGTACCCGGGCCGGGTGATGCTCGGTGTGGGCACCGGTGAGGCGCTCAACGAGATCGCCACCGGGTACAAGGGCGAATGGCCCGACTTCAAGGAGCGTTTCGCCCGCCTGCGTGAAGCAGTGAAGATGATGCGCGAATTGTGGACCGGCGATCGCGTCGATTTCGAGGGCGAGTACTACCACACCGTCGGCGCGTCCATCTACGACGTTCCCAAGGGGGGAATCCCCGTCTACATCGCCGCAGGCGGCCCGGTGGTGGCCAGGTACGCCGGTCGCGCGGGCGACGGTTTCATCTGCACCTCGGGCAAGGGCATGGACCTCTACACCGAGAAGCTGCTGCCCGCCGTGGCCGAGGGCGCCGAGAAGGTCGACCGCGATGTCGCCGAGATCGACAAGATGATCGAGATCAAGATCTCCTACGACACCGATCCCGAACTGGCACTACAGAACACCCGCTTCTGGGCCCCCCTCTCGCTGACCCCCGAACAGAAGCACGACATCACCGACCCCATCGAAATGGAGAAGGCCGCCGACGCCCTCCCGATCGAACAGGTCGCCAAGCGCTGGATCGTCGCCAGCGACCCCGACGAAGCCGTCGCCAAGATCAAGCCCTACCTCGACGCGGGCCTCAACCACCTGGTCTTCCACGCCCCCGGCCAAGACCAGCTCCGCTTCCTCGACCTGTTCAAGCGAGACCTGGCCCCCCGCCTGCGCGCCCTGGGCTGAGACCGGTCGGCTCAGACCTCTGGCCGGGCACGATTAACGGCGCCCGGCCAGATATCGATCCATGGTGACGAACACCGGATCGACACAAGGAAACGAACCATGGGATTGTGGATCGGTAGCCCCGCGCTGAACGCCACCGAGAACGTTGTCTGGCAGAGACTCGCCAATCGAACACAAGGCAGCAGGGCCGTCGGCGGACGCCTCCACCTGACCGAAACCCGGCTGCTCTTCGTACCCAATCACCTCGACGCGATCACCGGCGGCAAGCGCTGGGAAGCGCGTCTGACCCAACTGCGCGCCGTCGGGCAGCAAAGCCCGGATGGCGGCCTGTTCAGCGGCGGCCTGCGCACTCGTCTGCGTGTCGAGACCGACGCCGGAACCGAACTTTTCGTCATCGATCCGATCGACGAGGCGATCGCGATCCTGGACGCCGCAAGGACCTCGTGACGCCTGGAGCGACACAGGGAAGCCCGCCGGATCCGGCTTATTTCGACAGACCGACCCTGTGCGTTCGGCGAATCTAGCTCAGGGCGTGGTCGAGGTCGCCGAGGAGATCCTCGAGGTCTTCCAGGCCTACCGAGATGCGAACTACCCCGTCGGACAAGCCGATCGACGCACGTCCCTCCGGGCCCATGGCTCGGTGGGTGGTGGTGGCGGGGTGGGTGATCATGGTTTTGGCGTCGCCGAGGTTGTTCGAGATATCGATGATGCGCAGGCGGTTCAACACCTCGAAGGCGCGCTTCTTGCCGTCGTCGCCGGTGAGGGCGAAGGTGACGACCGTGCCGCCGCCGGTCATCTGTTCTTTGGCCAGCGCGTGTTGCGGATGTGATTCCAGGAAGGGGTATTTCACCCAGTCGACCGAGTTCTTGGTCTCCAGGAACTCGGCCACCCGCAGGGCCGACTCGGTGGAATGGCGCACGCGCAACGGCATGGTTTCCAGGCCCTTGAGCAAGGTCCAGGCGTTGAACGGGCTCAGCGCCGGGCCGGTGTGGCGCATCAGGGTTTTGACGGGGCCGTCGATGTAATCCTGGGCGCCGAGGATGGCGCCGCCGAGGACGCGACCCTGGCCGTCGATGTGTTTGGTGCCGGAGTAGACCACCACGTCCGCGCCGAGTTCGAAGCCGCGCTGGAGCAGCGGGGTGGCGAAGACGTTGTCCAGCACCACCTTCGCGCCCGCTGCGTGGGCGAGCTCGGTGACCTTGCGGACATCGACGAGGGTCTGCATCGGGTTGGCGGGGGTCTCGAAGAACACGGCCTGGGTGGGGACGGAGAGAGCCTGTTCCCACTGGTCGAGGTCGTCACCGTCGACGAAGACGGTTTCGATGCCCCAGCGCGGCAGGATCTCGTTACAGACCACGAAACAGGAACCGAACAGGCTGCGGGCGGCGACGAGACGGTCGCCCGCCTTCAGCAAGGCGCCGAGCGCGGTGAACACCGCCGACATGCCGGACGCGGTCGCGAAGGCCGCCTCGGCGCCGTCGAGCAGGCGGATGCGCTCCTCGAACATGGCCACGGTCGGGTTGCCGAAGCGGGAGTAGACGAAGTGCTCCACGTCGCCGGTGAACGCCGCCTCGGCGGCTTCGGCGCTCTCGTAGACGAAACCCGAGGTCAGGTACAGCGCCTCGGAGGTCTCGTCGAAGCCGGAACGGCGCAGGCCGCCACGCACGCCGAGCGTGCCGGGACCGACGCCTTCGGGCAGTGGCTTGTCGAACGAACCACCGGTGATCATGCTTTTCTCCTTATGCCTGACGCCACGGCAGGCCGACAGCGCGCCAACCGGTGCTGCCGCGCTGACCGAACGCGTCGGGACCACCTTCGAAACCGTCGAGCACGTTGTAGGACGGTGCCACGCCCGCCGCCGTCGCCAGGTTCGCCGCGTGCGCGGAACGCTGACCGGAGCGACACAGGAACACGACCGGTGCGTCGTCCGGGCGACCGGCGAGTGCCTTCTCGAGCTGCACTCCGAACTCCGGGTTGCGCGTGCCGGTGCCGTCGACCCATTCGATGAAATGGGCCGGGCGTTCGATGGAGCTGGTGTCGGGGATGCCGATGTGTGCCCACTCGCCTTCGGTGCGCACGTCGACCAGCACGGCGCCGGGGTGCTCGGTGAGTAGCTCCCACGCCTTCTCAGGGGTGATGTCGCCGGCGTAAGTCATGTCGATCCTCCTGCGTGAATCCGCTCTTGCCGTGCCGGAAATCCCCGAACACACGGCCAGGTCGTCACCCGGAGCACCCCACCGCGGAGGAGGGTTGCCGACCAGCGAGCCGGGGCTTGACGCTGGCACTCATGACCTTGCGATCTGAGATTGCCTCGGCACCGGTCATCGTGTCAAACGATTCAGAAGGAGCACACCAGCCACGCGCTGTCGACGCGGGTCAGTTTCCAGTTGCTCGCCGCCGGGTTGCCGTTCACCACGAGCGCCGCGTCGATTTTGGCGCGGTCGCCGTTGACGGTGGCGTTCTCGAACCCCTTGCCGTCTATCGTGACAGTGGATTTCGGGCCACCGAGCTGTTCGCCGAGGCCGGAGGTCTCTTCGCTGAAGCCGGGGCAGGCCACGCCCGTCGGCGGACGGAGGTCGCTGCGCGAGCGCGCGTCGATATAGTTGGTGACGGCGGCCGCGAGACGGTCGGCCTCTGTGACATTTTTCTCAGCGGGTGAGAGCAGTCCACCCGCCACGATGCCGATGAGCACGATGATCGCGATCACCGCGGCCGCGACGAACGGGACGATGGAACGCTTGTCGGTCTGATCCACCACTACGGGCTGGTCATCCGAGCCTGTTTGCTCCTCGTTCATGCTGTAATCCTGACAGACCCGCGCGGGCAGATACACCGCGCGCCGGGTGGCTGCAACGCCGCAGCTAGAATCGCCTTGATTGCGGTCGGCTGCCGACGTCGATGGCAGCTGCCAGTAAGCGGATGTCCGACTTAGCCTAAGCTAAGTTGACGCCGTCAAATCAGTTCTCGACCAAAGGGTGCGCGTAGAAATGACCGAACAGAGTGCAGCGACTCGCCCACTTCGCATTGCGATCGTGGGTGCGGGACCGGCCGGTATCTACGCCGCCGACGCGTTGATGAAGTCCGATGCCGACGTGAGCATCGACCTCTACGAGCGCATGCCCGCGCCCTTCGGCCTCATCCGCTACGGCGTGGCCCCCGACCACCCCCGCATCAAGGGCATCATCACCGCCCTGCACAAGGTCCTCGACAAAGACCAGGTCCGCCTGCTCGGCAACATCGACTACGGCACCGACATCACCCTCGACGACCTGCGCCAGTTCTACGACGCGGTCATCTTCTCCACCGGCGCCAACGCCGACCGCGCCCTGGCCATCCCCGGCATCGACCTCGACGGCTCCTACGGCGCCGCCGACTTCGTCTCCTGGTACGACGGCCACCCCGACGTCCCCCGCTCCTGGCCCCTCGACGCCGAGAAGGTCGCCGTCCTCGGCGTCGGCAACGTCGCCCTCGACGTCGCCCGCGTGCTCGCCAAGACCGGCGACGAACTCCTGCCGACCGAGATCCCGCCGAACGTCTACGAAGGCCTCAAGACCAACAAGGCCCTCGAGGTCCACGTCTTCGGACGCCGCGGCCCCGCCCAGGCCAAGTTCACCCCCCTCGAACTGCGCGAACTCGACCACTCGCCGACCATCGAGGTCATCGTCAACCCCGAAGACATCGACTACGACGAAGGCTCCGAAGCCGCGCGCCGCAACTCCAAGCAGGTCGACATGGTCGCCAACACCTTGGAGCAGTGGGCCATCCGCGACCACGGCGACCGCCCGCACAAGCTGTTCCTGCACTTCTTCGAATCGCCCTCGGAGGTGCTCGGCGCCGACGGCAAGGTCGTCGGCCTGAAGACCGAACGCACCCAGCTCGACGGCACCGGCAACGTCAAGGGCACCGGCAACTTCACCGACTGGGACATCCAGGCCGTGTACCGCGCCGTGGGCTACCTCTCGCAGAACGTCACCCAGCTGCCGTTCGACGATCAGGCGGGCACGGTGCCCAACGAGGCCGGTCGCGTGATCGCCGACGACACCGCCGAAGGTGACGCCCGGTTCATGCCCGCCACCTATGTCACCGGCTGGATCAAGCGCGGCCCGGTCGGCCTCATCGGCCACACCAAGGGCGACGCCAACGAGACCATCGCCTGCCTGCTCGACGACGCCAAGGCCTTCGCCCCCGCGCCGAAGCCCGAGCTCGACGCCGTCACCGAGTTCCTGGAGGGCAAGGGCATCCCGTTCACCACGTGGGCCGGCTGGTACCGCCTCGACGCCCACGAGCGCGCCCTCGGCGAGCCCGAAGGCCGTGAGCGCGTGAAGGTCGTGGAGCGCGAGGACATGCTGCGCGCGTCCGAGCCGAACAAGGCCTGAGTTTTTGGCGCGCTGGTGCGCGCGTGTTCGCGGCCCTGAATGGCCGGCCGCGAATCGGCGGCTTCGGCGCCGATCCCTCCTCGAGGTCGGGATGTGCGGGGGCTGGGCTTGCTGTGATGGCAGAACTCGGGGTTTCGGTGGTCCCGTCCTAGTGGGGGCGCGACGTTGAGCGCGCTCGCGCCGCAGAGATAAGGCATTCTGTACTGGTGTTCGATGCCCACGTCCACATCATCGATCCGCGGTTTCCGCTGATCGAGAACGAAGGCTATCTTCCCGAGCCCTACGTGATCGATGACTATCGAAAGCGTATGGCGCACTTCGATGTTCGCGGCGGTGCTGTCGTCAGCGCGTCTTTCCAAGGCGCTGATCAGACGTACCTGAAGGCAGCACTGTCCGCGCTCGGTCCCGACTGGGTCGGCGTGACCCGGCTGGATCTCGACGCCACCGACGACGAGATCCTCGAGCTGAACCGGGCGGGCGTGCGCGCCTTGCGGTTCAACCTCAAGCGTGCCGCCGCCGACATCACCGAGATGACATTGCAGGCGTTGCGCGCCCACGAACTGGCGGGCTGGCACGTGGAGCTCTACATCGACGGCCAGATGCTGGCCTCGCTGCAACCGGTGATCTCGAAGCTGCCCGCGCTCTCGATCGACCATCTCGGCATGTCCGACGAGGGTCTGCCGTACCTGCTCGACCTGGTGGACCGCGGCGCGCGGGTGAAGGCGACCGGGTTCGGCCGGGTCGAGATGGATGTGGCCGAGACGCTGCGGCGCATCCACACGGTCAACCCGGGTGCGCTGATGTTCGGCAGCGATCTGCCCGGCACGCGCGCCGGCAGACCGTTCGAGGAGCGCGATATCGACCTGATCTCGCAGGTGGTCGGCTCCGATATCCACGCGGTGCTCGAGGACAATGCCCGCGAGTTCTACCGGCTGCCCGCGGTGTATCGCCCGGAGCCAGAGCCGCTGCCCCGCGCCGAGAATCCGACTATCCCGATCCCGCGCAACCAGCTCCCCGGCGCGGACGACCACACCCGTCCGCTGCCGATCATCGAGTAGTCAGCTGATGATCGCGCCGGTGAGCCACACGCCGGACGCGATCAGCGCGCCGAACAACTCGACCAGCATCGACAGGCCGACGCCCTTGAGCGCGTGCACCGTCGCGGGCCAGGCCAGGTCGTTGGTCTTCAGGCGATACAGCTCGGCCAGGTACACACCGAGCACGAAGCCGATGAACAGGCCGACGATCGGGATCACGAAGAAGCCGACGATGCCGAGCACCGCACCGGCCAGCAGCGCACGGTTGGACACCCCGGCTTCGCGCATCCGCTTACCCGGCCAGGTGTACTTCACGACGCCGGAGAGCACCAGCGCGACGGTGGCGACAGCCAGCACCGTCCAGGCCGTCGCACCGCCGGTCATGAACGCCCACACCGCGATTGCCGCGAAAATGAGGATCACCCCCGGCAGAATCGGTACGATCACGCCGACGATGCCGACCAGAATGACAAGGCCGACAACGACCTCACCCCACACGCCCACTACCGGGTCCTCCCGTTGCCGCGCCGAGTCGCGCTCGTGCGAATTCTCGCCCATGCTCTACCCGAGCCGCCACCCCAGCGCTATTGTCGGAGTGTCAATACCGTTCGACGACGAACTGAGGTCACCGCGTGAGCACGGAGTCCACCGCCAAGCAGGGGCCCCTTGCGGGCATCAAGGTCATCGAGTTGGCGGGCATCGGGCCAGGTCCGCACGCCGCGCTGCTGCTGGCCGACCTCGGCGCCGACGTGGTGCGGGTGCAGCGCCCGAACCAGCTGCCCGGCTTCATGGAACGCCCACAGTGGCGTGGACGAACGATCGTCGAGGCGAATCTGAAGGACCCCGCCGACGTCGCCAAGATCCTCGACCTGGTCGAGAAGGCCGACGTGCTGCTCGAGGGCTTCCGCCCCGGCGTCACCGAGCGCATGGGCCTCGGGCCCGACGACACGCTGGCCCGCAACCCGCGCCTGGTGTACGGCCGGATGACCGGCTGGGGCCAGCACGGCCCGCTCGCCGATCGCGCGGGACACGACATCAACTACATCTCGCTGACCGGTGTGCTCAATGCCATCGGGCGCAAGGGCGAGCGGCCGGTGCCGCCGCTGAACATGGTCGGCGACTTCGGTGGCGGCTCGATGTTCCTGGTGTTCGGCGTGCTCGCCGCGCTCGTGGAGCGGCAGAGTTCCGGCAAGGGCCAGGTGATCGACGCCGCGATGATCGATGGCGCGCTTGCCCTCTCGCACATGATCTGGGGTATGCGCGGGGTCGGTCTGTGGTCCGACGAGCGCGGCACCAACCTGCTCGATACCGGCATGGCCTTCTACGACACCTATGAGACCTCCGACGGCAAGTACATGGCCGTCGGCGCGATCGAGCCGCAGTTCTACGCCCAGCTGCTGGCCGGGCTGGAGATCGACCCGGAAGGTCTGCCGATGCAGATCGACCCGAACGGTCAGGAACAGCTGCGCAAGCTGTTCACCGACAAGTTCCTGACGAAGACCCGCGACGAGTGGGCCGCGATCTTCGACGGCACCGATGCCTGCACCACACCGGTGCTGACCTTCACCGAGGCCACCGAGAACCCGCACATCGTGGCCCGTACCGGCCTGATCGAGATCGACGGTGTGGTCCAGCACGCGCCCGCGCCGCGCTTCTCGCGCACACCGGGCGGCACACCCACTCCCCCGCCGAATGTCGCGACACCGATCGAAACGGTCTGGGCTGACTGATTTGCCGGCCTGTCGTCGGTAAAGTTTTCCATTATCGACGACAGGCCGAGGTCCCGAACCGTCAGAACCCCACCGAAGGTGCTCGCCGCCCTCATCGCGGTCACCACCTTCGGCGCGGCAGTGCTGTGCTTCATCCTGGCCGAGGGATTGTTCGACACCCGCACTGCGCAGATCGCCGAAAACCATTGCCACAGTGCGGCGCCGGTGCCGGTGATGGTGAGCGTGCTGAACGGGCTCGCGACCGGGATGCTGCTGGCCGCCGCCGTCTCACTGCTGTGTTTGCTGGTGCTGCTGTTCCGCTATCCGTCCGAACGCGGCGCCGTCGCGGTGCCGCTGACCGCGGTGGGGTTGGTGGCCTCGGTGCTGTTCATGTTCGGGGCGGGGTACGAAACCGTGCGCCCCGAACCGGCTTCCACCGGGCACAACCCGTGTGCGTTCAGTAGCAGGTGAGCGGTTGGAGCGGGTCGGCGGCGCGGGGGGTGAGGGCGTCGTAGGCCGCGGCGATGGATTTGACGGCGATGCGTAGGTCGGCTTCGGGGTGGGTGTACGGCAGCCGGATGAAACGTTCGAACGCGCCCTGGACGCCGAAACGTGGTCCGGCGGCAAGCAATACGCCGTGATTGGGCGCGGTGGCGGCGAGCGCGGTGGAGACCGGGCTGGGCAGCTGGGCCCACACCGACATGCCGCCCGCGCCGACCGTGATGTGCCAGCCGGGGAGGTCTTCGGCGACGGCGTCGAGCAGGGCGGTGCGCTGGGCGCGCAGCTGTTCGCGGCGGCGCTCGAGGATGGGTTCGGCGTTCTCGAGCAGGTGGACGGTGGCCAGCTGATCCATCACCGGAGTGCCGAGGTCGACGGTGGAGCGGATGCCGAGCAGCTTGGTGATCAGCGGCTGACTGGTACGGATCCAGCCGACCCGCAGACCACCCCAGAACGACTTCGACGCCGAACCGATGGTGACGATCTCCGAGCCCTTCGCGAACGCGGCGACCGGTGGGGGCATGGTCCCGTCCGACAGGTTCAGTTCGCCCATCGACTCGTCGACGACGACGGTCATCCTGGTGTCGCGGGCGATGGCGGCCAGTTCGGCGCGACCCTCGGCGCCGAGCAGCAGTCCGGTGGGGTTGTTGAAGTCGGGAACCAGGTAGGCCAGGGTGGCCGCGGTTTGCCGCGCCGTACTGCGCAGGCCTTCGAGATCCCAACCGGCATCGGGGAATTCGGGGCGCAGTGGGATCGGGATGGGGCGGGCGCCGACGTCGCGGATGGCTTCGATGGCGTTCGGGTAGGACGGGTGCTCGATCAGGACTCGGGCACCGGGTGAGGCGAGCACGTTGAGGAGCAGCCGAAGTCCGTGTTGCGCACCGAGCGTCACCAGGATCTGTTCCGGTTCCGTCGGCAGACCGCGCGCGGTGTAGCGGCGGGCCAGTGCTTCGCGCAGCGCGAGGATGCCGACCGGGTCCATGCCGTGGGTACCGAGGTACGACGGGATTCCTTGCAGCGCGATCGAATACGCGTCGTGGAGTTCGGGGGACGCGGGCATCGCGGCGTAGGTCATGTCGATGGTCGGCAGTTCCGGCTGTGCCATCAGGGCCATGATGCCGCGGCTGGGCTTGGCGCCGTCGTGCTGGATCGCGGGCGGCAGCGCGACCGTGCTGCGCGAACCCTGGCGGCTGATCAAGTAGCCGTGTTCGCGCAGCAGTGAATAGGTGGAGGTGATGGTGGTGCGGCTGACGCCGAGAGTGCCCGCCAGATCGCGCTCGCTGGGCAGGGCGACGCCCAGCGGGGCGCGGCCGTCGTGGATCAGCAGGCGGATGGCTTCAGCCAAGGCCAGATAGGCGGGCCGGTGCGGGCGGCGCTCGGCATCGCCGTCGGTTTCGGGGTCACGCCACCGGCCGAGGTCGCGAGCCAAGCCTGCTGCGCCGATCACTCTTGTCGCCATAAAGTCCAGTATTCCCTAAGTGGATATTTCTAAGCAAGGCCAGTGGGGGGATTCTTACTGGCATGACCACTTTCCTAGCCCTCGCCGTTGCCGTTGCCTTCGGGTTGGCGGTCTACCACTTCTCGCCCAAGAAGGGCGAGCTTCCCTTCTGGCCCTTCCAATATCTGCCGCATGACCGGGCATTCGGCACCTACGACGAGCAGCGACTCTACCGAGATCTCGATGCGATGCGCGCACACGAGGTCGCTGACGATGCAGTCCAGTTGCCCGAAACTGGCCTTAACGTCCAGTCGACAGACACGCAGCGGGGGTCGCTCGCCGCGTGAGTGTGTCTTTGTCGGTGGGTCGGCGCACACTGTGATCATGAGTGACTCGACGCAGACCGAGACGGTGGTCTCGGCACTGTTCGACACCGCTATCGGGCTGTGCGCGATCGCCTGGCACGGTGACGCCGTTGTCCGATTCCAGCTGCCCGAAGCGAGCGAGGAGGAAACCCTCGCCCGGATCACCCGGCCGTTCCACGGGTCGCCGGTGCCGGAGAGCGCGCCGGGACCGGTGATCGTCGAGGCGATCGCGGGGATTCGCGCCCACCTCGATGGCGCGGTCGACGCACTGCGCTGGATCGAGGTGGATCTGCGGGGTGTACCGGAATTCCATCGCGCCGTGTACGCGGTGACGCGCGAGATCGACCCGGGTCACACGCTCAGCTACGGCGATATCGCCAGTCGTATCGGAGCTCCCGGCTCCGCGCAGGCCGTCGGACAAGCCTTGGGGCGCAACCCGGTGCCGCTCATCATTCCCTGCCATCGGGTCCTCGCGGCCGATCACGCCTTGCACGGATTCTCGGCGCCGGGCGGGATCGGCACCAAGGCACGACTGTTGGAGATCGAACGGACGCCGGGGTTCGGCGAACCGATGTTGTTCTGATCGGCAACTCGCTCGGCAGCGGTCCGGCAGCGCACCGATGAATTCTCGCGACGCGTCCCGTCTCAACGAACAAGATCAGACTCGCCCGGCTCGTGCCAACGGCCGGGTCCGCGAAACCCGCGCGGACCTGCGGTCGAGGTGATCGCGTACCGTCGAGCGCGGCGGCCCGTTATCGAGAGGAATTCCCCATGCAGACTGTGACGTCGGCCGACGGCACCACGATCGCCTACGACCGGATCGGTGAGGGGACCGCCGGGACCGTCATCCTGATCGGTGGCGCGTTCAGCTACCGCGCGTTCCCCACGATGGTCGAACTCGCGCAGGCGCTGGCCGACGATTACGGGCTCACGGTGCTCAACTACGACCGGCGCGGGCGCGGTGACAGCACCGACTCCCCCGGCGTGTACGACGCGGCCAACGAAATCGCCGACATCGCGGCGCTGGTCGAGGCCGCAGGCGGGAAAGCGGCGCTGTTCGGCTGGTCCTCCGGTGCCGCGCTGGCGCTGCTTGCCGCGCAGTCCGTGCCCGGCGTCACCGAGGTGGTGGCTTTCGAGCCGCCGTTCGTGGTCGACGCGAAAGGCCATGTGCCGCCGAAGGATCTGGAAGCCAAGCTGCACCCGATGATCGCCGCGGGCGATCGCGGCAAGACCGTGCGGTACTACATGACCAAGGCGATGGGGATGCCGTCGCTCATGGTGGCGGCGATGCGGGTGACACCGTTCTGGAAGACGCTGACGGCGACGTCGAACTCGACCGCGCACGACTGGGCGGTGATGAAGCCGTACATGCAGGGCAAGAAGCTGGACCCGGCCGACTGGCGGGGAGTCGAGGTGCCGGTGCTCGTGCTCGCGGGCGACCGGACCGCACCGCTGCTCATCAAGGGCTCCAAGGCCGCCGCCGAGGTGCTGCCGAACGCGGAATTCGCCGAGCTCCCCGGGGTGAGTCACAACCCCAAGATCTCGATCCTCGCCCCCGCTACCGGCGAATTCCTCACCCGCGCAAAGTAATTCAGGGTGGCGGTGGGTGATCGCGGAAGAACTGGCACGGCTCACCGGTGAGGTAGCCGTCCAGGCACGCGAAGTAGACCTGGACGCAGCTGTTGCTGGTGCAGCCGACGGTGTAGAGCATTCCGCGAATGCGTTCGTTGCGCTGCTGCGAGGGGGCGAGAGTCTGCGCGGGCGGCGGCGCCGAACTCACCGGGGAGACGCTGGGCGAGGGAGCCGGCGCATCCCGGGCGGCGCATCCCGGCAGGACCGCCAGCGCGAGCAGAGCCGCCGCGGCTGACCCACGTCGCAGAGCCATCATCCACCTCCATCCCGAAGCCCTTCTCGACGCTACCCCGGCGGGCATTCGGACGCCGGGGTCGCCCGAAGCCGATTCCCACCGGATCGCAGGACTGTGACCGTGCCGTCGAGGACGGGTCAGAGGGTCGCCCCGTAACCGCTGCCGAGCACGCCGCCCGCGACGGCACCCGCCGCGGCTGCGGGAACGCCGAGAACGGCGGCACCGGTAGCCGCACCCGCCGCGGCGCCGATGGCGGCGCCCGCCCCGGTGCCGGCGGCGGCGATCGGCCACGCCAGGGCAAAGCCAGCGGGGATCGCCGCCAAGGCGCTCACCCCCGCGGTCGGGACCGCCGCCGCGGCACCGAGAATCGCGGCCGCACCCGCGGTGCCCGCGGCGCCCACCGCGAAGCCGACACCCGCACCGATGCCGGCGCCGATGAGGCCGCCGCCGACCGCGCCGACGGCAGCGGCCGGAACTCCCGCGATCGCGGCACCGGCCAGTGCGCCACCGACGGTCGCCGCGGCGATCTTGTCCGAGCGGCTCGGATTGATGCCGACCGAGCGGCCCTGGGTGGCGATCGCGGCTTCGGCGTCGGCCGCGGTGCCGTTCACACCATCGAGGATGTCGTTCGGAACCTCGTCCGGGACCGGGCTGGTGAAGTCACCGATGCGCAGTGTCCGCTCGGGCGGGGCGATCGGCGCCACCGGCTCGACCGGCTCCGGAAGGTGGAGTTCCTCGATGACGATCGGCGGGGCCGGGGTGGTGTACTCCGGCACCGGGCGCGACTCCGGACGCTCGGGGGTGAGATGCCCGAGCGAATCCGGACCGTCGAACTTCGCCAGATCCGAGCGACCGCCTTCGTCGGCGGGCGCCTCGGTGGTGACACCCGGCTGCACCGGAGCCACATTCACGCCCGGCTGCGGCACCGCGATCGCGACACCCGCACAGGCAACCGCCAGCGCCATGGGCAGCACCCCGATCACCGGTCGAGCGACCCGCCGCACCGTCGAAGAGTTCACATTCACAGACCGACGGATCACGCCGACACCCACTGACACTCGAGGAAAACGGCACGTCCCCGCGCGCCGCCCCGCGACGATAGCGTTAGCCAGCCGGATGCCACAAATCGATAGCGAGTCCACATAATTCGCGCATGTCGCCCTGACCAGGACAGATATCCGCGACCCCGCCCAAAACAAAGGTCCGGCGCCGTAACCGGCACCGGACCTCCGACTGGTTTCCCAGCGTCAGATCAAGCGAGCACGTCGTGCCGAACGATCGTCTGGTCACGCCCCGGACCCACGCCGATGCACGAGATCCGCGCACCCGACAGCTCTTCCAGCCGCAGCACATACGCCTGGGCGTTGGCAGGCAGCTCCTCGAAGGTGCGGGCGTGGGAGATGTCCTCCCACCAACCCGGCAGCTCCTCGTAGATCGGCTTGGCGTGGTGGAACTCGGTCTGCGTAGTCGGCATCTGCTCGACCCGCTTGCCATCGATCTCGTACGCCACGCAGATCGGCACCGTGTCCAGCCCGGACAGCACGTCCAGCTTGGTGAGGAAGTAGTCGGTGACCCCGTTGACGCGCGTGGCGTACCGGCTGATCACCGCGTCGAACCAGCCACAACGCCGCGCACGACCGGTGGTGACACCGACCTCGCCACCGTTCTTGGCCAGGAACTCACCGAAGTTGTCGAACAGCTCGGTCGGGAACGGGCCGGAGCCGACGCGGGTGGTGTAGCACTTGAGGATGCCGAGCACCGTGTCGATCTTGTTCGGTCCGATACCCGAACCCACCGCCGCGCCACCCGCGGTCGGGTTCGACGAGGTGACGAACGGGTAGGTGCCGTGGTCGACGTCGAGCAGCGTGCCCTGCGAGCCTTCCAGCAGCACGGTGTCGCCGCGCTCGAGCGCCAGGTTCAGCTCGAGCCGGGTGTCGGAGATGCGGTGCTTGAACGATTCGGCCTGCTCGAGCACCTCGTCCACCACCTGCTGCGGGTCGAGCGCGCGGCGGTTGTAGATCTTGACCAGCACCTGGTTCTTGAACTCCAGTGCGGCTTCGACCTTCTGGGTGAGGATCTTCTCGTCGAGCACGTCGGCCACGCGGACGCCGACGCGGGCGACCTTGTCCTGGTAGCAGGGGCCGATACCGCGACCGGTGGTGCCGATCTTGCGGTTGCCGAGGAAGCGTTCGGTGACCTTATCGATGGCCACGTGATACGGCATGATCAGGTGCGCGTCAGCGGAGAGCAGCAGGCCGGAGGTGTCGACTCCGCGCTCTTCCAGACCGGCCAGTTCGTCGAGCAGTACGCCCGGGTCGACGACGACACCGTTGCCGATGACGTTCTTCACACCGGGGGTGAGGATGCCGGACGGAATCAGGTGCAGCGCGAACTTGTCGCCGTTGGGGAGAACCACCGTGTGGCCGGCATTGTTGCCGCCCTGGTATCGGACCACCCACTGCAACCGCTCACCGAGCAGGTCTGTAGCTTTGCCCTTACCCTCGTCGCCCCATTGGGCACCGATGAGGACGATTGCCGGCATTTCGGAGTCTCCTACAGATCGACGGCAGCACACGCGGCACTGCAGCTACCTGCCGTACTGAGGCGGTGGCCGGAGACACAGTCTAGCCGACGCCCGATCAGGTCCCGTCGACCTGCCCCGGCCGGAGCGGTTCGACCCCGCCCTACCGCACCTGCCCTGATCGGTTACGGTTACCAGTCGGCAGTGAGTTTGCGTGACCGAGGAGGGTGTACCGCAGTTTGAGTACCCACGTTCTCCGATGCGGTGACATGCCGGTCCCGATCGCGCTCTCCTCGTTACCCAACACCCAGACCGGGCGTGTCCCCGATGTCGCGGTGATCGACGAGCTGCTTCCGGTGCTGGCCGCCGACAGCCTGCCGCGCCTGATCGTGCTCGGCGCCGATGCCTCGCTCGCCGCCGTGCTCACCCATCTGATGCGCACCGAGCGATTGCACGTCGAAGTCGGTTTCGTCCCGGTCGACACCACCTACGCCTCGCGGGTCTATCAGACCGGCACCGGCAACGGCGCCGCGAAGCGAGCGGTGGAGGGCCGGGCGATCGAGACTCCGCTGATCCGCGACGACACCGGCACCGTGCTGGTCGGCCGCGCGAGCATCACCGGCATGGACGGCGCGAAGCTCGAGGGCGAAGCCTATGTCGACGACACGCTGCTGTTCACCGGCAAGGTCACCACGCTGCTGATCTCCCCGACGATGACCATGCCCGGTGTCCGCGCGCGAGTACGCAAAGGCCTGCGCAAGCGCACCTGGGTATCCGGCCGCGCCGCCCAGCTCGGGACGCCGGGGGCGGTTGTCACCCGCGACGGGATCACCGCCGAACGCACCGTCCCCCGCTCGACCTTTTACCGATTCGAACAACCCTGGCTCTTGGTGCGATGACCTACTCCTTCCCCTCGGATCGGCGGTCCGGGCACAGCGCGGTCCGGCCGAGCCCGGTTTTCCTGCTGATCGTCCTGATCACCGTGGGCGGCGGTGCACTCGCCTGGGACGCCGACATCGATTCGGTGCGCGCCAAGGTCGGCGTGTTCGTGCTCGTGGTGTTCGGCTGGATCATCAGCCTGTGCCTGCACGAGTTCTCCCACGCGTATGTGGCGTGGCGGGCGGGCGATCACGAGGTGGAGGTGCGTGGGTATCTCACGCTGAATCCGCTGAAGTACAGCCACCCCGTGCTGTCGATCGGCCTGCCGCTGGTGTTCATCGCGCTCGGCGGGATCGGGTTGCCCGGCGGCGCGGTGTATGTGGACACGACACGGTTCACGACGAGCGTGCAGCGCCTGGTGAGCGCGGTCGGACCCGCGTCGAACGCGCTGTGCGCGGTGGTGCTGCTGATCGTGATCCGGGCTTTCGGGTCGGTCGCCGAGCATCCCGCGTTCTGGTGCGGGCTCAGCTTCCTGGCGTTTCTGCAGATCACGGCGTTTCTGCTGAACATCCTGCCGGTGCCGGGGCTGGACGGCTACGGGATCATCGAGCCGTCGCTGAGTTACCAGACACGGCGCTCGCTCGATCAGTTCAAGCCCTACGGCATGTTGATTCTGTTCGCTGTCATCTTTTTCACTCCGCTGAGTCAGGTGTTCTTCAACGGTGTTTACGCATTGTTCGAACTGTCGGGGGTACCAGAGGTGTGGGCCGCCTACGGTGGTCAGTTGACCCGTTTCTGGCGTTGATAGCCTCGGGTCAGAATCGACCCTGGAACGGAAATTGCGTATGAGCTCCACCGGATCGTCCGCTGTCCTGTCCGTCGTCATCCCGGCGCTAGACGAAGCAGCGGGCATCACCGCATGCCTCGAGCGCCTCGTCGGCCAGGACACGATCGATGAGATCGTCGTCGTCGACAACGGCAGCACCGACAACACCCGCGAGATCGTCGCCGACCTCGCCACCCGACATCCCAAGATCGAGCTGATCTGCGAGCCGCAGCCCGGCGTCGCGTTCGCTCGCAACACCGGCTTCGACAAGGCTCGCGGTGACTACCTCGGCCGCATCGACGCCGACACCCTCGTCTCCCCCGACTGGGGCGCCACCGTGCGCGCCCACCTCGACTCCTACTCGGACACCATGGCGGTGACCGGCATCAGCACCTATCACGACTCCCCGATCGGCATCTTCCTCGCGGCCGCGATCGGCGGGCAGGAACGGCTGGGGATGATCAAGACCCAGCCCGTCGGCAATGTGCACGGCGCCAATATGGCGATCCGGCGCTCGGCCTGGGAGCAGGTGCGTTCGGCCACCACCACCCGCCGCGACCTGCACGAAGACCTCGATCTGGCACTGTGCCTGTCGAAGGCGAAGCTGCGCATCGACCAGCTGCCGACGTTGCGAGCCGAGATCTCCGCGCGCCGTCGCAAGACCCCGCCGGACGTGTGGTGGAAGTACCAATTGCGCGGCCTGCAGACCATCGCCAATCAGGGCTACGCCATCGTGCCGTTCCATCGCGCGGTGATCACCGGCGCCTGGATCATGCACACCTCGCAGTGGCCGATCTACCGGGCGTGGGATTTCGATCGCAAGCGTTTCTCGCTGCGACCGGGGCGCCCGCGCGTTTCACCCGTCGGCGACTGAGGCTATTCCTCGGGCGTCACATAGGGATTGGGCACAGTGGGCGGGAGCAGCGCGATCGCCGAGATGCGCTGCATCCCGCACACCACCATCAGGTCCACCACGATCGAGCGCAGCTGCGCGAACACCACATGCGCCGACAAGCCCGCCCCCACCACAAGTTCGGGACGGGCAGACTTGGCGACGCTGCGCAACGACTTGAGAGCTTCGGCCTGATCGGGTTGCTCGCCCGGATCGGCCAGCATCATCTTGCGGACCACGTCGGTGGCGTGGCCCAGCTGGTCGACCAGGTCGATCAAGCGCGGATCGAGGACCTCGTCGTCGCGGACCAGGGTGAGCGAGCGGCGAAGCAGCACACGGGTATTGCGGACCGCGTTGTCGAGCGGGTCGGCCGCGTTGTGGATGCGTTCCAAACGTTTTCGGGAATTCCAGTACAGCGGTGAGATGCGGCTGATCTCACGGCCGCCCGCGAGCGCGTCGCGCAGGGCGTCGATCTGGGGCTGGGTGTCGCGGACCGCCGACAGCGAGTCGGCGACCTTCGTCGAGTTCTGTTCGAGCAGGCCCTCGGCGCAGGTGATCATCGATTTACTCATCACCGACAGCACGTCGGCGGCGTGTTCGCGGGCGCGGCGCACCGGGTGCAGTGGGATCAGCGCGACCATCACCACGCCGACGAGTCCGCCGATCAAGGCGTCGATCATGCGGTTCGGACCCGCGCCGGGCGCCTGGTTCAAGGTCGAGACCAGCACGGCCGAACCCGCCGCCTGCATGGTCATGAGCGCGCCGCTGCCGAGAAAGACCGACACCGCCATGGCGCCGCCGACCACCAGGGCCACCTGCCAGACGCCGGTCCCGACCTGGGCGATGAACAGGTCGCCGATGCCGATGCCGACCGCGACACCCACCACCAGTTCCACCGACCGGCGCACTCGCGCACCGAACGAGATACCGATGGAGACCACGGCGGCGGTCGGCGCGAAGAACGGCTCGATGTGGCCGACGAGGTTGTGGGCGATGAACCACGCCAGCGCGGCGCCGAGCGCGCACTGGATGATCGGGATCGCCGAGAGCCGCAGGCGCTCGATCGACGCCCGGTACCGGCCGACGGTGCTGACCTTGGCGGCCGCGACAACCGGCGTGGCAACGGCGACGAAAGGCTTGTGTTCGCTCACCTACGACTCGGACCCGACCGCTGGCTCAGTCCAGGCCGAGTTCGTTCGCCGCGCGCGGGTCGCAGTCTTCGAGCAGGTCGAGGCAGCGCGCGTACTCCTCGGTCTCGCCGATCGTCTTCGCCGCGCTCGCCAGCGCGCCGACGCTGCGCAGGAAGCCCTGGTTGGGTTCGTGGCTCCACGGGACGGGGCCGAAACCCTTCCAGCCGTTGCGCCGCAGCAGGTCGAGGCCGCGGTGGTAGCCGGTGCGGGCGAAGGCGTAGGCCGCGACGGTGTCGTGGTTCACCTCGCCGCCCGCGCGTCGCAGAGCGGCCTCTGCCAGCTGGGCCCACGCGATCGACGCGGCCGGGAACTGCGCCGCGACCTCGACCGGGTCGGTGCCCGCGGCGATGGCGTCTTCGGCGTCGATCAGTTCGGGAAGGAGGACCGGCTGCGGTCCGAGCAGGTCACCGAAGGAGGTCATGGGTTCATTGTGCACCGAGGCTGTGGCAGATGGTGACCGGCCCGCACCTTCGAGGCCTGCCTTCCCCTTCGCCGCGGCCGTGCGCGAGAGACTTGGGACCGCTTCGCGGCTGTGCCTATTAGGCTGAGCGCAGAGTGCAACGTTCGAGCCTGAGCGAGGGGTACAGAGGTGTCCGACCCGACCGACGAGAACAACCCGGCAGCAGAGTCTGCCGGTCCCGGCGCGCCCGGCCAGCGTGACGATTCGTCCGCGTCCCCTCCCGGCGCACCGGAGTCGGTCACCGAGCCGGACCGGGCGACGAGGCCGCCGGTGAGTCCTGATGAGACGGTGGTGATCCGGCGAGGAGATCTGCCGGGTCGACCCGATGACGGTGCGCGCGTGCAGGACGCACGTTCCGGTGGGACGCAGCCCGCCCCGGGGCCGGGCGACCGACCTGGTGGCGCGCAGCGCCCGGGTGGACCCGTGGCTCCCGGTGGATCTCGGGTGCAGGGTGGGTCTGCCCAAGATGGACCTCGCGCACCGCAGGGTAACGCCGCTGGTGGGCGGCCGGGTGGCACTGCGCCCGGCGGACAACAGCCTTCGGGGCCGGGTGCACAGCAGTCGTGGGGCCGGCCGGGGTTCACGCCCGGAGGGGCGCGGCCGGGAGCGGGACAGCCGGGCAATGTCGCTGGTGCTCAACAACCTTCAGGTCATCCGGGCAATGCGCCTGGTGCACAACCGCATTCGGGTCAGGGCGGGCCGCGGGCCGCGAGTCCGGTCGGCCGGCCCGGTTCGCCGCAGGGCGGCGGACCACAAGTGGGACGCGGACCGAGCGGTGGACCCCAGGCGGGATACGGGCCGGGCGGTCGTCCCGGTTCGCAACCGCCGGCGGGGCGCGGGCCGAGTGGGCCGGGTTCTCAGCAAGGAGGCGGACCGCAAGCAGGGCGCGGGCCGAGTAGTCCGGGTACCCCGCATGCAGGTGGACCGCCAGCGGGACGCGGGCCGGGTTCTCAGCAAGGTGGTGGACCGCACGCGGGCTATGGACCGGGCGGTGGCCCGGGCTCGCAGCAGGCCGGTGGACCCCGTGTCGAGGGCGGCAATGCCGGTGCGCCCGGTGCTCGGCAGCCGGGCGGACCGGGCCCTGTGAGTGGTGGATCACAGCCTGCCGGACCGGGTGGCGATTCGCGAGTCGGTGGTGGCTCGCCTTCCGTCGGGCGGCAAGGGAACGTGCCCTCGGGTTCGAATGGCCGACCAGGCGAGCAAGGGGCGGAACAGGATTCAGCTGACGGCGGCTCGCCGTTGGCCGGATTGTCGAAGGGGTTGCCCGGCGGGAGCCGGGGCGACCAAGCGAAGGTTTCGGGCCCTGCGGCGCGGGACGAGCAGGGTGCCAACCTCGCCGGACCGGACGCGCCGACGACCGCGATGTCGATTCCCGGGCGGAATCCGACGGCGGGGCGCGGGGGTTCGGCGGATGACCGCACGGTGAAAATGGGTGGCTCCCAGGCGAAATCGGCTCAGGCCGATGTGCCGACCGCCGCGATGAACAGGGCCGATCTCGCAGCGGCGACGGATGCGGAGTTCGGCGACGAATCCGCACCGGATGACACAACCGCACGTGGCGCGGTGGCCGGAGCAGCGGCGGCAGGTGCCGTCGCCGCAGGTGCCGCAGCGGCGGCGACAGCGAGTGGCGGGTCCGACGAGGCGTCGGATGCGCGGGGCTCGAAGTCGAACGCCGAGGACAGCTCCGACACGCAGGCGCAGGACGGCGACAGCTCCACGGAAGGGGCGGCAGCCGAAGCTGATTCGAGTGCGTCGGCCACCGCGGAGCAGAAGGACGACCCGACTGCCGCTGCGAACACCGAGGCCGACTCGGTCACGACCACCGGGTCCACCGCCACAGAGCCCGCAAGCACCGCGCCCGCAAGCACCGCACCCTCGCCTGCCGAGCAAGCAGCGGACGCCGAGGCAGCAGGATCCGAAGCCGTCAAGGCCGGTGCTGTTGCGGGACAGGGTGACTCGCGGGGCGACAAGCCGGTCGACGTCGACGCGACCGAGAAGTTCCAGACCAGTGGGCCGAAGGACGCAGGCCCCCGGTCCGGGTCCGGGTCCGAGGATCGGACCGTGGCGATGCGGACAGTGAGTTCGGCGGACGCACCGACCACCGCGATGCCGGTGCAGCGGCCGAAGACCACCGGGCCGGGCGGGACCGACCGGGTCGTGCCGCCCGCCGGTGGGCGGCCGGCGATGACGCCGCCGCCGAATACGCCGCGCGGTCCTGCCGGTCCCCGACAGGCAGGACAGCCCGGGATCGGCGGTCCTGCCGGTCCGGGTCAGCACCCCGCGGGTCCGGGACAGCAGGGACCTGCGGGTCCCGGCCAATACGGACAGGGACCGGTTCAGCAGGGACCAGCACGAGGTCAGCAAGGCCCCGGTCAGCAAGGGCCTGCGGGCCCGCGCCCCGGCGGACCCGCGGCGGCCGGTCTGTCCGGACTCACGGCCGCGGGCAATCAGTCCCCCGGTGGCCCCGCCCCGGCCGAATCCGATCAGCAGGGAATCGAGGAGACTCAGCCGTCGCCGCCGCGCGGGCCGGGTGCGCCGCAGCGGACGGGCGGATCGGCGCCTTCGCCCGCGGATATCCAGCCGACTCGACCGGCCCAGCAGTTGGCCGAGGGGCAGCGGCAGGTGGCTCCGCCGCAGCGGATCGGGGTCCAGCAGAGTGAGGAGCCCGGTGAGGCCGGGGCCAAGCGGTCCAAGAAGTGGTTCCTGGCTGCCGGTGGCGCCTCGGCGCTGGTCGTCGCCTTGATCGCGACGGTCGTGGCACTGATGGGCGGTGCGGACGATTCGCCCGAGGGACAGGTGAAGGCGGTGATCGGGGACTACACCGACGCGCTGCGTAGCGGTGACCTGGAGGACCTGCGGGCGAGTACGTGTGGCGAGCTGCACACGTTCTATCAGGGCATCACTCCCGAGCAGTTCAAGGGCGTGCACGAGGTCTCGACCGAGCGCGGTTCCATTCCGGTGGTCGACAGCGTGGACGCGGTGCGGATCACCGGTGACACCGCCCTGGCCCAGGCCACGGTGTACACCACGGCGGACCCGTCGAAACGGACCGCGCGCACGTTCGACCTGCAGCGCACCGACGGTAGCTGGAAGGTGTGCGACCCCGCGGGAACTCCCTGATCGTGCGCCGACCCGTCGTAGTGGGCTCTTCTGCCTGCTATGACGGGTCACACATAACTGGTGATCCAGACGGGTGAACAAGTAAAGTTTTCCGGATCATGAGCAGGGAACAGACAGTGGAGCAGCCGGACATCGATGCTGTGGTCCCGGATGCGACGCTGGTCGGTCAGCGCTTCGCCTTCCGCGATCACTACGAAGTCGGCCGCGAGAAAATCCGGGAATTCGCTCGCGCGGTGCAGAATCTGCACCCCGCCCATCAGCAGGAAGTCGACGCGCGCAAGCTCGGCTACGACGGGGTGATCGCCCCGCCGACCTTCGCGTCGGTGATCGGCATGACCGCCACCCGCGCCCTGCTCGACAGCGTGCTCACCGAGTACGACCTGTCGCAGGTGCTGCAGACCGACCAGGTCTTCGAGTTGTTCCTCCCGATGCTGGCGGGCGACCGGATCAGCACCGAGATCGAGATCGAGTCGATTCGCCAGTTCGCCGACAACGACTTCATCAATGTCGGCTTCAAACTGCGCAACCAGCACGACCAGGTCGCCGTGCAGGGCACCACCACGATCGTGGCCCGGCGCGGCATCGAGGTCGACCCCAACATCGTCGAGGCCGTCGAGAACATCAGCATGCATCCGCGCCCCGACACCATCGGCGGCGTCGGCACCGGCGATCTCCTGATCCGCCACACCGGCCCTGCCCCCGCGCTCCCCGTGCGCGAGATCGTCGCGGTCAACACCACCCCCGAATTCGACTCGCTGGCAAAGGGAACCGAACTTCCCCCCGCCACCGCCCGCCTGACCCGCGGCGACCTGGCCAACTACGCGGGCGTGTCCGGCGACCCCAACCCGATCCACTTCAGCGACCGCGCCGCCGAACTGGCCGGGCTCCCCACCGTGGTCGCGCACGGCCTGCTCACCATGGGTCTTACCGCGCAGTACCTGACCGACTGGCTGGGCGACCCGACCGCCATCGAGAAGCTGAGCGTCCGCTTCTCGGGATTCGTCCCGGTTCCCCCCGCCGAGGCAGGCGTCATCGAATTCTCGGGAAAGATCAAGTCGATCGATCCCGACCGTCGCGCGGCGACCGTGCTGCTGAGCGGAGTCTCCGAGGGCCGCAAGCTCTTCGGCCGAGCGGCAGCCGAAATCCGCCTGACGTAGCACCTGCCCATCCCAGGTCGGCCACGACCCATGGCCGTGGCGGACCTGGGACCCGGGCCTACTTCACCGCGATGAACACCAGAACAGTTCCGCCGATACGGATTACATCCCCATCGGCCAGCAGTGCCCCGTTGTCGATCGGCACCTCGTTGACATAGACCCCGTTGGCCGAGTGCAGGTCCTTGATCAACAGCCCGGCACGGCTGGGCATGATGTGCGCGTGGTACCGGCTCGCCTTCGGATCATCGAGAACGAGTTCGTTATCCGTCATCCGGCCGATCCTGATCCCCCCGTGGGGAATCGGCAGCGTCCGCCCGTCAGCGAATCGCAGATTGCCGTTGCGAATCGACTGCGGCACCTCGGTGACAGTCTCGGTCATCGCCGCGGCCACCTGATCAGATCGCCTGGACGCCAACACATTCAACGGTTCCTGGCGCAGCACCTGCCGCTCCAGCTCGATCAGCGCGGCCCCTGGGTCGATTCCCAGTTCCTCGGCCAGCACGGTGCGCACCCGCCGGCACGCCTCCAGCGCGTCCGCCTGCCGCCCGGACAGATACAGCGCGGTGATCAACTGCCCCCACAGCGGCTCGCGCAGCGGATGCTCGTTGGTCATCGACACCAACTCGCCGATCACCGAAGATGCCCGGCCGCAGGCGATTTCCGCGTCGACGCGCGCGGAGACGGCAAGCAGCCGCTCCTCGTTCATCGCGGTGGCGAACCCGTCGGCGAATTGCAATCCGGCCAGGTCGGCCAGTGCCCGCCCGGTCCATTCCCGCAGTGCCGCACCGAAAAGATTGGCGGCACCAGGGTGGTCCCCGACGTCCAAACACCGCGAACCCGCTTCGCGCGCGCTCTCGAAACGTCCGAGATCGCACGCGGTATCGGGGATTTCGAGCCGATAGCCCGCACCCTCGGTCCGCAGCACCTGCGCGGAGTCGATCCCCGCATTGCGCAGCGCTTTGCGGATATTCGACACGAACACCTGCAGGCTGGCGGCGTAGGAATCCGGCGGATCCTCGTTCCAGACCATCTCGGCGAGCACAGCAGAAGACACCGCGCGCCGCCGATTGACGGTGAGCGCGGCAAGGAGAGCGCGCGGCTTGGGCCCGCCGACCGCTACCGGCTCGCCGCCGACGAGCAGTCGAACGGGCCCGAGCACACGGACATCAAGACTCATGAGCTCGGGCCCCGTTTGCTGGTACGAAAATCAGGAACCGCTGACGGAGCGTCCGGCCGACTTCAGGTCGTTGCACGCCTCTGTCACGCGCGCGGCCATCGAGGTCTCGGCCTTCTTCAGGTAGCTGCGCGGGTCGTAAACCTTCTTGTTACCGACCTCACCGTCGATCTTCAGCACACCGTCGTAGTTGGCGAGCATGTGACCGGCGACCGGGCGGGTGAAGGCGTACTGGGTGTCGGTGTCGACGTTCATCTTCACCACGCCGTAGCGCAGCGAGTCCTCGATCTCGGACTTCAGCGAGCCCGAACCACCGTGGAACACGAAGTCGAACGGCTGCGCACCGGACTCGAGGCCCAGCTTCTCGGCCGCGACGCGCTGGCCCTCGGCCAGCACCTCGGGCTTGAGCACCACGTTGCCCGGCTTGTACACACCGTGCACGTTGCCGAAGGTGGCGGCCAGCAGGTACTGCCCGTTCTCGCCCGCGCCGAGCGCGGCGATGGTCTTCTCGAAGTCCTCGGGCGAGGTGTAGAGCTTGTCGTTGATCTCGGCCTCGACGCCGTCTTCCTCGCCGCCGACGACGCCGATCTCGACCTCGAGGATGATGTTGGCCGACTTACAGGCCTTCAGCAGCTCCTGGGCGATCTCGAGGTTCTCGTCGATCGGGATGGCCGAGCCGTCCCACATGTGCGACTGGAACAGCGGGTTCAGACCGGCGTTCACGCGGTCCTGCGAGATCGCGATCAGCGGACGCACGTAGGTGTCCAGCTTGTCCTTGGGGCAGTGGTCGGTGTGCAGCGCGATCGTCACGTCGTACTTCGCGGCGACGATGTGCGCGAACTCGGCCAGTGCCACCGCGCCGGTGACCATGTCCTTCACACCGAGGCCGGAGCCGAACTCGGCGCCACCGGTGGAGAACTGGATGATGCCGTCACTGCCCGCGTCGGCGAAGCCCTTGATGGCGGCGTTGATCGTCTCCGACGACGTGCAGTTGATAGCCGGGAACGCGAACGAGTGCGCCTTGGCCCGGCCGAGCATCTCGGCGTAGACCTCCGGGGTCGCGATAGGCACAGCAGTGACCTCCGTCTTGTGGGGAGCAAAAACCAATTCTGTCAGGCCACACCCTAAATTAGGAAGGCGACGGCGAGATCACCCGGTGGGGCGAGGTTCACCCGCAGGGCACTCATGTCACAGATCGGACCGGTACTGTGGGGGCCGTGACTTTGCTGGCGGTATCCGATGCGGTGACGAACAACCTTGCGTTGACCCAGTTGCTGGACCCGATGTATCTGCTCCAGGAAACCTGGCTGAAGAACGCGGTGCTACCGGCCATCCTGGCGATTGTGTTCATCGAGACGGGTCTGCTGTTCCCGTTGCTGCCCGGTGACTCGCTGCTGTTCACCGGCGGCATGCTCGCGGCGCAGCCGGGCTCGACCCTCTCGATCTGGGTGCTCGTGCCGTTGGTGATTCTCACAGCCTTCGCCGGCGACCAGTGTGCGTATTGGATCGGCCGCAAGATCGGTCCGGCCATCTTCAAGAAGGAAGACAGCCGCTTTTTCAAGAAGCACTACGTCACCGAGACGCACGAGTTCTTCGAGAAGCACGGCCCCAAGACCATCATTCTGGCCAGGTTCGTGCCGATCGTGCGCACGTTCATGCCGGTGCTGGCGGGTGTGTCGAAGATGAGCTACCGCAAGTACGTGGCGTTCGACATCGTCGGCGCGGTGCTGTGGGGTGGCGGCGTCACGATCCTGGGCTACTTCCTCGGCAACGTGCCCTTCATCCGCGACCACATCGAGGGAATCTTCCTGCTGATCGTGTTCGTCTCGATCCTGCCCGCGATCATCACGGTCGGTAAGAAGGTGCTCGAGCGCCGCAACGCACCGGCCGCGCCGGCGCAGAGCGGCGAGCTGGCTGCTTCGACGAACGAGACGCACTGATCCCTGTGGCCGCAGTACCGTCGACCCTCGCTATGGGCAGCTTCGATCCGCTGATCTCAGCAGGCCCCGCTGTGGTCTGCACGGTGGTGCTAGTTTTCGTCTTTCTCGAATGTGCGTTCATCATCGGGCTGTTCCTGCCCGGTGATTCCATGCTGATCACCGCGGGCATCGTGCTCGCCTCGCACGCCAATGGCGAGGCGCAGGTCTGGGCGTTGTCGGTGGGCACGATGCTCGCCGCGATCGCGGGTAATCAGGTGGGTTATGTCGTCGGGGCGCGGACCGGGCATCGCCTGGTCGCGCGCAAGAACGGCCGGTATATCAACACCAAGAATCTGGCCAAGGTCACCGGTCTGCTCGAACGGCACGGGTTCCTCGCGGTGCTGGTGGCCCGCTGGATTCCGTGGGTGCGCACGCTGTGCCCGATGGTGGCGGGTGCGGCCGGGATGGATCATCGGCGCTACACCGTCGCCAGCACGCTCGGCGCGGTCATCTGGGCGCCGGTGCTGTTGCTGATCGGGTACTACGCGGGCGAGTTCCTCGAGCAGGTCCCGTGGCTGATGCCCGCCGTGATCGGCACGCTGGTCGTCGGTCTGATCATCGGCACCGTCCTCGGTATCCGGCACTACCGCCAGGAGATGGCGAGGCCGGTCGAGGATTACGACCTCGAGCCGAGCGTCGCGGTCGAGTCCGAGCGCTGAGCTACAACCCGGCCGCGGTGACCTGGTAGGCCGCTTCCATCAGCATCCAGCCGGACAGCTGCACGGACAGGTCGCGTTCGGGCACCGCCGAGGCCGTCACCGAACCGCCCGCGGTGAATTTGCCCGCGCCCGCGGTGCCGCCCGGCAGCCTGGCCGGTTTGCTCCAGTCGAATCCGAACAGCGGCTCGCCTTCGAACTCGAGCCGGTTGGCCCAGGCGGCGGTGGCCGAGGCTTTGACGATGGCCGCGGCGGTGCGCCGATCGGTTTCGGCCTGCTTGCCCTCGCCGGGCAACATCAGCGCGACCACCGCGAGGTAGCGCGCCAGCACGCCGTTGAACAGGCCACCGTCACCGCCGCCTCCGCCGTTGATCACCTGGCGGGTGGTCATGCGCTCTTCCACCGCGGCCAGCAGGCTGCTGACCCGTTCTATGTGGCGTTCGTCGTCGTCGGTGTGCACGGCCAGTTCGGCTTCCAGACCGAGGACCACACCCTGGCAGTAGCTGAACACCGGGCGTTCGATCTCGCCCGAGGGTAGGTGGATCCCGTCGAGGATCAGGCCGGATTCGGGGTCGCGGAGGGTGGCGTCGAGCCAGTCGGCCATCTCTCGCGCGCGCTCCACCCGGCCGAGGCGTAAGAGCGCGATGCCCGCCGGGCCGTTGGCGGGGGCGTTGAAGAAGTCCGATTTGATCCGCCACGGAATGCCGCCGCCGACCTCGGGTTCCCAGGCGCCGTAGAGCTTCTGCTCGAGGGCGAGCAGGCCGCTGCGGGCCGAGGTGAGCTCCTGCGTGCGCTCGGCGCGTTCCAGGGCGATGGCCAGCCAGGCCATGTCGTCGTAGTAGCGATTGGTCCAGCCGGTGATGTTGCGTAGCCGGATGCCGCGGGCGATCGCGCCGATGCGCCTGCGGCGGGCAGGGGTGGGGACACGATTGGCGGCGTCGACCGCCACGTCGAGCAGGTGGGCCTGCCACCAGTAGTGCCAGCCCGCGAACGCCCGTTCGCGACGCGTCGCCGGCCAGCCGACAACTCCCAATTCCGTTCCGGGACAACCCCACAGCGTCCGCAGATGCCGCGAGACGATCGCGGACTCGGCCATATCGGCACGCTCGGACCACAGCGCCGGGGTGGGCACGGATCCGGCGCGATCAGAGGGCTGGGGGCGCCGGCCGCTGCGCGAGGTCATGGCTCCATGGTGCCAGGTGGTACCGACATTCCGTGCCCATTCCGTTACCAGGCCGCAGACAGGTCGGCGTGTTGGCGGATCCAGGCGTGCATGGCGATGCCCGCGGCGACACCGGCGTTGATGCTGCGGGTCGAGCCGAACTGGGCGATCGAAACGGTCAGGGCCGCTGCGTCTTTCGCGTCGTCGCTGACGCCGGGGCCCTCCTGGCCGAACAGCAGCAGGCAGTCACGCGGCAGTTCGGCGGTCTCGAGCGGGACCGCGCCGGGCACATTGTCGACGGCGACCACCGTCAAACCCTCGCGCGCGGCGAACTCACGCAGTTCGGCGAGGTCGCTGTGGTGGACGAGATGCTGGTAGCGGTCGGTGACCATGGCGCCACGACGGTTCCAGCGCCGTCTGCCGACGATGTGCACCGCGGCGGCGGCGAAGGCGTTGGCCGTACGAACCACGGTGCCGATGTTGGCGTCGTGACCGAAGTTCTCGATGGCCACGTGAAAGGGGAAGCGGCGGGCGTCGATGTCGGCGACGATCGCCTCGCGGGTCCAGTAGCGGTAGGCGTCGACGACGTTGCGCCGGTCGCCCTCGGCCAGCAGAACAGGGTCGTAGCGCGCGTCGGTGGGGACGGGGGTGCCGTATTCCTGCTCCCACGGACCGAGGCCGTGCGGGTGCTCGCCCCACTCGGTCGGGCCCGCGACCTCTGCTTCATTCACCCGGCAATGCTAGGCGGGGGCTCGCTACGACGAGGAATCGGCCATCGCGCCGACGACCATCAGCACCAGGGCGGCACCGAAGATCAGGACGGTGAAGGCCAGCAAGCACGTGCCGACGATTCCGAGGATGTACCCGGCATATACCTGTCTGCGGCCACCGATCTGTCCACCGGAGCCATCGATTTCGGCGAGCACGCTGCGGCCCTTGAGCCAGGCGAACGGAGCGCAGAATCCGCACAGCGACATGCCCAGCACGCCGAGGATGAGGACGGTGGTGGCCTGCGGATGCTCGGGCGGCGGGCCGTAATAACCCTGGGGATAGCCCTGCGGATAGCCCTGGGGCCCGTTGTCCGGGTAACTCATGTCCGAAGCGTAATCGTGACAGCCCCGAAGCGCCGTTTATCCTGGAGGGACAGAGTCTTTTCGGTGGTGAGCGTGATGGATCATGCGCGGGTATCGCGGGCGCTGATCGGCGTCGTAGCGGGGTATCTGATCGCGCTCGCGGTGTGGTTGGGGTGGTTGGCGCCGCACGCACCACCGGGAACGGCGCCGTTCCAGGTGATGATCATGGTCGGGCTGTTCGGTTCGGCGTGCGGGATCGCGATGACCTGGGCTTCGATGCCGACGCGGGCGGATCGGCGGTTGCTCAGGCACGGGCTCGAGGGGTGGGCGCGCATCGACGGGGTGCATCCGTTGAGCCGGACCGATCACGCGAGTGAGCTCACCGAGTTCGAGGTGGAACTCACGGTGCCCGGGTCCGAGAGTTATTACGGGACGATCGTGGTGGATGTGATGCCGGTACACAAGACGAGAATGGTTGTCGGGCAGACAGTTCCGATTCGGGTGGACCCGCAGGACCGGGATCGGATCATCCTGGCGCTGTGAGCGGGGCGTGTCCGTTCGTCCGCGCGGGGGCAACAGCGGGCTCCGGGCTGTTCGACGGCGCGGGAGACGGGAGGCCGACGATCGGGCGACCGCGGCGGAGGGTGCGCTGCCAGCGCAGGGGGTCGAAGACGGCCGGGTCGGTCTCTTCGATGAACGAGCGGATCAGCGCGACGAAGCGGTCGGGGTCGAAGTGATGCGGGAAATGACCTGCGCCCGCGAAGATTTCGATGCGACTGCCAGGGAAGGCGCGGTGCGCGCGATCGGCGTGACCCGACGGGATGACGGTGTCGCGGGTGCCGCCGACGACCAGCGTGGGGAGGTGGGCGGCGAGATAGCCGCGGTCGAGCATGGTGATCGTCTGGCCGCGGCGGTCGGCGGCCGCGCGGATGGTGCGCAGGAAGGCGTTGCGGGCGCCGGAGTCGGAGAGGTGGCCGTAGAGGCGGAGCACGTATTCGGCATCGGGACCCAGGCCCAGGCCTCCCAGCGCGGTGACGATCGGCACCGCGGCCGTCACCGCGGTGCGGACCGGCCAGCTGGTGATCGCCATCAGCGCCGGGCCGGCGCCCGCCAGTGTCGCGAGCCGGAACGCGGGGTGCACCCCCGCACCCATTCCCGCCGGGCACACCAGTGCGATCCGCTCCACCTTCTCGGGAAACTGGTAGGCGAACTGCATCGCGACGCCGCCGCCGAGCGAGTGCCCGACGACCGTGATCCGCTCGATGCCAAGGATGCTGAGCAGATCGCGCATGCCGTTGGCGTAGGCCGCCACGGCGTAGTCGCCACGCGGCTTGTCCGATTCGCCGTGACCGAGCAGGTCAGGTGCGATCACCGTGTAGTGCTCGGCGAGCGCGTCGAAGACCGGCGCCCACGTCCCCGAGCTGTCGGTGATGCCGTGGATGAGCAGCAGCGGCGGACCGGTTCCGGCCATCCGGAACGCCCGGCGATACCCGTGCACCTCGATGAACTGCGCTTCCCCACTCATCTACGAAGCGTGCGCGCGAGGTGTTGCATCGCGACGACACGGAAGTAAGCGGCACGTGACACCCCGTATCAGGAACCCACCGACTATCGGTGCACAACCTGGGTCCGGCTCGAATCCCTGGGCGGCGGAACCGTGAGGAGGTATTGCGCGGCGGCGTACGTCGCGAGAATGACGCCCTCGGTGACCCGGCGGGTGCGATCGTCGCGGGCGAAGAGGCGCCGCAGCACGATCAGGCCGTCCGAAATCGTGAACAGCAAGGCGCCGACACCGAACCCGCTGCGCGGGTCCGCGTTCGGAATGTTCAGGCCCGCGATGTTTTTCGCATCCGGGGCGAGAGCTGGGTCCGAAGCGAGGGTCGCGGCCGTGCCCAATGTCGCGCCGTAGGCGGTGAGCGGCAGGACGAGGTTCGGGGCTTTGGCGCGCAGCAAGCCCGCCGCGCCGACCCAGGCCACCACGCGCGGGAGGGCGATCTCGGGGCGAGGCCGGGCACCGCGCTTCCACCACAGCAGGGAGTAGCCGGTTTGCATGACCGCGAAGGACGACGCGCCCGCGATGAGGCGGCGGTCGTCGTCGGGGTCGAGCAGCAGCACATCGCCGACCGTCGCGGCGGCGAGCGAGCCGAGCAGCAGGCGGCGTTCGGCCGGATCGAGATCGACGCCGCTGGTCACCGTGTCGGCGGCGAGCAGCGGCATCAGCAGTGGCTTGGCGACCCATTGCAGGCGGTCACGACCGGTGACGGCACCGAACACGGTGACCGCCGCCGCCCCCAGATAAGCGGCGCGCAACCCTCGCATCTCAGAAGCTCGGTTCCTTCGGGGCGGGCGGCAGGGTCACTACCTGGCCCGCGTAACTCAGACCCGCGCCGAAGCCGAGCAGTAGCGCGAGCTGACCGCCCTTCGCCTTCCCGGTGACCAGCATTTCCTCGATCGCCAGTGGCACCGAGGCGGCGGAGGTGTTGCCGGTGTTCTCGATGTCGTTGGCGATCGGGACGCTCTCGGCCAGGCCGAGATTCTTCTTCATCAATTCGTTGATCCGGGCATTGGCCTGGTGCGGGACGAACACCTCGATGTCCTCCTTGGCCACGCCGGAGGAGTCGAGCGCCGCGGAGAGCGCGCGCGGCAGCGTGACCGCGGCCCAGCGGAAGACCTTCGGGCCCTCCATGTGCAGCGACATCCGGCCGACGGCCTCGACCGCCGGATCGGTGCCCTGCAGGGCCTGGGCCTTGTTCATGTACTCCAGGAAATCGACGTCCTGGGCGATGGCTTCGGCGTTCTCGCCGTCGCTGCCCCAGACCGTCGGGGAGATGCCGTTGTCCTCGGCCGGGCCGACGACGACAGCGCCGGCGCCGTCACCGAAGATCATCGCGGTGCCGCGGTCGGTGGGGTCGAGGCCGACGGTCATCGTCTCGGCGCCGATCACCAGCACGTAGTCGAACGAGCCGGCGCGGATCAGGTCGGCGGCGACACCGAGTCCGTAACAGAAGCCACCGCAACCGGACGTTAAATCGAAGGCGGCGACCCCGTTGAGGCCCAGGTCGAAGGCCACCGAGGGCGCGCCGTGCGGGGTGAGCTTGAGCCAGCTCGACGTGCACAGGATGACCGCGCCGATCTTGGAGCGATCGATCGGGGTGTTGTTCAGCGCACGCTCACCGGCGGCCGCGGCGATCGACCGGATCGTCTCGTCGCCACTGATCCAGCGCCGGTTGTGGATGCCGGTGCGCTCGAAGATCCAGTCGGGCGTCGAGTCGAGGGTCTCGCACACTTCGGCGTTGGTGACGATGCGCTGCGGACGGTAGGCACCGATCCCGAGCATCGCAACGTTGTCGCGACCTTTGTTTACTGCAATGCTCACCACAGGTGACTCACACGTCCTTCAGACTTTCCGGACAGACCACGTCGTCGTCCGGGTTCGGCGTTGTTCAGGCTATCCCAGGGCGAGATCGTCGAGACCGAGGATGGATCGATATTCCAGCCCCTCCTCGGCAATCACCTGGTCAGCACCGGTTTCCCGGTCGACAACGGTGGCAACGCCGACCACGATCGCGCCCGCGTCACGCAATGCGCGCACCGCGGTGAGCGGCGAGTTGCCGGTGGTGGTGGTGTCCTCGACGACGAGCACGCGCTTGCCGACGATGTTGGGGCCCTCGATCTGGCGCTGCATGCCGTGCGCCTTGGCCGCCTTGCGGACCACGAAGGCGTCGATCGGGCGACCCGGCGCGTGCATCACGGCCATCGCGACCGGATCCGCGCCCATGGTGAGCCCGCCGACAGCGTCGAAGTCCCAGTCGGCGACGAGCTCGCGCAGCAGCGTTCCGATCAGCGGCGCCGCCTGGTGGTGCAGCGTCGCGCGGCGCAGGTCGACGTAGTAGTCGGCTTCCTTGCCCGAGGACAGCGTCACCTTGCCGTGCACGACCGCGAGCTCGCGCACGAGGGCGGCCAGCTGGTCGCGATCGGCCTTCGTGAGCGCCTGACGTGCTTGGTCGATCATCTAAGTCATGTCCTTCCGCGTGCGTTGAAGAGTCCGCGATTCATGCGGGTCACCAGGGTGCGCGGGACGAAGCCCGCTACCGCGGTGAGCACCTTGTACTGCACGCCGGGCACGCTGATCACCCGGCCGGAATCCAGATCCTGCAGGCACCCGTCGACGACCTGGTCGACGTCGAGCCACAGGCGCTTGGGCAGCGAACTCATCTCGATGCCCGCGCGCTCGTGGAACTCGGTGTGCACGAATCCGGGGCACAGCGCTTGGATGCGAACACCGGTGCCCACCAATCCACCCGCTAAACCCTCCGTGAAGGATACGACGTAGGCCTTGGAGGCCGAGTAGGTCGACCCCCGTCCGGGGATCAACCCGGCCACACTCGCCACATTCACGATCGAACCCGCGCCCGCCGCGATCATCGGCGGCAGGGCTGCCCTGGTGAGTTGCAGGACCGAGGTGACGTTGACGTCGAGCTGAGCCTGCAGCTCCGCGGGCTCGAGGGTCCAGAACTCACCCGAATGCGCGAAACCCGCGTTGTTGACGAGGAATTCGATGCCCTGGGCCGCTCGGGCCGCGACGCGAGCGCGATCGTCGTCATCGGCCAGGTCGGCGACGAGGACTTCGGCCGACGTGGCGAAACGGCGGGCCACATCGTCGGCGAGTTCGCGCAGGCGTTCCTCGTTCCTGGCGACGAGGACCAGGTCGTAGCCGAGGGCGGCGAGACGGTGGGCGAAACCTTGCCCGATGCCGGACGTCGGTCCGGTGATCATCGCGACGGGGCGGCGTTCGCCCGGCAGGCGTAAAGGACTATCAGACATCGCTGGTCGATTCCGGTCGACGGGGTACCGCGACGACTACCGCGGCAGGTGGATCACTTCGGAACAGGGCCCTGGTAGGGGCGGAAACCGGGGTGGAACGGTCCACCCGGCTGACCCGATTCCGCGTCGTCGAGCGGTGGCTCGGCGCGGGGACGCGGCTCGGGGACGACGGCCAGCGACGGGCGCTTCGGCGGTTCGCCGAGCGGGCGTCGGCCGGGCGCGGGCTGGTCTTCGAACTCGGGGTCGTCGAGATCGGGGTCGTAGTCGGCGGGGAGTGCGGGGGCGCGGCCGCCGATCGGGGCGCGATCGTCTACGGCGCGGGTTGCGGCGCCACGCGTCGCGGAGGGCTCATCGTCTTCGGGGAATCGGGCCGCGGAGCCGCGGGGGGCGTAGGGCTCGTCATCGGAGTCGAGTTCGTCGGGGCCCGGGAAACGGGCGCGGCCGCGTTCTTCCACGTCGGCGTATTCCGCACGGCCCGAAGCGAATTCGCGATCCTCGTCTTCTTCGTCGTACTCGGGGCGGAATCCGGGTGCGAGATTCGCACTCGACCGCGGACGGGTGAACTCGTTCGGCTCGGCCACCGGGGGCAGCACGTGCAGTAGGCCGGACAGGCGGAGCACCACGTCGATGGCGGTCTCCCAGTCCTTGGATCCGCTGCCGACGGGGAGCATGCCGAGGGTCCAGTTGCCCTCACTCCACAGCATCTGCACGGTGTCGGACAGCGACTCGATGAAGCCGACCATCCGCTGATCCACCGCGTGGCGCGCGATCTCGGGGTCGGTGGCGAACACGACCCGGTCGCCGATGGCGCCGAGCAGTTCCAGATCGTGGTCCTTCGGCGGCGCCGCGGTCTTGAGCCGCATGTCGACATCGATCTCGGAGCCGATCTGGCGTCGCACGGCCACCAGGGTCGCGGCGTCCTCCAGGTCGAAGAGCACGAACTTCTCGCCCTTGCGAATACCGGAGACCACGTCGACCGCCGAGAGGTAGCCGAGCTTGGCCAGCGCGCCACGGCGCCACGTCGAGGCGAGCGCGGGCTCCACCGACACGTAGGTGTAGCCCTGGGACTTCGCCCACACCTGTCTCGCGTGTCCGGTGCGCTGCCGCTGGACCCGATCGAAATACAACAGGACGACCGCACCCACGAGTGCGATCGCTGCTAACCCGAACCACATAGCCGTCATCGTCGCCTAGCCTATCCAGCCGTCGCCGTGATTGCCCGGTAGCACCGGGGATTCGACGCGCGGGTCGCTCATCGGGGGCCGCCCGGCAACGCCGTACTGATAATGATCTTGGCGTGGATCGACCCGTCTGGGTTCTTGTCGCCCTGCACCATAACCATGTCGCCGACGGGAAGCTCGCTCGCCTTCGTGCTGGTCAGCGAGATCACCTGGGTGGCATCGTCGATCAGCACTCGTACGTCGGATCCACCGAGGGTGCTCATGGTGATCTCGGTACCGGTATTGGCGGTGATACTGCCCATGGTGGCGCCGAGGTCTTCGCCGCCGCCGAGACCGGGCAAGCCGGGGAGTCCGCTCGCGCTCGGCGGAGAGCCCGGAGTGGTTTGTTTCTGTGTCGGCGGGACGAGCAGTTGGCTGGTCGTCGGCGCCGAGGCGGTGTTGTCGTCCGAGCCGTTCCCGCTCAGCACGAGACCGGCCAGCACCCCACCGACCGCGATCAACGCCAGCACGCCCAAGCCGAGCGCGATCCACAACCCGATGTGACGTTTGGGCGGTTCGTCCTGGTCACCGTCCTGCGGCCGCGGCGGATAACCCGGCGGCGGCGCGGCGGGATAGCCCTGGCCATAGCCGGGTGGCGGTGCCTGGTAGCCCTGGTCGTACCCGGGCGGCGCCTGCTGCGGCGGAGGTTGAGCCGCGGGATAGCCACTTTCGTAGTCACCCCATTGCGCGTCGTGCGGCGGCAACGCCTGCGTCGGGTTCGACGGTTGCCCCCACTCGTCGAACGAATTGCCTCCGTACGGCGTGGTCGAGTCGGTGCCCGGCGAACCCAGCCGTTCGGTCGGCGAATCCTCCGGGCGTTGCCCCCACGGATCGTTCGGGTTCGTCATGGGCTCCAGGGTAGGACAGCCCGGTGCGTTTGGGAGGTCCCTACGCACCGGGCTGTGGATAAATCACGAGCTGTGGACAACCTCGCGTTCGACGACGAGCTTGTCGGTGGCGTCGTCCACACTCACCTTCACCGTGTCACCGTCGGCGACCGAACCGGACAGGAGCGCCTTGGCCAGGCTGTCGCCGATGGCCTGCTGGATCAGCCTGCGCAAGGGCCGGGCGCCGTAGGCCGGGTCGTAGCCGCGCACGGCCAGCCATTTCTTCGCCTCCTCGGTGACATCGAGGGTCAGCCTGCGCTGTGAGAGCCGTTTCTGCAGCTGACGCAGGTTGATGTCGACAATCGACTCCAATTGCTCGGCGTCGAGCGCGTGGAACATCACCACGTCGTCGAGCCGGTTGATGAACTCCGGCTTGAACGCGCGCCGCACCGCCTCCATCACCTGATCGCGGTCGCCACCGGCGCCGAGATTGGAGGTGAGAATGAGGATCGTATTGCGGAAGTCGACCGTGCGACCCTGGCTGTCGGTGAGCCTGCCTTCGTCGAGAACTTGCAACAAAATGTCGAAGACGTCCGGGTGCGCCTTCTCGATCTCGTCGAACAGCACCACCGAATACGGTCGCCTGCGCACCGCTTCGGTGAGCTGGCCACCCTGGTCGTAGCCGACATATCCGGGCGGCGCGCCGACGAGGCGAGCCACCGAGTGCTTCTCGCTGTACTCGCTCATGTCGATGCGCACCATGGCGCGTTCGTCGGCGAACAGGAAGTCGGCGAGCGATTTCGCCAGCTCCGTCTTGCCGACACCGGTCGGGCCGACGAACAGGAACGAGCCCGTGGGACGGTTCGGATCGGCGACACCGGCGCGCGCCCTGCGGACCGCGTCCGACACGGCCTGCACCGCTTCTTCCTGCCCGACGACGCGGCCCGCGACCTCGGTCTCCATCCGCAACAGCTTGGCGGTCTCACCTTCGAGCATGCGCCCGACCGGCACACCCGTCCACGCCGAGACGACGTCGGCGATGTCGTCGGGAGTGACCTCTTCGTTGAGCATCACCTCGCCACTGGCGGCAGTGCCGCTCGCGGCTTCGGCGGCGGCGAGTTCCTTCTCCAGCGCCGGGATCCTGCCGTAGCGCAGCTCGGCGGCCTTGCCCAGATCGCCGTCACGCTCGGCCCGCTCGGACTCCCCACGCAGCGCCTCGAGCTGCTCTTTGACCCCGCGCACCGAGTCGATCGCGTTCTTCTCGTTCTGCCAGCGCGTGGTGAGCTGACCAAGCTTCTCCCGGTCGTCGGCGAGTTCCTGACGCAGCTTTTCCAGACGCTGCTCAGACGCGGCGTCGGTCTCCTTCTCGAGCGCGACCTCCTCGATCTCAAGGCGTCGCACCGCCCGTTCCACCTCGTCGATCTCGACCGGCCGCGAGTCGATTTCCATGCGCAGTCGCGAGGCCGATTCGTCGATCAGGTCGATCGCCTTGTCGGGCAGGAACCGCGAGGTGATGTAGCGGTCCGAGAGCGTCGCGGCCGCCACCAGCGCGGAGTCGGTGATCCGCACGCCGTGGTGCACCTCGTAGCGCTCCTTGATGCCGCGCAGGATGCCGATGGTGTCGGCCACCGACGGCTCGCCGACCAGCACCTGCTGAAATCGCCGTTCGAGCGCGGCGTCCTTCTCGATGTACTTGCGGTACTCGTCGAGGGTGGTCGCGCCGACCAGGCGCAGCTCGCCGCGGGCCAGCAGCGGCTTGATCATGTTGCCCGCGTCCATCGCCGAGTCGCCGGTGCCGCCCGCGCCGACGATGGTGTGCAGCTCGTCGATGAAGGTGATGATCTCGCCCGCGCTGTTCTTGATGTCGTCGAGCACGGCCTTGAGCCGCTCCTCGAATTCACCGCGATACTTCGCGCCCGCCACCATCGCGCCGAGATCGAGCGAGACGACCTTCTTGTTGCGCAACGACTCCGGCACATCGCCTTCGATGATGCGCCGCGCCAGCCCTTCGACGATGGCGGTCTTGCCGACGCCGGGTTCGCCGATGAGGACGGGGTTGTTCTTGGTGCGCCTGCTGAGCACCTGGACGACGCGCCGAATCTCGGTATCGCGCCCGATGACCGGGTCGAGTTTGCCCGCGCGAGCCGCTTCGGTGAGGTCGGTGGAGTACTTCTCCAGTGCCTGGTAGCTGGCTTCCGGGTCGGGGCTGGTCACGCGGGCGCTGCCGCGGACCGTGGCGAACGCGTCGCGCAATGCCTCCGGGCTTGCGCCGTGCTTGCGCAGCAGCTTCGCCACTTCGGAATCGCCGTCGGCCAGGCCGACCAGCAGGTTCTCGGTGGAGACGTACTCGTCGCCGAGTTCGGTGGCCAGTCGCTGAGCGGCCGTGATCGCGGCCAGGGACTCCCGGCCGAGCTGGGGTGTGGTGGTGGCGCCGGTGGCACGCGGCAGTTTGTCGGCGATGTCGCCCGCCTCGCGTTCGACGGTCGCCGGGTCGACACCGATAGCCTTGAGCAGCGGTGCGGCGATGCCGTCGGTCTGGTCGAGCAACGCCACCAGCAAGTGCGCCGGACGGATCTCCGGATTGCCTGCGGCGGAAGCGGCCTGCAGAGCGGCGGTCAGCGCCGCCTGCGTCTTGGTGGTGGGATTGAACGAGTCCACGAATCTCCTTGTGTGTGTCCGGTATCGACTTGTTCAACGCTCACAAAGTTGAGTCTGTTCCGCTCAACTTCAAAAATTTTCACGGACTTCGAATCCGGGCTTCACGGTACGCCGCGACACCACCGAAGACGATCAATCACTGCATGTCGAACGGCTATCCGCCTAGGATTGCGGTGCCCGGCTCCACCCGAAGATGCGAGGAGTTCACCCCCTATGCGCGCGATCGTGGTTCAGAAGTTCGGCGCCACACCCGAGCTCGCCGATGTGCCGGTACCCGACGCGGGTCCCGGTGAGGTTCAAGTGGCGCTCGACGCGGCCGGGGTCAACCCGTTCGACCTGAAAATGGCCGATGGCATCCTGGAGGGCAAGATGCCCACCGACTTCCCGATGATCCTCGGCGTCGACGGCGCGGGCACCGTCTCGGCGATCGGCACGGGCGTCACCAAGTTCAAGGTCGGCGACAAGGTGGTCGGCAAATTCCTGACCGCGCCCGCGGGCCACGGCAGTTGGGCGCAGTACGCCACGGTCCCCGAGGACGCGACCCTCGTCCCCATCCCCGACGGCGTCACCACCGTGGCCGCGGCGGCGCTGCCGGTCGCCGGCGTGACGGCCCAGGATCTGGTGGACGCCGCGCACATCCAGCCCGGCCAGACGGTGCTGATCGTCGGCGCGACCGGCGGTGTGGGTTCCTTCCTCGTCCAGCTGGCCAATATCGCCGGCGCCCATGTGATCGCGACCGCCCGCGGCGACGCCACCGACCAGGTCGCGCGCCTCGGCGCCGCCGAGACTGTCGACTACACCCAGATCCGCCCCGCCGACCCGAATTTCGACGATCCGGACCCGGCCACCCGCAAGGACTCGAGCATCACCGACGCCGTCCGCTTCACCCACCCCGACGGCATCGACGTCCTGTTCGACCTGGTCAGCTCCGCAGGCGATTTCGCCTCGCACGCCACGCTCGTCCGTCGCGGCGGCCACGCCTACTCGACAACCTGGGCAGCCGACGAAGCCGTGCTGCGCGACCGCGACATCACCGGCGGAAACTTCGAATCCAAAGGCCGCTCACCGGAATTGAGCCGCCTGCTGTCCCGGGTCTCCGCAGGTGATGTGGTCGTCCCGGTGCAGATGACGGTCCCGCTGGAGGCCGCTCCCGCCGTCCTCGGCCAGGGCAGCGCCCGCGGAAAAACCGTCCTCGCCATCTGATCCACGCCCGATAGGGTCGTCATCCCTAGTTCCTGTCCGAGGTCGGAGAGTTCATCAGCTGCGGCGCGGCTGCGGGAAGCACTGCGGCGCCGATAATCCCCGAGGTCGTCGTAGCGGACGCACGCCGCGACGAGGAGTGCTCGATCAGCGGGGGAGGTAGGTGCCGGTGCGGGCTTTGGTGGCTGTGGTGGTGAGGATGGTGGCGAGGGTGGATTGGATTCTGGTGGGGGTGGTGGGTTTGGCGATGAAGGTGGTTTCGCCGTAGAAGACGTAGCGGCCGTCGCCGGGGATGTCGTGGAGTTGGAAGTCGTCGCGGCCTTCGGTGTGGCGGTTGTCGACGCTGGCGTGAGCGTAGACGCCGATGTGGGTGAGGGTGGTGGTGGGTTTGGCCAGGAAGGATTCGAGTTGTTCCCGGGGGGTGGGGTTCCAGCGGTCGCGGACGTGCGGGCGGGGAGCCGCGAGTTCTGCTGCGGTGACGCGGATTTCGCGGCCCTTGCCGGGGGCGACCTTGGGGAGCGTGGACAGGACTGCGCCGGCCAGGGCTTCGGGGTCGAAGAGGTGCAGGGTGATGTCGCCGGGGTTGGTCTCGTCGCCGGGGGCCTGGACCGCGAGCGAGGCGTAGGTGTCTCGGGTGCCGCCGTGGGCGCGGATCGTTTTCACGCCCTTGGCCGCGCCCGCCACTTCGACGCGGGCGTGAGGGGCGAGCAGGGCGGCCATGGCGCGGTCGAGATCGCTGTCGAACTCGGCCATCAGGTTCTCCGCGGCCTTGCTGCGCAGACGCAGGACCTCGGCGTGGGTTTCGACGTCGGTATGGCGGTGATGCAGGGGGTACGGAAGGACGTCGCGGCCCGCGGCTTCCCACAGGGTGCGGAAATCCAACGCGGAGAGATGCCAGGTACGCACGGGAGATCTACTCTGTTCCATCAGGATTGGCGACTAGTCGGCGCCGATGACGGGCGGGACCATCTTGGGCAGGGTGTCCAGACCGGTGAGTTCGTCACCGTTCTCCTGAGTGATGAGGTAGTCGGGGATCCCCTTGGTCGATTCGTCGTCCTTGCCGCCGCCCTTACCCGCACCGGGGCTCATCATGCCGGGCATACCGGAACGGCCCGCTGTGCCCGCGCCGGTTCCACGGCCCCCGGCGGCGCCGGTAGACGTCGGGCTTCCGGCAACCGCACCACCCGGCGTTCCCGCGCCCGGTGTGCCCGCACCCGGCGAACCACCGCCGGGCGAGCCTGCGCCACTCGGTGATCCGGACGGCGAGCCCGAACCGGGGACGGTGGAGCTCGGGGTGGTCGAGGCGGGGGTCGTCGAGGCCGGCTCCGTCGACTGGGGAGTAGTCGATTCGGGGGTGGTCGAATCGTCGGTCGAATCGTCGGTGTCGTCCGGGTCGGTGGTGGGAGTGGTCGACGCCGGGGTGGTGGGCTGCGTCGTCGTGGACTGGGTGGTGGACTGCGTTGTCGAACCCTGAGTCGTGGATTGTGTTGTGCTGCGCTTCGTTTCGGGTTCGCCGCCGTCTTCGACGGTCTTCGGGATGGGGATCACCGGGACTTTGTTGTCGGACTCGTAAATAACGGGGGCGTAGACGGTTTGGAGGATACGAACGGCTTCGACTCGCGCGTTCTCTTGCGCGACATCATCATTGCGCCACCCACGGCCGGTGAGTAGAGCGCCGACATTGTCGAGACCGCTGCGGTGCTCAGGCTCGTGGGGGACGAGGCGTTTTGTCGGTTCGAGGCCGGTGCGGAGTTCGTCCAGTTTGGTGGCCGTGAGCGCGGAGGCGGTCGTGACCTTCTTGCCCGTGGCGTCGTAAGCCGCAACGGTTTGCGCGGCCGCGTTCGCTGCGGAACCCGCCCAGACATCGGGCGACATGCCGCGCGCTATCTGCTTGCGGAATTCGTCCAGGGAAGTGCTGTTGCGGGTGGAGATTTCGTTCCACGCGGTGATCAGACTGTTGACTGCGTCGAGATCGATCTTGTCGACCTTGGTACGCAGTTCCGCGACAGTTCCCGGGAAACCATCGTTCTTCGCCACGGTGACGGGGCGGTACTCGCCGTCGAAGCCGAGGTCGCCCGCCTTCTTTCGGTTGCTGTCCCGCTGAGTGTTGTACTTGTTCTGGATGTCTGCGATGTCGGAGCTATCGAGCTCGCCGTCGTCGCCGGAAAACGGAGACATGACGAAGTTGCGGAGGCCGCCGAATAGATCGATGCCGCCGATGCTCTGCATGCCGGTCATGTCAGCTCACCTGCCCGGTGACGTAGTCGAGGGCATTGGCGTTTTCGATGTCTTTGCCTGCGATGCGTTTGAAGGAGATCGCGAAAACTTCGCGTAGTTGCTCCACAGCTTCGATGTCCTTCTTCACCACGGCGTCGACCGAGTTCTGGTCGCCGGTCGCCTGAAGGAGGAACTTCTTCTCGAGGTCCTTGCCGATCTGGAAGTCACCGAAGCCGCTGACGTTCTGCACTCGCCGGGTGATGCCGAAAATCTCTCGGAGATCGGCCAGGCGATCATCGCACGCCTTGAACATATGGAATGCCGCAGCTTCGTCGTTCAGATAGACCTCGCCCGCCTTCGCTTGGGCGAGCAATGCACTGTAGGCGGTGTTTTCACTCACGAACCCTCCCCGGCTCAGTTCGGAAAAATCGGAACGAGCACTTCACCGACCTGCTGCAGATAATCGCAGGGATCGTTCAGACCGGTCTTCAAGGGCGAATTGAGGATCTGCAGTTGGACGATGCCCTGCTCGGCAGGAAAGACCACGTCACAACCGAGATCCTTCGATGCACCCGTGACCTTGAACTCGCGCCCTGCACGACCCGCGATGGTCACGTCTTGGAAGTCGACGTTCCCAGGCTTCTGCTCGAACTCATCCACAGTCTTGTTCGTGGTGTACACGGTCAGCGCAAAGTCGGGCGAATCCCATGCGCAGATCTCCCACCCCGACATCGGATGCCCGCCGAGACCCTTCTCCTCCGTAGCCGGATCCACCCCAGCCTCACTCAACGCAGCATCGGATATCTCCGTGCACGGATTCCACAACACCGGCTCGGCCGTGGTCGTCGCCCCCTTCGACGTCGACTCCCCCGAGTCGCACCCGACCAGCCCGACAACCGCCAAACCGGCAACCACCATCGCCGTACCTGCGCGTTTCATCCCCACCCCTTCCGGCCGAGTACTGCCTTGACCAGGCACATTAGCACGGTCAAACGACCAGAGCCGGGGCCGCGTAAGTTGTCCGATCATGAGCGAACTTCGACTTTCGGCGCCGTTCGACGGGCGCAATCCCGAGGGCAAACCGGTGGTGAACCGGTCGGCGGTGGACTCCGATATCCAGGATCGGGTGCTGTCCTACCTCGAGCACGCGCCGGTGATTCTGAGCGCCCGCGGCCACGACGCCGACGAGTTCGACCCCACCCGGCGCGACGTGCCGTTGAACTTCCATACCGACGGCGCGTTCGTCTGGCCGGGCGCGGTTCCCTACTACCTGCGCAAGTACGGGCTGCCGCCGGAGGCCGCGCTGGTCCAGCACATCGTCGGCAAGGGGTTCGAGGTCGGGGAGGTCGACGAGGGGGCACGGCAGGCGGCGCTGCGGAAGGTCGCCGACTGACGCGGTCTCAGCGCAGGCGGTGCGGCAGCGCTGCCAGGCCGGGGCCGCGCAGGTTCGTCACGGCGACCGATCTGCCGGTCATCAGCAGCAGGAGGCCGAGGATGGGGCCGTGTACCGGAGTGCCTGCGCCCGTTGACCATTCGATGTCCTGGGCGTGGACGATCACGTCGAAGAAGATGTTGCGGTAGCTGGTCACGGCAGGCAGGCGGCGCGAGGCCGCGTGTACGCGGATCTCGCCGGCCAGGTTCCTGTTCGTCCCGTACCGGGAGATGGAGCGCCGGGTATTCGCCGCGCTCACCGCGGGCGGTCACGCCGAACTCACCCCGGCCAAGGCCCTGCTCCGTGAAATCACCGACCCTTACGCATGAACCGGCCGTGGGCAACGCGCTACCAGCTTCGCTGCACCGTCGCCTTCGAGCCGGCTACCAAGCTGCTCGCCGGGACATCATCAGCGACGACCGCACCCGCGGCGATCACCGCGTCGCGACCGATGCTCACGCCGGGCAGAATCATCGCGCCCGCGCCGATCCACACGTTGTCCGCGACGTCGATCGGCGCGCCGGTGAGGAAACGGCGTCGTTCCTCCGGGTCGACGGGATGGCCCATGGTGATGAAGGTGGCCTTCGGACCGACCATCACGCCCCGACCCAACCGGATTCCCGCGTAGTCGAGGAACGTGCAGCCCTGGTTGATGAACACGCGCTCGGCCAGGTCCAGGTTCAGGCCGTGATCGGTATAGAACGGCGGGTAGATCGTGAGACCCGCCGGCAGCGGACGGCCGAGGATCCCTTCGAGCAGCGCCGCCTTCCCCGACTCGTCGTCGAAGGGCAGCGAGTTCAGCCGGGACGTCAACGCGCTGACCTTCAGCACCCGCTCGTGCATCGCCGTGAACTCGGCACCGAGCACCCGTTCACCCTGGGCCAGGAGTTCGGGATCGTGAATCAACATGAGATTGTCGCTCGCCATCGGTCGATTCTCACGCACCCCCGTTCGATAAGAGATACTACGGTATGCGCGCTCGGATCTGCCGACGGAAGCTATTGCTGCGCAAGGCATCTCGATCGGGTAGCGTCGCGCACAGTGTGAGTTCGGACAGCTATGACGGGGGAACCCATGGTTGACATTCTGCAGGTGGACGCGGACGCGCTGCGGGAACTGGGCAAGACATTGACGGGGCAGGCCGATCTCCTCACCGGCATCACAGTAAATGTCACCGTCACCATGCCCGGCTCGCCCGTCCACAGCGTCACCACAGCGATCGATGAGAACGCGGAGGCCGCGTTCCACGCGATGGGCGAGCGCATCGGGCAGATGGCCCGCGTAGCCGGTTCCGGCGCGAAGACATACGAAGAAGTCGACCAGGCCTTCGGGGAACAATCCCGAAAGTTGGCGTGAGTCGACCGTGGCAACGATCAGTCATGTGCGAGGCTGCCAGCCCTCGACCATGGTGACCTTCAGCACGGCCCTCACCACGGGCACCGGCGAATTCACCAAACAGGTCGGCAACATGGCCTCCGCCGTCGACAAGACCGTGACCGGATGGAAGGGCGTCGCGAGCGCGGCGGCGTCGGCCGGTTCGGTCTCGCAGAAATTGATCGGCACCCGAATCGACGAAGTGGTCACCTCCGTCGCGGAGTACTACAAGACCTTCGGGACCCGGCTGGACGGGACGCGCACGTCGGTACTCGACATCGTCGACAATGCCGCGCCAGCGGCAGGCATGAAGGTCGCCGACGACGGCACCGTCACGCCGCCGAAGTATCCGGCGACCGAAAGCACGATGATGACCTTCATCATGCAGGCCAAACTGAATGGTCAGGCGGCCTTTTTCCAGGGCCGGCTGACGGGATTGCTCAAAGACTTCAGCGACGTCGAGCAGCATGCCGCCACCGCGATCAAACTCGGCGTCGACGCGCTGCAGCAGCTCAAAGACAAACCCACCGTGTCGATACCGGATCTGCCCTCGCTGACCACCACCCCGGACGGCCGATACCGGATCGGCGACCCGAAGGCGCCGACACTCGAGCACGACGACACCTTCATCTACAATTCGAAGGACTCCAACTTCCAGGACTGGCTCAACAAGCAGAAGTGGCAGGCCAAGCTGCTCGGCGGCGAGTACATCAAGTCCGAATTGGACGATGCCACCGCGTTGTACCGGCACTACTGGGACAACAACGGCAAGAAGATCGCCTTCGACTACGACGAGGCCTACAAGGAAGATCCCACGGTTCGTGGCTCCGTCGATACCGAGGTCGCCAACATGGCCGCCGCCGCGGACTATTTCGCGAGAACGGGCAACAAGAACTTCAAAATCACCGGTGATCCGACAACCGGCAGCACGAGTACCGAGAATTGGCAGAAGACGATCGGCGATTACCAGCAATGGAGCCACGCCAATGCCCGCGTCGAAGGTAACCGGGTGGTCATGGACGTCACCGTGGAAGCGGCGGACTACTACAATTTCGACAAGGACAAGAGCGATATCGCCACCGGCGCACCGGATTCGGACAACGGTCGCTTCGCCGAGATAGGCTGGGCCAAACCGTTCGAATCGCACGGCAGCGTCACCCGGACGGTGTCCTGGGAACTCGGGCAGCCACCGTCGAGCGGCGTCACGGCTGAAACGTCGAGCCCCGACCGCAACCCGGGTCGCGAGGACCGCTCCGACGGCCGCAACGACGGCGACAGCGGCCGCATGCCCGACAACGATCGCAGCACCGGAGAGGGTCGCCCGAAGTGAGAACCCCGCAGCGCGTCGCCTCGATCGTGGCGATTCCGCTCGTCACGCTGGCCGTGTTCGGCTGTTCCACCGCACCTTCCGACTCGAATTCGCAGGAAAGGACCAGCAGCGTGTCCAACGAACTGCGCCGCGACCCGGAGCCGATGCAGAAATACTTCCCGATCATCGGCAAGCCGGTCGAGGTGTTCTGGCTGGGCCGCAACAACGCGAGTGGCGCGCCCGGCCTGACCACCTACTGGGTCGAGGCGGTCGTCGAACTCGAACCCGACACCGCCGCCGCCCTGCGCACCGGCCTCGTCGCGCAGGCACAGCCACCGGCCCTGCCGGACGTGTTGCGCACCGAGGTGCCCGCGGGCTCGTACGTCACCGGTCCCGAATTCGACACCGCGCTCGGCGGCTCCGCCGAATGGAACGGCACCGCGACCGGATACCTGCACACCGAGAAACCGATCCTGGTATTCACCGCGACCTCCGGCGGCTGAGATGGCGAGTCGATACGACGAGCTGGGCCTCAAAGTCCAACGGGCCCAGCATGCGCTGGAGAAGATCCGTGGCATCGGCACGGTCGACGGGGTGACCGTCGAGGTCGATGCCGAAAGCCAGGTAGTCGCGGTGAGCGGCCCGCACGGCGAGAAGATCCTCGCGGCGTATCGGCTGGCGGTACTGGAGATGCAACCCCGAGTCACCGCCGCGATGCGCGAACTCGCGGCCGATCCCCGGGTGGAATCGACAATGGCGTTCATCGCCGACGATGCCGTCGCGATCGAGCTTCCGCAGCCCGAACCCCACGACGAGGAAGACGAAGCCGGCATCTTCGAACGCGGCTGGTAGCCCACCCGAGATCACCGACACGTATCGATGATGGGGAGAGCGTGCCGATCGGCGCCGGGGGGTTTACGATCCGTGCGGCTGGGAACAGGCGTACCTGCGCATTCGTTGCGACTATGCGCGGCTGCGGATCGCTTCGCGGCTGCGCATCACGATGCGTGACGAGCATCCCTGCACCGAGACGACGGTTTCGGGGGATACTGGGGAGGGTGGCACCGACGGGTGAGCCACATTGCGGCAATTGCAGAGAAATGGAGCTTGACGACGTGGATGCGCGTTCGCTTGCGCTGGTCCGCGCCGATTTCCGCGGGGTGTCGGAGACACCCGGTGGGTCCGAGCGGCTGATCAGCGCTTTCTACGGTCACCTGTTCGCACAGGACCCGAGGTTGCGTGAGCTTTTTCCGCCTGCCATGGACATGCAGGCCAAGCGGATCACGACGGCGGTGCAGTTCGTCCTCGACCATCTCGAGGACTTCGAACGCGCCCAGCGCTTCCTCGAGCAACTTGCCCGCGACCATCGCAAGTACGGGGTCGAGGCCGACCACTACGACATGGCCGGACGCGCGCTGCTCGCGGCGTTGCGCACCTTCCACGGCAATCGCTGGACCGGAGAACTCGATGAGGGCTGGCGTGACATCACGCTGCTGATCTCGGCGTCGATGGCGATCGGCGCCAACGAGGACACCTCGCAGCCGTACTGGGACGCGACCGTGGTGGGTCATCGGCGGGTGCTCGACGATCTGGCGATCGTGCGGTTACAGGCCGACGGGCCCATACCGTTCAAGGCCGGACAGTATGTGCCGGTCGCGGTGCCGCAGCGGCCGAATATGTGGCGCTATTTCTCCCCCGCCATCCCCGCGAACCCGTATGGCGAGATCGAATTCCATGTGCGGCGGATCAGTGGCGGCTGGGTGAGTCCGGCGATCGTCAACGACACCAAGGTCGGGGACCGGTGGAAGATCGCCGGGCCGCTCGGTGGGTTGCACGTGGACCGGGAGTCGGGCCGCGACGTGCTGATGATCGGCTCCGGCACGGGCATCGCGCCGTTGCGGGCGCAGCTGATCGAGATGAGTCAGCGGGGGATCAATCCGCGCGTGCACTTCTTCATCGGCGGACGCTATCCCGGCGACCTCTACGACGTGGACAACATGTGGCAGCTCTCGCAGTCCAACCCGTGGTTGACCGTGGTGCCGGTCTGCGAGGAACACACCAATCCCTGGTGGTATCCCCAGGATTCGGGTGAGACGCCGATGGGCATGCCGCGCCGCCTGGTCGGTAATCTAGGAGCGGTGGTGACCAGCTTCGGCGCGTGGTCGGACCGTCAGATCCAGATCGCGGGATCGCCGTCGATGATCGCCAACACCCGTTACGCGCTCCAGCGGGCCGGTACGTCGAGTGAGATCATCGCCGCCGACCCCGTCTGAACCCGCCCGCGACATCGCGAAAGAGGCTGATGAGCAACGCTTTTCCCGACCCCGCCTGGACGGCGACCGTCGTCGGTCACCACCGCTTGCGCCACGACCTCGCCGTGATCCGGCTGATCGGCGATTTCGTGCCGTTCGAGGCTGGGGGTTCGGTGGAGGTCGAGGTGCCGCAGCATCCGGGCGTGCGGCGGCGGTTCTCCCCCGCGCTGCCGCCCTCGCTGGACGGCAAGCTCGAGTTCCATGTGCGGACGGTGCCCGGTGGGTGGTGTTCGAGTTCCATCGTCACCGACACCAAACCCGGTGACCAGTGGCGAATCAACGCGCCCCATGGGGTTTTCGCGATCGATCCCGATGCGGTCGAGGTGGTGATGATCGCCGGCGGTACCGGGCTGGCGCCGATGCGCGCCCAGATCCTGGACCTGGCCCGTCGCGACACTCCGCCGCGCACCTATCTGTTCTTCGGTGGCCGCTCGCCCCGCGACCTCTACGCCAACGACATGCTGTTCCTGCTGTCGGGCGAATTGCCGTGGCTTTCCGTCATTCCGGTTGTCGAGAGTCCGGATGACCCTGCGGTGCGCGATGAATGGCACGAGCAGACCCGCTCCGACGTGGGCTTCAGCCCCGAAGAAATGCTGCACGGCACCCTCGCCGACGTCGCCGCCGCGCACGGCCCCTTCACCAAACACCAGGTACTGGTCTGCGGTTCACCCGCGATGGTCCGCACCACCGTCGACCGTCTGGTCGAAACGGGAACTCCCCCGGCCAACATCATCTCCGAAGGCGCCTGAGAACCACGGGCCGGTTTCGCGGCCGGCCCGCGGTCAGAACAAGGGGTCGTGGCGGATCGATTGGGCTTGGGTGCCTGCCGCCATGAGGCGGAACTTGGTGGTCTGGACCATCGAGGGCGAGCCGACGATTTGGACATCGCGGTCTGCCCAGGGGCCGTAGCTGGCGACGACCTTGCCGATTTGGCCGGTCATGCGGGGTTCCAGGCCGGGTAGATCCGGCTGGGGTTCGCCGGAGTCGTAGTACCACCAGGGGTTTTCGTCACTCTCGGTGACGGGGGTGACGGTGAGCCATTTGTTGGCGATGGCGAGCTGGCTCAGGACCTGGAGGTCGTAGAGATCGCAGGGGTGGTGGCCGCCGACGAACAGGTGGACCTTCGGGTTGACCCGGCGCTGGGCCATCGCCATGATCTGCGCGCGCAGGGGGGCGATGCCGGTGCCGCAGCCGACCATCAGCATCTTGCGTTTGGTGTTGCGCGGCACGCCGAGGCCGCCGAGGGGTGAGCCCAGCGCCCACTGATCACCGACGGCGGTGTGCGCGACCATGGCGGGGCTGACCCAGCCGCCGAGCACGCCGCGCACGTGGAACTCGATCTCGCCGTTGGGATTGGCCGGGTTCGCGGGCGAGAGATAGCGCCACATCCGCGGCCGCGAGGGGATCTGCACGCTGAGGTACTGACCGGCGGCGTACTGCATCGGCACGTCGAGCTGGACCCGGACGATCGAGAGATTGCGCAGCACCTCGCGATGTTCGACGACGGTGCCCGTCCAGGTAGCCGGTGTGGTCTCCTTGTCGGCGGCGCTGATCATCGCGCCGCTGATGGTGGCCAGACCTTCGTCCCACGCGCTGGCGACCTCGTCGGTCCACATCTCCGCACCGGCGAACAACCGCATGGCGGATTTCAGCGAGTTGGCCACGGCCACATAGTGCGCCGGTTGCACGCCGTATTTGCGATGGTCACGCCCGAGCTGGGCCAGGAACGGCAGCAGCTTGTCGGGCTCTTCGAGCCGGTCGAGGGCGTAGGAGATCGCCGTGACGAGTCGGTCGCGCTGGGAATCCATGGCAGCCGGGAAGTAGTCGCGGACACCGGGGTAGTCCGTGAAGAGGATCGAGTAGAACGACCTCGACAGCTTCTCGGGTCCACCTTCTTCCGCAGCAACCGCCTTGAACGTAGTACGGATCAAAGCGACAGTCCGCGAATCCATATGTGTCACAACCTCGTTTCGCCATCGAACGCTAGCCGCGCCGGCGAGTGACGGGCTGGGAGGACACTCGTCAGCAGCCGATGCGAGAAGTCTAGGCGAGGTTTGCCAGCTTAGGAATCGTACTCTTAAACATCACGCATGTAATTCGCGAAATACCAGGCGGTTCCCAGTAGTTTCTCATGAAAACATACCTGAAGCCCGTTAATTGAGGGTGAACAGCCGCTCACGATTCTCGAAACCGCCAGGCATATCAGGCAATTGGTGACCAATGGCCCTGGTAGAGCGACCCTTCCGCAACGTCGACCGCAGGTGGCAATCCGACGCGCCGAGCCATGACACGCGGGGTCGGCGCACCGGAGTGGCTGGTCGAGGGCAGCGAATTGCCTTCCCATTGATCCGAATTCAGCATCCGGACAGCAAACTTTTGGACGTCCACGGTGACAAATCCCCACCTCAGCGCGCCGAGACGCCACTTTCGATCAGCAAGATCACGAATAAGTGAGTTGCTGGAGAGTCACCAGCCGGTCGCCGGGGGTTGACCGGAGACGAACGAGCCCCCGGCTCGCACCCGCCACAGCGGATGGGCGAACCGGAGGCTCGTCGAATCGAAGACGACTCAGCGCCGATGCCGTGGCTGCCACACCACGAGCGCGGTACTGCGTGCGGGCGGCGACAGATCGGGCCGGTAGCCCGCCCGCAACCGCTCCATCTCCGCGCTCATCTCCTCGACGCGCTGCTGCAACGCCTCCACCTGATTGGTGAGCTCGATGATGCGCTTGATGCCGGCGAGATTGACGCCCTCGTCCTGCGACAGGCGCTGCACCTCGCGCAGCACCTCGACATCGCGGGCCGAATAACGGCGTCCGCCACCCGAGGTCCGTTGCGGGGTGACCAAACCCAGCCGGTCGTAGGTACGCAACGTCTGCGCGTGCATCCCCGCCAGTTGAGCCGCCACCGAGATCATGAAGAACTCGGCACGCGCGGCGGCACCCGAAACGGACTTCGGATCATCGGACATCGTCAAGCACCCGCCCATCCCGCACGCGGTTCGAAGCCACTGGCCTTCTCCGCCTCCTGGTAGCGCTTGAGCGCATCGGTGGCGTCGGAGTCGAGCGATTGCGGTACCGCGACCTTCACCGTGACCAGCAGGTCACCGGCGCCGCCCGCCGCACCGCGCTTGGGCACGCCACGACCACGAACTCGCAGGATACGCCCGTCGGCGGTGCCCGGGGGCACCTTCACGCCGACCCGGCCGTCGAGCGTCGGTACGGAAACTGTTGTCCCCAGTACCAATTCGCTGTAGCTCACCGGGAGCACCAGGGTGAGGTCGTCGCCCTGGCGGCCGAAGACCTTGTCCTGGCTGACGTGCACGGTGACATACAGATCACCCGAAGGCGCACCGCGCAGACCCGCCTCACCCTGACCGGCCAGCCGGATCTTCTGACCGTCACTGACGCCCGGAGGAATCCGGACGGTGATGGTGCGGGTGCGGTTCTGGATACCGGTGCCCGAGCAGTCGGTGCACGGGTCGTCGATGATCGACCCGGTGCCGCGGCAGTCGTCGCAGGGCTCGCTGAAACCGAACGCGCCCTGATTGCGGCTGACCACGCCCGCACCGTTGCAGTGCGGGCACACGCGCGGGCTGGTGCCCGGCTTGGCGCCGCTGCCGTGACAGGTGGTGCACGGCGAGGGACTCGTCATCCGCAGCGGAACGGTGACGCCCTGGGCTGCCTCACGGAACCCCAGCGTCGTCTCGGTCTCCACATCGGAGCCGCGGCGCGGACGAGCCGCCGCCCGGCCACCGCCGCCGCCACGGTTGAACAGCCCGCCCAGCAGATCGCCGAGCCCGCCGTCGCCCGCGGCGCCGGTACCACCGGCCTGACCGAAGATGTCGCCGATGTTGAAGTCCTGCGAGAAGCCGCCGCCGGCACCGGGACTGAACCCGCCGCCGCCGTAGGCTCGTCCGCCACCGCCGCCGCCCGCGAACATGCGACGCGTCTCGTCGTACTCCTTGCGCTTGGCAGGATCCGACAGCACCGCATTGGCTTCGCTCACGGTCTTGAACCGCTCCTCGGCCTTGGTGTCACCCGGGTTGGAATCCGGGTGCAGGTCGCGGGCGAGCTTGCGGTAGGCCTTCTTGATCTCGTCCTGCGAGGCGCCGGAGGAGACACCCAGCTCCTTGTAGAAGTCCTTTTCGATCCACTCCCGTTGGCTCACCGGGCATCTCCTCCTTTCGCGTTCTTATTGACTGTCGCCGGCATCCGGATCCGATGCCCCCGCGGCCTCGGCATCGGTTACCCCGACCAGCGCGTGCCGAAGCACCCGGTCGCCGAACCGATAGCCCTTGCGCATGACGATGCCGATCACCGGGTCGGCGCCCGAACCCTCGTGCTGCACTGCCTCGTGCAGCGTGGGGTCGAACGGGTCACCGGTGGCACCGAATTCGACGAGACCCTGTTTGGTGAGCGCGGTCTCGAGCTTGTCGGCGACGGACTTCAGCGGGCCGGAATCGAGGTCGCCGTGCGCCCTCGCCCGATCCAGATCGTCCAGCACCGCGAGCAATTCGGTGACCACCGACGCCTTGGCGGCGTCGATGTTGGCCTGACGGTCGCGCTCGACCCGGCGGCGGTAGTTCGCGTATTCCGCGGTCAACCGCTGCAGGTCGGCGGTGCGCTCGGCCAGCTCGTCGTTCTCCGGCTCGACAACGTCGGCGTCGAGGGCGGAGTCCGCCGTGGCGGCCTCCGCGTTCTCGTCCGTGGTGTCTTCCAGGATGTCGTCGACCAACTCCTGCTCCGAGGAGTTCGCCTCGGTCACTTCTTGTCCGTGTCGACCGGCTCGTCCACGACCTCCGCGTCGACGACCTGATCGTCATCGGCCTGGCTCGGGCCCGCACCGTTGCCGGACTGCGCGTCGGCGGCGGCGCTGGCCTCGTAGATCGCCTGGCCGAGGGCCTGCGACTCGGTGGCCAGCTTCTCCACGGCCGACTTCACCGCGGAGATATCGGTGCCCTCGAGTGCCTGCTTGGCCTCGGCGACCGCGGTCTCCACCTTCGCCAGCTGATCGGCGGAGACCTGTGCGCCACCCTCGCTCAGCTTCTGCTCGTTGATGAACTTCTCGGTCTGGTGCACCAGCGACTCGGCCTGGTTGCGGGTCTCGGCCTCTTCACGGCGCGCCTTGTCGTCGGCGGCGTGCGCCTCGGCGTCGGCGACCATGCGGTCGATCTCTTCCTTGGACAGACCGGAGCCGTCCTGGATCTTGATCTTGTTTTCCTTGCCGGTGCCCTTGTCCTTCGCGGTGACGTGCACGATGCCGTTGGCGTCGATGTCGAAGGTGACCTCGATCTGCGGCACGCCGCGCGGGGCCGGGGGCAGGCCGGTGAGCTCGAAGGAGCCCAGCAGCTTGTTGTGCGAGGCGATCTCGCGCTCACCCTGGAACACCTGGATCTGCACCGAAGGCTGGTTGTCGTCAGCGGTGGTGAAGGTTTCCGAGCGCTTGGTGGGGATGGTGGTGTTGCGCTCGATGAGCTTGGTCATCACGCCACCCTTGGTCTCGATGCCCAGCGACAGCGGGGTGACATCGAGCAGCAGGACGTCCTTGACCTCGCCCTTGAGCACGCCGGCCTGCAGTGCGGCGCCGACGGCGACGACCTCGTCCGGGTTCACGCCCTTGTTGGGCTCACGGCCGCCGGTCAGTTCCTTGACCAGGTCGGACACGGCGGGCATACGGGTGGAGCCACCGACGAGCACGACGTGGTCGATGTCGGCCACGTTCAGGCCCGAGTCCTTGATCACGGACTGGAACGGCGCGCGGGTGCGATCCAGCAGATCAGAGGTGATCTTCTGGAACTCCGAGCGGGTGAGCTGCTCGTCGAGGAACAGCGGGTTCTTGTCCGCGTCGACGGTGATGTAGGGCAGGTTGATCGAGGTGGACTGGCCCGAGGACAGTTCGATCTTGGCCTTCTCTGCAGCCTCACGCAGACGCTGCATGGCCATCTTGTCCTTGGTCAGGTCGATGCCCGAGGACGCCTTGAACTTGTCGACCAGCCAGGACACGACGCGCTCGTCCCAGTCGTCGCCACCGAGGTGGTTGTCACCGGAGGTCGCGCGGACCTCGACGACGCCCTCGCCGATTTCCAGCAGCGAGACGTCGAAGGTGCCGCCACCGAGGTCGAAGACCAGGATGGTCTGCTCTTTGTCGCCCTTGTCCAGGCCGTACGCCAGCGCGGCCGCGGTGGGCTCGTTGACGATGCGCAGCACGTTGAGGCCGGCGATCTGGCCGGCTTCCTTGGTGGCCTGACGCTGGGCGTCTTCGAAGTAGGCCGGGACGGTGATCACGGCGTCGGTGATCTCCTCGCCCAGGTAGGCCTCGGCGTCGCGCTTCAGCTTCATCAGCGTGCGCGCGGAGATCTCCTGCGGCGTGTACTTCTTGTCGTCGATCTCGACGTTCCAGTCGGTGCCGATGTGGCGCTTGACCGAGCGGATGGTGCGGTCGACGTTGGTGACCGCCTGGTTCTTCGCGGGCTGACCGACGAGAACCTCGCCGTTCTTCGCGAAGGCGACGATCGAGGGGGTGGTGCGCGAGCCTTCCGAGTTCGCGACGACGACCGGCTCGCCGCCTTCGAGCACGGCGACGACGGAGTTCGTGGTCCCGAGGTCGATTCCGACCGCACGAGCCATAGTGGTTTCCTCCTGTTTGACGTTCGGTTATTGCAACGCTGAGCGCAGTGGGCTCAATCCTGCCTTCGAGATCCACCGTGAGTCAACCCGAAGTTGAGTCAGGTCCGCTCATGTTGTTGATCAGCACAACCAGTAGCTGCGGCGATTCATTCCCGCCACCCGAAAAAATTTCCCGGCCCCGGAGCCATTCTTGCCACGAGTGCGCTCAACTGCAGCCCTCGATGCGCGATCGTGACGGTCCGGAGACCATCGCCGGGCTATCGGGTGAGGCCGGGATGGATGCCGGGGCGAAGGCCGTTGCCCTCGGCGGTTCGGCGCAGGAGGTCGAGGAAGAGCGCGCGGTCCTCGGGAGACAGGGGCGACAGGAGTTCGGCGTCCAGCTCGGCCACTCGCCGCTCGGCTTCGGCCAGCAGAGCGTGAGCGGCGGGCAGGAGATGCAGGGCGTGCGCGCGCCGGTCACTGGGGTGGCGGCGACGCTCCACGAGGTTGCGTTTCTCCAGGTCGTCCACCAGGCCGACCATGACATTGCGGTGGATCTCCAGCGCCTCGCCGAGCTCCTGCTGCGTGCGGCCGTCGTGGGCGCTCAGGAGTTTCAGCATGCCGAAGTGGCGGGGCTTGATGCCCAGCGGCGCCAGCAGATCACTGAAGCGATAGGCGGTATGGAAGCCCAGTTGGCCGAGGAGGAATCCGGCGTGGGTCGACAGCTGCGTCGGGTCGGTCACACCCCTACGATACGCCGATTAACGCACCATTCATGATTGCCCTATTGATTGATAATCACTCGAGGTGCATAGTTTGAGAGGTCCCCTACTCGAAGAGAGACTCTCGTGACTACCTCCCCCACTCCCCCCGCCCCGGATCCACGGCGCTGGATCGCGTTCGCGGTGGTGCTGGCCGCCGGCTTCATGGATCTACTCGACGTGACCATCGTCAATGTGGCCGTGCCGAGCATTCGGAACGACCTGCACGCCGAGTACTCCCAGCTCGAATGGATCATCGCGGCTTACGTTCTCGCCTTCGCCGCGGTGCTGATCACCGGCGGCCGGCTCGGCGACATCTACGGTCGCAAACGCGTATTCCTCACCGGCATGGCCGGTTTCACGATCGCCTCGGCGGCGTGCGGACTGGCCACCGATCCCACCGTGCTCATCGGCTCCCGCTTCGCGCAGGGTGCGATGGGAGCGCTGATGGTGCCCCAGATCCTGGCCATCATTCAGACGACATTCCCGAAAGAGGAGCGAGCCAAAGCGATTGCCGTCTACAGCGGTGTCGGCGGCTCGGCCTCAGCGGTCGGCCTCGCACTCGGCGGCGTGCTGGTGCAGGCCGACCTGTTCGGGTTGGCGTGGCGGCCGATCTTCTTGGTGAACATTCCGGTCGGCATCGCGGGGTTCATCGCGGCGTGGTTCGTGATGAGCGATTCGAAGTCGGCCAGGCCGCCCCGGCTGGACCCGGTCGGGATGGCGCTGGCGGTTTCGGCCGTACTGCTGCTGGTCTACCCGTTGACCGAGGGACGTCGACTCGACTGGCCCGCATGGACTTTCGTGATGATGGGGATGGCTCTCGCGGTGTTCGCCTGGTTCCTGTTCTACGAGCGCGGCCTTGCGCGGACCGGACGTTCGCCGCTGGTCGACCTCGGACTGTTCCGGTCGCGGCCGTTCGCGATCGGGCTGGGGACCTGGTTGCTCTTCTGGATCGCCATGGGTGGGTTCTTCCTGGTATGGACGTTGTTCATGCAGGGCGGACTCGGGTGGTCGCCGTTGCGGGCCGGGCTCACCTCGGCGCTGTTCGCGGTGGGCGCCGGTGTGGGAGCAGGGCTTTCGGTCGGGGTGCTGGCCGCTAGATACGGGCGCCGGGTGTTGATGGTCGGGGCGCTGGTGAATGCGACGGGGTTCGCGCTCTACGGAGCGATGGGGGTGCGGTACGGGAGCGAGTTCACTTCATGGCAGATGGCGTTGCCGTTGGTGATCACCGGCGCGGGGTTCGGGATGGTGGTGGCGCCGACGCTGGACCTGCTGCTCGGGCAGGTGCCGCTGCGGGAGGCGGGGTCGGCCTCCGGGCTGCTGAACACGGGGCAGCAGTTGGGAACCGCGCTGGGCGTCGCGTTGGTCGGCGTGCTGTTCTTCACCGCGCTGGACCGGGATTCAGATATCGGGGTGGCCGCCGTGACGCCCCAGATCCGGGCGGAGCTGGCGCTCGAGGGAATGCCGGTACAGGTCCAGGATCAGATCGTGGCCGGGTTCGCGGCATGCGTGCGCGATCGGTCGGCGCAGGATGATCCGGCCGTGACACCCGCTAGTTGTCAGTCGAATCCTGTTGGCGACTCGGTGGTTTCGCGAGTACTCGCCGAGGCAGGCACCGAGGCCAACGCGGTGAACTTCGCTGAGACGTTCCGGTACACGCTGTTCTACGGCGCCGGGATGCTCCTGGTGGTGTGTCTCGGATTCTTCGCACTGCCGAAGGAGGCCAAGCTGGAACAGCGCGTGCTCGATGACGAGCCGGAAAACGTCACGGTATGAAACACGAAGGGTGGAAGCACATGTACTCAGTTGATCTGCTGGCCGTCGGGCGCGGGCGCGAAGTTGTCGATGCCGCACTCGGCTATGTGGGCGGGCTCGGATATCGCGTCCTCGGGTCGACCACCGACGAGGAGGCGCTCGCGATCCTCGAGCGCGAGCAGGTTCGCCTGCTGGTGGTCGGAGGTGGCGTCGAAGCCGAATCCCGGAAGGTGTTGACGGCTGCGGCCCAGGAGCACGGCGCCACCGTGATCCAGGCGGAGCGCGCCGGGCGCGGGATCGAGCAGTACCTCGCGGAGGAGGTTGTGCCGACGCTGCGTGAGTGATCAGCCTTTTCCGCACACTCGTTGCCCTGATTTTTCGGGGCAACGATAGGGGTGCGAACAGTCTTGTCGGACACTAGTTTCAGAAGCATGCGTGCATCGATGGGCAAGATTCAGTGGAAGCGGGCGTTCGGCGGGGTGGCAGTGGTCGCCGCCCTGGCCGGAGGCGGGATGGTCGCGTCCGCCGGGAGCGCCGCGGCCGACAGCGGCGTTGCCATTGCTGATGACGGGTGCACGTTCTCGTCGGTCGGGGGGTCGTGCAGCGATCCGGGGCCGGTGGGGAACGCGTTGATCGCGGTTCGAGAGTTCGCGAAGAGCCTGGGGTACGGGACCGGAAGTTCCTCGGGGACCGCCTACTTCATCTGATCGGCTTGGTGGGCCGCGGCTGCGGGAGTTCGGCCAGGATTCCCTCGGCGCTGCGGGCCGCGGCGCGGCAGGCGGTGGCGGTTGATCGGTCGGCGAGAGGGTGGGCCGCACGGGCCCGCCAGGTACGGACGGCGGCGAAAGCCGTGGCGCGCAGGGAATCCGGGTCGGACTCCGCGGGCAGTCCGAGGCGTAGGTGCGCCGCGACGCCGACACCGCCGAGAATGCGGTGCAGGTCGGCGAGTACCGGTGGCGGCAGCGGCAATTCGTCGGCGCGCAGGCGTCCGAGCAGTCGGAGTTCGGTGAAACCGTGCACATCGGCGAGCCGGGCACGCACGCGGGGCCGCAGGCGATCGGCTTCGGTGCCGGGGAAAGCGGCCAGGATCCGGTCCAGCGTGCTCAGCGCCGAGTGCGCCTTCAACTCCTCGGCGCGCTGGCCGAATTGGACCTCGAGAACCGAGCGCAGTTCCTCGATGCCACTGCGGGCCGCCAATTCCGCTGCCAGGGCGGATGAATCGCGGGCGCCGAGCCGAATCAGCATGGTGGCCATGCGAATACCGAACAGGCCGAAGCGATCCACCAGCTGCGCACGCAGTTCCGGCGCGACCGGTAGCGCGATGTCGGCGCGGGCGAATCGGTCCGCCGAGAGCAACGCGATCCCGAGATCCTCCGCGGGCACCGTGGACAGCGCCTCGAAAGCCGCGAACTCCGGCTGTCGCAGGGTCGCCGCGGCGAAGGCGAGCAGGCCGGCCACCGGAATCACCGCCTGGCACAGGCCGGTTCGTTCCAGCTCGTCCGCGAACCGAGCGGCGACATCGCGCGCCGAATGCAGCGCGTCGATACGACCGGAGCCGATCTCGTCGGCGCGCGACACCACCCCGATCACGCCTAGCGGCCCCGAACCACCGGCGCCCGCACCGATCTGCTCGAGAAAACGCACGTCGGCGGCATCGAGACGGCGCAACAGGTAGACGACGGCGTCGGCGCCGGACACCGACAGCGGCGCGGCTCGCGAATCATCCTCGACATCAGCGGGGGTGAGCAGTCGTGCGGTGCGCAGCGACACCTCACGTGACAGCGACGACGTGCCAGGGGTGTCGATGATCGTGGTCTGCGACAACGCGGCCGACGGCCAGCCGACCTCGAGATGGTCCACCGCACGGGGACCGCGCGCATCCCAGCTCAGACCGTTCAGGTCGAAGGTCAGTCCGTGCGCACCACTGCCGCGTCGCACGATCACGTTCGCGCGCGATCCGTCGGCCGCGTGCGCGGTGACCGTGGGGGTAGTGGCGTCGCGGTACCAGGTGACGACGCGGGTGCACTCGGTGGCGTCGGTCGGGGCGACGGCCTGGCCCACCAGCGCGTTCAGCAACGTCGACTTGCCCGCCTTGATCGAACCGGCCAGCGCGACCCGCAGCGGCTCACGCAAGCGGTAGTCGCATTCGGCCAGCAGCGTGCGCGCGTACTCGTCGCGCCCGAACGCCCGCGCCGCCGCGCCGATCAGCTCGTGCGCTTCGGCCAGGATCCTGGGTGTGGTCCGGTCGCCGGGCGCGGCGGTGTCGAAACGGTGGGTCACCCAGATACCGTACCGTCGGCCCGTCTCAGTTCGCCTGCATCGATTCCGCGTAACGGCGCAACTCGGCGACCGCGTGCAGTTGGCGTTCCAGCACGACGGTGCGCTCGGCGCGGTGCGTGGCGGCCATCGCCGCCGCCTCCTGCGCGGCCCGCAGGGAAGCATCGATCGAACGCAGGCTGCGCTCGGCCACACCGGCGAAGTGATCGCGCAGCGCACGGTGGATGCGGTGCAGCCGGTCCTTGGTGTCCTTGGCTGCCTGGAACGCCACGTCGTCGAGGAACCGTCGCACTTCACCGTTGGCCTCGATGCGGCGTCGCGCCAGCCGGGCGGACTTGTCGTCACGGTAGGCCTTGCCGCCGACGATCAGGCCCGCGCCCAGCGAGATCGGATTCAGCATGGCCAGGCCGGCGAAGGTCGTGGCAAGGCCGATCATCAGCACGCCGCCGTAGGAACCGCGCATACCGACCAGCACCTTGCTCGTGAAGCCGATATCCGGCTCGAGATCGGCCAATGAACCCGAGCCGGCCAGGCTGCTCTCATCGTCCATCCCGGCGTGCACCTCCGGCAGATCGACCGCGCCGACCTCGGCGAAATGGCCCGCGATCCGTTCGGCGAGCAGTTCGGCTCGGCGGTGGGTCAGCAGGAGATTGTCGCCGAGGGCGGTGTCGACGGAGCCGGTCAGCCATTCCGTGATCGCGCCCCAATGCCTGCCCGGGTCGTTCTCGTCGATCCACTCCTGGCCCGTGCGGGCGATGCCGCGCAGCCGGTCACGCAGGTCGTGATCCACGTCGCCGACGAGGTCGGTGATGCCGTCGGTGAGGGTCTGCTGCCAGCTCGCGGTGCGCCGCTGCAACTCCTCGGCGGCCGCACGCGCCGACTGCAACTCGGTAACCGCTGCCGCGCCACCGGCCGGATCGCGCAGCGCGACCAGCTCGCTGCCCAACGCCAGCGCCAGATGCTCTGCCGCCGAATGCAATTCACGAGCCACGGCCTGCCGTGTGACCGCCTGATCCCGGGCGACGACCCGATCGCGCAGGAAACCGAACAGCACGCCGAAACCGGACTCCAGGCCCAGCTGCGCGTCCTGCAAGCGCAAGGCGTGCGCACGCAGCAGCGCCGATACCGGGATCAGGGCGACATCGGTTTGCGCGCGCGTCAGATGGGCTCGGTCGGCCTCCAGCACTTGGCGCCAGTGCGGGTAGAGGTCGGTCTTGGTGAGCAGAACGGCGACCGCGGGACACATTTCGCGGATCTGCCGGACGAAGGTGAGTTCGGGTTCGGTGAGCTCGGTGGAGGCATCGGAGAGCACGAGCACGGCGTCGGCGGCCGCGGCGAGGCTGAGTACACTTGCGGCGCAAGCACTTCCATGACCACCGACGCCGGGGGTATCGATCAGGACGATGCCGTCGGCCAGCAACTGGCTGGGGAGCTCCGCCTCGATCCGCACGACCTGTCTGCCCTGTGCCAGCGGCGTGCGGGAATCGACGGCGCCGATCTCCTCGAACGGGATCTCGACCCGCGACTCGTCGGTGCCTGGTGCGGTGAGCACCAGGTACGCCCGCTGCTGCGCGCCGTAGGACAGCTGCAGGGGCAACACGGTGGTCGCGTCGTCACCGACCCGGCACACATCCAACCCGAGCAGCGCGTTCACGAACCTGCTCTTGCCCTGACCGAGCTGACCCGTGACGACGATCCGGTGCCGCGGGTCGCGCACCCGCACGGCCACCTTCTCCAGACGTCCGACCAGGTCGTCACGGCCCGCGGCGTGGGCCGCCGCGACGGTGTCGGACAACACCGTCGTCAGCGGCACCACGTTCGGTGCGAGAACAGTCATTCCTTCGCCCGTTTCGCTCAGTGGAACAGTCCGTCGGTGTGCATCTCGGCACCGGTGTCGGTGACGGTGCTCGATTCACCGAACAGCGATGTCTCGGCGCCACCGAGGCTGGAACCGTGCAGGCCCGAACCGAACGCGCTCGATACGTCGACGCCGGACCAGGTGTCGGCCGCGGTGGTGACCGCGCCCTGAGTCGTCGCACCGACGGTGCCGGAAGTGTCGATCTGGGTTGTCGAGGTCGTCGTGGTCTGGCCGGAGAGGCCGCCGACCGCGGCGGTGCCGCCCTGCGCTGTGCCGTCGACGGCGGAGGTGAAGCCGCCCGACACCTGGGTGCCGCCGGTGATCGCGCCCGACAGTCCCGCGTCGCCGAGTCCGCCGAGTCCGGTTTCGAGGCCGGTTCCTGTTTCGGCGCCGCCGATCGCGGAACCTGTCAGGCCGGTCTCCACGGCACCGGTCAACCCTGTCTGCGCACCGCCGACGACGGAACCCGCGAGGCCGGCGCCTGCGTCGGCGACGCCGTTCAGGCCGGCGTGGGCGCCACCCGTCAGATCGGCACCGGACTGGACGGCGCCGTTCACTCCTGCCTGCGCGCCCGAGGTGAGAGAGCCGGTCACGTCGGTGCCGACAGTCGTCGCGGTCTCGAGGCCGCCGTGCAGACCGGTGGTCAGCCCGATACCCGACGTGGTGGACAGCGCTGATTCCAATCCGGTCGTGATCTGTCCGGAGCCGCCGCCGCTGAGTACTTCGTCGACACCGAACCCGGTCCCCGCTCCACCCGTGAAGCCGCCCGTCAGATCCGTACCCGCCGACACGGCGCCACCGAACCCGGTTTCGAGACCGGTGCCCAGGTCCGCGCCCGCGCCGACCACACCGTCGAGACCGGTGATCGCCGACGTGGTGGCGGCGGCGCCCAGCCCGCCGGCGGCCTGCGCCCCCACGCCGGCTGCGGCGCCGAGCCCACCGGCAGCCTGCGCGCCCGCGTTGGCGACCGCACCGAGACCACCGCCGACGCCGGCACCGAGACCTCCCGCGGCCGTGGTCGCACCGCTCAAACCGGCTTCGAGCCCACCGCCCAGACCAGCGGCGACATCGACCGCGCCATCCAAGCCGGTGGCGATATCGCCACCGGCGGTCAACGCCCCGTCGAGACCGGCGCCCGCGCCGACCGCGCTGGACAACGCGCCACCGAGACCGGCACCGGCCGCCCCGGTCAGCTCGCCGCCGAGACCGACTCCGGCACCTACCGCACCGTCGAGACCAGCGGCAAGATCCGCGCCTGCGCCTGCCGCACCCGTGAGCACACCGCCCAGACCCACACCCGCACCGGCCGCACCGCCCAGCGCAGCATCCAGGCCGGTCTCGAGTTCGGCACCCGCGCCGACCGCGCCCGTGAGCGCCTCACCGAGACCAGCGCCCGCGCCGACCGTGCCGGCCAAATTACCGCCGAGACCGGCGGCAAGGTCCGCCCCCGCACCGACCGCACCCGACAGGGCACCGTCGAGACCGGCACCGATTCCACCGTTCAGCGTGGTGTCGAGTCCCGCACCGAGATCCGCGCCAACACCGGCCGCGCCATTCAGTGCGCCGCCGAGACCGGCGGCAAGATCGCCACCCACGTCGACCGCGCCACCGAGACCAGCGGCCAGGTCACCACCAATACCGACCGCACCGTTCACAGCACCACCGAGACCAGCAGCCAAATCACCACCAATACCGACCGCACCGTTCACAGCACCACCGAGACCAGCAGCCAAATCACCACCAACACCGACCGCACCGTTCACAGCACCACCGAGACCAGCAGCCAAATCACCACCAACACCGACCGCACCGTTCAAAGCTCCGCCGAGGTTCGCACCGAGGTCGAGGGCGCTGTCGATCGCGCCGTTCAGGCCGAGGCCCGCGCCGAGGGCGCCGGTCACACCGGCGGCCAGGTCGGCGCCGAGGCCGGCGTTCACATCGACGTTCGCGCCGGTGACGGCGTCGAGTGCGACATCGAGGCCGGCGCCCACCTGGGCGGCGGCGTCGGCGACGACCGAGGCTACAGCGCCGAGGCCGACGTCGAGACCGAGGTCGAGGTCGGCATCGGCGGCTGCGGCCGCGGTGACGGCGGCGGCCGCGGTGGCCGTGCCCGCCAGGGCCGCGCTCGTGCTCGCCGCGGCGCCGGCGGCTACGATCGCCTGCAGCTGGGAGCCGCCGCTGACCAGCGCGGATTCCGCCACCATCGGGGCGACGGCGGAAATGTCCTCGGGGGTCACCGCGAGGCCTGCCTCGGCCAGCGCGAGGCACGGGTTGGCGCAGTAACTCGCCGCGGCGTCCGGGTCGCGCAGCAGATTGAGGATGAACTCCAGAATCGCGTTCGGTGTCATCGAGATCAGCTCCTCCAGATCATGGGCGGTGATGCCCGATCTGTTTGTCGTTGGAATGTCTTTCACGCTAGGCGAGTCCGTCGTTACAGATAACGGGGCGAATACCTAGTCCCGCCGGGCGTACCCCATTAGGGGCCGACCACCGATTAGGGGAATTTCCCCGTACTTGCCCCGTCGCAGGTAACAGCTGCCCCCTAGCAACCGACAGATCGAGTGGGACGCTGCCATCGGCGATCTCGCTGTGCACAAGCGTCTACCGGCCCACCGGAAGTCCTGCGAACGGGGTTGTCCAATGACAGAGCGTCTGGCGCTCGGCATCACTGTCGGAGCGGCGAATTCGGCCGCCGCGGCCACGACAGCCGACGGGACCGGTGCCACCGTTCTCACACACCGCAGCGCACTGATGCTCGGCGCCGACGGATCGGTGAGCTTCGCCGACACGGTGCGCCACCATCGCGGAGTGATCATCGACGACTACGTGTCCCGAGTCGGCGATCCGGTAGATCTGCTGGCAGAGGATGGTTCCGCCCACGACGCAGCCGATTTGGTCGCTGCCGCGACCCGTGCGCTGATCGCCGAACTCGCCGGCGTGGCCACCGACGCGCCGACCACCGTCGCGTGCTACCCGGCATGGTGGCCGGAGCACACCGTCGAGGCCGCCAGGTCCGCGCTCGCGCGCTCCGGCCTGCCCGAGGTGACGCTGGTGCCCGAGCCACTGGCCGCGGTGCGCAGATACGAGATCGAGCACGGACAGCTCGAAGACGGCGCGCTGGTCGTGTACGACCTCGGCGCGAGCGGATCGACCGTGTCGGTCCTGCGCACCGGCGAGCAGGCCGGACTGCTCGGCACCCCGGCGCACAGCACGGCGATCGCCGGTTCCGAATTCGATCTACTGACCATGCGCTATGTGCTGGCAAATGTTCTGAACGGAAACGACATCGATCCATTCGATCCCGTTGTCGAAGAAGAATTGTCGGCATTGCGACAACGCTGCAGAATTGCGAAAGAAGAACTTTCCAGAATTACCGCGACGGCGATTCCGGTCGGCATGCTCGACGCCTCGGTCCACACCGAACAGGTCCGGCTGACCCGGGGCGAACTCGAAGATCTGCTGCGCCCTTCCCTGCTCGACTCGATGAGCCTGCTCCAGGACGCGGTGCGCCGGGCCGGACTCACCCTCGGCGATGTCGGCCGGGTGCTGCTCACCGGTGGCGGTGGCGCGATTCCCCTGGTCGCCGAGCTGATCTCCACCGAATTCGGTCTGCCGGTGATCGCCTGCGCCGACCCGGCGACCTGCACCGCACGCGGCGCGGCCGAGATCGCCCTCGACGTCGCCGCGATCAGCGTGCCCACCGAGGCCATCCCGGTCGTGCCGGTAGCACCGGCATCGGCGGCCGTGGCACCGGCCGTCGAGGGACTCGCGCTGCCACCGTCCGAGCCGGTACGGACCAAGATGTTCACGGCCAAACGCTCGGCGATCGTCGCGGCGGCGGCCTTGACCATGGCCGCGCTCGCCACCGGGACTCTCGCGCTCGGTGGCGCCACCCAGTTCTCACCCACCGGACCCGCCGAGACCACCGTTGCCCCCTCGGTCCCCGCCGCCCCCGCGGCGACCGGCGCGGGCGGCGCGGCCGGGACGGCGAATGCCACGAACTCCGTGGTCACCGACCCGGCCAGGCCGGGAGCGGTCGACACCACAGCAGCACCATCGGGTGCGATCCCGGTCGGCACGACCAACGCCGGAGCTCCCGGCGGCACGCCCGCGGCGGGAACTCCGGCACCCGCCGGAGCACCCACCGGTGGAGCGCCCGCCGCCGACGGAACACCGGCGACCGCGGGCCAGCCAGGCCCCACCGAGCAGCAACCGGCCCAGGCGCCGCCCGCAGGGCAGTCCCCGGCGCCCGCCCCGGCTCCGGCGCCTGCCCCCGCGCCAGCACCCGCCCCGGCTCCGGCGCCGGCACCCGCTCCCGCACCGACCCGGCCGCAGGTCCCCACTATCAAGGTCGACCCCGGCGGCCTGCTCGACGACGTGGGCGGCGCGGTCGGCGAAACCCTCGAATCGGGTACACAACTGCCCGGCAAGGTCCTCGGAGGAAATGGTGGCTGAGATCGCCTACGACGCCTTCCCGAATGCCCGAAACGTTTTCCGCGATCTCGACACCGCCGACCAGCAGACGGTGCTGCTCTTGATCCGCGGCCGAGCCGGGACCGGAAAAACGTTCCTACTCGACGCCGTTCGCGCACATCTGCGTCGCCGCGGCATCCCGGTCGTCGAATCCGCGGCCGACGACGTCGAGAACGGGGTACCCGACCGGGCGGTGCTCGTCGCCGACAACGTCCACAGCTACAGCGACGCCGAGCTTCGCGCCCTCTGCGAGGCCATCGAAACCGGCCAACGCTCCGTCGTGCTGACCACCCAGCCTCGACCACACGATCCCCAGCTGCGCGCGCTGGCCGACGCGGTGGCGCGCAACGGCCGCACGGTGGATCTGCGAGCACTGGGAAGTGCCCACATCACCTCGTTCGCCAGGGAACTCGGCGTGGCTGTGTCCCAGCCGCTCGCGGCGCATATCCATCAGCTGACGGCGGGAATCCCGGGCGGTGTCGTCGCGGCGCTGAAGGGTGCCCATGCCGCGTCGCTGGAGACCTGCGGGGCAGCGGTCGACGAAGCCGTCACCGTCTGGACGCGGACGCTGCTCGAAGCGGTCGAACCCGAGTTGCTGGAAACGCTGGTCATCGCGGCGACCGGAACCGGCTTGGACGCCACCGAACTCACCGAGGTGCTCGGTGTGGACACCGCCACCGCCCACGAGCTGATCGACCGAGCCAGATCGGGCGCCCTCGTCACCGATGCCGATCTGCTCCTCGCGCCCGCCGTCGGTCCGCTGCGGACACTGCTCGGCGATCGTCGCTATGTCGATGTGCAGCGCAGGCTGCTCACCGCGCGCCTCGACGCCGGTCTGCTGCGCGATCGCACCGCGCTGATCCTGGCCGAGTCCGGTGTCGTCGATGCCCGCCTCGCCGAGTTCCTCTGTCGCACAGCCGAGAAATCCGACGAGGCGACCCGCTGCTACGCGGCCGCGGCCGCGGCGGGCGCGGCGGTGGAGTCGATCGCGCTGCGCTGGGCCGAGGCCGCCGCGCACGCGGGTGACACCGATACCGCGCTGCGCCTGGCCGAACCGCTGCTGACCGCCGAGAACGTCGCGCGCACCGACCTCGTCGCCGCGGTGCGCATCTGCGCGAGCGTGCTCATCCGCCGAGGACTGGTGAGCCGCGCGGCCGGACTGTACAACTGGCTCGGACCCGATCGAATCGGCGCCGACTGGGCGCCCGCGGCCATAGTCCTCACCCTGGCCGGTGAACAGGCCGGTGCCGCGCGCATGTCCGAAGCAGCACAGCACTGGCCGCCGACCGAGGCCGACGCGGGCGCTCGGCTGATCGCGGGCGCGCTCGACGAATCGCTCGACCCGCACGGAACCGGAACGGCCGCGGCGATTTCCGCCCTGATCCAGGCGGGCAACACCGGCGACGATCGCTATCTGCCCTGCTCGGCGGTCTCGATCGCCACGCTGCTCTGCCTCGGCAGCGGCGAGCCCCGTCGCGCCGGTGACGCGCTGCGTCGGGCGGCGGGCACGGGCGGCGGCCGACAGCTTCCGGTGCTGACTGCCTGGACCGCACTGCTCGGCGGCGACGAACGCCGCGCCGCGAGCACCCTCGCCGAGATCGACATCCCCGCCCTTACGCCCCGCGATCAACTCCTCGCCCATGCCCTCACCGTGGGGTTGGCCCGTCGCGGCGGTGATCACGCCGCCCTGGCTCGTGCGTGGCACGCGGCCTGCCCACTGTTCGACGAGCTGGAAGCCGACCTGTTGAGCCTGTTGCCGATCGGCGAACTGTGGCTGGCCGGCATCCGCTTGGGAGACGCGCGCCGGATCGAACCGCTCGTCGATGCCGCCAGGGCGCTGGTCCGCAAAGTGGGCCGCGCACCCGCCTGGACCAATTCCTTCCACTGGTACGGAGTGCAGGCCGCGCTGGCCGACGAGTCGCCCCGCGCGCTGCTGCCCCACGCCCACGCGCTGAAGACGGCGGCGGAAGCGGGTGACCGGCAGGCCACCGTGCTGGCCGATGCCGGGCGCACCTGGGTGCTCGTGCTGCGTGGGCAGGTGACCGCGGCCGATGTGCAGGCCGCGGTCTCGGCACTGGCCGAGCTCGGGCTCACCTGGGACGCCGCCCGCCTGGCCAGCGAGGCCGCCCTCGCGGCGAGCGACTCGACCACCGCCACCGCTCTGCTCAAGCTCGCGCGTTCGGTGCGCACGCAAGCCCAGCCGGTCGAGCCACTGCGACCGAGCGCACAACCACAGCCGCCCGCGGCCGGTCCCACGCCCCTGACCAGCGATTCCGGCACGCTCAGCGACCGTGAGCGCGAGGTGGCCGAGCTGGTCCTGCTCGGCCTTACCTATCGCGAGATCGGCGCGAGGCTGTACATTTCCGCGAAGACCGTCGAGCATCACGTCGCGCGAATCCGACGTCGAATAGGCGCGCGCTCACGATCGGAATTACTGTCAATGCTGCGCGCGATGGGACACGGCCAACTGCTGGTGTGACTCGCGCGGACGAAGTCGACGCCGAAATGAGGGGTGTTCCGCCGATGGCCACTGGGGTCGGCCTGCGTATCGCCGATGACGAATGCATCGCCACGGTGGTTACCGAGGACGGCACGGTTCAGGTGATCGAGCGTGCTTCGGTTCTGCACATGTCCGACGACGGTGACGCCGCCCTCGGCGGACCAGCTCCCACCGGGCATGCCCACTCGATCGCCGGTTTCGTGCGCGCGATCGGTGATCCGGCCGGTGTCGATGTCGACGGCGGCGAGGCCTATCGCGCCGAAGACCTCCTCGCAACAGCCATGTTCTGCCTGATCGATCTCACCACCGAGCACCTCAGCGGCCCGGCCGAGTTCTACGCGACCCATCCCGCGGGCTGGTCGACCGAGGTCGTGCGCGGCGTGCGCGAGGCTTTGGACTATCTGGGCTTGAAGTCGGTGGCCCTGCTCGGCGAGGACGAGCTGCCCCAGCCCCAGGGCGGTGCCGATCCTGGCAAGACCTTCGCCAACGCCGCCGCCCAGGCCGCGCTGGTCGCGGTGCTGGCGACCCCGGCGGGCGCGACCCCGCCCGACCCGATCGTCACCGAGAACGCCACGGTCGCCACCGATGTGATGCCCGCGCTACAGCCGCCCTCGGTGACCGCGCAGGCGTACTCGGCGGCGCTGCCGGTCTCACCGCGGCCGACGAAGGCGATGGCGCCGATCGCGCCCGCCCCGATCGCGGAGCCCGCGGTGGCGCCCGCCCGCGAACCCGCGCGCAACAAGACCCCGCTGCTGATCGCCGCCGCCGCGCTCATCGGTCTGCTGATCGGCGGCATCGCGGTCTCGGTCCTGATCCGCGATGCCGAAACCGTCACACCGCCGACGATTTCCGATGCCAGCCCGGAAACGCTGTCCCCCACCCCGGCGCCCGCGCCGCCGCCGCTGCCGATTGTCGAGTCGACCACGCCCCCGCCGGTCACCACGACCGACGAACCGGAACCGACGACCACCACCGAGGCGCCGCCGACCACCACCCCGGAACCGACCACCACCCCGCCGACGACCACGCCGAGCCCCACCACCACCCGGCCTCGGTCACCCTTCGGGACCTACCCGCCGGGCTCGCTCCCCGCGCCCCTGACCATCCCGGGGCAGCGCTGAATCCAGCAGCCGGACGGTAACCGCGCCAGCTGGGCGAGCGTGCCCTAGAGTGATGCGCTGACCGACATGATCGCCGCCGGCGGTGTTCTCGGTCACTGGTTGTCGACGAAGGGATTTCATGCGCAAGTTGGTGGCGCGTCGCGCCGCGGTCAAGGCAGCCTCCGCCGGGTTCGCCGCGACTGTTCTTCTCGCACCCCTGCTCGGATCCGGCACCGCGTCATCGGAACCTGTTGCGCCACTACAACTTTCAGCCGATGCGTTACCCGGCGAATTGGTGACCGCACTGTCGCGTGACCTCGGGATGACCCCCACCGAGTACCTCGATCGTGCCGCGCGCGCCCAGCAGTTGCGCGACTACGCGACCGACTTCCGCGCCGCGAACCCCGACACCTTCGCCGGCGCCTGGCTCACGCCAGAGGGCAAGGCCGTCGTCGCCACCACCGACGCCGAGGCGGGCAAGCTCGTCACCGCCGCCGGCTACCAGACCCACCTCGCGCCGATCTCGGCCGGTGGGCTGGAAGGCGCGCTGGTGCAACTGAGTCAGTGGATCGCGAGCCTGCCGCCCGCGATCTCCGCGCCGATCAGCTCGATCGCGATCGACGCGCTCAACAGCCAACTCGTGCTCAACGTGGCCAACACCGGCACCGGCCACATGCTCAACCTGCCCACCCTGATCGCCACCATCAAGGTGGTGCTCTCGCCCGGCGGCGGCGGTCCGGTGGAGTACAAGCCGATGGGCGGCGACACCTACATCACCGCGACCAAGGACCTGCACGACGCCGACCTGCGCGGAGTCGACGTCTGCTCGTTCGGGTTCAACAGCACCGACGCCGCGGGCAACGCGCTCAATATCTCCGCGGGCCACTGCAACCCGAACGTCGACAACGGCGGCACGGCCTCGGTCTACGTCCCGAACGTGCGCGACATCCCCAACAGTCCCGAAGTCGGCACCTTCGCCCGCGCGGTGCTCGGCGGCCCCGCCTCGCTGGACTACTCGGTGATCAAGCTCAACGAGCGCGCGGTGAACGCCGGCATGGACCAGCCGCGCGTGCGCGGCGCCGAGGGCACCACCCTGACGCTCACCGGCACCGCCGAACCCGTCACCGGCGCACCGGTCTGCAAGACCGGCCAGTCCTCCACCTTCACCTGTGGATTCGTCTCGGCCGATCACGTGGAGACCCAGCTGTTCACCGAGGCGGGCGTCAGCAAGACGATCCGCGGCTTCGCCAGCACCGCCTGCACCCTCGGCGGCGACAGTGGTGGCGCCATCGTGTCCGGCACGCTCGCCCTCGGCATCACCAGCGGCTCGAACGCCTCGGGCGCGCCCAACTGCACCGAGGCCAACACCCAGCTCGCCCCCTACGGCGGCACCGCGTCGCTCGGCGTCCCGATCCGGCCCATCCTGGCCGACATCGAGGCGACATCGGGCGGCGGCCTCGGCAGCGGAATCATGGTGCGCACCAAGCCCAACGCGGGCTGAGCGCGGACGAATCACCGACCGGACCGGGTGAGCGAAATCTCTTGCCCGGTCCGAGTAGGCATAAGTCGCTCGAGCCCATATAGTTCGGACCATGCTCCTGCCACGTATGGGTCGTACCCCGTCCGCGCGAAGCTCGAGAAGAGCTCGGAAATCTATGATCGCCGCTTCGGCGGCGTTTCTGCTGTTCGGCCCCACGATGGCGGTTGCCGACGCACAGCCCGCGCACGCAGATCTGCCCGCCCAGCTCATCGAGGCGGTCACCCGGGATCTGAAGATCTCCCCCGACGAGTACCTGCGCCGCGCCGATGTCGCGCAGCAGGTCGCCGCGTTCTCCACCACCGCGCAGCGTCAGTTCCCGCAGGTCTTCGCCGGTTCCTGGCTGAGCGACCAGGGCAACGCCGTCGTCGCGCTGTCGCACGGCCCCGGCGCCGACCAGGCCCGTGAAGCCGCGCAGTCGGCCGGTTTCGAGGTCCGCAACGTCGCCAAGAGCGAGTCCACCCTGCGCGGCGAGAAGACCGCGTTCGAGAACTGGCTCGCCGCCGCACCGCCGGAGATCGCCGCGCTGGTGCGTGGCGTCGTCGTCGACACCGTGAACAACTCGATCGCGGTCCGCGTCCAGCAGGCCGGTCTCCCGCTGCCCAGCTTCATCGACCCCTCCCGCGTCATCGTCACCGCACCGCCGGTGGCGGGCGAGCGCGTCGACCTGACCGCCACCCCCGTCGCCGGTGACGGCAACGGTGCGCTGGCAGGCGGCGACGGCTACGCCTCGGTGATCGGCCGCAGCTCGCTGCGCTGCTCGCTCGGCTTCAACGGCACCGACCGCTCGGGCAACGTCGTCAACATCTCGGCGGGCCACTGCAACCCCGACATCGAGTCGGCGGGCACCGGCAACGCCGCCGCCGTGTACGAGGTCAACGGCGACCGCGCCGGCGCTCAGCTCGGCACCTTCCAGAAGTCGGTGCTCGGCGAGCAGGACTACTCGATCATCCGCGTCAACGACAACGCGCGCGCCCGCTTCGAGAACAACCTGGTCCGCATCCCCGGCCAGGCCCCCATCGCCGTCGACGGTGTGGCCACCCCCGTGGTCGGCGCCCCCGTCTGCAAGTCCGGCGCCCGCACCGGCTTCAGCTGCGGCGTGATCAACGGTGTCGACCAGACCGTCCAGGTCGGCGACCGCCAGCTCACCCAGAGCTTCTCGGCCAATATCTGCGCCCTCCCCGGCGACTCCGGCGGCGCCATCGTCACCGGCCGCCTCGCCCTCGGCATCTCCAGCGCGTCCTCGGTCGCCGATTTCCCCATCTGCGAGATCCCGAACATCATCGGCGCCATCACCGGCGACACCCCCCAGCTGTTCGCCCAGCCCCTGACCGTCGTCCTCTCGGACAACCCCGGTCTGGCGGTCCGCACCAACTGATCACCACCATGTAGGCACAGAGCAGCCCCGAAAAGGCCGGTAGCACTCCCGCTACCGGCCTTTCGGCTGTCTGACCACTCCTCTTCCCCCCGAGTCATCAGCGTGCCGTCCGGTAGCCCGACCGTCAGCCACACCGTGCACCCCAGTTCCGCCATGACCGCACTCCCAACCCCGCCCCCGCGACCCCTAGGGAGCGGCGGCCACGAAGTGGCCGGTCCGCGGCCGGGCCGCCGGTCAGGCGCCGGGGCGTACGCGACGAAGGAGCAAGCCCCGGTG
>NZ_JBHXWQ010000004.1:227651-554507 GCF_042671725.1 Nocardia sp. NPDC127606 | reverse complement strand
GGGGCGTACGCGACGAAGGAGCAAGCCCCGGTGCCTGACCGGCGGCCCCTCAGGGCCGCGGACACGCGCGCGCCAGCGCGCCAATAAACACAGCGTCAAACCGTCCTGGGACTACCGAACAAAGCTCCACAGAACCACCCCCGGCCGCCCCCAGCTCCTGACCAGCACACCCAGGTACATACGCAGAAACCCAGTGAGGCGCGGATCCCGGGGAATCCGCGCCTCACTGGTTATTCGTGTTCAGCTGTCAGTTCTTGCGCCCCGGCGACTTCGCACCGGACTTGAACCCGAGGCCACCCGGCTTGGCAGTCGGCGGCGCCACCGAGGTGCCGTTGCCGTTGCCATTGGCGGGCTCGGCCTCAGTGGCCGGTTCCACCACAGCAGTTTCCGCTTCGGCCGGAGCCGGTGACTCAGCCGGTGCGGCAGAAGCCTCAGCCGGTGCGGCAGCCGGAGCCGCAGCACCAGGCGCCTTCGGCCCCGGACGCTTCAACCCGGACTTCATAGCCAGACCCTTGGCGGGAACCGACGGCTTCGATTCAGCCGGAGCCGAAACAGCAGGGGCGGCAGGAGCTTCAGCGGGAGCCGCCTCCGCTGCCGACGCTTCAGCTGCCGGAGCGGCCGGAGCGGCGGGAGCTGCCGCCTTGGCACCGGGAGCCTTAGCCTTGCCCTTCATGCCCAGACCCTTGACCGGAGCAGCGGGCGCCGCAGCAGGAGCCGCTTCGGCAGGAGCTTCCGCGGCAGGAGCAGCCGCAGCCTTCGCACCCGGAGCCTTCACCCCACCCTTCATGCCGAGCCCGCCAGGAGCCTTAGCAGCACCCTTCATACCCAGACCCTTGACCGGAGCCGCAGGAGCCGCGGTCTCAGCGGCCGGAGCCGCATCGGCCGGAGCCGCTTCAGCCGCAGGAGCCTTGGCACCAGGGGCCTTGGCGCCACCCTTCATACCGAGGCCGCCACCGGGAGCCTTCGCTCCACCCTTCATGCCCAGACCCTTGGCCGGAGCAGCTGTGGCCGGAGCGGCAGGCGCTTCAGCGGATGCCTTCGCACCCGGTGCCTTGGCGGCGCCCTTCATCCCGAGTCCACCACCGGGAGCCTTGGCAGCGCCCTTCATACCCAGGCCACCACCAGCGGGAGCGGCCTTGGGCGCGGCGGTGGTCGCGGTCGCGACCTCGGCCACCGGCTCCGGTTCCACTTCGGGTTCCGGTTCAGCCTTGGGTTCCTGGACGACAACCAGGTTCGCCGACAACTGCGCGGCATCGACACGAGTGATCGAGTCCAACATCAACTGCGAGACATCGACGACCTCGACACCCTCGCCCTGGCCCTGCTCCTGACGCGCGGTCACACCATCGTTGAGCATGACCCGGCAGAACGGGCAACCCGTCGCGATCTTGGTCGGATTCGTCGACAACGCCTCATCGACCCGGTCGACGTTGATGCGCTTACCGAGCTGCTCTTCCATCCACATCCGGGCACCACCGGCACCACAGCACATCGAACGTTCGCCATGGCGCGGCATCTCGATCAGGTTCGACCCGGAGGCTTCCATCAACTCACGCGGCGCGTCGTAGACCTTGTTGTGCCGACCCAGGTAGCACGGGTCGTGATAGGTGATGTTCTGCGAGACCGTGGCGACCGGGACCAGCTGCTTCTGGCGCACGAGCCGGTTCAGCAACTGGGTGTGGTGCACGACCTCGTAGCGGCCACCGACCTGCGGGTACTCGTTGTTGAGCGTGTTGAAGCAATGCGCGCAGGTGACAACGATCTTCTTCTTGGACTGCTCGACACCTTCGAACACCGAGTTGATGACCTCGATGTTCTGCAAGGCCAGCTGCTGGAACAAGAACTCGTTGCCCGCACGACGGGCCGAGTCGCCGGTGCAGGTCTCTTCCGCACCCAACACCATGAACTTGGTACCCGCGGTCGCGAGGAGCTCGGCGACGGCCTTGGTGGTCTTCTTGGCCCGGTCCTCGTAGGCGCCGGCGCAACCGACCCAGAACAGGTACTCGTAGCCGTCGAAGCTGTCGGCGTCCTTACCGAAGACCGGGATGTCGAAATCGACTTCCTTGATCCAGTTGAGGCGGTCCTTGGAGTTCTGCCCCCACGGGTTGCCCTTGTTCTCCAGGTTCTTGAACAGACCCGCGAGCTCGGAGGGGAACTCCGACTCGATCAACACCTGGTAGCGGCGCATATCGATGATGTGGTCGACGTGCTCGATATCGACCGGGCACTGCTCGACACACGCACCACAGGTCGTGCACGACCACAACACCTCGGGATCGATGATGCCGTGCACGTCCTCGCCACCGACCAGCGGACGATCCGCCTCCGCACGCGCGGCCTCGGGGATCTTGGCCAGCGCGGCCTCGTCGGGCTTGCCGTCGGCGTCGACCAAACCGACCTCGTCGCCACCGGCGTCCTTGCGGCCACCGGCCAGCAGGTACGGGGCGGCGGCGTAACCGTGGTCGCGCAGCGACATGATCAGCAGCTTCGGCGAGAGCGGCTTACCGGTGTTCCAGGCGGGGCACTGCGACTGGCAGCGACCGCACTCGGTGCAGGTGGTGAAGTCGAGCCAGCCCTTCCAGGAGAAGTCCTCCATGCGGCCCGCGCCCAGGGTGTCGACCTCGGGGTCGACGTTCTCCATGTCGAGAACCTTGCCGTTGGAGATCATCGGCGCGGCCGCACCGAGGGCGACGCTGCCGTCGGCCTCGCGCTTGAAGTAGATGTTGAAGAAGGCCGAGAACCGGTGCCAGGCGACGCCCCAGGTGATGTTGCGGCCGACCAGGTACAGGAAGGCCATGCCCGACATCAGCTTGATGAACGCGAAGATCGACACCATGGTCGGGCTCGCGGGCAGCAGCTTGGCGATCTGCATGGTGAAGAAGTCGGTCGAGGCGTGGCCGTGCCCGTAGGTGGCGATCTTGCCCGCCTTGACGAAGATCATGCCGAGGCCCTCCATCAAGACGATCGTCTCGATGACATAGGCGGGCGCCATCTTGGAGCCGCTGAACCGCGACAGGCGCGCGGGGATCCGCGGGTGGTTCAGCTGACGGATGATGATCAGCGCGCCGATACCGACCACGGTGCCGATGCCGAGGATCTCGTCGACCAGGTGGTAGATCGCCCAGTTGCCGATGATCGGCCAGTGGAACGAGCCGTCGAAGGTCTGGCCGTATGCCTCGAACCACAGGATCGCGCCGAGGATGAAGCCGGTCATGACCAGCCAGTGCGCCCAGCCGACCGTGCGGAACTTGTTCATCCGCGTGTGGGCCGCGACCTCGACGAACATGTTCTTGAACCGTGGGAAGAACGGTCGCCAACGATCGGGGGCCGTCTGGCCGATGGTGATGGCCTTGCCGATGTTCCAGGCGCCGCCGATAAACGACGCCCAACAGAACAGGCTGAGCACAGCTCCAATCGTGCCCAACGTGATAGTCAGGGCATTCATGTCGCGACCTTTCTTTCGAGGCAACACGAGGGTCTGAGCGAGGAGACCTCACCCGATTGCTCGTATCGTAACCGCCACTAAGTTACCGGCCAGTAACTACCGGTGTCCACCGTAGGATCGGCATTTGCGCTCTGACCTTGTTTACTGGGACTTGACCTGTGGTTTGCCTGTGAGCAATATCACAAAAATGTTTGCTGCGGGGTTCCCGTAGCGACTGTTGAACACCGTAAACCGTCCGTGAACTGCGGTGAAGCTAAGGTCAGGCTTACTAAGCCCATCGAAATTCCTTCTGGCTTCACGGGATTCGGTCCATTAAGCTCCAGCTGTTCTGCATGCTGTGCCGGTCTTCACACTGCTCGGGGAGAAGTAGGGGACATCTCATAGGGATGCCTTGCTTGACGAGTCTCGCGTGTCGCTGGATCGCACTCCGCACCACACCTGATGGATTGGAACCTGAATGAACTTCCGTAGGACCACTGCGGCTGCCGCACTGGTTATCGGGGCGATGACCGTGGCCATGGGCACCGCTCATGCCGAAGAGGCGCCGCAGGACATCAAATACTCGGTCAAGCTGGTCGACAAGACCGTTGTCGCCACCGTGAAGAACGGCACCTTCTCGATTGTCGAGCAGGACGGCGAGACCCCCGAAGCACCCAAGACCAAGGTCGCCGAGATCAAGGACACCAGCGGCGCGGTCGTGATCGCCCTGCCGATCGCCTTCTCGATCGGTGGCGCGGAGATCCCGACGAAGACCGAGGTCGTCAAGGACTCCACTGTTCTGGAGCTCACTCCGGAGCGGCCGGCCGGCGTGAACATCGGCCAGCAGGTCGTCAGCCCGAAGCCTGTCCTCAAGGACATCGCGTCGGCGCAGGAGAACCAGAAGGCGATCAACGACTTCTCCAGCAAGTTCAGCATCGGCACCGCGATCGGCACGTTCGTCGGCACCGCTGTCGGCGCGCTGATCGGTTGCGTCGTCACCATCCCCGTCGGTTGCATCCCCGGTCTGACCGTCGGTGCCGCTGTCGGCGGAATCGTGGGCATGATCGCCATCGGCGGTCCGACCATGGCCGTCACCGGCTGGGAACTGCTGCAGGTGCTGCAGGCTCCGGACGGCACCACCGTGTGGGCCGACAAGCCGAAGGCAGTCGCGGCTCCGGCTCCCGAGCTCGCTCCGGCCAACTGATAGGGCTTACCCCCACAGTTTTCCCGCGTAAGGCCCCGCTCCGCTTCGGAGCGGGGCCTTACGCGTTCAGCAGTCGGCGAACCAGGCCTTCACGAATCCCGCCGACTGATACGCGTAGTCCCAAGCCCAGCGGGCGGGCGAGAGCCGCGGTTCCGGGTCGACGAACAGCAGCTCGCCATCCCAGCATTCACCGAGGATGTAGCGGGCCCGGGAGATGTGCGGGGTGAAGGTGACCACAATGACGCGGTCCCATTCGGCTCCCAGACGCGCCAGTTCTCGACCTTCGCCGAGGGTCGTGCGCGGACTCGGATCGAAGCAGATCACCTCGAAGCTGTAGCCCCCGTGGCAGATTCGATTCACCATCGGGCTGCGTTCGTAGGGATTGGAGACCAGCACCCGGGGCGCGTACCCCCGCGCGGCCAACCGCAGCCCGAGTTGTTCGCGCCCGTCGTGCGCCCCACCGAGAACGAGAATCGCGTCGGCGACCTGCGGATCGTCCGTGCGCGGCCGCACGTATACCGGCCACAACGCGACCACCGCGATCAACACCACGACCAGTGATCCACCCGTGGCGAACAGGACCCGACGCACAGTCAATGCTCCGTCCGCGATGGCGTATTCATGCGATCCCGCACGATTATGCCAATCCCCGCGAACCCGAGCGGCGCGCCACGAGTGCAGGCCGACGATCCGAACCGTACACCCGGCAGCAATCGCATTTCCGCAGGTGAGGGCCCCGCACGCCGATATCCCCAGCTCGCGTTTCCCCCTGTACACCAGATGTTGCGCCCCCTCTTGCCTCACTGACGCGGCGTAGCCACGCGCGCCGCTTACCAACAGAACTATGCGATGCACAGTCTTCGGAACGGGGTACCTCGGAGCCACGCATGCAGCGTGTATGGCCGAGTTGGGACACGACGTGGTCGGGGTGGACGTCGATCCCGGCAAGGTGGCCAAGTTGGCCGATGGTGTGGTGCCGTTCTACGAGCCGGGACTCGAGGAAGTGCTGCAACGCAACCTCGCCACCGGCCGTCTGCGGTTCACCACGGATTACTCCGATGCCGCGGCCCATGCCGACGTCCACTTCCTCGGGGTCGGGACACCGCAGAAGAAGGGCGAGTACGGCGCCGATCTGAAATACGTGCACGCGGTGGTGGATACGCTCGCCCCGATGCTGGAACGCCCGGCGATGATCGTCGGAAAGTCCACGGTCCCGGTGGGAACCGCCGCGGCCCTTGGCATTCGGGCCCGCGAACAGGCGAAGGTCGACGTCGAGGTCGCCTGGAACCCCGAGTTCCTGCGCGAGGGTTTCGCGGTGCAGGACACCCTGCGCCCCGACCGCCTGGTCCTCGGACTGGATCACGGCCGCGAACGCTCGGCGTGGGTGGAGGAGCACATCCGCGAGATCTACGCCGACCTCATCGCCGCCGAGATCCCCTTCCTGCTCACCGATCTGGCCACCGCCGAATTGGTGAAGGTCTCGGCGAATGCCTTCCTGGCGACGAAGATCTCGTTCATCAACGCCGTCTCGGAGGTGTGTGAGGCCACCGGCGCCGACGTCACCATGCTGGCCGACGCGCTCGGATACGACGCCCGCATCGGCCGCCGGTTCCTCAATGCCGGACTCGGTTTCGGTGGCGGCTGCTTACCCAAGGACATCCGCGCCTTCATGGCCCGCTCGGGTGAGCTCGGCGCCGATCACGCGGTGGCGTTCCTGCGCGAGGTCGACAACATCAACATGCGCCGTCGTACGAAGGTCGTCGACATGGCCGCCCGCGCCTGCGGCGGTTCCCTGCTCGGTGCGAATGTGGCAGTCCTCGGCGCGGCCTTCAAGCCCGAATCCGACGATGTGCGCGATTCGCCTGCCTTGAATGTGGCGGGGATGATCCAGCTGCACGGCGCCGTCGTCACTGTGTACGACCCCAAGGCAGTCGAGAATTCGCGCCGGGTGTTCCCCACGTTGAACTACGCCACCTCGGTCTCGGAGGCCTGTGATCGCGCCGACGTGGTGCTGGTCCTTACCGAGTGGAACGAATTCACCGCTTTGACGCCGGCCGACCTCGACCCGGTGGTACGTTCCCGTTCGATCATCGACGGTCGCAACTGCTTGGACAGCACGACCTGGCGTGCGGCCGGGTGGGTATACGCCGGACTCGGCACCCCGTAGAGTAACGAGCCAAGCGGGGGCTGGGCGGATTTCGGTCCGCGTTATCGCAGTCCCTCGCATGTCGTGCAGCACGGACGAGATGGGCAGCGGATGAGTTCGGTTCTGGGAATATCGGTGGGGGCCGGGACGGTACGCCTCGCGCGTCCGCAGCACGGCGGCCCGCACGGTTCCGTTCCGGCGCACTCGTTCGAGGTGCAATCCATCTCGATGCCGGAACAGCAGGCCGAGGAAACCGCCGCCGACGCGATCGCCGCCACGCTGGCCGCGTCGCCGGAGATCGCCGCCACCACCATCACCTTCCGCAGCGAACCGCAGGCCAGGGCGGTCCGCGCGGCGATGGCGCGACGCCAGCTCACGAACTACCAGCTCGTTCCCGAAGCCGTTGCCGCCGTGCACTTCGCCCATGCCACCAGCGATATGCGGGAAGTGTCCACCCTGGCCGTCTACGACCTGGGCAGTTCGGGTCTCACGGTGAGCGTGATCAACGCCCGCACCAGCGATGTGTACCAGTGCGAGCGGATCAGCGATATCAGCGGCGACTACCTGGATTCGCTGATCAGGGAGCAGCAGATCGCCTCGGGCCGGATCGCGCATCCCGCCGACCCGGCGGGCCTGGCCGCTCTCGACGGTCTGTGCCGGGCCGCCAAGGAGCAGCTGTCCAACAGCAACGCGGTGGCCCTACCCAGCGAGCAGGGCCTGGTGCTGCTCACGCAGGAGAATTTCGAAGCGCTGATGATGCTGGCGATCGAGTCGTCGGCCCGGATGACCCGCGATGTCATCATCCGCGCGCAGCATCCGGTGCAGGCGGTGCTGGTTCTCGGTGGCGGCGCCCGGATTCCGTTGATCGCGCGCGTGCTGGAGCGCACGATCGGCGTGCCGGTGATCGTGCCCGCCGAGCCGGAAACGGCGCTGGCCCGCGGTGCCGCGCTGCTGGCTCGACCCGCCCAGGTCCAGCAGGCGCCCGTCGCCCCGGCGCCGATCCCGATGGGCGACCACGAGGACGCCACCCCCGCTTGGCTCACCGCGCCGACCCGCGGTCGCCGCCCGCTCAGCGCACTCACCAACCGCGCGCATTCCCGCCGGGAACTGAACGTGGCGGTGCTGACGGTGAGTTCGCTGGTGGTGGTCGCCGCGATCGGCCTCGGCCTCGGCTACGGCCCCGAAGTGCTCGAGCGCGGTTCGTCGAGCGACGGTTCGCAAGCCGTCCCCGCCACCACCGCGCCGCGCCCCAGTGCCGTCGGCCCGACGACGGCCTCGGCCGCGACCACCGAGGCTCAGCACGAAACCGTCGCCGCGCCACCGGTCAATCCGCGTCGGGCCGAGGAAACCACCGACGCGCCGCCGACCCAGGGCCCCAACACCTTCACCGTCGTCCCGGGCCTGCCCCCGGTGGTCCTGCCGACCCTGCCCCCGGTGGTCCTGCCCGGCTTCCCGCCTGCCGGTCAGTAACCGTTCCTGCCTGCTGGACGCCGCCCGGTTCGCCGAACCGGGCTCAACGGAGCCGGTCCGGCGTCCGAGCAACCTCAGTTCCGCGCGTGCCTGGCCCGCGCGGGCGGCACCGCGGCCTGCTTCGCACCGAACGGCCGGGCCAGCATCACCGCGATCGCGGTCGTCAACGGCACCGACAACGCCAGCGCGATACCGCCCACCGCCGATCGCGTGATCTCGATCGCCACCGCGTCCCCGGTCAGCACGTCGGTGATCGATCGCCCCGCGATGCTGAACAACAGCAGCAGCGGTAGCGCTCCACCGGCGTAGGCGAGCACGAGCGTGTAGACCGTACTGGCGATGTGGTCGCGCCCGACCCGCATGGCCGCGGTGAAGATCTCCCGCCGCGACGCGCCCTCATCGAGCGCGGCGAGTTCGAAGGCCGCCGAGGCCTGCGTGATGGTCACGTCGTTGAGCACACCGAGCGAGCCGATGATGAACCCCGCCAGCAGCAGCCCGGTGATGCTCACATGCTGAATGTAGGTCGCCACGTTGGTGTTCTGTTCCTCGGACAGCCCTGTGAGATGGGTGACCTCGATCGCCAGCCAGGACAGCACCGCCGCCACCACCATCGACGCGAGGGTGCCGAGCAATGCCGAACTGGTCCGCAGATTCACCCCGTGGGCGAGGTAGAGCACCACGTAGAGAATCAGCGCCCCCGACACCAGCGCGACCGGAATCGCCGACTTCCCGTCGAGCAGCGCGGGCAACAGGAACATCACCACCACGCCGAACGCGAAACACAACCCGACCAGCGCCCGGAATCCCCGCCATCGCGCGACCACGCAGATCACCACGACGAAGGCGAGCACGATCAAGGTCAACGGCAGCCCGCGCGAGTAGTCCTCGAACGCGTACATGGTGACCCCGGACGGATCCGCGGCGCGCACCACCCGGATGTCGTCGCCGGCCCGCAGATCGGGCTGCCCCGGCCCCGGCGCGATCTCGAACAGCGTCTTCTTGCCCTCGTCGGGTCCCGACCTGATGTCGATGATGCTGCGCTGACAGGTGTAGGAGGCGGTCCGCGGCGGTTCCGGCTTGTCCGCGAACACCTTGCCGTTCGACGGGCTCCCGCAGGGCCCGATGTCCTGCATGACAACCGTTCCGGCCTCGGTCTGCACCGCCTCACCGGACATGGTCTGCATGGGCAGCGGAATCTCGACGTGCTGCGCGCTCGGCCACAAAATCACCGTCGCGACCAACACCACCACCCCGATGATCGCCAACAACCCGACGACGACCTTCGCTGCGGTGTCGCTGATGGCGATCGGCCCGGAATGGTCGTGATGGTGATGATGCTCGCTCACGACCAGAGCTTAAAGGACCTCGTTTTCAATAACACGCCCGCAACACCAGATCTCGCAACAACAGGGGTAACTCCCCGCACAAAAAGCCTCCCCGGGTCTAGGTCTGGCCTAGACCCGGGGAGGCGGGTTTGTGGGCGGCGGAGAGCAGGGGGGTGTCTCCGCCGCCGGAGGCAGGCGCCCAGGGGGGTAGGCGCACATACCTGAGGCTCTCGGTTGTCCAGGGGGGGTAGACAACCGGGCCAGGGCGCCGAAGCGCCGAGGTCTACTGTACACAAAAGATGGACTTTTGCACTAGTAGATCTTCAAAACATCCAACATTCCGAACTCAGAGTCTGTTTTACCTGGCATACCAGGATGCCCACCCTGCCCAGAGCCCATAAACTCACTGGTCAAAGCCGTGACAGGTGAGCATCGCCTGTAACTCTACTGCCGGTAACTGGACAGGAAATTACCGAACCGCTCGATCGCCACGGCCAGATCCCGCGCCCACGGCAACGTCACGATTCGCAGATGGTCGTTCGCAGGCCAGTTGAATCCGGTCCCCTGCACCATCAGGATCTTCTCCTGCAACAGCAGATCCAGCACGAGCTTCCCGTCGTCGTGGATCTCGTGCACATTCGGATCCAACCGCGGGAACGCGTACAGCGCGCCACGCGGCTTCACGCACGACACACCGGGGATCATGTTGAGCCGCTCCCACGCCACATCGCGCTGCTCGAGCAACCGCCCACCGGGCAGAATCAGATCGTCGATGCTCTGATGGCCGCCGAGCGCCACCTGGATGGCGTGCTGGGCGGGCACGTTCGGGCACAGCCGCGAGGACGCGAGCAGGTCGATGCCCTCCAGGAAACCGGCCGCGTGCTCCTTGGGCCCGGTGATGGCGAGCCAGCCCGAGCGGTAACCGGCCACCCGGTACGCCTTCGACAGACCGTTGAACGTCAGGCACAGCAGATCGGGCGCGAGCGAGGCCAGCGAGATGTGCTTGGCATCGTCGTAGAGGATCTTGTCGTAGATCTCGTCGGCCAGCAGCAGCAACCGGTGCTTGCGCGCCAGGTCGACGATCTGCTGCAACACCTCCGCCGAGTACACCGCACCCGTCGGATTGTTCGGGTTGATCACCAGCAGGGCCTTGGTCTTGTCGGTGATCTTCGATTCGATGTCGGCGATATCGGGCTGCCAGCCGTTCTCCTCGTCGCACAGGTAGTGCACCGGAGTACCGCCGGCCAGGCTGGTCATGGCCGTCCACAGCGGGTAATCGGGGGCCGGGATCAGCACCTCGTCGCCATTGTCGAGCAGGGCCTGCATGGTGACGGTGATCAGCTCGGATACCCCGTTGCCGAGGTAGACGTCGTCCACATCGAGCTCGGGGAAGCCGGGCACCAGCTCGTACCGGGTGACGATGGCGCGTCGCGCCGACAGGATCCCCTTGGACTCGGAATACCCCTGGGCATACGGCAGCGCGGCGATGATGTCGCGCATGATCACATCGGGGGCCTCGAACCCGAACGGGGCGGGATTGCCGATGTTGAGCTTGAGAATGCGGTGGCCCTCGGCCTCAAGGCGTGCTGCCTGTGCGTGAACCGGCCCACGGATCTCGTAGACCACGTTCTGCAGTTTCGTCGACTGCTCGAGAACGCGCGGGGGCACATGCGGCGATTGAGGACTCACGCGTCCATGTTGCCATCCGAGGCAAACCGATTTCGTCGCACGGTTGCTTTGTGCCTGGTGACAGGCTTCTACGGCCGCGGGTGACTCGCCAACGCGGCGGTGGCCACACAGAACTCTTCGATTCGCTCGTCGAGGCCGCGCGCTTCCACCGCGTCGCGATAGGTCGGGGCGGCGATGCGGCGGCGCAGGCCGACGAGGCGTTCGCCGAGCTGGGCGATGCGCTTGTCCTCGGGGAGGTCGAGGACCGGGCGCAGGGCGTCGGCGGCGCCGTCGATGCTGCCGTTGATCAGGTGGGCGGCCGCGTTGTCGACGCGGGCCAGCGATTCGGCGCCGTAGGAACGTTGCAGCGGCGGGCCGCTCGAGTAGAGGGTGATCGCGCGTTCGGTGGCAGCCAGCGCCTGTTCGGCGCGGCCGAGCTGGATGCAGGTGGCGCCCGCGTAGTAGGCGGCCTTGGGCGGGCCGAAACCGAACACCCCGCCGATCTCGTCGTGCAGTTCGTCGCGGCGGTCACCGGCCGCCACCTCGGCCGCGCGCAGGCACCGGTCGGTCTCGGCGTCGCTGCCCAGGCGCGCCCACACCCGTGCCTCGATATTGAGCAGCCGCACCCGCCCCAGTCCCGGCCCGGCGAATTCCTGCCCGCTGCGCGCTAATTGGACGGCGTTGCGCGGGCGATCGGACCAGTTCTCGATCAGCGCGTGCATGCCGCGCGTCCACGCGCGCAACCCGTTGTGCCCGCTCAGTTCCGCGTAAGCCCAAGCGGCCCTGATCTGTTCGCCCGCGGCGTCGAGGTAGCCGAGGTCGGTGCTCGCGTTGGCCAGCAGCCCGGACAGTGTTCCCGCCAGCAGATATAGGTGGCTGGTGTCGACCGGCTTCTGCTGCCCGTCGAGTAGTCGATACACCCGCCTGCGCACCCGCAGCATCTCCACCATCATCGGCGCCGGTGCGGCATGGACGTATTCGTTGGCGATGCGCCGCACGTCGGCGTCGAGCTGGGCCAACGTCGTGGCCCCCACGTTGGTGCCCTCCGCGGCGGCCGCGTGTTCGCTGGCCTCGTGCGCAGCCGCCATGATCAACTCCCTCTCCGACAACACCTCGGGCACAGCACCTTTGACAGTTCCCGCATCGACGAACGCGAGCAGGTCGGCATCACCCGCGGGCGCCAGCAGGGTCGAGAATCGTGCGCGCACAACATCATCGGATCGGGCCAGTGACGTATCCAGCGCGGCCTGATTCACCGGACGCGGGCGAACCCGCACCCCACCGGCCTCCCACTTCGACACCAGCCGTTCGTGCACACCGAGATGAGCCGCGAACTCCCGGATGCTCATTCGTTTGGCATCGCGAAGAGCTCTGGCCTCTCTCCCTGTCCACTCCCCGACCACGGCGTCACCTCATCCGACGGACAACTCCCTCCAGAGTACGAGCGTGACAGTGAGACACGCCACAAGTTCGTGGAATCGGTTGCCAGAGGCAGTGAAAGGGCGGTGCGGGGCAGTGGTCACGCGCACGTGCGTGCGCGATTCTGGAAGCGTGGAAGCCAGAACTGTCGACGACTGGGTGCGGTGTTACCAGCGTGAATTCCGGCTGCCCGTCCGCGAGCGCGGCGGCTTTGTGATGCTGCCGATCACCGACCGGCTGTGCGTGGTGCATCTACCGACCACGCGCGCCGAGAAGGTGCTCATGGCGCTGCGCGAGCAACGCTGTGAGGGTCCGGTGCTGGCGCGTCAGATCCGCTGGAGCGTGCTCGCCGTACCCGACGCCAGGCCCTCCGAGGAAGAGGCCGCCGAGCTCGCGGGGCTCGATATCGATATCCCCGGCACCGGCAGCGCCGTGATGCTGCCGACCAACCTGGGCCGCTGGAGCCGCGAGGGCTGTCACTGGGTGCGGCCGCCGTCGGGCGGCGGCGACACCCTGCCCGCGCTGTCGCTGGTGCTGAGTATCGCCGTGGCGGCGGGCCCTCAGCGGGTCTCGACCGCGCTCAGGGAATCGGGAGAGAGGGGAAAGTTGAGGTACGACCGCGACGGCGTCGGCCCCCGCTGACCCTGGTACTTCGATCCGGCCTTGGCGCTGCCGTACGGGTGCTCGGCCGGGCTGGACAGCCGGATCAGGCACAGCTGCCCGATCTTCATCCCCGGCCACAGCGTGATCGGCAGATTCGCCACGTTCGACAGCTCCAGCGTGATGTGCCCGCTGAATCCCGGATCGATGAACCCCGCCGTCGAATGCGTGAGCAGCCCGAGCCGCCCCAGACTCGACTTGCCCTCCAGCCGCCCCGCCAGGTCGTCGGGCAACGAACACACCTCGAGCGTGGACCCGAGCACGAACTCCCCCGGATGCAGCACGAACGGCTCACCCGGCTTCGGCTCGACCAGGCTGGTCAGCTCGTCCTGCTGCTGCGCCGGATCGATATGGGTGTAGCGACTGTTGTCGAACACCCGGAACAGCCCGTCGAGGCGCACGTCGATGCTCGACGGCTGAACCATCGACTCGAGCATCGGTTCGACACCGAGACGCCCAGCGGCGATCTCGGCCCTGATGTCACGATCGGAGAGCAGCACCGGCCCAGTGTAGGCAGCTACGGCCCAGGTAGGACCCCCACCCCTGCGCCCACCCCCGCCGAGCGCCCTCATCCGCCCACAAGCCGTTCCCCGACAACCCCCGCGTCACCGCGCGAGAGTTCTGATAGAGTCGCGAACGCGCCCAACGGCGTAGTGCCGATGTAGTTCAATGGTAGAACTTCTGCTTCCCAAGCAGATGGCGCGGGTTCGATTCCCGTCATCGGCTCAACGACGAAAGACCCCAGGTCACCTGGGGTCTTTCGTCCTTTCGATGGCAGGTCGTCGGTGCTCAGCCCGGACGCGCTGGTGAAATCCGCACTGCCGGAATACTCATCGCATAGCGTGGACATGCTCAGCGTTTGCCCGATAGAGCATGGAGTCGACATGACCACGACAGTGTCTGTATCGCAGGAACAGCGCGGGCTTCGCGGCTTCATGAACCGCGGCGGATTCTGGCGATTTCTCGCCTTCCTCGCTGTCTATCTCGGGATCTACATCGGCTCGGGCACGCTGATCAGCCGACTCGGCGGGCACTACGCCGATGATGATCTGCTGAGCAGCTTGGGCAGTGTGTTCTTCCAGGTCACCGCATCGCTGATCATCGGATCCATTGTCCTGGTGGCTTTCTCCGCCTATCTCGGCTGGAACCGGGAGATGTTCGGCCGACAGCCCATCTACCGGTCGAAGTGGATGTGGATCGCACCGGTGATCGTCGCGACGCCGATCGTCCTGCGCATACTCGGGATCGACTGGGGCCGCCATCAGGCCGACGTCGTCGCGCTCATGCTCGGCACCGGGTTGTTGATCGGCTTCGCCGAGGAACTGACCTTCCGCGGGTTCGGGGTCAAGATGCTGCGCGACGCCGGCCACAGCGAGCGGGCGGTAGCGGCCCTGACCTCGCTCGCCTTCGCGCTGTCACACAGCACCAACCTGCTCGGCGGGCAGTCGATCACGGTCGTCGGCCCCACCGTCCTCTACACGTTCTCCTTCGGCGTACTGATGTATCTGACGATGCGGGTGACCGGTTTTCTGCTGGGCGCGATGGTGATGCACGGCTTAACCGACCCGACCACGATGCTCGCCACCGGCGGCGTCGACGAGGTCGCCACGGACGCGTCCTCGGGCGGTCTGCTCCAGGCCGCGGGCCTGTTCACCATGCTCTTGATCATCAGCGGTTACGTGCTGGTGCTCTTCATCCGCGGCCGAGTGAAGGATCAGCGCCCGTCCTGAGCGGTACGACGAAGGCTCCGGATCACTCGATCCGGAGCCTTCGTCGACTCGGTGGGTTCAGCCCGTGTGCAGAGTCCGGAACTTGCTCCCGTGGAACACCAGTGGATCGATGTCCTCGCGTGCGGCGACACGATTCACGCGCAGGATCACCACGAGATGGTCGCCCGCGCTGACCTGCGTTTCCGGCACCCCTTCGATCCAGGCCGTCGCGCCGTCGATGAACACCGCCTCGCCGGTTCCGCGATGCAGCGCGGTTTCCCGGAAGCGGTCGCCGTTGCGGGCGCCGAGCGCCTTGGCCGCGGCCTGCTGGTCGGTGCCGAGCAGACTCAGCCCGAGGTGGCCCGCGCCTGCCAGCTTCGGCCAGGTCGACGACGAGTTCTGTACGCAGAACGAGACGAGCGGCGGGTCGAGAGAGACGGGCACGAAGGTGCTCACCGCCAAACCGTGTGGGATGCCGTCGATCTCGGCGCACACGGCCACCACACCGCTGGGGAAGTTGGCGAAGGCGCGGCGTAAGCCGTTGCCGTCGGCGGGAAAGTCCAAGAGCTCATGCATGATTCGTTGCCTCCACCGGCCGCACGGCCGGGTCTGTCAGTGCCGCGACGACGGGTCCCCATCGCCGGGCGTATTCCTCGATGACGCCGTCCTCACCGAAAGTCCGGTCGGACAGATAGAGCCCGGGCAGCGCGGCGGTGCCACCGATTTCCACCAGCACGGGCTTGAGCAGTAGGTCGGGTGCGAGCGCGTGGGCCGGACCCGCGCCGAGCATCACCGGCACGGTCACCACACCGGCCAGCCCGGTACCGCCGTCGAACTGTTCGAGGAACAGTTTCAGCAGCCCGGTGTAGGTGGCCTTGAAGGTCGGGCTGGCGAACACGACGAGCTCGGACGACGCGACGGTGCGCGCGGCGGCCGCCACCGCCGGGTCACCCCAGCCGAGCAGGCCTGGCCCGAGGGTTACCAGGTCGATCACCTGCGGCTCGGCATCAGGGCGAAGTGCCCGCGCGACCTGCACCGCCGCGGCGAGGGTGCGCGAAGCGGGTTTCGGGTTTCCGACGACGACCGTCACTGTCATGGGCTGTCCTTGTCTCGCGTGGTGGTTCTAGATGACGCCGTGCAGCGGCGGCGGTCGGTTGTGCAGGACGGCCCGCCCGATGTGCTGGTATTTCCAGCGAACGGGGTCGTGCAGCGTGTGGGTGCGCGCGTTGCGCCAGAAGTGGTCGAGTCGATGTTCGGCCGCGGCGCTACGGGTACCGCCTACTTCGAATATCGCCGCGGACACTTCGTTCGCAGCACGATCGGCGAGGATCTTGGCCGTCGCGACCGCGATCGACGCCTGCGCGCCGTCACCGTCGCCGGATGCCGCCGGATGCGCGTCCTGCGCCACCGCCACCTTCGGCCGGACCGCCGCGTCCACCGCCGCACCCGCGACGATCAACGTCGATTCAGCGGCCGCGACAGCGACAGCCAACTCCCCGAACCGCTGCACGACCAGCGGATCGTCAGCCGCGTGCGTGACCTCGGCTTCGAACCACGGCCGACTGCGCGTCCGCACGAATTCGGCCGCCGCCGCCAGCGCTCCGCGGGCGATCCCCGCGTCGATCGCGGCGTGCAGGAGTTGCGCGAACGCCCCGTACCCGGTCGGCGCGTTCACCGCGGACGCCCGAGCGACCAGCTGCTCGGGCCCGACGGTCACTCCAGCGAATTCGACGGTCCCGCTACCGGTTGTCCGCTGCCCCAGCGCATCCCAGTCGTCGACGATCCGCACACCGGGCTCCAGCGCAGGCACGAAAGCCACATATTCCCCGGGCTCGAGTCCCGAAATGCCCTGCGGGTCATCGAGTCTGGTCAATACCGCGAGCACGTCGGCGAACAAGGACCCCGTGCAGTAGTACTTCGTCCCCTCGACCACAAACCGCCGAGCCGTGCCGCCGCCATCGATCCGCGAGGACTCGACGGGCTGCCGGTCGGCATCGCTCGCGCCTGTCTCGCCGACCGGTCGCAGCACCGTCGAGATGTCGGCAACTGTCGCCCCGCCACGCTCGGACTGCGCGTTGGCGATCCGCGCACCCGCGAGCACCTTGCCGAAGTAGTCGCGTTGCTGCGCCCGAGTTCCGGCCAGCCGCAACAGGTTCAGATACACGAAGTGACTGTGCGGCACCTGCGCGATGTTCGGATCGGCCGCGGCCAGGATTCGCACCACCTCGGCGACCAGGCTCGGCGGCAGGTCCGCGCCGCCGAACTCGGCGGGCACCGTGATCGCGAGCAACCCACTGGCCGAAAGCTGATCCAGCTCCTCGTGCGGCAGCCGCCGCGAGAGATCACGCTCGGCGGCGCCGGCGGCGAACACCTCGGCCAACTCGGTCGCGATCCGCACCGCATGGTCCGCCGTGGTGATCCGCTCAGCGGTCACCACCGTCATCAGCGTCCCGCCGCGACCGGCGTCGCGGCGGCCTCCAGTTCACGCACCAGTGGCAGCACCTTGGCGCCGAAGTACTCGACCTCTTCCTGGAAGTGCAGGAAGCCGGCCAGGATCAGGTCGACGCCGAGCGCCCGGTAGGCCACGATCCGCTCGGCGATCTGTTCGGGCGTGCCGATCAGCCCGGTCCGGAATCCGTCGTTGTACTGGACCAGGTCCTCGAAGGTGGAGTCGGCCCACATGCCCTTGCGGTCGCCGGTGGACGCGCCTGCCTGCTGCACCGCGTCGCGGAACCCTTGCACGGCAGGCTTGTTCGCCTTCTCGACGATCTCGCGCAGGGTGTCGCGCGCTTCCTTCTCGGTATCGCGGGCGATGATGAACCCGTTGAGCCCGAACTTCACCTCGCGATCGTTTTCCCTGGCCACCGCGCGCAGATCGTCCAATTGCTCTGTGACGCCGTCGAAGTCCTTGCCGTTGGAGAAGTACCAGTCGGCATGCCGACCGCCGTTGCGCCGGGCCGCCGTCGAGTTACCGCCTTGGAACAGTTCGGGATTGGGCCGTTCGGGAGTGTTGAGCGGCTTCGGCTTCAAGGTGAAGTCCCGGATGCGGTAGAAGTCGCCGCCGAAGTTCACCGCGTCCTCGGTCCAGATCTTGCGGATCACCTCGAGGAACTCGGCGCTGCGCCGGTACCGCTCGTCGTGTTCGAGCCACGGCTCGCCCAGCGCCTTGAACTCACCGGCGAACCACCCCGACACCACGTTGATCGCGAACCGCCCGCCCGACAGATGGTCGGCCGTCGCACCGAACTTGGCCAGCACCGCCGGATGCCACAGCCCGGGATGGATGGCGGCGATCACCTTGAGCCGCTCGGTGGCGGCGAGCAGCGCGAGGCTGAACGAGGTCGACTCGTGCTGGAACTCGGCGCCGTAGGACGCGGTGTAGCGCACCTGGGTGAGCGCGTAGTCGAAACCGTTGCGCTCCGCGGTCTGGGCGAGCTTCTTGTTGTAGTCGAAGTCCCAGCTGGTGCGCTGCTCGATATCGCTGGTCACCAGCCCGCCACTGACGTTGGGTACCCAGTAGGCGAACGAGACCTGGTCGGCGATTCTCTCCGTGGTCACGGGCAGTTCCTCCTCGTCGTCGGCTGTTCCAGTGCAACACCGGCAGCCGACCCCGACGAGGGTTTGAATCGGCGCGATCGATAGGGGCGCGGATCAGCTCCCCACGCGCACGCAATCCGCCGCGATCTTCGACTGCGCCGCGCTCACCTTGGACGCGTCGCCCTCACTGAGCAGCTTGGCCGGATCGTCGGACTTCGCGTTCGACACCATCACCCGCAGCCCGTCCTGCGACATCCCGGAGTCGAGGAACACCTGCGCGGCGCAGTCGGCCAGCGCGGGATTGCTCAACCCCTTGTCCTGCAACGATTTCGACAGCTCGGCCTGAGTAACCGCCGGTGCTTCGTCGTTACTGCCACAGGCCGCCAGCACGGGCAGCGCGAGCAGCGCCGCGGCCATCAGACAGATCCGCATTCGGTGAGTCCTCTCGATCGTCGCGCATCGACGACGCGCGATGCGGTTCGGATCATGCCGCACCAGCGTCCGCGTGGCCACCCACTCGAACTGACTCGCGAGTAAGATAGCGATATGGGAGACCACATCACCGTCCGCTTCGACAACAACCGCGCCTATGTCGAGTTGAACAGACCGGGCAAACACAATGGGCTCACGCTGGAAATGCTCCGCGATCTTGTCGACGCGGCCCGAAAAGTGGCCGAACACAAGACAACCCGCGCCGTCATCCTCACCGGAAACGGCCCGAGTTTCAGTAGCGGACTCGATATCGCGGCCGCCACTCGCAATCCGGTGGCTATCGTCAGAGAATTCCTGCCGCGGCCGTTGCGCGGCACCAATACCTTCCAGGAAGCCTGCTGGGCCTGGCGCCGCCTCGACGTCCCGGTGATCGCCGCGGTCCACGGGCGCTGCTTCGGCGGCGGCCTCCAGATCGCACTGGCCGCCGACTTCCGGATCGCCGCCCCCACGACCGAATTCTCGGTGATGGAAGCCGCCCACGGCCTGGTTCCCGACATGACAGGCCCCGCCGCATTGTCACAGCTCATCGGCATCGACAAGGCCATGCTGCTGGCCATGACGGCCGACCCGGTCGACGCCGATTATGCGTTGCGCATCGGTCTGATCACCGACGTCGCCGACGACCCGGTGAAGGCCGCCGAAGCCCTCGCCGACCGCGTCACCGCTCGCGACCGCAACGCCGTGGCCGCCGCCAAGCACCTGTTCGACCGTTCGTGGCACCGGAGTTCGCGCGCCACCTTCGCCGCCGAGCGACTGGCCCAACTGCCGTTGCTGCTGCGTAAGGCCATGAGTAGTAGCGACTGACAAGCAATCGGCCAGGAGATTCATGTCAGCTACCCACGGTATGTACCGCATATCACTGTTAGCTGCTGTTAGCATCGCTTCGATTCGCTGACCAGTCGAAGAGTGGTACGTGACGGCAAACCCGGAACGTTCCCGGATTTCGGCCTGACCCGGAGGCTCGAACACTTGTGAACAAGACCGGATCCATCCTGCTCTCCGCGCTCGCAGGTGCTACGGCCTTGCTGGTGAGCGCAGCGCCTCCCGCCGTCGCGAATCCGAACGCCATCAACCCGATTCCCGTTCTCAACGGCACCCACGGCCTGCCCGTCCTGCACGGGCGCACCCAGGCGGTGTTCCAGGTCACCGGCATGGCCAGCCCCAACAACACCCAGAACTACAACGTCCTCGGTACCGACCTCGGCATCATGTGGGACAACGGGCGTGGCGAGATGCTCACCGCCTTCGGCGACACCGCGGGGATCGGCTTCCCCAACCTGCTCGCGGGCAGCACCTGGGCGTGGCGCTCCAACATCCTGGTCCGCAGCCACGACTCGAACCCGGCCGACGGGATCATGTTCGACAGTGTCGTGCGCGATGTCATCGGCCAGGCGCGCGACCTGATCCCCAGCCCCAAGATCCCCTTCCTGGAGATCAGCCGCATCCCCACCGCGGGCATCTCGGCCAACGGCGTGCAGTACATGTCGCTGATGTCGGTGAAGACCTGGGACGCGCCCGGTGAGTGGACCACCAGCTTCTCCGGCCTGGCCGCGTCGGCCGACAACGGGGAGACCTGGGCCGATCTCGGCCACACCCGCCGTCCCGACGAGGGCGGCAACGCCAACTTCCAGATGAACAGCTTCGTGAAGGACGGCGGGTTCGTCTACGAGTACGGCAGCCGTGCCGGCCGGAACAACGACGCTTTCATCGCTCGCGTCCCCGAAGCTCAGATCGAGAACCTCGCGGCCTACGAGTACTGGGACGGCCACGAGTGGAAGCTCAACGACGTGAACGCCGCGGCCCCCATCATGGGCGGCGTCGGCGAGCTCTCGGTGATGTACAACGAGTACCTCGGCCAGTTCATCTCCCTCACCACCGACCCGTTCAACTCCGTGGTGATGCGCCGCGCGTCCTCCCCTGTCGGCCCGTGGAGCGCCCCGGAGGTCCTGATCGACGCCCGCGAACTCCCCACCGCCTACGCCCCGTCGATCTTCCCGTACCAAACCGGCCGCGACCTCTACTTCATGACCACCATCCACACCCAGTACAACGTCGTATTGATGCGCACCACCCTCTGACGGCGTTCGCCGGTCCTACACTCGACTCATGGACGCGGCGGATTGGGATGCGCGGTATGCGCGGAGTGAATTGGTCTGGGGCGCACCGCCGAACAGCACCGTCGTCGAACATGTGTACGGCCTCGACCGCAGAATCCCCCTGCTCCCCGACGAATCAGGGGTGGCGCCGTCGCTCCCGCGGGCTCTCGACCTGGCCTGCGGCGAAGGCCGCCACGCCCTCTGGCTGGCCACCCATGGCTGGCAGGTGACCGCTGTCGACTTCTCCCAGGTGGGGATCGACAAGGGCAGGACAGTCGCGGCTCGCCTGTCGCGATCGGTCCGCTCCCGGGTGCAGTGGCAGACAGCCGACATCACCGACCTCGAAGCCGCCGACATCACCGGCCCGTTCGAGCTGATCCTGATGGTCTTCGTCCACCTCCCCGCCGACGAGCGGCGCGCTCTGCTGCACCAGCTGTCCGCCATGCTCGCCCCCGGCGGCATGCTCCTGGTCCTGGGTCACGCCACCCGCAATATCGCCGACGGCTACGGCGGCCCCCAGGAACCCGAGATCCTCTTCTCCCCCGAAGACCTCCGAGCCGACCTGGAGCGCGACGACGTCACCATCACCGTCGCCCACGAGATCTTCCGTCCCACCGAAGGCGCCGACGCCATAGATTCCCTGCTCATCGCGGAACGCCCGATTCCTGAGCCCACCGCCTGATCACTGCGCCCAGCGGGCGAACCAGGGGGCCACGGTCGCCTCGATGACGTCGAATCCGGTGCGGAACGAGTGCGCCTGCTTGGGGATCACGCGCACTTCGGCGGCGTCGGCGGCGTCGGGCACCCCGAACGGGTCACTGCCCCCGTTGATCACCACCACCTCGATGTCCCCGGGCGCCAGCAGTTCATCGCGCCTGCTCTTCTCGGGCTTGCCCGGCGGATGGAGCGGGAACGAGAGCGCGATCACACCCTTCGCCCCGACCTCCACGGCCGTCCGGCACGCCACCCGCGCCCCGTTGCTGCGACCCCCCTGAACAACCGGCACCCCGGGGAACCGAGCCCGCAAAGCCGCGATGACCTCGAGCCAGGCCTCGTCCTGTTTCTCCGCGTTCCCCGGTGCCCGCCGCCCGGCAACCCGATAGGGCTGCACCACCCGAGCTACCGCCCCGCCCGCTTCGACGGCCGAGTCACGCACGGCCAGAATGTCTTTCGCATCGACACCGCCACCGGCCCCGTGCGTGATCACCAGCAGGAATGCCGGATCACGCACCTCGTCGAGCTCGATCTCGGCCGGTCCCACAGTCGTCTCGATGCGCACATCTCACGGTAGCCCCGAGGTCGCGGCGAGCAACGTTTCCGCAGCCGCGCGTGTTTTTCACATCACATTGCCGCCCACCCCTTTGCCGAGACGATTACCCACCGGTAATATGGTGGATAAGTTACCCGCGAGTAGCATGCGGAAAACCGGCGACGGGCGGGAACGGCACACCACCGACCGCACCAGAACTCAATGGAGAGTGAGTACTCACATGGGCCACTACAAGGCAAACGTTCGCGACCTCGAGTTCAACCTCTTCGAGGTCCTCGGCATCGACAAGGTGCTCGACGCAGGCGCCTTCGGCGACCTGGACACCGACACCGTCAAGGAAATGCTCTCCGAGGTCCGCCGCCTGGCCGAGGGCCCGCTGGCCGAGTCCTTCGCCGACGCGGACCGCAACCCGCCCGTGTTCGACCCGAACACCCACACCGTCGCCATCCCCGAGTCCTTCAAGAAGTCCTACAAGGCGCTCGAAGACGGCGAGTGGGCCAAGGTCCCGCTGAACGAGGAGCTCGGTGGCCTCGGCGCCCCGTCCGCCGTCGCGTGGGCCCTGTCGGAGATGGTGCTCGGCGCCAACCCGCCCATCCAGATGTACGCCGCAGGCGCGGGCTTCGCGCAGGTGTTCTTCAACAACGGCACCGAAGAGCAGAAGAAGTGGGCGGCCAAGATCGCCGACCGCAACTGGGGCGCCACCATGGTGCTGACCGAGCCCGACGCCGGTTCCGACGTGGGCGCGGGTCGCGCCAAGGCGATCAAGCAGGAAGACGGCACCTGGCACATCGAGGGCGTCAAGCGCTTCATCACCTCGGGTGACTCCGACGACATGTTCGAGAACATCATGCACCTGGTGCTGGCTCGCCCCGAGGGCGCGGGACCGGGCACCAAGGGCCTGTCGCTGTTCTACGTCCCGAAGACCCACTTCGACTTCGAGACCGAGACCTACGGCGACCGCAACGGCGTGTTCGTCACCAACGTCGAGCACAAGATGGGCATCAAGGCCTCGGCCACCTGTGAGGTCACCTTCGGCGGCCACGGCGTGCCCGCCAAGGGCTGGCTGGTCGGCGAGGTGCACAACGGCATCGCGCAGATGTTCGACGTCATCGAGAACGCTCGCATGATGGTGGGCACCAAGGCCATCGCGACCCTGTCGACCGGTTACCTGAACGCGCTGGAGTACGCCAAGACCCGCGTCCAGGGTGCCGACCTGACCCAGATGACCGACAAGGCCGCGCCCCGCGTGACCATCACCCACCACCCGGACGTGCGTCGTTCGCTGGCCACCCAGAAGGCGTACGCCGAGGGCCTGCGCGCGATCTACCTCTACACCGCCGCGCACCAGAACCCGGAAATCGCCGAGGTCGTCTCGGGTGCCGACAAGGACGTCGCGTTCCGCGTGAACGACCTGCTGCTCCCGATCGTCAAGGGTGTCGGCTCCGAGCGCGCCTACCAGTACCTGACCGATTCGCTGCAGACCTTCGGTGGCTCGGGCTTCCTGCAGGACTACCCGATCGAGCAGTACATCCGCGACGCGAAGATCGACTCGCTCTACGAGGGCACCACCGCCATCCAGGCGCAGGACTTCTTCTTCCGCAAGATCGCGCGTGACCGCGGTGTGGCCCTGGCCCACGTGGCCGGCCAGATCCAGAAGTTCCTGGAGTCCGACTCGGCCAACGAGCGTCTCAAGGGTGAGCGCAAGCTGCTAGCCACCGCGCTCGAGGACGTGCAGACCATGGCCGCCACTCTGACCGGCCACCTGATGGGTGCCCAGGAGCAGCCGACCGAGCTGTACAAGGTCGGTCTTGGTTCGGTGCGCTTCCTGATGTCGGTCGGCGACCTGTTCATCGGCTGGATGCTGCTGAACCAGGCCGAGATCGCGCTGGCCGCCCTCGACAACGGCGCCACCGGCTCCGACGTCGCCTTCTACACCGGCAAGGTCGCCTCGGCGCAGTTCTTCGCCCGCAACGTCCTGCCCGAGCTGACCGCCACCCGCGCGATCCTCGCCAACCTGGACAACGACATCATGGACCTGGACGAAGCCGCCTTCTGAGGTTTCTCACCTGATCCACGCGAAAACGGGCCGGAGCATTCAGCTCCGGCCCGTTTTGTCTCCCTCACGGGACGGTTTGTCGCGCGCTCTTAAGCGGAGCCGCTACCGAGTGCCGCGAGCGTCGTGAGGAAGTACATCAGGCCATCCATGAAAATCTCCTTCGAAGTGGGTCGGCCATTCCTATCACGGACTGGTTACGTACAACCTTGACGAGGTGAACGCCGAGCGAACATGCCCGCTCAGTTCACTGTCGACGCGGTGAGCACCCGGACCCAGCGTGCTGACGCGCTCGGCGGTCGTGCCGCCGAGCAGCTTCTTCGGGCGCCGGTTCACCGCCGTCCGGCGACCCACCCGGCGTACCCTGGGATCTACCGTCGGTCGGGGTGAGGCTCGGGGGTTGGGATGGCTGACAGCACGGCGCTCAGTGTGTATCTGCGCGAACGGCGGCTGGCCGCGGGCCTCGCGCGGACCGAGCTCGCCAACCGCACACAGCTCGCACCACTGCTGATCAGCCAGATCGAATCCGGGACCCTCGTCCCGAATCCCGCCATGCTGCAACGACTTTTCGACGGCCTGGACGTGCCGCTCTGGTATCGCAAGCCGATCCTGGTTCTCGGCTTGCCCGCCGTCGAATCCGGCGCGGCCCCTACCGCGCCGTCGGCCGAAGACCTCGCCGACCTGGCCAGCCTCACCCACCCCGCCTGCCTGACCCGCTTCCCCACCATGGACATGCTCGCCGCGAATTCCGACTACCAGCGCCTGTTCCCCGGTCTCGGCGCCGGCGTGAACGTGCTCGAGTGGATGTTCCTCAACCCGGTGGCGAAGAAGGTCTACCTCGACTGGACCACCGAAGCCCAGCTCCTGGTCCACGCCTTCCGCATGCTCGCCCCGCTGGCCTCCACCCAGCGCGTCACCGCCATCACCGAATCGTGCGGCCAGTCCCCCGACTGGGATCCGATCTGGACCAGCGAGGTTCGCCCGCAGGACATCGCGCGGCGCCACCTGCGCCTACGCGAACGCAGCACCGGGCTGGAGCGCCGCATGATGCTGCGCATCTACGACCCCGCGTTCCCGAGCCGCCCGTGGTGGCTGTACCGCCTGATCCCCGTGCGGTGAAACACAGCGAGGCCCCCGTCGCCGCAGCGACGGGGGCCCGCGATTCCTCAGGAGTTACTCGGCAGCCTCGCCCGACCCGGACGTCAGCTGCGCCAGCAGCGCGGCGAGACCGTCGGCCGACCCGGTCTCGGCCTCTTCCTCGACGACGTCTTCGGCTTCCTCGCCCGACCCCGAGGTCAGCGAGGCCAGGATCGCGGCCAGCTGCTCCGACGACCCGGTGCTGGGGGCAGGCTCTTCCGCCGACGCCGTACCCGCACCGAGCACGGCGATGCTCGCCGCCGCAGCCATAGCCACACCGAAGACACGAATCTTGCTCATTGTGAACCCCTCATTGTTCAGATTTGCCGCGGATTTCCGCCGCACAAGATGTTTAACAGCGGAAGAACCCCCGGCAGAAGACCGATGAAAGGGGGGCAAGACAAATCCTCAGGAGGCCAACAGGCCCGCCACCAGCTGTATCAAGTTCGTCAACCCCCACAACACCGGCGTAGCCGAGCCCGTCGACCATTCCTCCGCGATACCCGTTCCCATACTCGAAACCCCTTGTTACTCATATCCTCACCGGCAAATGTCCCGACAGAGATCATAGTGAGTCATCCGATACGAAATCGGCGGCGGTACTCGTTGGGTGTCGTATCGAGCTGCCGACGGAAAGCGCGGGCGAGCGTGTCGATGGTGTTGAAACCGCAAGCGGCAGCGATCCGTTGGAGCGTTTCGTCGCTCGTCTCGAGCCGATGGCGCGCCACTTCCACCCGCGCCGACTCGATATAGGCCGCGGGCGTCATCCCGAGTTCGGTGCGAAAGATCCGCGTGAGCTGGCGTTCACTGACATGGACCCGCTCGGCCAGATCGGTCACCGTGAGCGGCTTCGCGATATTGCCCGCGATGTAGTGCCGCAGATCCTCGATCCGGCGCGTGGTCGACACCGGCTCGAGCGACACACTGAACTGGCTCTGCCCACTCGGCCGTTTCAGATACATCACCAGCTGGCGAGCGACCCGCAACGCCAATTCGTCTCCGAAATCATCGGCCACCAAAGCCAGCGTGAGATCGAGGCACGCGGTGAGTCCCGCTCCGGTCCAGACATTTTCGTCGCGAATGTAGATCGGATCCGCATCGACGATGACCTCCGGATGCTCGGCGGCCAATTGCTGCGCGGTCGACCAATGCGTGGTCGCCCGCTTCCCGTCGAGCAACCCCGCGGCCGCCAGAATATGCGCACCGACGCACACCGAAGCCACCCGCCGAGCCCCCTCGGCCAACCGCGACACCGCCGCGACCACCCCCGGATCGACCACCGCGCTGACCCGCCGATGACTATCCGTCTGCACCGCCCCCGGCACCACCACCGTGTCCACCCGCCCCAGCTCGGCGAACGTGACATCCGGCAGAATCCGCACCCCCGCCGAGGTGGTCACCGCCTCCATCGACTCGGCAGCCAACACCACCCGATACCCCGTCGGCTCGTCCATTTCCCGCTGCAACAGCGAGAACACCTCCGGCGGCCCCGTGACGTCCAGCAGATCCACCCGGTCGAACAACACGATCACCACGAGCCGCTCAGGCACCCACCACCTCCATGTCCGAATCTGCAGGTTACATGACATTGCCGACATAGAACGCTGTCCATACCGTTGATCCCATGACCTCCACGACCCTGCGCGAACTCAACGGCTTCGACGAAACCCCCGCCTCCCTGACCAACTCCACCCTCGTCCTGGTCGACTACCAGAACACCTACACCCAGGGCGTCATGGAACTGACCGGCTGGAAGCGAGCCCTCGACGCGGCCGCCGAACTCCTCACCGCGGCCAGGGCGGCGGGCACCCCCGTCATCCACGTCATCAACGACGGCGGCAAGGACACCCCCTACGACATCACCACCGACATCGGCCGAATCCATCCCCAGCTGTCCCCAACCTCGAACGAACCCACCGTCGTCAAATCCGTCCCCAACGCCTTCGTGAACACCGACCTCGCCGAATTGGTCGACGCCGCAGGCAATACCAACCTCATCATCGCCGGCTTCATGACCCACATGTGCGTCACCTTCACCACCGAAGGCGCCTTCCTCCGAGGCAACACCCCCACCATCGTCGCCAACGCCTGCGCCACCCGCCCCCTGGGCAAGGTCTCCGCATCTCAACTCCACACCAGCGCCTTGGCCACCATCACAGACCTCTACGGCATCGTCGTCCCCACCCCCGCCGACCTCAGCGACTAGCCCTCAGCTGACTCCAGGTCAACGAGTATCTGTCGGACTAGTACTGCTTCGCGGGGCAACCGATTCGCGAGGAGGTTCCAGAGGATGGTGTGGTCGACAGCGTCGTAGTTGTGTGCGACCAAATTCCGTGTCGCCTTCACCCCACGCCAGGAAACCTCAGGGTGCGACGCGACGAATTCCGCAGGTAAGCGAGCCACGGACTCGCCGAGTCGATGCAGCACCGCCTCGGCGGCCAGTCTGGTGATCTCATCGGAGTCGTAGGCGGCCTTGCCACCACTGACGATGCGTGCCGCCATCTCACTGAAGGCAAGGAAGTCCTGCAGGCTCTTGACTGTCCGCACGCTGGTGTCGCGACCGCTCACAGCAGTTTGGCCTCGTCCCGAATGGGGTGCGGCCCCGGTGGCAGCCCACCTTCGGATACCAGGTCGACGTGAAGACCGGTGAGCTCCTCCAGATCGAGCATCAACTCGGCCATATCGAGCAGGTCGGCATCGTCGTCGAACCGCACCAGCAGATCGATGTCACTACCCGAGACATCGTCGCCCCGCGACACCGAACCGAACACACGCACACGATTTGCCTTGTGCCGCAGCGCAAGCGCGATGATCTGATCTCGATGCTCGGCAACGACACCGGATGGACGAGGCTTGGCAACCTCGCGCAGCCGCGCCATCATCGCCGCCGACGGCCGGCGGCTACCACTCTCATAGGCGGCGATATTGGGCTGGGCGACCCCGGAACGCTGAGCCAGCTCAGCCTGGGTGAGGCCGGCAGCCAGGCGCAGCTCACGCACGGTTTCCATGCCTCGATCATATCGGAAGATATCAACCTCGCCGATCCTCCATCGGCAGGAGCCTCGGAAACGACAAAACGGCCCGCACCCCTGTCAGGAGTGCGGGCCGAGCACTGGGTAGCCAGTGCGCACCAGTTCCGTCGCGAAACTGTCGAGATGCCGATCTGTCAGACCCGGTTCGGCGGGTAGCCGCTACCGGACTGGAACAAGTCGCGATAAATCCAGAAGAACTCGGAGTCCTCCGCGAAAAATGCAGTGGCGCCCGCCATCCCGGACTCACTGAGCACGTCGCGCGGCGACTCACCGGGGCCGCCGGCCGCTTGGTCGGGCAGACGCCGCGCCGGATCAGATAGGTCTCCTCGCCCGCCTGCGCATTGCTCGGAACCTCCCAGTACGTGTTGTAGACAACGACGCCAGAAGTAGGTTCAGAGCCCGGCGGCAAGCCGATGACCACACCACCGAGCACACGCCGCGCCCGAACCGGCCGAGCCTGCCGAGCCTGCCGAGCCTGCCGAGCCTGCCGAGGCACCCGAATGGTCAGCTTGATTCAGCTACCGATCGCTGATCCGCGAGGGAACGGCTATCACGGCCCCATCGATCGCCACGCCCTGCCGCCGACCACCTGCAGGGCGGCGGGCAGCAACGATTACAGGGCCCGGGCGACGATCTCGTCGGTAAAGCGGGCATACCGTTCTGCCAGGTGGCGCCGAGATCGACAGCGTTGGTAGGCAGCTCACAGCCCGGCGCGGTCGTTGACATCGTGAGCTTGTGGAGATCGGGATTGCGTGGCCCGATAGTGCACCGCAAATAGGCCGACTGGCTATGCGGGACCGAATCCCAGGTAGCCAGTCGACCTCATACACCCGGCAGACGGCTCGGCGTGATCGAGGTTACAAGACTGGCAAAAGCGCCCTATTCATGGACAATTTCCCTCGCTTTCTCGACTACCCACACCAGGAAGTCGACCGGAACCTCAGAAACGTCTGGATTGATACGTACCACGGCGTCGAGCCAAGATCCCTCGTCGGGAATCACCACTGCAACATGAGATCCAAATACAGGGATGGCCGGATCGGTAAACTCAAGAGCTCGTTGGTCAACGTTCACATCATCGAAGTCGACCAGGCCGATCAGTCGCCCCTTGAAATTTAGGTCAAGTATTCTCATCCCTTTACCCCGGACCGTCATATTTGTCTAAGAATCCGAGAAGTTGCCGTCCATATCGAGACGGAATCCCGTGCCGTCAGGCATACGAACATCGATACATTCATCATACCTTCCGTCGATGTTGCCACGATTCAAGATAACTTCCTTGTCCGGATTACCAAGCATAGTGTCAAGCAATTTCTCGCCTAGCGCATTCCAAGCAGCGGAATCCTTTTTTCCCTCCGGGACAGGCCGGCCCGCTGCGTTGTTGTTTTTGCCAGCCCTCTTCGCCAAAGAACGTCCCGCCTTGCTGTAGCCATTGCGGTCCTGCTCCCTACCGGACGCTGAAGCCTTGGATTCATCGAAATCCTTGAGGTGGTTCTCCATCGTTTCATTGAAAAGTTCCAGACCTAGCTCGAGCCAGCTATTGGTTCCCGGCCCATCCGGTCTATTATCCGACGGCTTTTCCCCGGTAAGGTCTAGACTGTTTATGGGGTGCCTGCGACGGCCGTAGTGCCCGCGGGGGCCAGTGGCGCGAAGTCGGCCGCCGGAGGATCCGTCGACGGATCAACACGCAGATCTGGATTTCTTTCTGATTGTTCGCTGCCGATAGCAGCTAGCAGAGGCCCCTCCCGGGCCGGTAGCGAATCGGCGGTTCCAGGCGGCGAAACAATGGCCTGCGCCAGTGTCGTGATCATCACGAGTGACATCACAGTCACGACGACGCGAACAAAGAGATTAAATACGCCAAGCGAATGAAATTCACCGAAGCGATGGCGAGAAATCACACAAACTCCAGGTAGTTAACGCAGCCTAAGCGGCGAACAACGAGCAATACAATGCACCTTCGGACACGTATTCGGACAAATCGCCTCCTGGACGATGACGCTCCGCATGCCCAAATCAGTCGACGTGGCGCGGCAGCCGAACGATGACGCTGACGACAAACGGCCCGCACTCCGGTCAGGAGCGCGGGCCGATAGCTCACCTTCGGATCACGCCTCAGGTGATTCGCACATACGACGCCGGATTCGCCTGTGCCGTCGGGTTGAACTGCGCGAGGAACTGATTGCCCATCGCCTGGACCCGGACCACATCGCCGGCCGCGATGGCGCGGACTGTCGACACGCTCACGGTGCCCGACCCGCTGGAGGGGACTGCCGTGGCAGTACCCGTCGCGACAACAGCGTTGTTGACCGTCAACTGCAGCGTGACATTCACACTCACAGCCGCGGCCGCAGTGAAGACGATCGAAGCACTCAGTGTTGCTGCCGCTTTCGCGGACTGAGCGACAATGCCGTCGGACTGGACCGCCGACCCGGGATAGGTGGCGGTGTCGGCGGCCCAACCGGTCACGTTGGTCTGCTTGTCTGTCATCTGGGTCCATGCCGAGGACTTGGTCATTCCGGCAGGCGAAAAACTCGGCACCGCGACCATCGACAACTGCCCGATCCCGGCGTGTGCCATGTCGACTCCCGCCTTGGCGCTACTTCCTGCGACAAGCCCGCCCGAACCGGCGGCACCAACAGGCGCACCTTGCACTACCGCGAGCACCCCGCCACCACCCAGAGCGACCGGCTGTCCGGTCCGAGCGGACAACGAGCCTTCTCCCAACTGACCACCAGCGACGACAACTGGTCCAGCGGCCGCCGCCGCGACCGCGAGACTGCCATCACCGGCGAACGCAAGATCAAACGGCTTCAGACCGGAGAACCGCCCGTCGCCGCCGAACAATGCTTCAGCGCTGCTGATCACGACCACCTCAGCGCTCGCGACTCCTTCAGCGACGAAGGCCCTGGGCAGGTGGGTGTTCAGCATCGCAGTCGAATCACCGACCGCGGTCAGACCCGCATCGAGCAGAACCTTCCCCGACTTGACGACGACCTTCGCGACCAGTCGCCCCAGCCCGCCTGTGGTGCTGGACGCGCCGGCGCGCGGCGAGGTTGCCGCTGTTGCCTGGCCACTCGCTGTCGGCTGTGCCGAAACCTGCGCTCGCACAGTGTCGAGTCGCGCGACGACAGCACCGCTGCCGATGTACCCGGCGACGATGTACGGCTCGATAATCGGTACATCGTCGCGAAGAACGACCATCGGCACCGCCGGCGACCTCGCGGTGGTGACCGAGGTACCGGGGGGTGTCACGGCAGCTGTGGACGGCGCCGGCAGTGTGGCCCGCACCGTCGATTGTTGCGTAGCCATGCGGCGCCCTCCGTCAGCTCTGAGTGAAGGTGGGGGTGATCAGCAGCTGGCCCTGAGCACCCAGAGTGGTGGCACTGATCGCGACCTTGTCGATGAAGTCGGCGGGACCACCGGCGAGCGTCTTCCACAGACCGACGTAGGTATAGGAGCCCGCCGGCAGATCGAGGGTGACCTGCGAACCGGTGATCACACCGCCGGTGCCGGAGGTCCAGGTCGACTGCTTGCGGGCGTAGGCGGGCGAACCGCCGCTCGCCTCGTTAGCGCCCGTGGTGCCCGGGTCGGCGATGTGCACGCTGATGTAGACGGTGTTCGAACCCGCGACGTTCTTGTAAGCGTCGGCGAGCGCCTGGCGAGTGGTAGCAACTGCGATAGCCATGGGATTCCTCCTGGAGAGATAGTGAAATGTGAGTCGATTACTGCTTGCGGCGAACGGCTCCGTAGAACCAGAGGTATTCAGTGGTCGGCGTGGTCGGGTAAGACACGTACAGGCGATATTTCGCGCCCGCGGCGATGGCGTCGGCCAGCTCCGATCCGATGACGAATTTCGCCTCGGTCGCGCTGACTACCGCTTGCCAGGTGTCGAGCACCGTTTCCGACGCATTCACCAGCACGATCCGGACCTTGGTTTCGGCAGGAAATACCGCACCCGATTCCAGTGCCACGGTGTGCACGAAGTCGGCACCCTTGGAGAGCACGAGGGTGAGGTTCGTCGGGTCATAGCCGAATTGCTTTTGTTCAGACATGGGGTTCCATTTCAGGACGATGGTTCCGGTTGTGGCGCAACAGGATCCGGCTCGATATAGACCGGACCTGGCTCGGGTTCCAGCGCACCGATGAAGATGCTGCCGCGCCTGTTCGCGATGCCGTCGGCGACGATCGACACGACGAGCATGTTGTTCTCCACGGCGAAGGCCAGTTCCTGGCCGTCGACCGTCACGGTGGTTGTCATAGATCCTCTGCTTTCCAGTAGTCCCAGCCGCCGCCGTTCACCCAGTCGGCGCGCTCGTTGCCCAGGCCGGTGTAGCGAGTGCGCGGACCGCTGGGGAGGGTGCCGGTGGTGTCGGTGTAGGTGAGCACGTCGTCCCACCCCGAAGCGGTTTTGCGCTGAGCCGTGAACAGGTTGTTCGTTGCACGTAGTCGCACCACATCGCCGCCCACGATCGCTGTCTCGACGCTGGAAAGTGCTGTCCAGACGCCGTTTTCGTATTTGAAGATCGACACAGTGGACTGGGTCACATTGAGTGAAACGAAACTCTTGTTGTCCGGCGTCGACCGCAACATCAGCCAGGCGTGACGCACCGAGGGGCTGATGATCCGGCCCGTCACCATCACATCGTCGTAATTGAGTGTCTGGCCGTAGAGATAGCGCCGAATGCCGTCGGTACCACCGGCCACCACGAATACCCCGCCGGACACCGTCGCGGGCAAGCTCGACACCTGACCCAAAGCCACTGGTAGCGAACCCGAGTCGAAGTTCTCGTAGAAGACCAGCTTCGACGGCGGACCGGCGACCAGACTCTTGCTGAGTGCCACATACGGCACCGAGTTCGAGGTGAAGCTCAGCGACCCCGCCGCCACAGTCGCACCGGCCACCAACGCTCCTGATGCCGCGAATCGAGCACTCGGCCGGGGCGGCCAGGCACCGGGTGCTCGCGGCAGATCAGTGGAATTGGTGCCGAGCAGCGGACGCGGATTACCGCCTCCCCGTTGGTGAATACCGACGAAGGCGGTCTCCCCCACATCGAAAACGAGCTCGTTCGGCAGTTCGACGGAACGCTCGAGTCGTGAGTTGGTGATGCTCAGCGTCTGATTCGGCGACACCCATTCGATCCGGATGTCACCGTTCGCCGACATCCGGCCGACCACCACATACAGCTCACACGGATTGCTCACCGCGTCCACGATGAACGTGACGACCTTGCGACCACCGCTGTACCGGCATCGGATGAACGCACCGTCGAGGGTGTTCGCCTGCGGCGTATATGACGGCTCGTACCGGGCGTGGACCGTGTGGTCGGAATATATCGGATAGCCGTTGGCGTCGTAGCCGGCGACGTATGTGTAGGTGTACGGGATATATCCAGGTTTCGAGACCGTGGCGTGATCCCACACCCGTCGGTGCAGCATGCAGCGCGGAAACGACGCTTCCTCGGTGAGATTCATCGAGTCCCAGTACGGCTTCACCGGTAGGCCGTCGATGACCACCTGAACCTGCGAGTTCGTCGCCTGGACTACCTCGGCGGTCTGCACCACAGCTTCCTCGGCGACATCGGCCGAATCACGCGCGGTCGCCGCCTGCTCCCGCGCCTCTTGAGCATGAGCGCGTGACGCGCGGGCCCAATCGCCGAGGTTGATCAACCCGCCGGTGAAGCCGGTGATCGCGTCACAGAGCGCGGCAGCCAGTTCGTGCAGTCCCGCCTGTACCCCCTTGGCGAAGTTGAACGGGATATCGGCATAGGCGCGCATCACCTGCGCGCGCATCGCTGTCTGCATCGACTGCTGGGTGGTCCCGCCGAGTCTGGCGATGCTGCGTGAGCCCGAGACTCCGGAATACGCGCCCTCGGGGAACCTGTTGTCGGGGCTGGTCACAGGTCTTCCGCCTGCCAGTCGCCCCAGCCACCACCGTCGGTCCACGACTGACGCTCGGTGCCGAGACCGGTATAGCGGTACGCGGGCCCCGATGGCAGCGTGTTCGCGGTATCGGTATGCACCAATACCGCGGTCCACACCCCGCCGATCTTGCGTTCGGCGGTGTAGACATTGCCAACCGCCTTGAGGCGAACTTCGGCATTGTCACCGACCGAAGTCTGCAGCGCGGCCAGCGCCGTGCCGTTGGAACCGCTGGTCCAGCGCACGATCACGATCGCCGAACTAGTCACCGACAACGACACATAACTGCTGTTGGCCGCATCGGAACGGAGGAACAGCCGGGCACTGAAGTCCGAAGGGGTTCGAATTCGCCCGGTCACCATCTGGTCGTCGTAATTGAGCCTCTGCCCGTAGAGATACCGACGCAAACCGTCGTCCATGCCATCGACCTGAAAGACGCCGTCGGCGGTGGTGGCAAACCGCGCCGACATCCGAACCAAGGCGGTCGGCATCCCATTTTCGAAGTCCTCGAAGAACGACAATTTGACCGGATCCCCTGTGACAGAGGCCTTTCCAATCGAAATGTAGGGCGTCCTCCGTGACGCGAACGACAGGGTTCCCGCGGCGAGTGTCACTCCCGCCGACAACAGCGACGAGGTGCTGAACTGCGCGTTCACCTGGGGCGGCCACACCGTTGCCGGGCGCGGGATGTCGACCGCCTCGATCCCCAGCAGCGGCCTGCGATTTCCGCCGCCGCGCTGATGAATTCCGACGAATGCCGACTCACCCTGCTCGAACATCAATTCGGCCGGCATCTCGACGGTCTGCTCGCCGCGAGCACCGGTGATGAGGGGCGTCTGGTTCGGCGATACCCACTCGATCTTGATGTCACCGTTGTCCAGCATTCGACCGACGACGACATACAACTCGCACGGGGAGGTAACAGCATCCGGAATGTAGCTGACCACCTTCCGCCCGCCGCTGTACAGACAGCGAATGAACGCCCCCTCCAGCGAGTTCGCCGCCGGCGTGTAGCTCGGCACGTAGTTGGAGACCACGGCACCGTTGCTCGCCGAAAGCTCCCAAGCGGCACGCTGCAGGAAGTTGCGCGGAAACGAGGTCTCCTCGGTGAGGTTCATCGATTCCCAATAGGGCTTGACCGGAAGCCCGTCGATCACGACCTGCACGCGCGAGTTCGTCGCTTTGATGATCGTGGTCTGGCCATCCGCGGTCACCTGCGCACCCTGAGCAGTTTGCTGCGCCCGTGCCGAATCCTGTAGTGCTTGATCGGCTTCCGCGCGCAGGTCCCGGGCCCAGCCTCCGAGATTGATCAGCCCCCCGGTGGCACCGGTCACCGCATCGCAGAGATCAGCCGCGAACCGCTTTACGCCTGCGTCGACAGCGGAGCCCAGATTCACCGAGATGCCGCTGAACGACTTGACGATGTCCCCGGAGACGACCGACTTCATCGAATCTTGGGAGAGCTTGCCGATGGTGCCGACCGTTCTGCCACCTGGTCCGGTCAGCGCCCCCGCGGGCATCGCACGGTCAGGGCTGGTCACGGCTGAGGCCCATCGAAGGTACCGTCCTGCGCCACATCCGGTTCCAAGGATCGTGCATCGACCAGATGCGCCAACTCCCCGGATTCATGGAGCTGTCGGACAAGTTCGCGGCGTTCGTCAACACTGAGATCGGCAACCGAGCCCAGCGCGACTTCCGGTGGGCGCGGGGTACCGATCGGGACCCAGTTGCCCGCCTGGGAGATCCAATGCTCCGAACCCGCTACTGCAGGGTGGTACTCCAACTGCTGCGCTTCCGGGTGATGTCGAAACCCCAGTTCCCACAGATGCTTCGACCATTTCCCGAGCACCTGCTGAGGAACCAGCATGGGGCCGTTGCGAGGGCCCGGCAGACCGACGAATGCCCATACGAAGGCGTCCTCGGGATCGTTCTGATTACATTCTTCTTGTGATGGCAGCGCCATTGATATCTCCGGATCTGGATAACGAACTACATAACGCCGAGCATCTGCAGGTCACCCATGATGGTTTGCACGTGACGCAAGGACTTGACCACGGGATCTTCGAGTGCCTTGTCGGTTCCGATGGTGATCCGCCAGGACGGTGTCGCACCTCGGGACCAGGTCAAGTCCAGTGCGGTCACCTGCTCGACAAAGATCTCGCCCGCAGGCATCCCCTCGACGGTTGCACCGATGCGGTCTCCGAGGAAGAAGTGACCGCGGCCGCCTTCGCCGATCAAATAGGGCGCTCCATCGGCAATGGTGATCTTGTGAGACGAGAAGGCCCGAGTCGCCCAAAGTCCGGCTCGGATCGACAGCAATGACGACAGCGTGTAGGCCTTGTCAGCGCCGGTCTGGAACCGCTCGAAATAGTGCGACCAGCCCATCCGTGGCGGACGCAACGGCGACTTGAAGGACATCCAAGCCAGAATCGTGTCGCTGTACAGCGGTTTGAGAAATGTGTCGAGGGGGCCGCCCATCGGAGGCAAGCTCACACCGGCACCTCCGATGATCGGAATACTCACCGTCACAGTCGATGTCAGGTTTCCGACCATCTGCACCATTGCCGAGATGGCTTCGTTCACACCCGGCATACTGTTGCCGCCGCAGTTGATCTGCACGGCGGTCGCTGGGGAGATTGTGAACTCGGAGGTCTGGATCCCGGTGTACTGATTCTCCCGATACACCACCCAGGGGTTCGACGGGAGTGTGCCGAGCCAGTCCTGCCGTCGGTATTCCTCGGGAGAATTGGGATCGGGCAGGAAATTCGGCTCCTGCTCTGCCATGTCATTGACAAATTCCTGCACTGTGTGCACGAGACCGTCGAGCACCGTACCGCCCTCGGAAGTACCCGAGTAGTAGCCGGACTTGTCGACAATGTCGAATATCAGGCAACCGTGGCGCAGGTTCGCGCCCGGCCAAGGAGGTGGGTCACCTGCCAGAAATCGACGGCAAGTGACCATCAGATGCGCGTCGTCGAGAGTGGGCGCCGCCATGTCGTGCCAGGTCTTCCACCGAGACGAGATGATCGTCCAGATCGACGTGTCAGAAAAGAAGTCGCTCGGGGCAACCACCATCGACCAGCGCGACTGATCGAGGTTGAACCATTGCTCCGGGTCGAGTGGATCATCGGGGAGTGCCCAAAGACTCGCCTCTTTTCGGAGGATGTTGAGGAACAGTGACAGCTTCAGGCACCACACCGACGGGCCGGCCAGCATGAAGACCTTCGGGAACTGAAACGCGGCGGGTAGCAGAGGATTGCTCCACACCTGGATGTACTTCAGTTCCTCGTAATCGTGCATGAACTGAACGACCACAGTTTTCAAGCCGGTCTCGGTCTTCTTCAACGTCGCCGTCTTCATGCGGCCGCCCCACCGCGCGCCGTCCTTGTCCACGGTCACATGGACGTTCTGGGTACTCCGCCCGCGCGCATCCATAATCCACTTCGCCAGGTAGTGGTCGGCCGGGAGAACCAGCTGCCCCGTTCCGGACTCGTTCAACAACCACTTGAAGTCACCGGAGACCTCAGCGTGGGATATGCCGCGCAGATTCCAGTCGCCGTCCCACAGGCGGATCAACGGCGCAGATACCCGCAGGTCTCGGCGTTGTGTGCGGACCGCGAGCGCCTTCTCATAGATATCGTCGATGCGACTGCTGGTCGAGGGATCAGTCACTGGAGCCCCCACGGGCGCGACCAGTTGCGGGGACAGCGAACCTGCACGATCGCGCCGGCCGGCGCGCCCTTGACGGTAACCGGGACCTGCACTTCCGGGGTCCACGGCGGGACCGAATGCACAAACATTCGGCCGTTCATGCGCGCCCACACCGAACTGTTGTCCGCCGCGACCACCATCTCCTGCATCGGGTCGGTGTCGACAGTGATGTCCTGACCATTCGTCAGCGTGGGCATAGTGATCACTCGGTTGGCAGCGTTGTCTTCTTTCCACGAGAAGTCCGGCAGCGTCCACACTCCCGGCGCGGAAGCGACCCACCGCAACCACATCGGCTGGTCAGTAGGGTTCGATACAGACACCCAGAGGGTTTCGGATGCGCCATCTGGGCGGGTATCTATCGTGGATGCCGCGGTCGCAGTGACATCGTCTTCGATCCACCAGGGGACACCCGCGGTACAGGTCATGGTGACCTGGCTCCAACCCTTCGAGTGAGGGTCACGCTTAGGCTTGAACTCAGGCTGCTCGGACAAGCGAAGACGCAGTGTCCGCGAACCGTATTCGGTTGTGACGATCAGCTTCGAGTCCCGGTCGTACGCCCACGCCTTTCGCCAGGCGGAGTCGGTGCTCTCCCAGTTCGAGGATTGCGTACCGAACACATTCACACCGAATACGACGTCTCGCTTCTGCCAGGTCGCGCCGCCGAAGGTGGCACCGATCTGAAACGCGGATGAATTCCAGATCGTCTTGACAGGGGCGTCGTACAGCCCGGTAGGCGACGTGCCGAGTTCAACACCCTCACGCCCTTGACCTGCACCGGAGAGGGTCCACAGCGAACCGTCGACCCCTTCGACTTCAATCAACGCAGCATTAGACAACGCTGATACACCTCATTTCATAGTGAAAGCAAATCGCCCACATCCTGATTGGATGCGGGCGAACAGTTAGACCAGAGAGTTGTTTCGAACTCCTACCAGCGGCCGGCGTAGGTCAACGCCCGCTGCGCCTCCAACATCTTCGACTTCTGGAACGCAGTATCAAGATCCGGAGTCTGCAAATTGATCGTCATCGACTGATCAATCGGACCACCACCAGCAACACCAGCACCCATCAGTGCCTTCGCCGGCATCACCTGCTTAGCGACCAAACGCGCCATCGAACCCGACTGCTGCGCAACAGACTTCACCATCGACGGATCCATACCCGACCGCAACAGATCAATAGCCTGCGCACCAGCCCGCGCCGCGGCAGGCATCCCATCCTTCACACCGAACGTCTTCATCACATCGCCGGACTGACCCGACACGAACGCACTCGCCGCATCACCGAGCCCACCAGCGGCCTTATCCAATACCGACGACAACGCGGGATTCCCGACCTTTACACCGGAACCACCCTGCAACTGCTCCAACGCCTTCTTGGCCTGATCACCAGCCCAACCCGCCATCGACGTCGCGCCCATCACCCCCTGCGCAAAACCAGGAACACCCTTGTTGATCGCCTCCAACAACGGCTTGAACCGACCCGCCGACGCCGCATTGACAACGAACTCGCCATTCGACAAAAACGCCGGAATCATGTCACCGATCGACGAACCACTCCCCGCAACAGGACCGCCAGCCGCAAATTTACTGGTAAGCCACTTCTTCGCCTGCCCAACCTTCTTCACGCCCGCACCGGCGACACTGCTCACGGCCGGGGAAGCCTTGCGCACAGCGGCGCCGACAGCACTCGAAGCGGCAGAACCCACGCCGCCCATGGCGACCGTCTTCGCTGCGGTACCGATACCGGCCGTGACAGCCTTCGCACTTGGCATCGCAGCAACTACCTTCGCCGCCTTGCCCACACCCGTTGCCGCGGTCTTCGCGCCGGACACTGCGGCAATCGCGTTCGCGGCCTTGCCGACGCCGGTCGCTACGCTCTTCGTATTGGGCATTGCGGCCACAGCTCGACCCAAACCTGCCGGCACGACCTTTCCGACCTGCTTGGCGATGGCAGCTCCGGAGCCACCCAGATTTCCGACAGATTCTTTGACCTTCGTCGGGTCGACGGATATTCCGCCGCTGAGCTTTCCGCCGAGACCCCACGCCAACCCGAGGCTGCCGCCCAGCTCGTACTTACCGGTATCAGGGTTCTTTCCCCACTTGAATTTCGCGCCCGCACCAGCGCCGGCCCAGCCTTCAGCTCCTGCGCTTGCTCCGAGACCCCACTTGCCGACCGTGACGTCGGCGCCGACCTTACCACCCGCGAAGGCCTCTAATCCCGCTTCTCCCTGCCAGTTCTTCATGCGCAGTTTTCCGCCGGCCTCGGCGAGCACACCAGCTTGCCCATTGATAATGAGGTCGAACTTATCTGTCTGACGAATCTGACCTGAAGCCCGAAGTCCTGCTGTTGCTTTCAAACCCCAATCAATGCCGGGCTTTGTCTTCTCCGACCCCCCGGTGGTTTCGATTCCAGCACCGAAGGCAAGGCCGGCCTTATTCGTCCATGGTGCGTCTGGACGGCCTCCCGATTTGGAATAGAATGTCCGATTGAAGACGTCATATCCGCCCCACTTGACCCCCATCTCCTGGCCAATTTTGTTTCCCGGATTCAGTGCCCTGCCGGTCCTCGGGTCAGTCCGCTCATGCGTCGGACGATAGTCCTTCTTCTCAGCCTTTCCGCCAGCGGTATCTTTTGGCTTCTCAAAGCTCCACGGTTCGCCGGGGATGTCTTCCCACATCCATCCCGACTCTTCGTTACCCATTATTCAGTCACAACTCTCTTGGTGTTTTTGTTTCAGCACCACAGACGTGGTAGCCCGCAGCGGGATATTCTCGCCTGCCCGCATGCCGACCACACGAGGTAAGCTACGACCATGCGAGACCAAACCGATTCCCCGAGAACGGAGTTGGCGCAGCGCCTCCGACTCGCGCTGACCAGTCACCCGTCCTTCGAGGTTCGGGTAGTCGGCCGCGACGAACTGCACGTCGCTCGACCGTACGATCACACCCAGGAACGAACTCCATACTTATTCACCTTGACTCTCGACCGAAGCCGCGGATTCGCTCGAACCTTCGAACACTGGTGGCCAACAGAAGGCGGCTACCCCTTGTCACGCGATCGCGATCGAGAACAACCGGTCCGGGACCTGATCGCGGCCGAACTGGCCGAGATGGGCTGGAAGCCGGGACGCAGCGCAGCAAGTTGGACAACTGCCGTGTTTTCGCAAGCCGCGTGGGCTGTCCTATTCTTGATCGTCGCGACACTGGTACTGATCTACCTGGCTCAGTAACGTCACTGGACAGCAGGTGGATCGCCTGCCAACCGAATGGACTACCAGCGGCCGGAGTAGGTCAACGCCCGCTGCGCCTCCAAAGTCTTCGACTTCTGGAACGCAGTATCAAGATCCGGGGTCTGCAAGTTGATTGTCATCGACTGGTCCACGGCACCGCCCTTGGCCATCGCCGAAGCAACCAGCGCCTTCGCCGGAATGACTTGCTTAGCGGCGGATCCTGCCAAAGAACCCAGCTGCGGCCCAACCGATTTCAACAACTCAGCCGCCTGAGTGCCGGCCTTCATCGCAGCTGGCGTGTCCTTCAACCCAAAAGTCTTCATCACATCACCAGATTGCCCGGACACAAATGCGTTCGCTGCGTCCCCAAACCCACTCGAAGCCTTCTCCAACACCGACGACATCGCCGGATTCATCCCCGTCGGGGCAAACCCGGGGACCCCCTTATTAATTGACTCCAATAAGGGCTTGAATCGCCCCGCTGAAGCGGCATTAACTACATACTCCCCATTCGACAAAAACGCTGGGATCATATCCCCGATCGAAGAACCAGCACCAAGAACCGGCCCTCCATCAGCAAACTTACTAGCCAACCATTTCTTGGCCTGACCACCAGCCTTTACCGCCTTGCCGACCCCTTTCGCCGCAGGATCCCACGCTTTGTCCACAAGCTTAGTAGCTCCCAGACCCACTGCGGCGCCTACAGCGGCGCCGGCAAGAGTGCCGACTACGGGAACAGGAATGAGCGTGCCGACCGCCGCACCCGCAGCAATCGATGCGCCAAGACCAACACCATTCTTCGTGACCGACTTCGCGACAGAATCACCTTTCTTGATATCTGAATTTATGGCAAACGCGGTCGTAACGGGAGCCAGGAGTCTTCCGCCAACCTTTCCCGCAGTTGAATTCATAACTTTCGATGCGGCTCCGCCAATCGATGAGTTAGAAGCCTTTGCGGCAATTGCGCCAACACTCTTGGAAAAACCAGAATTCTGAAGACGACCCGGAATATTTCCTATAGCCTTTGCCGCGTTCGACGCACCGCTAGCAACACGGGTGTGCGCCGAGCTTGGAGTGCGCCTTGCCAATTGATCGCGATGGGGAGTGCCCGGACCGAATCTCGGGTTGCTGCGAACGCTTGGACCTGAGGCACCAGTATTCAACTGCTTTTCTGGATTATCCAGATCGGAGACCTGTCCGTCGAGCCATGCCTTCGCTTGAGCTGCGGACTTTCTGACCCTGCCACGCTTGTCCACCGCCGGGCCAATATAGTCGTCGAAATTGGCAGCGGCGCCACGCAAAAGTTTCTCCGTAGGAACAATCTGAGTATTCCATCTGAAGACACGAACGCCAGCAACAGTATCACTATTCAATCCGCCAGTAGACAATGCCCTATTGACGTTGAGGGCCAAATCCGGGCTTAGGCTGGTATTCAGACCGAGATTCCCCATGCCATAACGTGCGTACCCCAGAAGCTGTCGCGGCCGCCAAGTTGCTGTATTGAATTTGTTCTCATTCAGAAATATATGCTTGTCTTTGCCGACAACGCCGTCGGGTTTAAATGGCGTTCCCGTATCGTTCGGAACTGGAATTCTGGCCCGCTCCCCACCGCCAAAATATGCCGCCCCGGTACGGGCATCGAATTCTCTCGTAAACGCGTCGCCAAGAAATCCTCGTGCTCCGCTTGTGAGCTTGACATTCTTTCTGGATCCATAATCCGCGCGCAGATCTGTTAGCTTGTTACTACCATCAACACTAACCCGCGCCATATACCTTGGATCAAGTTCTGGAGAGATCTCCCAGGGCTTCGGTATTCTGTGGCTACGAAAGAAGCTAACTGGAATATTCAAGCCACCCAGAGAGCCACTATTTTCATTAGACATTTTGGACCTCAATTTGGTATCTGTTATCAACAGCGTCGGGAAGCACAACTCGTGCCGCACCGAATTAAATGTCGTCAAATGGCTGGAGCATCCGCTACCGCCCGAACGGGTGTCGCCCGGCGACCCTGATGTACCGAAAGAATCACAGTCGAAATGGCCTACTGGGGATGCCGAATTCATACTGATGCCATGTTTGGCTACCATCAGGACTTAAACGTTCTGTGCGATCACGCGCCGAGTGAATTCGCACGCCATCAGCATTGCCAAATTTCGCGCGACGGAATCTGGCCGGAGGTGATTTTGATTTTTGATCTTGAGTGGCGTACTACAGATGGCCGTGGCATGTCAGAGCGGCAAGGTTTTTGTTGCTGCACCATCCAGTTCTTGAGCTGGACGAACGCCCGCCCGCCTTACCACCAGCCGAGCGGGCGCGCGGCATGCCCATTCTGCGGCCGGCTTGTCGCGTCCCTCAAAAGGATCTGCGCATTAATGCCACGGAATAGACGTCAGCCCAAGCAGAACTGGTGATCAGCCGCGAGGCAATCTACCGCGACAACGGGTGCTAACAGGGGTCAGGTCGCCAACCTGCTTCTCAGACTTAGGGCTAGCGAGGAAATACGGAGTCGAAATCGCAACGGTGGCACCGCAGGGTAGGACGGCATAGGAAGCCATCTGGATCGATACGGGTGGTCACTGACGAGTCGCTCATACCTGATCCGATTGAATCAGGGATGGGCGCTGCTCTATACTCGTCTGGCTGACATTTCTCATAGCGCTGCCGCATAATCGAATGTCGAAAGCAGTTCAAGTATTCGATAACTGCCTCGATCGCGGGATAAGCAGTATGAACACAAAAGTGAAGTGTCGACTGTTACCGACATGTCAATCAGTCAATAGTGAGTTCAGGAAATTCGCGCTTCAAACCTTTTGTAAACTCCGAGAACCGCTCTTTGGAGTCAAAGAAATTGTAGCTACTGCGATTCCGGTACCACATAATTAGCCTGTCTGCAGTAGCATAATCTCCACCAATCGCACAAAGTGCTACCGTGGCCCGAAATAGGCCCGGAACGATATTGTCTGGAGTTCCAGGCGAAGGCTCTTGAGCAATCTCAACTAGCCGAGCTAAGGAGTTTCTCTTCTGAAACCAGTCCGTCGCCGTTGAAGACACAAAGGTCTCGACCCATGTGACCGCCGCGCCTAATTCGTCTTTATTGAATATCTCTGGCCCGGATATGGCAGAATTTGAACCCGTAAGCGAGGCTGCGGGTTCAATACAAACAGTGGAGTAGTATTCACCTGAATCTGGTTCTCCGACAAGCCGTTTCAGCTTGGCATCGTCAGGAAGATCTCGGAGGATCACACCTACGTCACGGGAAATAATCTGAACCGTGCATAGTGTGCCAACGCTATCGAGCCGACCCGGCACAAATATAATGCGCACCGATTCCTCGAGGTCCATCGCTCCCGCTGATCGCGCGAACCAAAATTCTCCATCGGCACCAAGGTCAATACGACGCTCGAATCCTAGAGCAGATAGAGCCTCGGTGACTTTTTCGATGAACGTCTTCCTTAGTGCTCGCTTGGAGGTCATGATGTTCGCCATTCGCTTAGTCGAATCGAGTGTTTTCGTACCATACCAGAATACTTGCTCTAGAGCGTTGGTACTCGCAGCCAGCCTTATCCACATCCCTGCGGTCAGTTCGCTCATATGTCGGCCGGTAGTCGCTCCTTTCACAGCCTTTCCCCAGCCGTATATTTTGACTTCTCAAAGCTCCACGATTTCGCCCCGGGATGTCTTCCTACATCCGTCCCGACTTTTCGTTACTCATTATTCAGTCGCAACCTTCCTGGCGCATTGATTCAATACGAAAGATGTAGTGGCGCCGAGAATTTCTCGCCTACCCACATGCCGACGCCGCGAGGTTACCTACGGCCATGCGAAACGAAGCCGATTCCGCTTCGGCGATATCCTTCCGACATCGAACCAAAAGGCCCGAAGCAAGTTTGGGATGCCCGACTCGCCAGCAATCAACACCACGCCGCGCCGAGTAGTCCGCCAGCCCCTGCGGAATCGCCCAAGAGGGGGCTGCCATTTGCTTCAGAGGACATTTGCCTTCAATCCGTGATTGGTTCTTGCATCGGTCAGGACTTGTGTAGCACCGGCGGGACGATGCACACTGGAGTCGCCTGAGTGCGAAACTTTCGCAAACTCGTAACATCCGAGGTGAACGACATGTCCGTCAGACTCAGCCGCCTACGCCGGGCGACCGAAGCGAGGCTAACCGCAGCGCTTGCCGCGTATGGATTCGAGCGCCGCGCCGAGATGGACGCTACCGGCCTGTCATTCTCATTAGGTTCCGAGATTAGGAATACGACTCAGATCCTGACCGCGTACATACTGGATGATGAGAATTCTTCCGTAGCTACGACCGCAACGATCGCACTACATTCATCGGGCGTAGCACAGATCATAGGTGCGCTGCCAATCGGCGCCCGCATCAGCCCGATCCTCCTGCCACCCGACCTCCTTGGTGACGGGGAGGTCGATTTTCCATCAAATGTCGACGGCGCCGGAGACAGTTTCTTTCAGCCTGGTCTCTATATTTCTAGCGAGAACGACATCGACAGATATATAGAATGGTTCTCGAGAACTGTTGAATCTGATGTAATTCCATGGTTCGCCGCCCGCAATAATATAGAGGTCCTCGTGACAAACGTCATGACACCGGAACGATACTCATGGTTCGAGAAGAATATAAATCCAGGAAAAGTTCGCGCGACAGTCGCTCTATGTCTCGTGAACGAAGAGTGGGAACTCGCCGCGCAGATAATGAAATGGTATCTCAGGAAACCGCGGGGCTTCAATTCTGTCGACTCTATCGTGAAGGCCGGACATTTCGACAAGGCAATGCGAACAATGTTCGCAGACTACTCGGCACTGAGGAATTGATCGTGGGGAGCACCATCTACTACGACGAGCTTCTTTTTTGTAGACCTCGATAGAGTCGATACTCGATAAATTCCGCCTTCAAGTACTCGTCGAATTCCTTCGCGCGAGCTTTTGAATTCAAACCATTCATGCCGATGGGCTTTCGCATATACCAGTCAATCGTGGCTGAACGGGTTGATATCTTCCAGTGTGAACACCCAGTATGAGCACGGCGCGTAGGCGAGTTGGGCGTATGTTCCACAGCGCAAGTGACACTCGTTCTCTTCGCCGAGCGAGGGCGAGAAGATCGTCAAATCCGGCCCGCTCGAGAAACCAGGTCGTCCCATGCTCCTCGACAGCACACACGTTCAGACTGGCGATACCCGCCGGAACAACATCAGTGCAATTATGGGGTCGTTCTTCATTTCCATCTCGCTGCCCGAAGAATCGTCCATGCGAGCTCTGGAATACCCGATCCGAGAGAATTCTGATTCAATGTCAGCTATCAGTCGCGTCAAGTAATTATGGAGTCATGTTAGCGCGGTTCTACTTGCTTCTTGGTCCGGTAGCACGAGCCCATGAGTTAATCAGGGAAATCGCGACTGGATCGAGCTTTCGACAGATATCTAGTCAACTGAGATTCCCCGGACTGAATTGCGCAATCAATGATTCGAGGCCTCGACGTCGGCGTTCCTCGCGAAGTTCGTCCAGTGCTGTCGTCGGTCGGCTCAAAGGCACGACGGGCGGCGGATCGACGCCCGCTGCGGCGATGACGGCTGCTTGAACGGCTTGCAGGTTGTCTACGATCGTCATCAGCAGATAGGTGTCGACAGTGAACCCTCGGGCGTCCCCGTTGACTTCGTCAGCTTGGGTGTCTGTGCTTTCGTCGCGGATAAACAGCTCGGCTAGCGAACGGTCGGTCGACAGCGCTGTCTTGTAGTGGGATCCGAGCGGGAGTCGGTCTTTGAGACGCCAGATCGTGCGCCAATCGCGGGTCCGGATTTCACTGGGCCCGAAGCAGTCCCGGACGTCGACGCCGCGCTCGAACAGGTCATATTCGAGCGCGGCACCGAACCTGTCCCAGAACTCTACGAGCCCTGAGATCCCCCCGGCAGCTCCGCGGCGCCTTCGCCGAAGAAGTAGGCGTTCAGGTCCTCCTGAAAGGCGAGCCACTCGTCGACCGGTCGGTCGGCGAACAGTTCCTCTACAGCTTCGTAGTCCTGGCCGAGAACGATCGCCAGCTGTTTGTCCTCGTCCTGCTCGTCGCGGATCGCCCGCATCTGCCGACGCGTGATCGGCTGGATGAGGATCTCCTCGGTGAGCCGATAGGGGCCGCGGCGCTTGCTGCTGAGCTCCTGTTGGATCTCGAAGAAGCGGCCGGCATCTCGTCCGGACTGGTCGCGCTGGTCGGTGTTCTCGGTGGTGGCTGCCATAGGGGATCTCCGGTTCATCTATCGGACGGGAGCGATCCCGCCCATATGGGTTGTTACTGGTCGGACTTCAGCGACTGCTCGGCGGGTTCCGCCAGGCGGTGGCCCAGGCTGAAGACCGCGTTGATGTACTGGGTCGCGTCGTTGACGACGTACTCATTGGTTCCATCCGTCATGAAGACCGGGTACTCAGTGGGGGTCATTTGCTTCCTCGAATATCTCCTCCGGTACCAGTGCTGTACTGGGCTTGCGCACAGGCCGGAGGATCGCTGCGCACGCCCATCGTGGATTCCGCTGAGCCGATCAGGCTGTCGCGGTAGCGATCCCGGCCTTGGTCAGCAGCCGCTTCCAGCCCAGACCACCGAAACCGTGTGCGACGGCGTAGCCGGCGGTGTCGTCCTTGAAGGCGGTGAGGGTCACCTTCTGCGACATCAGGTTGGCCGAGGTCCACTGCTCGCCGCCGTACTTGCTGACCGCGACCTTGGGCATCACCTTGAACACGTAGACCGGGGCGGCGTCGTTGCCGTCCTTGGCGATGACGATTGCCGAGTAGTAGGTGATCTGCTCAGCAGTCGGCTGCGCGAAGAACACCTCACCGGACTGGGCGTTCGCCTTGGCCTGGTCGAGGTTGGCGTTGGTGGTCAGTGCGAGCGTCAGCGCGTTGGTCTGCTGCGGTTCGAACTCGATAGTGCTGATGTCGCTGGTGATGTCGTTGCGCGACGGCTGAAGCTCACCGTAGGACTCGATCGGGGACGCGGTGATGCCGCGGGCGAACGCGATGCCGGTCTTCTTGTCGATCAAACCGACCGACTTGTAGGCGGCGGGCAGGGTCTGCAGCACGCTGGACGCGTCGGTGAAGGCAGTCGGTACGGGGGTGTACCAGGGCGCCAGGAAGACCGCGGCATCGAGCGGCTTGATGAGCAGCTCGTGCTGAGCATCTTTGATCGCGGTCAGGTTGGTTGCGGGCATTTTCTCTCCGTTTCGTTGGTTTCTTTGTTCACTAGCTCTGGCGTCGGGCGTGGACTGTGAATCCGAGCTCTACGAGTTGACTGACTGGGTCGAGGTTCGGCAGGTCAGCCGCGCCCTGACTCCGAGCTAGCGTGGGCGGGAAGTACTTGACTTCTGCGGGCGTCATTTCTTCTGCCCAGTCGATGAGGACCCCGTTGACTGATTTGCCTGGCGCAGCGAGGATCTCCACACGTGCACGAGCAGCAGCAGCCTGTGCCGCGGCCCGGTCGGAGGCAGCGGCAGTTACTCGAACCTTCGCGGTATAGGTGATCTCGTTGATATCGGTGCTGCCACCGATCTGCCGGACCCAGAAGAACGGGAACTGTGCCACCACCAGCTCGCCCGTGGCGGGCAGGGTTGTCAGCGTGGTCTCGATCGGGGTGAGCAGGTCGACAAGAAACTGCTCGAAGTCGGGGAACTCCCCAGGTTTGGGATATAGCGAAGTCACTGCTTCACCTCGACTTCAACGGCCAGGATGCCGGCGCCGACGATGTCGTCCGCATCTTCTCCGGCGTCGGAAGGCGCCATCATCGTCTCCATATCTTGTGTCGGTTGTTCGTCAGAGGCCGAGTAGCGGCAGGACCACCGGCGCGAGCACGATGGCCAGCTGAAGCAGTTCGAGGAGGACAGGGAGCATGGAATTCACCTCCTTTCGCTGTGCGGCAGACGGCCGTGGCGCGTCAGATACGGGGTGATTCGAGGGCCTTCAGGCGGTCCAGGATGTCGGCCAGGGCGTCGACCACGGTCATGCCGTCGAGCTGGTCCCAGCCGGCGAACATGCCCGCGTCGCGCTGCTGGCTACCGCACAGCTGCTCGCGGATGTCCTTGACATCGGTGCCGATCGGGCCGCAGAACGCGGTGATGAAGTCTTGGATCTGGGTTACTTCGGATGCGCTCATCGGAGCGTCCTCTCCGTCGATGAATGCCTGTACGTCGCGACGGAACTCGTCCATGTCGATGCCGGCGGGGTCGATTTTTCCTTCGTGGGAGTACTCGCGGTGGGCCACGCAGTCCTCGGCGTCGCGGCCGATGCGGGCCAGGATGGCCGCGCAGCCGCGCTGGTAGGCATCGAGTTGTGCTGGGGTCCAGTCGGTTCCGTCGCCGCGGGAGACGGCTTCGATGCCGATCACGTGGTAGTTGGCGTTGTCGGTGGGCCAGCCGGGCCAGGACCCGCGGCCCGCGTGCCAGCAGACGCCTGCGGCGATCACGCGGAAGGTGCCGTCGCGTTCGAGGACCAGCTGGGCCAGCGGGCCGGGGAGGTCGGCGCGGCCGTCCTGGACGATGCGCCAGTCGTTCTTGCCGCCGCCCGCGGTGTGGTGGCACAGCACGCCGCGCAGGTCACGGAAGTCGCCGTGACCTCGGTCGCGCCAGCCCTCGTGTTCGATGACGTCCAGCCCGGCAGCGCGCAGCACATCGGCCAGCCATACCGGGTCTCCTGTCCAACCCATGGGTGTCTCCTTGTGTGAGTGAAAGTTCGGGGTCCCGCCCTCGTGGACGAGGGGAAGCGCCGAGGGCGGGACCGTCACTCCTGATGCAGCGGCGACGTCTACGACCGCAGACCACCTGCGGGAGACTCCGCGCTTCAGGAGCGCGGCATGCGGCGGGCTCGAATCCCGCACCGTATCGAGTGTTCTCCGGGGGCCGACCGCATGCAGTTCGGGAACGGCGCAGTCGCCGTCAGATTTCTTCTTGAAGGGTGGCGGGGATCTTGTAGTCCGCCACCGGGGGCTCCATACCCGGGACGTGCAGGCGCAGGAAGCCGAGCAGTTCGTCGATGTGTCGCTGCAGTGCGCGGATCAGCCGGATCGCATCACGGAATCGGAGGTGATCGTCGGCGGCCTGCTCCTCGAGCGCGACCACCCGCTCGCGCAACTTGGCGACTTCGCGGGCCTGCCATGCTGTCACCGCGCCGATGACGGTGGCGAGGGCCATGCCGGTCGCCTGCACGAATTCAGGGCTCAACCACGATGTCATCGGGTTCACCCGCCGATCCGGTCACCGGAGTAACGGCGGGCCTGATCAGTACGCCCGCGATCAGCGGTGTCGCCAATCCGTAAAGGGTGAGCAGTGTTTCGATCCACGCCGCGTCGATCTCGCGACCGAGAAGGTAGGCGAGGACACCCGTCACAGCGACGAGTACCGACCGGACCAGCGCGGGCTCTGGGGTTCTACTGATTCTCATGATGTGTTCCTTCCCACAGGCTTTCGCGGGTCTCAGATGCGCCCTTCGGCGACATCGCGGTTCAGTACCTGGGCGAGTGCGCGGGCGTGGCCGTAGCGGACGTAGTCACTGGTGTGCCTGCCGTCGAACAGGTAGCCGCGGGCGTAGGCGATAGCGCCGGTCCAATGACTCCAGTTCGAGGGAGACCACCAGCGCTGCAATTGGTTTCGGGTGGCGGTATCGAGCATCCGCTGTGCCCAGCGAACCGCCGAGTTCGCGCTGGCGAAGCTGAAGAAGGCACTCAGATCCGCGATGGTCCGCAAGGGGTTGCCCGCGGGCAGTGCGGTGATGGGATCGCCGGGCGCCGCGGCCCAATAGGCGGGCATACCGTCGATGGGCCGCTCGCCGACGACGCCGTAGCCGCCGGGGTCGGTGTCGCCGAGGTACTTGCCCGCCGGTCTGCGCGGATCGGCGATCAACGCGCAGGCGATCACCTCACGGCCCGGATGCTCACCGCGGCCGATCTCCGCCGCGAGGTCACCGGCAACCGCCGCACCCTGCGAATATCCTGCCAGTACAACAGGGTTCGGCGATCGGTCGATAGCGGCCAGGAGCGCCCGCTTACCTTCGGCGACACTCTCGGCATAGCTCACATGCGACCCGTAGTCGGCGGGATAGGGGACCATCCGAGGGGTGAACATCGACTTGTTCAGCGCGTCGGTGAAGGCACCGGTGACGCCGTCGCCGCCAGGATTCCAGGTTCCGCCGACCACGAGTACATCGATCGTGCGGGGCGATCCTTTCGGAGACCACAGTGACATGTTCGTACCTCTCTGGGACGTGAGTGGAGGTCCCGCTCCGACGGAGTGCTCCGTCGGAGCGGGACCGATGCGCCCCTGCGCTGCGACAACGCCTTTCGACCACAGCGAGCTGCGGGAGACGGGCGCGTCAGGGACGGGCATGCGGCGGCGGCAAGCGCCGACAACAAAGCCCCCGTGCCGTTTTCACGGAACGAGGGCTGAGGAAGACTGTGGCTACCGGTGGTGTCGGCCGGGTGCCAGCTGGCGAAGCATCTCGCCCGAGCTGGATGTCGGCCACAAGCACCGATAGGGGTATTCGGAGGGCATCCCGGGCAGCCAGCCCAGGCGGTTCAGCAGGTGCACCGGTATCACCGCGAACTCCTCGTTCGCCAGGTGTTGCAAACGCCAACCGAGCAGGAACTCGGTGACGCCGAGGAGCGCGGAAACATCGGTGAGGTTGTCGCCGACCTCCAGCGCATCACGCAGGTGGGAGACGGGGATGAGGCGTTGTGCCACCACATCGTGCACCTGCATCTCGATCCGGCCGCGCCATCGCTCGCCGTCGAGTGCTGCTGCCAGTTCGCGTGATTCGGCCATCTCGATGTGGGCAACAGCGTGTGCGATGACTTCGTTTCGTACATGACCGGACAGGTCGGCCTGGATGAGGACTGCGCGGTCGACTACCGACCAATACGACACGAAGTCGAAGACCACGGCCGAATCGACCCGGATTCCCTGGTTGAACGCAGATTCTTGGGCGTTGAACCCATTGCGCTGCACCGCGATATCTTGTCGGTCCGGCATCGAGGCATCCGACTCACCTTCATCACCCATGGCAATACACAACTCTCACAACTCGGAACTGACCACGACCCGTCGCATCATCACCACCCCGACGGTGTCAGATGCCGTGTGTCAGGTCACCGAGAGGTGGTACGCGTCACCGTGGTCGGCGCCCGGAGCGAACGCCAACGATCCACCGCACCGGCGACGACTTGGAGGTCTTCTACGCAGATGTCGGAGAGATCGACATGGCCGACACGGTTCCTTCGACCTGGTATCGAGTCGTCTACTCGATAGAGGGGCTCGCCGCCTTCGCGAGTAGGTCTCTCACCGGTCGGCTTACCGGATTCATCGGGAGTAAATGCATCGAATGCACCTGACACAAGTAGAACCTCACCCAGCAGCCGAAATGTCGAGACTCTCGGTCGAGAGCACGCGCCCATTCTAGCGTTGACATGAACCGAGTCCCGGTCAGGATCTGCGGGGTCAGCGCTCGCTGACATCGAATCGCAGTGTGCCGAAACGATTTTGGGCACGACGAATCCCGCTGGCACTAGTTTGCGTCATCGGCCACAACTTGTCAACACCGACTTTCACAAGATGCCAAATCCCAGGTGGACGTATGTATTCCGATACACGGAGACGACGAGATCGGTCCGAACTTCGTGCGGCCTAAGCACTTCGGGCACCGGAATCCAGCCGTGTCGGGTCCTCACAACGCCAGCGGGGCGCCGGCAACAATCTGCCGACGCCCCGCTGGGTCACTCTGTTCGCTATGCATCTTTCGCCCGGTGCCGCGCCGGAAGGGCACGGTGCGCATCCAAGACCTCACCCACGATGAAGAGCTCCGGCCAGTCCGGCGACCAGGGCCCCGGGACCGGGCTGATCAGACCGGCCTTGCGCAGTGTGCGCACTCGCCGAGCGGTGAGGTTGCGGAAACCGTCACCCAGCTCTTCGGCGAGTTTGCCGATCGCGGCCGCATGGAGGCGAACCGCCCTGGCCCGCAGGACCAGAGCCGCATCGGCGGGAGCGAGATCGACCGGCGGACACACCACCGCTTCCGCGGCCTCGATCGCGGCCGCGAACTCAGCGGGCGCGGCCTCCACGCCTTCCGTCATCGCCAGCGCGATGATGTTGCGCTGCAACCACTCCGCCATTCCGCTGGTGGTCGCGGCCCCGGTGTAGTCGATGCCGCGCTGTTCGCAGACCAACCGAACCCAGGCCACCAAAACCGCGTGGAGATGGTCGGCCGCGCGAGCAGCGGCGGGATTGAACGGAAGTCGTTGTTCCCGTGCGCCATTGCGCGTGCGGTAGTCCACCGCGCCGAAGCGGGTCTGGCGCGTACGCGCGTCCGACAGATCCTCGGCCAGGTCGGGGATGTCCCCGAGCATCCGGGCCAGATCCCGCGCGGCTTCTCGATCCAGGTACAGGTGGTTGTCATCGGCCCACCTGTCCAGTGGGGTCACGCCGCATGAATCCTCACGAATGCGGTTCGACGCCGTGACGGCATCGTATGGGCCCATGTACTTGCTCCTTCGGTCGATAGCGGGCCGGAGCCCCGGTCGTACCCTGCTACGCGGCCGAAATCGAATGGCGCGCCCCCGGGCGGTGTCCAGGAGTGGCTCCTACTGGGACCCACAATCGGACACTCGTTGTATGCAACGTTGTTGCCACGCGTCTGTCAAGCCGAGTCGGCAGAGTGCTGTACCCAGACACCTACCACCACAAACAAACTCGTCATCTGCTGTTACGGTCTACAGCCGATGGAGGATTTCGATTCGCAAATTCGCAACCGGTGACTACATACACTTCATGCATCAGTGCAAACAATCTGCTACCCTCGATGCATGGTGAGACAACGGAGCGCGGTGGTCCCCGCCGAGGTCAGCGCCACCCTGCGACTTGCTCGCAAGGAGCGCGAGATGTCGATGGACCGCGCCGCGAAGGCAGCACGGATCAGTACGAGCCTGTGGACGCAGGTCGAGAACGGGACCCAGTACAAGCGCGGCCAGAAGGTCCCCGCCAGTACCACGGCCGAGACCTTGCAGGCCATGGCGGCGGCGGTCGGCCTCGATGCCGAACCGCTGCTGACGCAGGCGGGGCTGGACCCGATCGAGTCGGAGCACGTTCGACCGCAATCCACCGAGGGAATCGTCGATCTCTCCGGGTTGTCCGAAGGTGATCTGCGGATTGTCGCCGCTTACGTCAACGGACTTCGCGCGGCCAGACACAACTGAGCCCAAACGACGAATGCCCCGCTCATCGCGGGGCATTCGTCGTTTACGTACTACGTCAGGCAGCCGGGGGCGTTTCCACCGGCGTCTCCTCCGCCGCCGCCGAGCCGCTGGTGAGCGCCTTCAGGATCGCCGCCAGGCTGTCGGCCGAACCGGTGGTTGCCTCTTCGCCCGTGCCGCCGGTGCCGGGTTCGGTGACAACCGGCGGGACCTCGTCCGCGGTGGCGATGCCCGTGCCGAACATGGCCATCCCGGCGGCGATGACGATGCCGAAGCTGAGCGTGCGAATCTTCTTCATGAAGTGAAACCCCTTGGTATTAACCATGATTGCCGACTTTGTTGCCGACTGAAAGTTTCTAACACGGTCGGCGATACCTCCCTAGCCCGCGACATCCGGGGCATTCGCCGAACCATTGCTGCGCGTTTGCCCGTTGAGCGCTTGACGGCAGGACTCGATTCGGGGATCTCATATCGATTGCTCGAAGACCCTCGTTCGGCATCGCGAACGGGCACTCGAACAAGATCATTGCCGCTGGACAATCGATCGATCGCACGAACCGCGGCGAGATCCCCGCAGCGAAGGGACGAGGCAGAGCATCGCGCTTGTGCCGAACCTTGCTGCTTACCCAGTTACTGATCGGCTTAGTCCACGATTGATATCACGATGAAAACCTGTAACAGGTTCTTATGTGTAAACGATTGGGGCGCGGCCATATTCATGTTTTCCCGCCGCGCGCAGCACCTGCCGGAATATGTGCTGCCAGTTTTCTGCCAGATAGCTGTTTTACTCGGGGCCGCATACCTTTTCGGGCATGCGGCCCCCACACGTGCGATCTCGACCGGATGGAACGGTCGCGCTACGACGGGCAGTTGACCGTGTACTCCCACTGGGTGTCATTCGGTCCTGTGACCCGAACACTCACCGTCGAGGACGACCCCGCGGGCAACGAAACGGCCCGAGATCCGGTGCCCTGGTTGGCATTGTCACCGACGTAGCCGGTGTCGAGCACCTGCCCGCCTTCGTAGAAGACCTGGATACGGTCGGGAATGTTGAGGGTTTCGTAGGTCAGGACGAACGAGGTCGGTCCGGTGACGCCGAGCTGATGCGTCGTGTTGGTGACGCCGGCCCCGCCGGACTTGGTCGAGCGGTTGCACGGCTGCACGCTCTCGGACGACCCACCGCTCGAGCTACCGCCGAGGATTCCACTGCCGGTATCGAGCAGATCTCCCAGAATCCCACTGCCCGTGTCGATTACCCCACTCCCGGTCTCACCGCTTCCGGTGTCCGCGCCTGCCGCGCCGGCGCTCGCGACCAGCGACAGCGCCGCCCCCACGGCAGCGACCGCCCGAAGAATCCCCCGATTCGAATGACTGATCTTGTTCACAACGCTTCCTCCACAACACTTCTCGCCACGGATCTGGATCAGGTGAACCGCCGACGCGACCGAACGATCGCTGGGCAAGAGAAGTTCTACCCTCGTTTCAGAGGAACCGGAATGCTCGAAATTCGGGCACCACAGTGTTCAGATGCCGAATAGTTGCCCGGTGGTGCGAGCGCGCGATATTGGCGGCCGGGCAACACTACAAAGTCAGCCCACCGTGCGCCGGGCAATTTCTTAGCACGCAGAAGAAAACACCGGACGGTAGACCAGAACGGGCAGAAATGTGCTCTACGGCAATTGCGTAGCGAACCGATTCAGGCTGATGAGTAAAGTCACAGCAATTGCCCGTAACGACAACTATCGGGATGACGATCGACGAAGTCCTCGAAAGCGTAAGGCCCCGAACACAATCCCCCGTGACGACCGATTCTCCGTGCCCTGAAGCCGGCAAGGGCCGCACACCCCCCTGGAGTGTGCGGCCCTTGCCGGTAGCGACTCAGCGCAAGGTTGCGGTGAGGTGTGGGTACCCCTTTTTGGGATGCAGGATGGAGAGATCCCAGCCGGATCCGACCTGGTCGGCGTAGATGTTCACCGAGGACGGAAGGAAGATCGGCTTGCCGAACTTGACCGCGTAAGTGGCCTTTTCGGGAACACGACCCTCGACGGTGCCGAGGATCGCGGCGGCCGACCACATGCCGTGGGCGATGGTCTGCGGGAAACCCATGGCCTTGGCGCCGATCCCGGAGACGTGGATCGGGTTGTGGTCGCCGGACGCGGCGGCGTAGCGGTTGATCATCTTCTGATCCACGCGCTGCACGCGCAGCGGGGGCGGAGGCACCTCGTCGGCGGGAGGCGCCGGCTTGGGGCCGCCCGACAGGGACGTGCGCTGCTGGTGCAGGAAGGTGGTCACCTGACGCCAAACGAGTTCACGACCGACACTGATCTCCGTGATCGCGTCCACCAGAAGACCTTTCGGGTGTTCGCGGAGGTTCTCGATATGGGTGGAGAAATCGAGGGGCTCAGCGACCGAGATCTCGCGGGTGCGTTCGATGACGTTCTCGAAGTGCACCGCACCGACCGCGCTGAACGGGAAGTCCCGTGCGACGACGAGTTGCATCGCCAGCGGGAAGCTGAGGATGAACGGGTACGTCAGCGGCAGGGTGTCGCTGAAACGCAGGCCGGTGGCGTGGCAGTAGGCGGCCAGGTGGTCGGGGTCGACCCGCACGCCTTCAACGACTACGCGCCGGTCGGGCAGGGTCGGCTTGCGACCCGACAGCGCGGCAGGCAGCGGGATGGCGCCCAGCGCCGCCTTGGCGTACAGGCCGCCGTTCTTGGGGACCTCGGTGAGGGTGATCGTCTGAGTCATCAGGCGCCGATCAGGCTCTGACCGCAGACGCGAACCACGTTGCCGCTCACCGCGTTCGACGCGGGGCTCGCGAAGTAGGCGATGGTCTCGGCGACGTCGACGGTCTGGCCACCCTGCAGCAGCGAGCTCATCAGGCGACCGGCCTCACGGGTGCCGACGGGGATGGCGGCGGTCATCGCGGTCTCGATGAAGCCGGGCGCCACCGCGTTGATGGTGATGCCCTTCTCGGCCAGCACCGGGGACTCGGCGTCGACCATGCCGATGACGCCCGCCTTGGACGCGCCGTAGTTGGTCTGGCCGCGGTTGCCCGCGATGCCCGCGATGGAGGACACGTCGATCACGCGGCCGCCTTCCTTGAGCACACCCTTGGCGACGAGGCCGGAGGTGATGCGGTGCGGGGCAGCGAGGTTGACGTTGATCACCGAGTTCCAGCGGCCCTCGTCCATGTTGGCGAGCAGCTTGTCGCGGGTGATACCGGCGTTGTGGACGACGATGTCGATGCCGCCGAAACGCTCGGTGGCGAAGTCGGCCAGACGCTCGGCGGCGTCGGGCGCGGTGACGTCGAGGGCCAGCGCGGTGGCGCCGATCTTGTTCGCGGTGTCCGACAGCGCCTCGCCCGCGGCGGGGATGTCGGCGACGATCACGGTGGCGCCGTCACGGGCGAACACCTCGGCGATGGTGGCGCCGATACCGCGCGCGGCGCCGGTCACGACGGCGACCTTGCCCGCGAGCGGCTTGTCCCACGAAGCCGGGGCGACCGAATCGGCGGAACCGACCCGGATGACCTGACCGTCGACGAAGGCCGACTTGCCCGAGAGCAGGAAGCGCAGGGTCGACTCGAGGCCGGTCGCGGCGGCGCCCGCCTCGGGGTGCACGTAGACGAGCTGACCGGTCGCGCCGCGCAGCAGCTCCTTGGCGACCGAACGGGTGAAGCCCTCGAGCGCGCGCTGGGCGATCTGCTCGTCGACCGAGCCGACCAGTTCGGGGGTGGTGCCCAGCACCACGACACGGCCCGACGGCGCGAGGCTGCGCATGGCGGGCTGGAAGAACTCGAACAGCTGCGCGAGCTTGTCGATCGAATCGATGCCGGTGGCGTCGAAGACCAGCGCGCCGTACTTGGTGCCCGAGTCGAGCGAATCCGCGACGGTGTAATCCGACAGCAGCGCGCGGACCGGCTCGGCCAGGCGACCCTTGCCGCCGAGCAGCACCGGGCCGGGCAGCGCGGGCTCGCCCGCCTTGTAGCGGCGCAGTTCGGCCGGCTGCGGGAGGCCCAGCTTGCTCGCGAGGAACGCGCCGGGGGCGGAGTGGATGAAAGATCCGTAGAGGTTCGGTGCACCCTTGCTCTTGGCTGCCACTGTTCCTACCTTCTCTGTGCTCGACGAGTGTGTGACCGTGCTCCGCCCAGTGTCCCCCGTGTGAGCGCACACTTGCGGGTACGGTGTCGACAACGAACTTACTCCGGAGTAAGTTTAATGTAAACCGATACGACGCCGCGACCGCACGGGGGCCAATTCCACCGGCCGGCGTTACCCGGAACCGACGAGACCATGGAGAACTCGAGTGACCAGCAAAGCCCGCTCGGCGACGGCCAAGGCCAGCACTGCTAAGACCAGCACTGCCAACGCCGCCAAGACCCAGCGCCCGGTCGCCATCGTTGGCGGCAACCGCATCCCGTTCGCGCGCTCCGACAAGGCCTACGCCAAGGCGTCCAATCAGGACATGTTCACCGCCGCCCTCGACGGACTGGTCAGCCGGTTCGGTCTGCAGGGCGAGCGCCTCGGCATGGTCGTGGGCGGCGCTGTGCTCAAGAAGGTCGGCGAGCACAGCCTGATCCGCGAGAGCGTGCTCGGCTCGAAGCTCTCGCCCTACACCCCGGCCCACGACCTGCAGCTCGCCTGTGGCACCGGCCTCCAGTCGATCGTCACCGTCGGCGACGCGATCGCACTGGGTCGCATCGAGTCCGGCGTCGGCGGTGGCGCCGACACCACCTCCGACGCGCCGATCGGCGTGAGCGAGGACATGCGCGAGTGGATGCTCACCGCCAACCGCGCCCGGACCACCAAGGACAAGGTCAAGCTGGTCGGCCAGCTGCGCCCCTCGATGCTCGGCATCGAGATCCCACGCAACGCCGAGCCGCGCACCGGCCTGTCGATGGGTGAGCACGCCGCCATCACCGCGAAGGAATTCGGCGTCGCCCGCGAAGCGCAGGACGAGCTGGCCTACCTCTCGCACAAGAACATGGCGGCCGCCTACGACCGTGGCTTCTTCGACGACCTGATCACCCCGTTCCTCGGGCTGACCCGCGACGACAACCTGCGTCCCGGCTCCACCGTGGAGAAGCTGTCGACCCTGAAGCCGGTCTTCGGCGTCAAGGCGGGCGATGCCACCATGACCGCGGGCAACTCGACCCCACTCACCGACGGCGCGTCCGCGGTGCTGCTGTCCACCGACGAGTGGGCCGCCGAGCGCAACCTCCCGGTGCTGGCCCACCTGGTCGACTCCGAGGTGGCCGCGGTGGACTACATCCACGGCCCCGACGGCCTGCTGATGGCGCCCACCTACGCGGTCGCGCGCCTGCTGGCCCGCAACGGCCTGACCCTGCAGGACTTCGACTACTACGAGATCCACGAGGCCTTCGCCTCCGTGGTGCTGGCCACCCTGGCCGCGTGGGAGTCCGACGCCTACTGCAAGGAGCGGCTCGGCCTCGACGGCGCGCTCGGTTCCATCGACCGCAGCAAGCTCAACGTCAACGGCTCCTCGCTCGCCGCGGGCCACCCGTTCGCCGCGACCGGCGGCCGCATCGTCGCCTCGACCGCGAAGATGCTGGCGGAGAAGGGGTCCGGCCGTGCGCTGGTCTCCATCTGCGCCGCGGGCGGCCAGGGCGTGGTGGCGATCATCGAGCGCTAGTCCGCGCTGATCACACACAGCGACGGCGGGTGGCCTCCGATTCTTCGGAGACCAACCCGCCGTTTCGTTGTCAGACCTCAGCGGCACGTCGGGTTCGGGTGCGGCTCCGAGGACGCCCACGGCCCGCAGAGAATGAGCTTGAGGAAGCCGAGTGGAATGTCAATCGCGGCGGACCCGGTTCCGGCGGAACCTGATTCGGCCACTACAGCCGGTTGCGCGGGGGCGGCGAGCGCTGCTGGCGCGCCTGCGGCGATACCGGCGACAGCCGCGGTGGCAACAAGGACTCGGATCATTCGACGGTGCATAACAAGCCTTTCAATGGAAAACTGAGCGAAGCTAATAACCACATCGGGTGCCTCGATACGAGCGTTATCTATAGCTTCCATGGGCTTGACACCTCGAATTATTCAGTGCTACAAGACATTCGAGTTGCACACCGCACTGTCAGTTCGCTTCGATAGCGGCGGCGAGAAGTGGCCAGGAGTTGTGCAGGTCTTGTTCCCAGTACCGCCAGGTATGGGTGCCGGCGGCGCGGAATTCGGTATGGGCGGGGATGTTCAGTTCCGCGAGGCGAGCGGCGAGGCGCTGCGTGCACTGGTTGGCGGCGGCTTCGATGGCGCCGCCGAGCAGGATCTGGTCGGTCATGCCGATGACCTTTCCTGGCGTCGCGCCGGGCGGGAGAGTTTCGGCGGGGCCGGGGAGTCCGTTCGCGCTGGAGAGGTAGATCGCCTTGCCGCGCAGGCGTTCCGCGTTGAGGTAGGCGTCGTTCGCGCGCCAGGCGGGGTCACCGGGCAGGCCCCACATGTTGGCGGGGTCGGCCCCACCGCGGGCGAGCACGAAATCGATGTAGGCGCGGCTGACGGGGTCGTCGACCGAGGCGCAGCCGCTGTAGGAGCCGACGGCGCGGTAGCGGTCGGGGGCGGCGATCGCCAGGTTGAGCACCGCGGTGGCCGACATCGACAGGCCCGCGATGGCATTCACGCCCGTGGTGTTCAAGGTGGCGTCGACGATCGGCGGGAGCTCCTCGGTGAGGAACGTCTGCCACTTGTTGCGGCCGAGCTTCGGATCGTCGCGCTGCCAATCGGTGTAGTACGAGAACGCGCCCGCCGCCGGCGTGACGACGTTGACGTTCTTGTCGGCGAAGAACTGCACGATGTCGGTCTGGTTGTACCAGTTCGCGATATCCTCGCCGCCGCCCGCGCCGTTGAGCAGATACAGCGTGGGACGTGGCGCGCTGGTGTCGTGCGGCGTGATGACCTGCAGCGGGATCACCCGGTCCATGGACGCGGAGTACACGTGCAGCGTCTGCTGCCGCTGGCCGGGCCGCTCGATCCGATCCAGCCGCGATCCGTCCGCACCTGCGGTCCCGATGGCGACGACCGACAGCGCGATGACGGCGAGCGCGGTCAGCACCGTCCGCTTACAGGGGAACACGAGTCCTCACAGAGTTCGAAAAAGAGGGCGCCACAAAAAGAATGGTTCGCCGGGACGGCAGCGCGAGACCGTCCCGGCGACCAGGTGCTACGCGATCAGCTACCGATCAGATCGCCCAGCACGTCGGAGATGATGTCGCTCAGCGAGCCGGTGGAGCTCAGCTGGCCATCATCGGAACCCAGGCCGTTGTCACCGAGGCTGCCGATCACCGTCTCGCCGGCGTTGGCGCCGCGCGCGGTGAAACAGGCGGTGAGACCGGGCATTTCATTGCTGACGCCCACGGTGCCCGCGACCCCGACGCCACCACTGGTGACCATCTGGCCCACCTTGACGCCGCTGGGCACCGGGTAGGTGATCGTCAAGGTGACCGGGTTGCCGGAGTTGACGAACCAGCCGGTGCTCGTCACCTTCCAGCCGCCGGCGTTGGGCTCGGCGGTGACGTCCTCGGTGACCTGACCGCCGACCGCGTGATAGGCGGTGATGGTGGCCTTGGTCGGTGCGCCGAAGCCGACCGGCGGGAAGTCGGTGATGGTGTTGACGTAGGGGTTGCCGATCCCGGTGGTTCCGACGATCACCTTGTAGGTGACCGAGGTGCCGACGCCGATCTGCTCGGCGCTGGCGATCTTGTCGTAGACGTGGGTGACACCGACGGTGCTCCAGTCCTGTTTGGTGTCGTGACTGCTCACCGCACAGCCGGCGGCGGCGGCGACGCCGGATCCAAGGCCGACACCGACACCGGCGACGACCAGGGCGGTGGTGGCGACGCCCGCGGCGATACGCGAAGTCCGGAACATGCTTTTCCTCCAAAGCCCCGGGCGAGACGACCGGGGCGAATTCCTCATCAGGTGGGCTTTCCCCCCTCTGACCACAAGGTATAGGTCCGACTGGACGCTTGTCCTGGAAAAGAAGAACGTGTTCTTATTTTGTGGAACATCGTTGTTTTACTCTCCGGTCCGGGTAGCATCCGAGGATTTTCGATCTACTCGATCCGACCCGGAAACGCGACAACCGACCTCCGTCTGGCGACGAAAGGCCGGTTGTGGGCGTCTAGGGGGCTATTTTTGCGGCAGCTCGTTGTGGCCGCCGAAGGCCTTTCGCATCGCCGAGAGCATCTTGTCGGCGTAGAGGGCCTGGCCGCGGGAGGAGAAGCGCTGGTAGAGAGCGGCGGAGAGGACCGGGACGGGGACCGCGGTGTCGATGGCGGCGTCGATGGTCCAGCGGCCTTCGCCGGAGTCGGAGACGCGGCCGCTGTAGGAGTCCAGGTCGGGGTCACTCACCAGGGCCGACGCGGTGAGATCGAGGAGCCAGGAGGCGACGACCGAACCGCGACGCCACACCTCGGTGATGGCCGGAATGTCCAGGTCGTACATGTAGTACTCGGGGTGCTCCATCGGCGTCTCCTCGGCGGAGTGCTCACCGTGCAGGTACTCCGAGCCCGCGTTGGCGTGCTTCAGGATGTTGAGCCCCTCGGCGTAGGCGCCCATCGCGCCGTACTCGATGCCGTTGTGCACCATCTTCACGAAGTGACCCGCACCGTGCGGACCGCACAGCAGGTAGCCCTTCTCGGCCTGCGACGGCTCACCGGTGCGGCCAGGGGTGCGCGGGGCCGACTCGTAGCCGGGGGCGATGGTCGCCAGCAGCGGCTCGAGGTAGTCGACCTGCGCCTTGTTTCCGCCGATCATCAGGCAGTAGCCGCGCTGTAGGCCGAACACACCGCCCGAGGTGCCGATGTCGAGGTAGTGAATACCCTTGGGCTCCAATGCCTTCGCGCGCTTGATGTCCTCGTGGTAGCGGCTGTTGCCGCCGTCGATGATGATGTCGCCCGGCTCGAGCAGCTCGGCGACGTCCTCGATCACCTTGCCGGTGGCACCGGCGGGAATCATCACCCACACCACACGGGGCACCTCGAGCATGCCGATGAACTCGGCCAGGTCGGTCGTGCCGCGGAACTTGTCGCCGAGCTCGGACTCCAGCTCGGGGATCGGCCCTGGGTGGCGCTCGTAGCCGACGGCGGTGTGCCCGTCACGCACGATCCGGCGCACGATGTTGGCACCCATCCGGCCGAGGCCGATCATTCCCAGCTGCATCAGTTCTCCTCGTTGTCCGGTCCGTGGTGTCGAGTCTCACCCCGATTGTCTCGCGCCGCCGCGTCGTCGGTCCTGGCGGCGTCAGCCCGCGCGCCGAAATTCTTCCGAATGGGCTGTAACGCCCCGCTCCGCGCCCCGATAAACAGATCGGCTCCGTGTAGTTGCCAGACCCCCGACCCGGCAACTACGCGGAGCCTTTCTGCTGCCCCCACCCGGTTGCCGAGCTGCCGAGCGCGCCGAAGCGCGTTACCCTCGGGCCGGACCCCGCAAACATTCGGGGCCAACCTAACGGAAGGACCTCCGTGCCCAGCGAGTCGACCGCCGGACAACCGGCCGACCGAAGGGGCGAGGTCGGATTACGCAAGCTGCTCGAATCAAATCGCACTTTCGATCCGGACACCACCGCCCTTACGCAGCCCTTGAACACCGTGACCCGCGATCGCTGGTCACCCACCCCCGGCCCGGCAGGCCCGCCCCCGCCGACCCCGCCGGGCAACCAGCAGCTGGTCAAGCGGATCGGGATCGCGGTCGGCGCCGTGCTGGCCGTCGGGACCGCCGCCTACCTGGCCGACCTCGCGTTGAGCACGGGTGAGGTGGCGCGCGGCGTCGTCGTCGCCGGTATCGACATCGGCGGGATGGACCAGGCCGAAGCCGACGCGCTGCTGCACACCGAACTCGGCCCCAAGGCCGAGCGACCCCTGCCCGTGCGGATCGGCGATGTGCAGGCGAGCATGGTGCCCGCCACAGCCGGTCTGTCGGTGGACTACGACCGCACCTGGGACGCCGTCGGCAGCCAGCCGCTGAACCCGGTGAGTCGACTGATCTCGCTCTTCGGCACTCGCGAGGTTCCGGTGTCGAGCACCGTCGACACCGCGGCCCTCGACGCACAGCTCGAGACCTTCCGCGTCCACGACAACCCGACCGTCGAAGGCACGGTGCGGTTCCAGAACGGCAAGCCGGTCGCGGTCGCGCCCGTGCCGGGCCGGGTGCTCGACACCGAGGCCGCGCGCACCACCATCACCGACCGCTGGGCCGCCAGCAGCCAACTGGATCTGCCCGTGGTGGCCGCGCCCGTCGCGGTACGCGCCGACGCCGTGCAGGCGGCGGTGCGCGATATCGCGACACCGGCCGTAGCGTCACCGATCACTGTGTCCGGCAAGGACGTTCAGGCCACGCTGACCACCGATCAGATCGCCGACGTGCTCGGTTTCGTGCCCGACGGCAACGGCGGGCTGGCGCCCCAGTTCAACAACGACGCCGTCATCGCCTTGCTCGCACCACAACTGGCGAAGTCCGAGGTGGAACCCAAGGACGCCACCTTCACCGTCGGCGCGGGCAAACCGACCGTGGTGCCCGCCGTGGTCGGCGAGAAGGTGGACTGGCCCAAGACGCTGGAGAAGCTGCCCACGCTGCTCACGCAGCCGGGTCCGCGCACCAGCCCGGTGGTGTATCAGCGCATCGAGCCCAAGCTCACCACCGAGGCCGCGAACGCGCTCGGGGTCAACGAGACGATCGGCCAGTTCACCACCGGCGGCTTCAGCGGCCCCTCCGGGGTGAATATCCGCACGGTCGCCGCCAAGGTCGACGGTGCGGTGGTCAAGCCGGGAGATACGTTCTCGCTCAACGAGTTCACCGGCCCGCGTACCGCGGCGGAGGGCTATGTGGAGTCCGGCATCATCGACAAGGGCAGGCCGAGCACCGCGGTCGGCGGCGGCATCAGCCAGTTCGCCACCACGCTCTACAACGCGGCCTACTTCGCCGGGATGGAAGACGGCGGACACACCGAGCACAGCTACTACATCTCGCGCTACCCGGCCGCGCGCGAGGCGACGGTGTTCGACGGTGCGATCGACCTGGCGTTCCGCAATACCGGCACGACCGGTGTCTACATTCAGGCGGTCGCCACCGGCTCCGAGATCACCGTGCGGCTGTGGGGCACCAAAACCGTGAACGTGGAATCGATTACGGGTGAGAAGTCGAAGCCGACCGAACCCAATGAGGTCGTGCTGCCCAAGGGCAAGGACTGCATCGCCTCCGAGGGTGCGCCCGGTTTCACCATCTCCGACACCAGGGTGATCACCGACGCCAAGTCCGGCGCCCAGGTGTCGCGGCATACGCGGACCGTGAAGTACGACCCCATCCCGATCGTCAAGTGCGAGTAGGGGTTCGATAGCAGAAGGCTCGCGCGGTCGGCGGATTCGCCACCGCGCGAGCCTTTTTCGTCAGCAGCCGCAATCGCAGCCGCAGTCACCGCAGCAGCAGTCCTCGCCGCAGCAATTGCCGCAGCACTCACCGCAATCGCAGCAACTGCCGCAGTCGCAGTTCTTGGCCCAGGCGTCCTTCTGCTCGCCGGTGCACGGGCTGGTGTGGTCGACACAGCAGGCCATGCCGGTGCAGTAGACGCCGAGCACGAGTCCGCTCGCCTTGAACGGCCCCGGCCTGCTCGGGCGCCGTCCGGGCGGGGACGGGAACTCGTACGGCGAATGCTGTTGCGCTGTAGCGGGAGTGCGGCAGGCATGGCCGACCGCGATGCCGAGCCCTCGGCCGAGGCTCCGCAGCAGGCTCGCCAGCGGATCGAGCAGCGCCCAGCGAACCGTCGGCAGCTGGTCGAGTTCGGCCTCGGACGCGGCCTGCCGGATGCGGGATTCGCTCTCGCGCAGCAGATCATAGGCGCGGGGCATATCCGTGCCGGTGGCCTCCAGCGGGTTGAACCGGCCACGGGCACGGTCGCGCTCGAGGTCTTCGATGGCGTCGGCCAGATGCGCGATGCGGCCGACGTGTCGACCGATCTCCTGAAGAGCCGCAACGTTTTCCGGGCGCCCTGCCAATGTCGCGGTGTGTCCGAAGAGGGTCGCGGCACAGAGTTGAGTCGGCCCGGTGAGTTCCTCGAGCGTGATCACCTCGACCGCCGCGCGCGACTCCATCGAGGACTGGGTGGCGATCGCGTTCAGCATGGGCCGCACATCGAGCCCGATCAGATGAGCCTGCTGCTGGGCTCGTGCGGCCCAGGCGTTCGACACCCGCCGCATCGGGCGACGGGCGAGGACGGAGGCGTCGCCGTCCTCGACGTGATCGCCGATCTTGGCCGCGCCCAACAGCAGTGAGGCCGTGGCGGCCAATCGCACACCGGGTGCGTCCGCGGCGACCACCGACGCGCGCTTCATCCCGCGCAGCGGACAGGGACCGGCGGTCGTGCGCGCACCCGCACCCGACTGCGCCTCGGTGAGCACACTGAGCACGATCGCGTCGGTGTTGGTTGCCGCGCGGGCCAACTGACCGTGCCCGTCCCGCAGACCCAGACACAGCCCGCACATGTGCGCCTGCCACTGCCCCGGATCGATGCCATATTTCGCCGCGCCGTGCGCACACGGCTTCAACACACCGAACACTGCCACCCCGTCTGTCGTGAAACGTCAACCGTGCACGATCGCAGCCGACGGGGCGGGGCGCAACCGCTAGTCGATCTTCTTCCGGCCGGCCAGACCGCGCCAGGCGAGATCGTCGAGCAGGTCGACCGCCTCGGCCACTTCGATCCGCCCGCTCGCGACCCGGTCGGCGATGGCCTCGCCCGCACCGATCACCGCCGCCGCGACGACCTCGAAATTGGTGCCGGGGTCGGCGTTCTTGGCACTGGATTCGAGCAGTTTCGCGGTGAGCTCGATGACGCGTTCACGAGCATTGTCGATTTCGGAGGCGAAAGTTTGCTGACCGATAGCCTGACGGTAGAGAACCTGCCAGGACTGCCGATTGCGATCGACGAAATCGAGGAAACCCTCGAGCGCGGTGCGGACCTGTTCGTGCGGGGTCAACTGCGGGTTGCCCGCGGGCGCGACGGCCTCGATGAAACGCAGACCCTCGCGCTGGATGCAGGCCCGGAACAGCTCATCCTTGGAGCCGTAGTACAGGTAGAGCATGGGTTTGGAGATCTTCGCCTCGGCGGCGATGGCATCCATCGACGTGTCGTGGAAGCCCTTGCGCGCGAATACCTCGACGGCGGCATCGAGCATCTGTTGCTCGCGAACTGCCCGGGGAAGTCGCTTGGTCCCGCCTGCCATCCACTCTCCTACCGCAGGGTGAACCACCTATCTTACTCCAAGGTAAGTTCACCCGCGCTCATTTGCCGCACAGTCGCCGAGTGCGATCAGCAGCCCAGCGCTACGCCCTTGTAGCGCGCCATCCGCAGTACGGACGTGTCGACCCGGTCGGCGGGCAGTTTGCCACTCGAGACCGACTGTTCCAAACGGTCGAGTACCTGCGGCACCGCATCGCTACTGATCCACAGCGCGTTGTCGGCGCCCGCGACGAGCGTGGCCTCGACCGCGTCGGCGATGGACATGCGGGCGGTGATGGCGGCCATGCCGCTGAGATCGTCGGTGAAGATCGGGCCGTCGTAGGGCGCGGCGCCGTAGCCCTTGCCCTCGCGCAGCAGCGTCATCGCGGCCGGGCTGATGCTGGCGGGCACATCGGGCTCGGTCAGGCCGGGCACATCGAGGTGGCCGACCATCACTGCCGCACCGGAGTTCACCAGCTCGCGGAACGGCACCAGGTCGGTGTTCTGCATCTGATCCAGCGGCGGGGTGGTCACGGCGCCGGTGTGCGAGTCACCGGAACCGGAACCGTGGCCGGGGAAGTGCTTGATCACCGAACCGAGGCCGACCTCGTTGGCCGCGCGGATGTAGGCGCCCGCGTATTCGGTGACGACCTTCGGGTCGTCGCTGTAGGAACGGTCGCCGATCACGCTGTCGTCGGGCTGGCTGCTCACATCGACGTCGGGAGCGAAATCGACGGTGATGCCCAGATCCTTCAGCGCCTTCGACCTGGTCAGCGAGAACTGGTAGTACTGCTCGGGGGTCTGGGTCTGCGCGATCTCTCGAGCCGACGGCGCGGCGCCGATCACGTTCTTCGCGCGCGAGACCCGCCCGCCCTCTTCGTCGATGGTCACCATCAGCGGGACCTTGGCCTGCGCTTTCACCGCGTCGAGCGCCGACTTGTCCAGCAGGCTCGGATCGGTCCAGCTGCCGACGAAGATGCCGCCCACCTGCTCCGAACTCACCACGTTCGACGCGTCCGCCGAACCGGTGATGCCGACGGTCAGCAGCTGGGCCAGCTTCTCGCGCTGTGAGAGCTTGGCGAGATAGTCTGCGCCGCAATTGCTTTGGATCGGAGTCGCCGACGCGGGCGAACTCGACTCTCCGGCGGCGGAGGGAGCGGCCACTCCGCTGCTACTCGCCGCGGGCGTCGTCTCGTTCGACGAACCTCCCGAACAGGCGGTGGCAACGGCGGCGAGGACTGCGAACACGACCACAGGCGATTTCCGCATGCGCTCCACGGTAGCCCGCTCCCGGCGCGAACCCCACCACGGTGGTCCGGATTGATACGGACATCCGGGGGTAATCTGAGGGAAAAGCCGCTCCGACCAGCGCAGGAGGTCGTCATGGCATGCGATCGGATGCTCATCGCCTACGACGGTTCCGAACACGCCAAACGAGCCATCGAGTACGCGGGGCGATTCCTGACCGCCGACCGCGCGATCCTGCTCACCGCATGGGAACCGATGGTGCGCCAGGCCGCGCGCATCTCCGGGCTCGCCGGGGTGATGCAGCCGGACTGGGTGCCCGACGAGGAGGTGGAGGACATCGCCTACTCCGACGCTCGCAAGATCAACGCCGAAGGCGTGCACCTGGCGAAGCTGGCCGGAATCGACGCCGAACCGCGCACCGCCGAGTGCACCACCACCATCTGGAACGCCATCGTGGACTGCGCCGATGAGCTCGACGTCGACATCATCGTCGCCGGTACGCGCGGTGCTACGGGGTTGCGCGCGCTGTTGCACAGCAGCGTCGCCGAGGCCGTTCTCAAGCACGGGCACCGGCCGGTCTTCCTGGTGCCACCGGAGCAGTAGCGGTTCGCCACACCGGATCTTCGTGGCGCCGTCGAGCGGTGAGAGTTCCGTCGCTCTCCCGGATCGGCGCCACATCGGCGGCGTTATGGTCGAAGCACCATGAACGAATTCCTGCTCGCTCGACCCGACGCGGTGTTGCGGACGTCAGGGGTGCACAAGACCTACTCCGACCCGCGGCAGGCAGTGGCGGCGCTGCGCGCGTGGCGGAGACAGCCCGACCACGTCGCGGGTTCGGCCGAGAAACGGCATGACTCGCCCGGCGCGGCACCGACATTGATCGTCGGAGCGCTCCCCTTCGATCCGCGCGAACCCGCGGCGCTCTGGCAACCGGAGTCGGTGCTGCACACCGCGGGACCGTGGCGGCCCGCGGCGCTCCCGGAACTACCCGGAGTACGCGTGGCCGTCGAAATACCCAGTGCGGCAGAGCATGTCGCGCGCGTGACGAAGCTGGTCGAGCAACTGGGCGACCCGGCGAACGAGCTGCGCAAGGTAGTGGCCGCACGGTCGATCGTGCTGGAGGCCGACGCGCCGCTGGATCCCGAAGTGCTGGCGGCACACCTGCTGACCAGGCATCCGAATGCCGCGGTGTACGCGGTCGACCTGTCCGCGGCGGGTCGATCCGGCGAGACGCTGATCGGGGCGACACCCGAGGTGCTGGTCGCGCGGCACGGCGACCGCGTCAGCCTGCATCCACTGGCGGGGACCCTTCCTCGCCGCGCCGATCCGGCCGATGACGCGGCCCAGGCGCGCGAACTGATGTCCAGCACGAAGAATCACGACGAGCATGCCTTCGTCATCGACTGGATCCGGCAGCAACTGGCCCCCGTCTGCGCGGAACTGCACATCCCCGACGCGCCCGAGCTTCTCGGCACCGAACAGGTCTGGCACCTGGCCACCCCCGTTCACGGCGTGCTGCGTGACCCGTCGACCACCGCACTCGACCTGGCCCTGCTGCTGCACCCGACCCCCGCCGTCAACGGCACCCCGTTCACCGCGGCCCTGGAAACGATCGCGACCGACGAACCGCGACGCGGTTTCTACGGCGGCGCGGTGGGCTGGTGCGGTGATGACGGCGACGGCGAATGGGTCGTGGCGATTCGCGGCGGCGAGCTCTCCGCCGATCAGCGGACGCTGCGGGCCAGCGCGGGCGGCGGGATCGTCGCGGCGTCGGATCCGCGCGCCGAGCTGGCCGAGACGACCGTCAAACTTCGCACCCTGCTGAGTGCCCTGCGTTGCGAGCTGCCCAACGACTGACCGAGCCCGGTAGACCTGCTAGGTTGGCCGGAGACAGGCCCCGACGTCGAGCGTATTGGAGTGCGCGATGAAGTTTGCTGTTCCGGCTGTTGCCAGCGCGGTCGGCGGCGCCCTGCTGAGCGCGATCGCCGTCTTCGCCATCACGGCGGCGGTGCAGCAGAACACGGCGCCCTCGATCGACCGCAGCGGTGACAAAGACTCGTCGCTGCTCAACGCCCCTGAATACGGCAGCCGCTGAGGCCGACGCCCGCGCGTCACGCCCCGCATCGGGGCAACCGGACAAGGCGCCACTGGGTTGGCGCTGGCTCGTCGGCTCGGTAGTAGCCGCCTTCGTACTGACCTTCGCGCAGGCGCCCGGCCTCACCGTTGCCGACACCAAATACGACCTCGCGCAGAACCCCCTCGGTTTCCTCGCGCGAGCGTCGCACCTGTGGAGCAGCCAAGCCCCGATGGGCCAGGTCCAGAACCAGGCCTACGGCTACTTCTTCCCGCACGGCGCGTTCTTCTCCGCGGGTCACCTGCTGCACCTGCCCGCGTGGGTCACCCAGCGCGTCTGGTGGGCGCTGCTGCTGCTCGCCGGGTTCTGGGGAATCGTCAAGCTGTGCGAAACGCTCGGCATCGGCTCGCGCGGGTCACGGGTGATCGCGGGCATCGCGTTCGCGTTGTCGCCGCGCGTGCTGACCACGCTCGGCTCGATCTCCTCGGAAACCTTGCCGATGATGCTGGCGCCGTGGGTGCTGCTCGCGCCCGCGGCACTGGGCACGGCGATCAAACGACGGCGCGGGGGCCCGCTCTCACCGGCGGGAAGCGCGCTGGCGCTGGCGTTGATGGGCTCGGTGAACGCCGTCGCGACCGTGGCGGCGTTCCTGCCCGCGGCACTGTGGTGGGCAACCTATCGGCCGAATCGGCAGTGGTGGCGGTTCACCCGAGCGTGGATTCCGCTGCTGGTCCTCGCCACCTTCTGGTGGGTGGTGCCGCTGCTGCTGCTCGGCAAGGTGAGTCCGCCGTTCCTCGACTTCATCGAGTCGTCGGGGGTGACGACGCAGTGGGCCGCGTTGAGCGAGGTGCTGCGCGGGACCGACAGCTGGACGCCGTTCGTCTCGCCCGAACGAATCGCCGGCGCGGTGCTGGTGACCCAGCCTGCCGCGGTGCTCGCGACCGGCTTGCTCGCGGCGGCGGGGATGGCCGGACTCGCCCGGTCGACGATGCCCTATCGGGGCAGGTTCGCCCTGATCCTGTGTGTGGGACTCGCGGGGATCTGCGCGGGGTATGTCGGGACACTCGGTGGGCCGTTCGCCGAATCGGTGCGGATCTTCCTCGACTCGGGCGGTGCGCCGCTGCGAAATGTGCACAAGCTCGAACCGCTGATCCGGCTGCCGCTGGTGGTGGGGCTGGCGCATCTGCTCGGCCGGGTCGCCCTGCCCGCCTCCGTGCCGATGCCGGTGTGGCGCAGCTCCTTCGCCCATCCCGAGCGCGACCGAATCGTCGCGGTCGCCGCGCTGGTGCTGGCCGCGCTCACCCTCGCGACCTCGCTGGCGTGGACCGGTCGGCTCGCCCCGCGCGGCGCCTATGACCGGGTGCCCGCCTACTGGAGCGACACCGCCGACTGGCTGGCGAACAACGCCGCCGACACCCGCGCGCTGGTGGTACCCGGTGCGCCGTTCGGCAGCCAGATCTGGGGACTCACCCGCGACGAACCACTGCAAGCCCTGGCGAGTACCCCATGGGCCGTGCGTGATTCGGTTCCCCTGAACCCGCCGGGCACGATTCGCGCGATGGACTCGGTGCAGCGGCTGATCGCCGACGGCAGGCCGTCGACCGGTCTCGCCGCCACCCTCGCCGACCAGGGCATCGGAATCCTGGTGTTGCGCAACGACCTCGACCCCGAGACATCGCGTTCGACGCGTCCGATGCTGGCGCACCGCGCGATCGAGGGCTCACCGGGCCTCACCAAGGTGACCTCGTTCGGCGCGAACATCGGGCCGCGCGCCGCGGATGCGGGGCTGGTGGTCGACAACGATCTCCAGCCCGCCTACCCGGCCGTCGAGATCTACCGGGTCGATGTACCGCCGCCCGGCACGCCCGTCGACGTGCGCAGCGGCACCGGCGCACCACCCGCGTTCCCCGGCGCGTACACCGTCCCGCTGGACTCGACACCCGTTGTCCAGGGTGGACCCGAAGTCCTGGAGCGTGTGCGCCGCGACAGCGAGAACCCGACTGCGCCAGTGCTTCTCGATGCCGACGCGCGACGCGCGGGGTTACCTCCGCGGCCTGTACTGCTGACCGACACCCCGATGGATCGCGAGTCCGATTTCGGTCGGGTCGACAACCACAACTCCGCGGTCCGCGCCGCCGACGACGCCCGGCGCACCCACAACCTGGTCCCCGACTACCCGGTCGAAGGCACCGAACTCGTGCAGGGCCAGTGGTCGGGCGCGAAGGTCACCGCGTCCAGCTCGGCCGCCGATGCCACCCAGATCGGCGGAGCGGCACCCGGCAGCTCCACCGCGGCCGCCGTGGACGGCGATCCGAGCACCGCGTGGATCAGCAATGGTTCCGAATTCGCTCTCGGGCAATGGATTCGGCTCGATCTCGACAAGCCGATCGCCAACGGCTCGCTGCGCTTCACCACCACGGCGGCGGCGCTGGGCGATCCGGTGAAGTGGGTCGAGGTGCGCACCTCGCGCGGGACGGTGTCGGCGCGGATCACCGAACCCGGCGAGCCCGTGTCCGTCGCGCTGCCCGCGGGCAAATCCGACTGGGTGATGATCAGTGCCGCTCGCACCGAAACCGGCACTCGTGGTGGGCAATTCGGGATCAGCGAACTCACGCTCGACGACTACTCCAACCGGGAAGCGCCGGAACGCGTGGATATCCGGCACCGGGTCGTGCTGCCCGATGTCGCCGCGGGGACCGTCGTCAGCGGGTGGGATCTCGGACAGGAATTCCCCGGTCGCGGTAACTGTTTCGACGGTCCCGACCGCGTGCACTGCAGCAAGGGACTCGGGCTGCCCGCCGAGGAGCCGGGCGTCTTCGGGCGCACTCTCTCGGTGCCGGAACCGCTCACCGTCGGCACCGACCTCACCGTGCGCACCCGACCCGGGCCCGCACTGGAGGCCTTGCTCACCGACCCGACCAGGCCGGTGGCGCGCGGTCAGGCCGATGTCGCCGATCTGCGCGGCGCGGCCTTCGCCGCTACGGATGGCGATCCGAAGACCACCTGGACCGCGCCGGAGTCCACGGTGCGTGAACCCGCGGGCGGCAGACCCACTCTGGTGCTGGAACTTCCGGAGCCGACGCTGGTGACCGGACTCGACATCACCACCGCACTCGGCGGCCTGCCCGCGACAGCGACCTCCGTCGCGGTGAACATGGGCAACGGCCCGCAGATTCGCGAGCTGCCCGAACGCGAACACGGCGAACCGGCCCGAATCTCGCTGTACCCCACCGAAACCGATCGCATCGAGATCAGCATCCAGAGCTGGAACGAGGTGCTCGACCGCACCGCGCTCGGCTTCGTCCTCACCCAGCCCGCGGGTCTGGCCGAGGTCGAAGTGCTCGGTCCCGAGTACCCCGCCCATGCCCCCGGCGACCGGCTCATCACCATCGGCTGTGAGGCGGGGCCGGTGATCGCCATCGGCGGACGCGCCGTGCACACCACGATCACCGCCACCGCCGACGAACTCCGTTCGGGTGCACCGGTTTCCGCGCGAGCCTGCCCCGAGGACGCAGCCGACATCGAGCTCCTCCCCGGCCATCCCGACCTCACCGTGGCCCCCACCGAACTCTTCACCGTCGACCGCCTCCGCCTCCCCCGCACCGACCCCTACCCCGGCGCGGACGAGACTTCGGGCAACCTCGACGAAACTGGCGAACCTGCACCTACTGACGCCGGGGACAACCCCGCCGCCCTGAAAGAGCAGGAGCCCGGCACTCAACTGCTGGTCCTTCCGCTCAGCACCAACGTCGGCTGGCAGGCGCACACCGCCGACGGACGGGAACTGTCGCCGCTCGTGGTCGACGGCTGGCAGCAGGCATGGCTCGTTCCGCCGGGGACCAGCGGCGAGATCACGGTGTCGTTCCCGGCGGACCGCTGGTACCGGCTGGCGATCTTCGGTGGGCTGTTGCTGCTGATTCCCCTGGTGCTGCTCGCCGTTCCGCGCCGACGTGCGGTTCCCGACGCCGGGCCCGCACCGGGCACCTGGGGTGTCGGCTGGGTCGCGGCGATCGGGCTGACCGGCGTGATCGCGGTGATCTCCGGGCCGTTCGGTGCCGCGTTCACGCTGATCACCTTGGGCTGTAACTATTTCCGGCCCGCGCTGACGGAGCGGACCCTGCCCTGGCTCGCCGGCCTCGGGACGCTGATCTCGGCGGCGGCCCTGTCGACCGGGACCTGGCGCTCCGGCACCGAATACATGGGCGGCTCGCTGTTGGCCCAGGCGCCGGCCGTCATCGCGGTCGTCGCCGTCGGGGTGGCGGCGCTCCCCCGCCGCCGCTGAGCGCGACTCAGCGCACCGCCGGACGCTGCGCTGATTCCGGCCCGTGTTGTTCGACTCGCGCGGACCCGGCCCGCCGATCCCAGCGGGCCGCCCAGCGGCGGGCCGGTTCCTCGATCAGGGCGAAGCTCGCGGCGGCCAACGGGAGCGTGAGCGCGGTGGTCAGGGTGATCACGAAGAGGAAGTCACCGTTGAACGGCATGATGCCGAAGACCGGGAAGACCACGGTGAGCACCACCAGGTGCCACAGGAAGATGCCGTAGGACCAGCGGCCGAGGATCGCGGCGGTGCGCGATTCCAGCCAGCGGTGCGGGGCGCCGGATCGACGCAGCACCAGGGGTGCGAGCAGGCAGAACCCGAGGATCATGCCCAGCACCATCTTCATCGCGTACTGCCACGGGTGCGCGCGTTCCAGACCGGCCGGGCCGCCGAACTCGGTCGCCGAGAGCAGGAACGCCGCGAGCGCCACCGCCCACATCAGCGGCTGACTCGACAGAGCTCGCACCCACCGGACATCGGGTCGCGCGAGGTGGATCAGTTCCGCCAGGAGCATGCCCGCCGCGAACCACGGCAGATAGGCGGGCAGCCAGTTGTCGGAGTGAATCGCGTCCGGCGTCGGGATCGGCCACAGATTCCAGGTCAGACACACCGCGACCAGCCCGCACAGCACCGGCACCCGCCACCGCGCCGCAGGGCCGCGCAGTCGCACGACCAGCCAGGCCAGCACCGGCAGCACCAGGTAGAAAGCCATCTCCACCGACAGGCTCCACATCTGGGTGAGGCCATCGGTCAAGGTCAACGGCACGAACACCTGCAGCAGGAACAGATTCGACACCCACACCCGCAGGTTCGCCGAATGCGCCGCGCCGGGCAGCAACACCAGCACGAACACCACCACGACCCAGTACGCGGGCATCACCCTGGCCACCCGGTGCAACAGGTAGCGAGAGGTCCGCGGCGCGCGGCCGAGCCCGTGCGCGGCCGCCGCGTGCGGGCGCCACAGCAGGAAACCCGACAGCGCGAAGAACACCGCGACCGCCATATCGAAGCGTTCCAGGATCGGGCCGAGCACCGGTATCCGGCTGGTTCCGGTCTGGAACGCGACATGCGTGACCAGCACTCCGAGCGCCGCCATCCCGCGCATCCCTTCGAGGGCGGGAATGAAGGCGCGCGGGGGCGGAACGGGGGCGGTGGCGGTCGTCATCGAGGTCCAGTCTGCCGTGTCGGCGATTTCCACGGCACAGCACCGCACCTTCGGGGCCTGGGCTGTTAGTGTCGGGGCTCACGAGTGCCTGTGGTGCAATACCAGACCACCGGGCCATCCGTGTTCGAACGACGAGGAGAGTTTGCATGGCACTGAGTGCCGGTACCAGAAGAACGGTCGCCTGCGTGCTCGTGGGTCTGGGCGCGGCGTTACTCGTCGCCGCGCTGATGATCCCCACCTACACGGTGAGCAAAGTCGCCAAGACTCCACTCGATCTCGAGATCACAACGATCGCGGAGAACCAGAAGGGCGAGGAGAGCCTCGTCCTCGACTCCAAGTCGTTGACCTCCGGTGACGGTGCCGCTGTGGTGAACAAGGATGTGCCGCTGGTCTCCCAGCGTTTCGTCACCGTCGAGGAGCCCTCCGACGCCGACGAGATGACGCTGCAGGCAGGTCAGACACTGCGGCGCACCGACGTGCAAGGCGATACCGGCCTGCTCACCGCCGTTATCGACCGCGTCACCATCTCGCGCACCACCGGCATGCCGGTGGACACCGACCCCAACGGGTCGATCGCGGTGACCGTGAACAAGGACGGCAGCGTCATGGAGCCGGTGCAGCACACCGGCATCGGCTACCGCTTCCCGATCGGCACCGAGAAGAAGACCTACCCGTACTTCGACATCAACGTGCGCAAGTCCTTCGACGCGAACTTCATCGAAGAGACCGAGATCAACAACATGAAGGTGTACCGCTTCCAGATGGAGGCGCCGGTCACCAGCACCTGGGACGTCGTGCAGTCACCGACCAACCGGCTCACCCTGCCCGCCGCCAAGTGGGGCGTGGAGGGTGGCGACACCCCCGTCACCATGACGCGCTACTACACCAACGTCCGTGACCTGTGGGTCGAGCCGCAGACCGGCACCGTGATCAAGGGTGGGGAATCGATCCACCTGTTCTACGCGCGGTCCGGGGACAAGCCCGAGGTGACCGCGCTGAAGTCGCACCTGGTGTTCGACGAGGCGACCGTCGAGTCGCAGATCGCCATCGCCAAGGAGAACACCGACAAGCTCTCGCTGTTCGGGCGTGTGGTGCCGATCGTGTTCGGCGTGCTCGGTGTGCTGGCGCTGCTGGCGGGGTTGTTCCTCGGACTGCGTGGCGGTGGCACTGCGGCTCATGCGAGTCCGCGGCGATCGCGTCCGACGCCCGCGCCCACCGCCGCTCCGGATGACACCGCGGCTTCTCGATGGGACGGCGACGACGCGCCGACTACGCAGTTCCCCCGCGGGGACTATGACGCTCCTACCGAGCAGATCGACATCGACAAGCGTCCCTAGGCGGACACGCTCTACAACAGCCCCGGTCTTCGGCCGGGGCTGTTGTGTTTCCTGGACACCTCGGGCGAAACCCGGGTTCGGTCAGTGCAGGACCGGGTTCGCGGGCGCCGGGTGGGTGCGGGCCGCGCGCAGAACCACGGCGGCGACGATCGTGGTGGTGACGGCGGCTACGGAGACGGCCGTGCCGATCAGGGATTCGATCGTGCGGGCGAAGGCGAGCATCAGGGTCACCTCGATGGCCAGGCCGATCCAGGTGACGGCGGCCAAGGCGGTGCGTTCGACCGCGATGGCCGAGAGCAGAGCGCCCTGGAGAACCGCCAGGATCGCTCCGTGCAGGGCGAACAGCCACAGCAGGCCCTGAATGGGGGCGTAGTCGGCGCCGGCGAACAAGGGGGCCAACGGGGCGGCCAGCGCGGCGCCCAGCACCGCGACGACGCCGATCACCGAGAGCACCGAGAGGGCGTCGCGGATCGCACGCGCGGAATGGGTGGGCTGGGCCATCCGGGGATACAGCACGACGCCGACCGCCTGCGGCAGCCAGAACGCGATCTTGGTGGCGATGGTGCCCAGCGAATAGCGGCTCGCGTCGACCTCGTCGAGGACGATGCGGACCACGATCAGGTCGACCGAGGACAGCGCCATCAGCGCCGCCTGCACCTGCACGGCACGCAATACCGGCAGGACGCCGACGGTCGTCGTCGCCGGTTCTCGACTGTCTCCGGCACCGCCACTGTCATCGGTCGGCGGATCCGCCGACCCGGTCGTCGAGCGCGCGATGCGACCGGCCACGATCGCCGCGCCGACGATGCCCGCCGCCCCCGCCCACAGCGCACCGGCAGCGCCGCCGCCCACGGCCAGCGCGAGCAGCGCGGGCGCCACCCGCGCCGTACCCGCCATCGCGAGCACGGTGGCGAGCGCGCGGAAGTGATTGCCGCCCTGCAGGATTCCCTGCTCACCCGAGAGAATCACCAACGCGGGCGCCGCGCCGAGTGCGGCGGCGGCGGCCCACACGCCCACGTCGAGCACCACGGCCACCACCGGAATCAGCACCACCGCGACGGCGGCGACCAACGCGGCGCACCGCCACATCATCGCCCGCACCGCGCGCAGCGACGCCCCGCGCACCACCTCCCTGGCCACCACGTTCTGCATGGCAAGGGCGGGGACCGCGCACAGCAACTGCACCGCGAGCAGACTCGCGAACTCGCTGTATCCCTCGACTCCCAACCAGCTCGCCGCCATCAATTGCAGCAGGTACCCGGCGACGTTGGCGGTCATGGCGCCAGCCGTCACCCAGGTCAGGTCGGCAACGACAGGCGGGCGGCGGACTGAGGACACGCTTCATGGTCGCATTTCACTGTGTTCGCCATCACGCCAACCCCGAAAATGTGAGTCCGAGCGGACTCACCTTTGCGCGATTCGCCCCCGAACAGCGCCTATTCGACCCCGGCCACGCCGCAGCCCGACGGGACGTAAGGTGCGTGGACGTGACGAGTAGCGGGCGAGCAAGGGCCTTGGTGGCCGGGTACTGCGCTCTGCTCACGATGATCATCGTCGGACCGCTCGCCGGATCGGGCTACCTGCTGCTGCGCGACGCGGTGAGCACCCCGCGTTCCTTCCTCACCGATTCGGCACTCGGCGTGGGCGCGGCCGCACCCCGCGCCGTTCCGCAGGACGCCGTGCTCGCCGTGCTCTCGCCGGTGATCGACGGCGGAATTCTCGTGAAGGCGATCCTGATCGTCGCGCTGTGGTCGGCCGGATACGGCGCGGCGATGCTCGCGCGGCAGTTCGCCTCCGCTTCTACCGGAGCACAATTGGTCGCCGCGACCCTCGCGTTGTGGAATCCCTATGTCGCGGAACGACTTCTCCAAGGCCACTGGAGCCTGCTCGCCGGTTACGCCGCCCTCCCGTGGACCGCGCTCGCCGCCGCGCGCATCCGAACAGCCACCAGCAGAACCGAATCCGGCGACGATGCGGGGGCGGACAGCCGATTCGGATTCGTCGCGTCGCTCGGCGGGTGGGCGGCGCTCACCGCGAGTTTCGCCGCTGCCGGGTTGACGCCGACCGGCTCGTTGCTGGCCGCGGTGATCGGGCTCGCGCTGGTCGGGCGGCGGGCCTTTCTCCCCGCCGTCGCGCTGTGGATCGTGACCTGCGCTCCCTGGCTGACCGCGACCGCGCTCGGGTCGGGGGCCGAGCCGTCGGACCCGGCCGGGGTCGCGGCGTTCGCGGCCCGTGCCGAACCGTGGCTCGGCACGCTCGGCAGCCTCGCCGGCCTGGGCGGGATCTGGAACGGCGAAGCGGTCCCCGCGAGCCGGACGACCCCGCTCGCCCTGGTCGGCACGCTCCTGCTGCTCGGCATCGTCGCGTGCGGGGTGCGGGCGGTCTGGGCGCTCGGACGTGACGGGCGCGCGCTGCTGGTGATCGCGGCGGTGGCGATCGTGCTGCCCGCCCTCGGCGCGACCAGCTGGGGGCTGGCCACCGGGGAATGGCTGGTGGTGCACGTTCCCGGCGCCGGACTGCTGCGGGATACGCAGAAGTACGTGGCGTTGGCGATGCCCGCCTACGTGCTGTGCGCGGCGGCCGCGTGCCGAACCGTCACGGTGGCAGCCCGCCGGCTACTGGCGCACGACCCGGAAGCTTCTGCCGCCCACCCGGAAATTCGCGATGACCGGACCGGATTTCGCCCCGCCGCAATCCTTTTCATTCTTCTGCTCACCCTCCCGCTGGCCGACCTCGCCTGGGGAGTCGGCGGCGCCGTGCGCCCCGTCCACTACCCCGCGGGCTGGCAACAGGTGGTCGACCACATCGACGCTCCCGGCGACACAGCGGTACTTCCCGCCGGGATGTTCCGCCGATTCCCTTACAGCGGAACAGCTCCCGTCCTCGACCCGGCTCCCCGAATCCTCCCCAACGATGTCCTGCAGACCGGCGAACTCCGAGTCCGCGGCTACGCGGTGACCGGCGAGGGCAACCGCGCCCGCACCGTCGAGCAGGCGCTCCTCGAAGGTGCCCCGGCCACCGAACTAGCGGCCCTCGGCGTCGGCTGGATCCTGATCGAACGCACCACCCCCGGCCCGCTCGGCGCCGCCGAGAAAACTCTCACCACGGCCGAACTGAAGTACCAGGACAAAGACCTGGCCCTCTACCGCGTGCCTTCCCCCACCCTTCTCGACATCGCCACCCCGGCCCAGCGCCGAACCTCCGCCGCGGCCCACCTGCTCTGGGCGGCCCTGCTGCTCACCGGACTGATCGCCGCGGCCGTGCGCCCGGACCGGACGGGCGCCCGGCGAGCAGATCGAGCGGCAGCAGGGAACCGAGTCGACTAGACCCGGGTCGGGGAGACCAATCCGCTGACGGTGCGACCGCGCGCGGCGGCGGCGAGGACCTCGTAGACACCGGCGCCGGTCTGTTCCCAGGAGAACTCGTTGGCACGGGCTCTGGCCTTCTCACCCATCACCAGACGGGTCTCCGGGTCGGCCAGGAGGTCACCGGCGGCAGCGGCCAGGGCGGGGGCGTCGTCGACCAGCAGGCCGGTGACGCCGTCGACGATGGAGTCGGTGAGGCCTCGGGAACTGCGGTAGCCGATGGTGGGAACGCCGTGCTGGGCGGCTTCGATGACGGCCAGGCCCCAGCCTTCCTTGCGCGAGGGCATCACGTGGACCCAGGCCGTCGAGAGGATCTCGTGTTTGCGGCGTTCGTCGACATGGCCGTGGAAGGTAACGGCGTCGGCGATGCCGAGGGCGTCGGCGCAGGCACGCAGGTTGGGCGCCCACCAGCCGTCGCCGATGACGTCGAGGCGCACATCGGGGAAGCGTGCGCGCAGGTGGGCGACCGCGGTGAGGGCGTCTTCGATCTGCTTGTGCGGAACGAGGCGCGACAGGACCGCGATGCGCGGGTGGGTGGCGCGGGTGGCGTCGTCGCCGGGGACGACCTCGGCCGGGACCGGTTCGGCACCGTTGCGGACCACGGCGATGCGCTCACGGTCCACCCCGAGCACCGACAGCTCCTCGGCCGACGGCAGCGACACGGTGAGGTACTGGTTGTCGCGGTGCACGCGCGGGGACAGCGTGGATTCGATCCACCAGCCGATCCGTCCGACCAGGCGACCGGCGACCGGCCACTGCTCACGGTGTCCGTGGTGCACCAGCACCACCGAGGGCACACCCGTCGCGGTGGCGAAGAAGGGAATGCCGTTCTGGGTGTCGATCACGACGTCGGGGCGCAGACCACGCAGCGGGCCGATACCGAGCCGACCGGCCACGATGGCGGCGAGCGCGCGGGGGTACACGGTGAAGCGACCGCCCGCGCGACTGATGTCGATGCCGTCGATCCGCTCACGCTTGGGTGCACCCGGGTAACCCGCCGTACGCAGGGTGACCTTGATGCCACGCGCGGCCAGCTGGGCGCCTACCTGCTCCAGATACCGTTCGCTGCCGCCACCCTGTGGGTGCCCGGTGTCACGCCAGCAGAGTAGGAGGACTTCACGCACGGTCGGGGCTCGCATTCGGTTCGGTGGCAGACAAACGTCGGCCCCCACACTAGCGGGTGTGCTCCACGCAACACGGCTGTATCGACCCCGCCCGCCCAGATCAGCCCGTCGCACCCGAGCTGACCCCGTGAAGACGAACCCGGCGTAATCACCCAATCGAACCCCGTCCAGTCAGTTTTTCCGACTCCACAACGCCGAAACAGGTGATTGCGCCAAGACCCCACCAATCTCCACCCCCACCAATCTCCACCCCCACCAATCTCCACCCCCACCAATCTCCACCCCCACCACCCAACGCCCCCACCACCAGCCGCGACCGAAGGGTCTGCCCATAAACTCCTGCCCGTGCCGATCGCCACCCAGCCGACAACCGAGCAGCCCGTCCATCGACGCGACCGATCGAGGTTCGCGCGCCGGGCCACTCTGCGCCGCTCGCTGCGCCTGCTCACCAGCTTCCGCTTCGAGCAGTCCGACCCGGCCCGCTTCTACGGCGGCATCGCCACCGACAGCGCCGAGCTGATCGGCGACTTCTACGCCGACATCACCGGCCGCGATCTCACCGGCACCGTGGTCCTCGACGTGGGCGGCGGCCCCGGCTACTTCGCCGACGAGTTCACCGCGGTGGGCGCGCGCTACGTCTCGGTGGAGCCCGACCCGTCGGAGATGCACGCGGCCGGGCTGCGGGTGTCGGGTTCGGTGCGCGGATCGGGGATGGCGCTGCCTTTCCTCGACAACTCTTTCGACGTCTGCTTCTCCTCCAACGTCGCCGAGCACGTGCCGCAGCCGTGGCTGATGGCGGACGAGATGGTGCGGGTGACCAAGCCCGGCGGCCTCATCGTGTACTCGTACACGGTGTGGCACGGACCGTTCGGTGGGCACGAGACCGGCCTCTGGCACTACCTCGGTGGCGAGTACGCGGCCCGCCGATACCGGCGCAAGAACGGACGCGAACCGAAGAACAGGTTCGGCCGGTCACTGTTCGCGGTGACGGCAGCGGATGGGTTGCACTGGGCAGCAACGACTTCAGCCGACGTGCGGACTATTTTTCCGCGTTATCACCCACACTGGGCCTGGTGGCTCGTCCGAGTTCCGGTCATTCGCGAGCTACTGGTCAGCAACCTGGTAGTGGTGGCTACCAAAGCATGATCACGCCAGCCAGCTCAAGCGCCGCGACCTCCGCATCGGCTCGGGTAACACCCTGACCCACGGCGACTCCTGAATCGCCAGGCCTACGGTCTCCAACGTGGTCAGGCCGACCTGATCGGCCAGCGCGCCGACCATCGCGACCGCCTCAGCGGCCTGGATAGCGGCAGTCGCCTGCTCGATCGTGAGTGTGCGGCCGGGCAGGAATGAGACAACCCATCCGCCACTGCCCACACTTTTCGCTTGATGGTCGGTCTGGTCGCTGGTCATCAACGATCGGCCGATCACTTGCACAGCCATGAGTCGGTCTCCCCAATTCGCTGTTAATGTCCGATGAATCGAGCGAGCTGATCAGTAGCTAAAGCATCCCCTTTTCACCAGCGGAACGCAATAGTGCGTTTCCCCGAAAAGCGAACCGACAGGTTGGAATTCGCAATCTTCACAGTCGTTGCGCCGCAGCGAATTAGAACAGGTTGCAGACAATTCGCCCGCAAAACTGTAACGTGTTCTCATGCACTACGACAGTCTGTTCATCGGCGGGAAGTGGACCACCCCGGCCGGTAGTGACCGCATTTCGGTGGTCTCCCCTGCAACGGAGGAGACCGTCGGCAGCGTGCCGGCGGTAACGAACGCCGATGTCGACGCCGCGGTCGCCGCGGCGCGCGACGCGTTCGACAGCGGGCCGTGGCCATCCACACCTCCACTGGAACGAGCGGAGGTACTCACCAAGGTTGCGCGGCTGATCGAGCAGCGTTCGCCGGAATTGCTCGCCGCGCTCACCGCGGAGATGGGCGCGCCGACGTTAGCCGCCTTGACACTCAACCAGATTCCCGCCGTCGCGGCACTCGACGCACTCACCGAGCTCGCGAAGACGTTCGCCTGGAACGAGACTCGAGTCGGCCTGTTCGGAACCTCGCGTGTCTCACGGGAACCCCGCGGTGTCGTCGCCGCGATCACCGCCTGGAATGTCCCGTTGTTCCTCGCCGCGAACAAGCTCGGACCCGCTCTGCTGGCCGGCTGCACCGTGGTACTCAAGCCGTCGCCGCTCACTCCGCTGACCGCCAACATCCTCGCCGACCTCTTCACCGAGGCCGGCCTGCCCGACGGCGTGCTCTCGGTACTGCCCGCCGACGCCGAGGCCAGTGAATACCTCGCCGGCCACCCCGGCGTCGACAAGGTGACCTTCACCGGCAGCACCCCGGTCGGCAGGAAGCTGGCCGCACTGGCCGGTGCGCAGCTCAAGACCGTGTCGCTGGAGCTCGGCGGCAAGTCGGCCGCCATCGTGCTGCCCGACGTCGACCTCGCCGCGAGCATTCCCGTGCTCGCGTTCTCCGGACTGATGAACAGCGGGCAGGGCTGCGTCGCGCAGACCCGAATCCTCGCGCCGCGCAGTCGCTACGACGAGATCGTCGAGGCGCTGGTCGCGCACGTCAAGACCATGCAGACCGGTGATCCGACCGATCCCGCCACCCAGCTCGGCCCGCTGATCAGCGAAAAGCAGCGTGACCGCGTGGAGGGCTACATCGCCAAGGGCAAGGCCGAGGGCGCGCGACTGGTGCTCGGCGGCGGCAGGCCCGCCGGCGTGGACCGCGGCTGGTTCGTCGAGCCGACGATCTTCGCCGACGTCGACAACTCGAGCACCATCGCCCAGGAGGAGATCTTCGGCCCGGTGCTCTCGGTGATTCCGTACGAGACCGAGGACGAGGCCATCGCCATCGCCAACGACTCCGACTACGGTCTCGCCGGTTCGGTGTGGACCACCGATATCGAGCACGGCGTCGAGGTCGCGGCCCGGATCCGTACCGGCACCTTCGCGATCAACTGGTACGCCTTCGACCCGACCGCACCGTTCGGTGGCTACAAGAACTCGGGCATCGGCCGCGAGAACGGCCCCGAGGGCCTCGACGCGTTCTGTGAGCAGAAGTCGGTCCTGATGCCCATGGGCTGGACCGACTCCGCCTCCTAGTTCTCCGGCATATGGACCCGGAGCACCGGCTGCGCGGCCACATCACCGCGGGCTGGTAGGTCGACGACCTCGACCCGCCAGCCCGGGGGCAGGACCCGCTCCAGTCGGCCCGCCACGCGCTGCATGGGCGTGCTCGAATAGGTGTCGGACTCGAATCCGGTCACCAGATCGGTCATGCGTCAAACCACCTCTCAGCGTCGATCTCGTCGTTGACCGCGTGGCGGTGCAGGAGTCTCGCAGGGGTTTCAGCTCGAGAGGAAATATAAGCGACAGTTACGCTGACACCACCAGCGACTCTCTGACATAGCCAGATGTACCCATAACGAGTTCGCGGAAATCATCGGACGAACTGCGCACAAGCAGAACCGCCCGTACCGAAACGGTACGGGCGGTTCTGTGTTCGGGGGGATCAGCCCAGGCGCTCCTTGAGTGCCTCGAACTCGTCACGCACGCCCGAAGGCAGCTTGTCGCCGACGAACTCGAACCATTCCTCGATCGACGGGATCTCCTTGCGCCACTCGTCGGCGTTCACCGCGAGTGCCTCGTCGACGTCGGCGGCGACCACGTCGAGGCCGTCCAGGTCGAGATCGGCTGCGGACGGCACGTTTCCGACCGCGGTGGCCGTGGCGCCCGAGCGGCCCTCGATGCGGCCGACGATCCATTCCAGCACGCGGGAGTTCTCACCGAATCCGGGCCACAGGAAGCGGCCGTCGTCGCCACGACGGAACCAGTTGACGTAGAAGATCTTCGGCAGCTTGTTCGAATCGGCGTTCTTGCCGAGGTCGATCCAGTGGTTGAGGTAGTCGCCCACGTGGTAGCCGAGGAACGGCAACATCGCCATCGGGTCGCGACGGACGGTGCCGACCTTGCCCTCGGCGGCGGCGGTCTGCTCCGAGCCCATGGTGGCGCCCATGAACACGCCGTGCTCCCAGCCGAACGACTCGGTCACCAGCGGAACGGTGGTCTTGCGGCGACCGCCGAACAGGATGGCCGAGATCGGCACGCCCTGCGGGTCGTCCCACTCCGGCGCCAGGGTCGGGCACTGCGACATCGGGGTGCAGTAGCGCGAGTTCGGGTGCGCGGCGTGGCCCTCCGACTCGGGGGTCCAGTCGTTGCCCTTCCAGTCGATCAGGTGCTGCGGGTCGCCTTCGAGACCCTCCCACCACACATCGTTGTCGTCGGTCTGGGCGACGTTGGTGTACACGGTGTTGCCCGCGTCGATGGTGGCCATCGCGTTGGGGTTGGAGCTGTGGTTGGTGCCCGGCGCGACGCCGAAGAAACCGAACTCCGGGTTCACGGCGTAGAGCTGACCGTCCTTGCCGAAACGCATCCAGGCGATGTCGTCGCCCAGGGTCTCCGCGCGCCAGCCCGGGATGGTCGGCTGGATCATCGCGAGGTTGGTCTTGCCACAGGCGCTCGGGAACGCGGCGGCGACGTAGTAGTTCTTGTTCTCGGGCGAGATCAGCTTGAGGATCAGCATGTGCTCGGCCAGCCAGCCCTCGTCGTGGGCCATCGCCGAGGCGATACGCAGCGAGTAGCACTTCTTGCCCAGCAGCGCGTTGCCGCCGTAGCCCGAACCGAAGGACCAGATCTCACGGTCCTCGGGGAAGTGGGTGATGTACTTGGTGTCGCTGCACGGCCACGGCACGTCGGCCTGACCCTCGGCCAGCGGCGCGCCCACGGAGTGCAGCGCCTTCACGAACGGCTTGTCGGCGCCCAGCTTGTCGAGCGCGGCCTGGCCCATGCGGGTCATCACGCGCATCGAGACGACCACGTACTCGGAGTCGGTGATCTCCACGCCCAGCTTGGGGTCCTCGGCGCCGAGCGGGCCCATGCAGAACGGCACCACGTACATGGTGCGGCCCTTCATCGAGCCGCGGTACAGCTCGGTCATGGTGGCGCGCATCTCGGCGGGGTCGACCCAGTTGTTGGTCGGACCGGCGTCGGCCTCGGTGGCGGAACAGATGTAGGTGCGCGATTCGACGCGGGCCACATCGGAGGGATCGGACAGTGCGAGGAAGGAGTTGGGCTTCTTCTTCTCGTCGAGCTGCTTGAAGGTGCCTGCCTCGACCAGCTGAGTGGTCAGGCGATCCCATTCCGCGTCGGAGCCGTCGGCCCAGACCACGCGATCGGGCTGAGTGAGCTCTGCGACTTCCTGTACCCAGGCGAGCAGTTCACTGTGCTCGGTCGGCGCCGTGCCGTCGGATCCACGAAGACCAGGAATGGTCGCTGAGGTCATGAAAACTCTCCTGAGATGGGCGGTTGTTCGATCCATCGATCGCCACCATGGGCGGGTAAGGCGTCCGCAGTGACCAACCGTCGCACAACCCCGATAGACGGCTAGGAAGGCCGTACACGGACGGTGGCCGCGCATCGACTGGCAAGAGCGGACGCCCAGGTTCCTGCCTCAAGGTTAACGCGATATGACGACCGATATGGCATCGGGCTCCCTAACAGGTACCCACAGGTGTATCGGTCAATCCCGCGCTCACAGTCGATCGAGCGTGGCGATGTCACGCTCACAGGCCGTCAGCTGTGCGGGACGCTCCGCGACGAGCCTGCGCGCGAGCGCGTCGAGTTCGGTGACACGCCGATCCACGGCCACCGCCCGCGCGGTCGATTCCCGCACCACGTGCTCGGCCAGTTCGGCCTCGATGTCCACCAGCACTCCCGCGACACGCTGTTCGAGCTGGGCTTTGACATTCACCAATGCCTCGGAGACCCACTGGGCCATGTGGTTGCGTTCGGCGAGTTGGCCGCGGGCGCGCACGACCCAGTAGGCCGCGCCCGCGCCCAGCAGCAGCGTCACCGGAACGCTCGCCACGTCGAGTGTCGGAACCAGCGACAGCGGCGCCACGATCAATCGGCCGAGGCCGACACCGGCCGACGCGCCGAGCGCGATCATGAGGTGATCTTCGACACCTCGGTGTCTCTTGTCGGGATCCGGACCGACCCGCGGCGCCGGATCGCGTCGACGGGCGGTCGGCGCGGCGGTGCCGATCCGGCGGGCCGCTTCGATGACCCGTTCGTCGATGACGGCGTCGACCGAGACCGACAGTTCACCAGCCGCCTGCTGCACACGCTGGGGGTAGGCGCGCAGTTCGGCGCGGTCGCAGCGGTCGAGTTCGGCACGCGACCGGGTATGCAGTGCGCGCACCATCGCGCCGAGCTCGGTGGTCAGGTCGACGCGGGCGAGCTGCACCTGGCTGCGCACCGCGGCGAGGCCGGTCTGGCGACCGCCGTCGCGCTCGGCGACCAGTCCGACGCGTTCCTCTCTGATCCGGGCGGTGTCCGTGCCGGAGCGCAGTGCGGTGATCTGTTCGTCGATTCTCGCTCTGGTGTCGGCGAGTACCCGGGTGCGGACGGCGGTGCGGCGCTGGGCGCCGTCGGCCGGTCCTTTCGCGGTGGCCGCGGCGAGGGTGGCGTGCAGTCCGGCCACGCCGGAGCGATCGAGCAGGGCCGAGTCGTCGGTGGTGCGGGCGGCGGCGGCCAGCCGGGCCGAGACGGCGACGATGTCGAGGTCGGTGATGCCGCGCGCGGCGAGCAGTTCGAGGTTGCGGTCGCGGGTCGCACGCCAGTCCTGATAGGCGTGAAAGCCGTTCATGGCGAGCAGGATTCGCTGATCGGCGGCGCGCAGACGGTCGATCAGGGCGAACATGTCGGCGCCGAGGACACTGCCCGCGTCGAAGAGGATGAGCGCCGCGGCCGGGTCGTTGCCGGCGGCCGGCTCGGCCAGATCGATATGGGGTTCGAAGCGAGCGAGTTCGGTGCGCAGCAGGGTGGTGTTGGCGTCGTCGGGGGCGTAGAAGTCGACGCTGCTGCCCTCCCCCGCGGCGGCCATCGCCCGCAGCAGGGCGCCGCCCTGCGGATTCCACCGGTCGATCACCGCGTCCACCGCCTCGGGTAGGGCACCCGAGTCGTCGGCGCCCGGGTCGCCGCTTGCGTCCACGGCCGATCGTTGGTCGGACGGGACCTCAGAGGCCGGCACTGGACATCCGCTCCCAGGCTCTGACATAGCCGTTGTGCACGCGCAGCGCGGCCCGCCTGGCAGCGGGGGGCATGTCGCTGGACACGACGGCACGCCAGCGGGTGGCACGGGCGAGCGCTTCGTCGGCGTCGCCGGGCGCGGGTGACGGGTAGCCCGCGGCCAGGTGCGAGACCTGCGGGCAGGCCAATCCCGCGCACAGACCGGCCCAGAGCGCTTCGTCCCCGGTGAGATAGTGCTCGATCAGCTCGCGGGCGCGGCCACCGTCGCCGGGGACCGCACGGGCCGCCAGCCGGGTCAGCTCGTCGAGCAGTTCGCCGCCACGCATCGCTTCCACCTGCTCGTATCGGCGGTGGACCAGCTTGTGCAGCGGATCGATCCCGCTCGCGGAGTGCAGGACCTGGATGATCGCCGACGAGGGCAGATCGGGATCGGCGCGCAGGGCCGACAGCGCGCAGTCCACGCCGTAGAGATCCCAGTTGGCGATCAGCCGCCTGCGCGCTTGCTGGTCGGAGCCGACGCCGATGAACAGATCGGCCGCCAGCACCGACGGCACATCGGGGCCGACCGCGAGCCTGCGCAGGTCGCTCAGATCCTCGGCGCTCACCGCTCCCGCCCTGGTCCTGGCGGCGACCGAAGCGACGACCGGCACGATCGGCAGACCGAGTTCCTGCGCGTGCCGCTGCGCCGCGGCCACGGCCTCGCCCCAGCGCGCGCCCACCGCGTCGGCCTTGTTGAGCACCACCACACCACGCCCCTGCGGCACGGTCGCGAGCAGGCGGTAATCGGCGGCCTGCGGCGCACCGGCCAGCACGTAGATCACCAGATCGCCGTCGAGGACCGGGTCGGGCAACTCGGGTTGATCGACCGGCGCGGTCTCCTGCGCCGACAACAAAGCCAGTGCGGCCATCACGGTGGTCCGCCCGCTGAGCGCACGCCCGGTGATCTGGATGTGCAGCGGACGACGACGGCGCGCGGCCGCCGCGGCGAGCTGTTCGGCGATCCCCGGATCACCCCCGCGACCTGCACCTAGAACCGAGATCAGCGCGTCGAGCTGGTCCGCGGGTCGTGTCTGTGCGAATTCAGCAGCTGTCGGCATTGCGCACACCCCCTTTTCGGAGGGCATTGTGTCAGATCCTGGCCGAGCCGGGGCCGGGCGAACCTTCTGCCGACCTGGGCGGATCAGCGGTCCCCCGAACTCGCCTGCGACGCAACTGCGCGCATGCTGGACAATGGACGACGTGAACGACGCCGCCAACCACGCCGAGCCGACCAGCCACAAGCTGTCGGAGATGCCGAACGACGCGGGCAGGCGCTCGCTCACCGGCTCCCGGCTGTACCCGCGCGTCACGAGCTTCCGCTCGCGGCGGGGCGCGCTGACGCCGAATCAGCAGACCTCATGGGACCGCACCTGGCCGGTGATCGGGCGCGATGTGTCCAACGATCCGGTCGAGGCCGACGCCTGGTTCGGGCGCGAGGCGCCGCTGGTGATCGAGATCGGCACCGGCACCGGCACGGCGACGGCCGCCATGGCGAAGGCCGAACCGCACCTGAATCTCATCGGCATCGAGGTGTATCAGCCCGGACTGGCCCAGCTGGTCCAGCAGATCGAGCGCGAAGAGATCGAGAACATCCGGTTGCTGCGCGGCGACGCCGTCGACGTCTTGGAGAACATGGTTGCCCCGGAGTCGCTGATCGGTGTTCGGGTGTTCTTCCCCGACCCGTGGCCGAAGGCCCGCCACCACAAGCGCAGGCTGCTCCAGGCGCCGACTTTCGCCCTGATCGCCAGCAGACTCAAGCCCGGCGGCGTGCTGCACGTGGCCACCGACCACGCGGATTACGCCGAACACATTCTCGAAGTAGGCTCCAAGGAACCGCTGTTCACCGGCCTGAACGACACCACCGGCGGCGACAGCGCCGCCAACCGCACTACCGCGCCGATCGGTTTCGAACGGCCCGTCACCAAGTTCGAAGGCAAAGGCCTGCGTGCCGGTAGCGCCATCAACGAGTTCATATGGGGGAAGATCGACAGATGAGCGTGAGTGAGATCGCCCCCGAGATGCCGGTGCCCACCCAGGCAGGCTCCGGTTCCGAGGCGTTGAGCGGTTCCGAGGTTCGACGCGTCCTGCTGGTCTGGGACGCGCCGAACCTCGACATGGGGCTCGGCGCCATCCTCGGTGGACGTCCCACAGCCGCTTATCGCCCCCGCTTCGACGCCCTCGGCCGCTGGCTGCTGGCCCGCACCGCCGAGATCTCGGTCGCCTCCAAGGGGCGCATCGAGGCCGAGGCCACCGTTTTCACCAATATCGCGCCCGGCACCGCCGACGTGGTCCGCCCGTGGGTGGAAGCGCTGCGCAATGTCGGTTTCGCGGTGTTCGCCAAGCCCAAGATCGACGAAGACTCCGATGTCGACGCCGATATGCTCGCGCACATCGCGGCCCGTCAACGCGACGGTGGTTTAGCCGGCATCATGGTCGCCTCGGCCGACGGCCAAGCCTTCCGTGAACCTCTGGAAGCCATCGCGGCCAAGGGAATCCCAGCTCAGGTGCTCGGATTCCGTGAGCACGCGAGTTGGGCGGTCACTTCGGATACCCTCGGGTTCGTCGACCTCGAGGACATCCCCGGCGTGTTCCGCGAACCGCTACCGCGGGTGAGTCTCGAGTCGCTGCCCGACGAGGGCGCTTGGCTGCAGCCGTTCCGGCCGCTGTCTGCGCTACTCACTTCTCGCCCTGGTCAAGGAGTCGCTTAAGTGTTCACCCGCTGGGGCGATCTGGTCTACCGTTTCCGCTTCGCCGTCATCGTTGTCGTCGGTGCGGCGATGTTGGCGCTGGGCGCCTACGGCATGGGGCTCGGCCCTCGACTGAGCCAGAGTGGCTGGTTCGATCCTGGCTCGGAGTCGGTGCAGGGCGCGCAGATCGCCGACGGGTCATACGGGCGCGACCACTTGGCGGACGTGATCGTCATGTACAACGCTCCTGAGGGCAAGACGATCGATGATCCGGAGTTCTCGAAGAAGGTTGTCGACAGCCTGGCCGGGGTCGTCGCCAAATACCCCGATCAGATCGCCAAGATCAACGCCACCTATTGGAAGGTGGGCGACGCGCAGGCCGTGCCATCTGCGTTCGGGTCCAAGGACAAGAAGCACGCGTTCGCGTCGATCGCCATCGCCGGTGACAACGACACCACCATGATGGCCAATTACCGCACCGTGGCGGACGTCTTCTACATCCCCGGCGTCGACGTGGAGGTCTCGGGCCTGCAGGCCATCGCGGTCACGCTCAACGACACCATCACGCACGACTCCAAGCGGATGGAAGTGCTGGCCATTCCCGCGGTGGCGATCCTGCTGTTCTTCATCTTCGGCGGCATCGTCGCGGCCGCCCTGCCACTGATCATCGGTGGTCTGACCATCCTCGGCGCAACCGGCCTTGTCATGGTGCTGACCAACTTCACCGAGGTCAACTCCTTTGTCACCGGTGTCGTCTCGATGATCGGTCTCGGTCTCGCGATCGACTACGGCCTGTTCATCGTCAGCCGTTTCCGTGAAGAAATAGCCGAGGGCTACAGCACGCGCGCCGCCGTTCGGCGATCGGTGATGACCGCTGGGCGAACAGTCGTGTTCTCCGCGACGATGATTATCGCCAGCCTCGGCGGCATCCTGATCTTCCCGCAGGGCTTCCTGCGGTCCGTCGCCTACGGCACCATCGCCACCGTCTCCCTCGCGGCACTGACGGCGGTGACGATCCTGCCCGCGATGCTGGCCGTGCTCGGCCCGCGCGTCGACATGCTCGGTCTCAAGCGCTTCCGCAAGACCAAGACCGCCGAGCAGGTCGAGAACGGCTTCTGGGGCAACATGACCCGCTGGGTCATGCGGCATCCACTCAAGATCGCCATCCCGATCACGATCGGCCTGCTCCTGCTGATCATCCCGGTCAAGGATCTGTCGTTCGGCGGTATCAACGAGAAGTACCTCCCGCCGGACAATCCGACCCGGTCCGCACTCGAGCACTTCTACGAAGTCTTCCCGCAGAAGAAGACCGACCCGATCCAGCTGGTCTTCGTCTCGGACAACACCAACGCGATCGGCAAGGTCTGGAAGGAAGCCAACCAAGCGCCCGGGCTGGTCGGCCCCTTCGAGGTGCCGACAAAGTCGCCGACCAACCCCGAGGTGTTCCGCACCTCGGCGACCCTGCTCGATCCCACCAACAACGCCGAGCCGACGATCGACTACCTGCGCTCGATCGCGGTACCCGACGGCGTCACGATGTACGTCACCGGTCAGCCCGCACTGATGGCCGACAGTATCGATACGCTGCTGGCCCTGATGCCGTGGATGATCTTGCTCGTCTTGGTCACCACCACGATCCTGATGTTCTTGACGTTCGGTTCGTTGGTACTGCCGATCAAGGCCGCGTTGATGAGCGCGCTCGGTCTCGGTGCGACTCTCGGCATCCTCACGTGGATCTTCGTCGACGGCAACGGCGCCACACTTCTGAACTTCACACCACAGCCGATCAGCGCACCGGTCTTGATGTTGATCATCGCGATCATCTACGGCTTGTCGACCGACTATGAGGTCTTCCTGCTCTCCCGCATGGTGGAGGCACGTGCCCAAGGCGCGTCGACCACCGAAGCCGTGCGGATCGGCACCGCCCAAACCGGCAGGATCATCACCGCTGCCGCCCTGATTCTGCTGGTGGTGACCGGCGCGTTCGCGTTCTCCGACATGGTGATGATGCAGTACATCGCCTACGGCATGATCGCGGCGCTGTTCATCGACGCCACCATTCTGCGCATGCTGCTCGTCCCGGCGATCATGAAGCTGCTCGGCGACGACTGCTGGTGGGCGCCGAAGTGGATGAAGCGCATCCAGGAGAAGATCGGCCTAGGCGAACCCATCCTCGACGACGAGCGCCCGGAACACGGTGGCGTGGTCGACCTGGTGAAGACAACCCCGATCACCGACCCGCCGACCATGCAGATGACGGCCGTCCCCGACTCCAAGCTGGCCCGCACCCCGCGCAGGCCGCGCACGGTCGCCGAGATCGAGGCCGAGGCCCCGACCCAGCGCATCGACAAGATCACCGACGCCGAACCCTCAGAGCCCACTCGTCCGCGCCAGCCGATGTCACCCGATCCGACGCGCCCCCGCGCCTCGATGCTGTCCTCGGGTGAGCCGACGCGGGAGTTGCCGGTCGTCAAGCCGGGTACGCCCGCGAAAGCCGATCAGGAAGAGCCCGCGAAGCAGGAGGACTCCGGTCCCGACCTGCCGATGTACGTGTCCGGCGAGCCGACCCAGGTGCTTCCGATCGTGAAGCCGAATACGCCGAATCCCGTTCAGGGACATGACGATTCGACCCCGGATACCGCCGAGGACGAAGACCGTGGCTATTCGGGGCCGAGCTTCGGCATACCCCCCGTACCTCTCGCCGACCTCGGCGATCCCCGAACCGGCCCCGGCGGCGCCGTTCGCCCCACCAACGGGCGCGGGCACACGAACGGCACCGCCGAAACCCCCGGTGGCCCTTCGATCTCCCGTCCCGAACCGGTCGACAACGGGTCCGGCCTCGATCTGCCCGGCATCGTCACCGGTGTTCCGCCGCGTGGCTCCGAACGCGTACAGCCGCCGTCGGGGTACACCTCCGGCGTGATCGGCGAGACTCCGCCGGTGCCTCGGGTGTCGACACCCAACGAGACCGGCGATGGAAACGGATTCGGCACTCCCCCAGCCGATTCGCCGCCGCGGCCGAGCATCGTGCCGCCGGCCAGGCCGAACACCGCGACCCCGCCGCCCCGGGGGATCGTCCCGCCGTCGGCGCCGAGGATCGTCAACACGCCGCCGACCGCGGCGCCGCAGACGCCTCATCCGAGCGAGACCCCGTCGAGCGGCACCTTCAACGGATTCAGCCCGGTGACCGCGTCGAATCTCAGGCCGGTCGCGCCCGACTCCCCCGCACCCGATCCGGGCACTCCGGCCGAGCCGAGCCGTCCGGCCGACCAGGCCGATCCCGCAGTGCGCGAGACGGATTCGCGCCCGCGTGAAGCCGAGCCCGCGGGCCCCGACTTCACGGCGGCCCCCGGCGCGCATCGCGCCGAGCCGTACCCGGGTACCGCGGCTCGCGCGGAAACGGAACCCGATTCGCCGATTCCGCCGCAGAGCGTCTTCGGCACCGCGGTACCGGTCGAACCGCAGCCGAGCGCCCCGTGGAACAACGGTATGACGGGCCCCGGCACGCCACGCGGTTTCAACCCGTCCGATCAGGACAGCGGGCCTCGCTTCTCGCCGGTCACGCCGTCCTCGGCCGAGGACGTGAGCCGTGATCGCCCTGTCGTGGATACCTCCGGCGACCGGCCGGATTCGGCTCGACCGGCAGACGTGGTGCGCCCGCAGGTGGCACCGCCCGGATTCACCGAGGTCCAGCGCGAGACCGCGCCTTCGCCCCGGCAGCCGAATTCGACAACCGGCGAAACATCGGCCACCGGTGGGGAACCGGTCGACGAGGCACCGGCGGCCGACCAGATCGGCACCCCCGGTCAGTGGCAGGCGCCTTCCGGTTTCACCGCTGTTCCGACGTCTGCCGCGTCACCTTCGGAGCCTTCGAACGAAGAATCGCCGGAATCCGCCACCGCTGACACTGGTTCCACCGGATCGGAATCCCCCGAGGACACCCGCAACGAGATCGAGAACTGGATGGCTCAGCTGCGCTCGTCCCGCCGCGGAACGGCTGCGGATGAGGGTCGCCACCACGGCAGTGAGGGCCGGACGGTCAGCGTGAACGAACTGCTGCGCCGGCGCGAGGACGACTGAGGTTCGCCGCGCTGATGCGCACGGGAACCGGCGGGGCCTTCGAGCCCCGCCGGTTCGCCGTTTCTAGGAGGCTCGGGGCGGTGGTGCGGCCTCGGCGAAGGCACGTGCGTAGCGGGTTCCGGTGAGCAGCAACAGGATTCCGACTGCCAGGAACGCGGTGACGCGGACCAGGCCGGACAGAGTCGCCAGATCGAACAGGAACAATTTCGCCAGTGCGGCCGCGGCGACCAGTAGGCCGGACACCAGGCAGACTTTCGCCACGGCGGGCGAACTGGCGAGACGACGCAAACCGTAGAACAGTGAGCCGGTGGCCACCACCATCCACACGATGGTCGCGAGGCTGTGCCCGATGATGAAACCATCAGCGCCGCCGAGAGATACGCCGAGGGACACCGCGGCGACCAGCACGTAGTACAACCCCGCGATACTCACCGCGATCCACACTCCGGTGACGAGCGCCGGATCGTCGCACCGCGGCAACCGTGGCACGGTCCACGCCACCATCGCCGCCGCACCCAGCCCCACCACGGCCGCCACTGCCGTCGCGACATCGAGTTCCCGCACCGCAAGCCCTTGCAGTGCCAGCGTTTCCGGCGTAGCGATCGCCAGCATCACCAGCCCACCGAGCAACGCGAAGGCGAGACCGAGCCCGGCGGCCACCCGGGTGCGACTGGCGGCCGCCACCGCGAGGAACGCGAGACCGACCGCGAACAGCAGGGTCGGAAGCAGCCGAGGGTGACCGCCCGCCGCCATGGCGCAGGTCTGCAACAGGGCGACCGCACCGGTCAGCCCCGCCACCAGCGCCGTGTGCCGCGCGATCCGCAACACTGCGACAGGCCGAACATCCTCGGCATCGGGAGCATTCGCGGGGCGGGGAGGCGTCGCGGCGGGGCCCACTCCCGTTAGGCGCGGAATCAGCGCGGTGGCCGCGAGGCCGAGCAGGACAGCGGCCAGAACCGCGGTGATCGCGGCGCTCACCATTCGGTCGAACAGTACGGCGACGGCGAGCACCGGAAGTGCGGTCAGCGCGATCGTGATGCTCGCGGTGATGTCATCGTGCCTGCGCCGCACGGCGAGCAGCGTGCCGACCAGTCCGACCACCGCACAGGCGATCGCGGCAACCAGCAGACCCTGCCGCTGCTGCGCCTCCGAGCCGGAGATCGCCCCTTCGATCCCGCTGAACGCCACCATCCCCAGCACGGCGAGCACCACCGGCACAGTGCGCGCCACGTGTAGCACCGGCCAATCCCTGCGCATCTGCACCGGAACCCCGGCCGCCTGCAACACCACCAGGAACCCGAGCAGCATCAACTCGGTGGTCAACGCGGGCGACAGCACCGCGGCCCCCACCACAACCCCCACGGCCAACGGCTGCGACTGCCACCGCATCGCGATTCCCACCCCGATCAACGCCACCACCAGCGCCACCGCGAGCCCCACCCCACCTGGAACCCACCGGTAATACCCGGTCACCGCAACAACATCCAGGTACAACCCGGCGATACCGGTGGCCACCAACGCGATTCCACCGACCCGACCACCAGGCCGACCGAAAACGCGCCACCCGAGCCCGACCAGGACCACCGAAAGAGCGGCCCCAGCGACGACTCTCGCTATCGGACCGAAGAACCCCGCCTGCGCGGCCAACACCAACAGCATCAGCACGCCGACCAAGGTCACCCCGACCCCGGCCACCGCCAGCACCCGCGAAATCACCCCTTCCCGCTGCCACCACGGCACCCGAGGCTCGCGCGCCGGACCCCGCATCGGCATCGGCATCGGCATCGGCATCGGCGCGAAGGGTCGACCAGCCGGATAAGTTCCCTGCCCCCACCCGGACCCAACCTGACGCCCCTGCCCCTCGCCCACGGGCACAGCCGTTCCCGGCGCCGGCGCGTAGGTCGCTGTGTGGCCACCACCTGCCCACCCCGCCCGACCGAGGTCAGCGCCCCGAGGCGGACCGCCGTGACCAGGCCCGAAGCCCGCAACAGTCGGCGGGCCCGCAACGGGCGCAGGCCCCACAGCAGGCGCCCCCGCAACAGATGCAGGCCCCGCAACAGGCCCAGGCCCCACAGCAGCCGCACTCGACGTCGGGGGCACCACCTCGCCTTCGCGCAGCGCTTCTTCGGCCCGCAACTGCGCGGAAAGCACGTCCAGATCGCCCCCTAGCTGACCCATCCGGGCGCCCAGCGCGGTGAACTCCCCCGAGAGCCGCGCTACGAGCGCGGGATCAATAGCGGTACTCATATCCCCATCGTCGGCGCCCGACACCCGCCGAACATGAGTAGAAACCCCCGTCAGCCCCCGGTTCCTACCCGAATCAGCCCGGGTAGCCCTCTATGTCTCCCCGACTACCCGGGGTCATGACCCCAGAAACCGTCGCCACTGCACCATCAACGGATACTTCGCCGTCACCGACCCGAACCGGATACGTCCGTGCACGACAAGGTGCAGAGGTCCGATCGGCGGCCCCGTACGGACTTTGTTGTTGGCCGAGGACCCCACCAGATCGAGACCGTTGAGGTCGACGGTGGCCGCCGCGGGGACCAGCAAGGTGAGGCTCGTGCAGTAGTCGTCGACCTGGATTTCCACGATCTGCGTCTGCATCACCGCCTCGGTGAAGTCCAGGGTCACACCGGACATCAGGTTGTTGAGATGCAGCACCGGCGGCACCTGCCACGGCCCGCGTCGATGAACCCCCGACAACCGGCTGCGGATCGCACTCGGATTCGACCCACCGGCCGGAACCGGGATGTGTCGTGGACGCGGCATAGCGGCGGGCTGCGGTGTGCCCGCCACCCGCATACCGGGCAGGTCTACCAGCACGGCGTTGAGTTCACCGCGGGTCTTGGCGGCCAGCGCGGTATCCATCCGTTCGGTGAACTCCCCGAGCGACAACATGCCGAGCCCGACGGCACGCTGCAGCAGCTGACCGACATGCTCACGTTCGGCATCGGAAACACGCAGCTCACGGTCACCGACGGGACCAGCCGTCGCGGCGCCGGGTACGAAGAGGGATTCAGGACCGCCCATGTCATCGAGGGTAACCAGACACCCCCGCCGAGCACATCAGGGCAAACCCCTAATCACTGTGGCTACTCGAGTCCCTGCTCGATCGCGTAGCGGGTGAGCTCGACCCGATTCGCGAGCTGCAACTTGCGCAACGTCGCCTGCACGTGGTTCTCCACGGTCCGGTGCGAGAGATTCAATCGAGTAGCGATCTGCTTGGCCGACAACCCCTTGGCCACCATCCGCAGCACTTCGGTCTCCCGCTCGGTCAACGACGGCCGATGCGGCTGATCAGCGGCCGGCGGTGCGGTCGCCATGCGCCGATACTCCCCGAGCACCAACCCGGCCAGGCCGGGCGTGAACACCGGCTGACCAGCGGCAGTGGCCTTGACAGCGTCGATCAGCTCGGCGGCTGACGCGCTCTTCACCAGGTACCCGCTGGCCCCGGCCTTGATCGCGTCGAGCACATCGTCACGCTCGGCCGAGGCCGACAGCACCAGCACCCGGCTGTGCGGCGACACCCGCAGCACTTCGGCGGTCGCCGCGGCCCCGTTCCCGTCGGTGAGCTGCATATCCATCAACACCACGTCCGGCTGCACGGCCGCGGCCCGGCGGGAAGCCGTGCCGACACCGTCCGCGGTGGCAGGCACCTCGAAACCGGCTTCGGCGAGATCGCGAGAAACGCCCTCACGCCACATCGGATGGTCGTCGACCACCATCACCGTAATCACCGGCATCGCCCAACTCCTCTTTTCAGCGCGCCGGGTGGCGCGGAATCCGGAATTCCCACTCGGTACCGAGGTCCTCACCCTCGGTCAACAACTCGGCACTACCGCCCAGCGACTCGATCCGGCCGATGATCGACCGCGAAACCCCCATCCGCCCTTCGGCTTCGGCCGCTTCCAGCCGTCCCGTCGCGATGCCGACGCCGTCGTCACGCACGCTCACCACCAATCCGTCACCGGTGTCTTCCAGCAGCACATAGGCTTTCGCGTCGGGGCCGGCGTGCAACGAGACATTCGACAGCGCGGTGTTCACCGCCGCTGCGATCTCCTGGGCGACTACCCGTCCTACGAGCACCGGATCGCCCGGCGTGGCCACCGATACCTTCGGTGTGGCGTGCGCGGTCAGCAGTGGCCGCAGATCCACTTCGCCCGAACCCGAGTCGGGCAGCTCCGCCTGCTCGGACAACAGCACCCGCAACGCCACCTCCTGTTCCCCGGCCCGTCGCGCGAGTTCCTGTGCGGGCCCGCCTATCTCGTCACCACGCCGTTTGATGAACGCGAGCACCTGCAACACCCCGTCGTGCACCTCGCGAGCCAACCGCTCCCGCTCCTGCGCCGCCGCCGTGATCCGCAATGCCCGCTCGAGCTGCCCCTGTGCCCGTCGAGCGGTATTGGCCGCCAATCCGAGCGCCAACCCGACCGAAACGAGTACCGGTGCGGTCGCGTCGCCCCAGACGTCCTGTCCCCACTGATCCCGTACGGTCACCACGACCGCCGACATGGCGAGTCCCGCGACAACACCCGCGACAGGTCCGCGCAGAATCGCCATCGAGATCACCGAGTTCGCGATCCACAACGTCGTCGGCAGGGTCTGATGTCCGTGGTACCAATCGTAGTCCGCGACAAGCCGAGTCGAGGCGATCAGCGCGATCGTCACCACCTGGTCGCCGAACACCACCCAGCCGCGGATCTTCCTGGTCGCCTCGGGGAAGTACCACTGCGACAGCAGCAGCGCCGAACTGCCCGACCAGATCGCCATCACCGCGATCAGCATCCAGCTCAGTCGCGGATGCTCGTAGTACGACACCGACGCGATCTGCTGACCGATCGCGTACAGCAGCGTGACCAGACGAAACGCCTGCGCGGCCCGCCACAGTGGCGCGGTCGCGGCGTCGGCCGAGCTCAGCTCAGCGGTGTGGGTCCGCATCGCCGGACTCGGCTTCTTCCATGCGCAGCCGCTTCGCCACGTCGAAGCGGCCCGGCGGCTCCGGTTTGTCGGGTTCGGCGGTGAACCGTTTTCGCTCCTCGGTGGCGACCAGCTCGCCGAAGGCCTCCTCCGGGCTGTCGGCGAGCAGATAGCGAATCGCCGTGTTACCCACCGCGATCAACGGCACGGCGAGCAGTGCCCCCGCGATCCCGCCGACGACCAAGCCCGCGGTGATGGCCAGCACCACGGCCAGCGGGTGGATGCTCACGGCCCGCCCGAGCAGCAGTGGTTGCAGCACATGGCCTTCCAGCTGCATCACCGCGATGATGATGCCGAGCACGATCAGCGCGGTCACCAGACCCTTGGTGACCAGCGCGATGAACACCGCGACGAACCCGGCGAAGAACGCGCCGATGATCGGGATGAACGCGCTGATGAACACCAGCGAGGCCAGCGGCAAGGCCAGCGGCACATGCAGAATCGCGAGCCCGGCCCCTATGCCGATGGCGTCGACCGCGGCCACCACCACGGTGGCGCGCACGAAACCGACCAGCGTCCCGAAGCCCAATTCACCGGCGGTGCGAACCTTTTCGCGGTGCACGGTGGGGATGATCCGGGTGATGAAGTTCCAGATCTGATCTCCGCCGTAGAGGAAGAAGATGAGGATGAACAGGATCAGGAACGCGCCGGTGAGGATATGTCCGATGGCGGTGGCGGTGGTCAGCGCGCCGCTGGTCAGGCTCTCGCGGTTGTCCTGAATGGTGCGCACGATGGTGTCGCCCGCGCTGCGGATCTGCTGATCGCTCAGATGCGGCGGACCGTTGATCAACCAGTCCTGCACTTTGTGCACGCTGTTGGTGACCTCGTTGGACAGCCCCGGCACACCGTCGACGAACTGTTCGACGACAAAGGTCAGCACCCCCGCCAGCAGACCGATCGACCCCAGCAGCGCGACGAACACGCCGAGCGAGCGCGGAATCCCCACCCGTTGCATCCAATCGACCATCGGCGCGAGCAGCGCGGCGGCGAGCAACGCGATGGCCAGCGGGATCACCACCGTGGCGAACTTCTGCACGAGCATTCCGACCGCGAGCAACGCGCCGAAGATGATCAGCAGCCGCCAACTCCATGCCGCGGCTTTACGGACCAGGGGATGAACTGCCTCGGCGTCCGAGCGCCACGGCGTTGACGCGGTCCCGGAATCTACCTTCTGGTCGGTCACTCGAGAGAGCCTATCGGTCCGAACGCTGGATCGGTGCTCGTGCGGCGCCTCGGGAAGAGGTTCTGACCACAGTTCTCCCCTACAGGCGAACGCCCGGTCGAGGGGACCGGGCGTTCGCCTGCCTATCGACAGACCCGCATGTCAGTGTCCGGCCAAGCCCGGAACGGTGTAGCTCGGCGGTGTGCCTTCCGGCGGCCCGACAGCCTCCGGGGAGGTGCCGCTGGGCTTGGCACTACCGCTGTTCAGCGCCGGGAAGATGCTCTCGGCCGAGCCGGTGCTCGTGGCATCGGCAGCGGAAGCGAGGCCGCCACCAGCGAATATCAGGCCGGCTGCCGCCGCGACAACACCCAGAACGCGCAGAGTGCGCATGGAATCTCCCCAAGTAGATAGATATGCAGCGGATTCGCCCGCCGACGGTCCACTGTTTAGCACACGGTTCACCGGCCACGCAATTGCATGATTCGGCGAATTATGTTGTCAGTCAGCATCTTTCACACATAGCAAGAGTGAATTACTGTGAAATGGCGACGGGGCTTCCTCGATTTCCACCCGGTAATGGGCGAATGTCGGTGCGATAATGCCCACCCTGTCGCCTGTCCTGATCACCTGGCTAGGTGGTCAGATAGATTGGCAGGCGTGTCGGCGCCCCTGGAAGCGGTCAAACAGACCATGCGAACGCGCTGGCCGCTGTATCTGACGTCTGTGCTGCTGGCGAACGCCTTCGGCGCGGTGCTGGTGTGGGCCTTCATCCAATACGGCCTGCCGGTTCCGGAGGGCGATCCGGGTGGGGTGCGCCAGACCGGTCTGCTCGCGCCGCTGCTCGTTTTCGGGGTCGCCGCGGTGCTGAGCATCTTCGCCGCCGCCCTCATGCTGCGGCCGGTGATGCGCTGGCAGATGCGCGGCGGTCCACCGAGCAGACGCGAGCAGATGGCGGCCCTGCACGTGCCGCTGCGGCAGTCGATCGTGCACCTGGTGCTGTGGATCATCGGCGGCGGGATCCTGGCCGCGCTGATCATCACCGAATCGCCCGAGCTGGCGGGTGCGGTGATCGTCACCGAATGTATGGCCGCCACCATCGTGTTCGGCTTCACCTACATGCTGGGCGAACGCATCCTGCGCCCGGTCGCCGCGGAGGCGCTGACCGAGGGCACCTTCGACCACACGCTGACCCCCGGCGTCGGCACCCGGATGGCGATGACCTGGGGCATGGGCACCTTCGCGCCGACCATCGCGATCGTGCTGCTGTGCGTCACCCAGATCTCCTCGGACGTGAAGTTCTCGGCGAAGTCGCTCGCGATCTCGATCCTGCTGCTGTGTGGCGTGGTGATCCTGCAGGCGCTGGCGCTGTCGATGCTGACCGGTTCCTCGATCTCCGACCCGGTGCGGCAGTTGTCCCAAGCCATCAACAGGGTGCAGGCCGGCTCGCGTGACGTGCAGGTGGAGGTCTACGACGGCAGCGAGATCGGGCTGTTGCAGGTCGGCTTCAACCGGATGATGGACGAGGCGGCCAAGCGCCGCAAGCTGCAGGAACTGTTCGGCCAGCACGTCGGCGAGGACGTGGCGCAGCGGGCACTGGACTACGGCACCGAACTCGGTGGTGAGACCCGATTCGTCGCGGTGCTGTTCGTGGACATGGTGGGCTCCACCGCCGCCGCGGCAGAACGCCCGCCGACCGAGGTGGTGAGCCTGCTCAACGAGTTCTTCCGGGTGGTGGTCGATGTGATCGACAGCCACCACGGTTTCGTCAACAAGTTCGTCGGCGACGCGGCGCTCGCCATCTTCGGCGCCCCGCTGGATCGCCCCGACGCGCCGAGTGCCGCCCTCGCCGCGGCCCGCGATCTGCGCGAGGCCCTGCGTGAGGTGACCAGCCTCGACATCGGCATCGGCGTCTCGGCGGGCCTGGCAGTGGCCGGAAACATCGGCGCCGCAAATCGTTTCGAATACACCGTGATCGGCGACCCCGTCAACGAGGCGTCACGACTCACCGAATTGGCCAAAGATCATCCCGGCCGCGTTCTCGCTTCGGGCAGCGCGCTCTACTTCGCCGACGAAAGCGAGCAAGAACATTGGATAACCGGAGACGAGGTCCAATTGCGCGGCAGACGCAGAAAAACCCGCCTGGCCTGGCCGAAGTCAGCGATCGCCGCGCCGCGCGGGGACGAGGAAGAACAGATGCGTTCGTTAGGCTGAGACCGTGACGGCCGACGGCGACCTAGCAGGGGCACCGGCCGAGCGCCGCCGCCGCTTTCGGTGGGTCAAGTGGGTGCTCGGCGCGGTGATCCTCGCGCTGCTCGTCGGCGAAGGCGTGTATCTGTGGCCCCGCCTGCACGAATCCTGGCGCACGCTCACCGAGATCCACTGGGGCTGGCTGTTGCTGTGCATCGTGTTGCAGGCGATGTCGATGAGCGGATTCGGGCGGGTGCAGAAACAGCTGCTGCACGCGGGCGGGGTGGACGTCAGCCAGGGGAAATCGGTATCGGTGGTCTACGGCGCGACCGCGATGTCGCTGACGCTGCCCGCGGGCCAGGTCTTCTCCACCGCGTTCACCTACCGCCAGACCCGGCGCTGGGGCGCGAGCCCGATCGTCGCCTCCTGGCAGCTGGTCTTCTCCGGCGTGGTCGCCGCCGCCGGGCTGGCGCTGCTCGGGATCGCCGGCGCCGCGCTGGTCGGACAGGGGATCGGCTTCAAATTCGTCGTCTCGCTGGTGGTCCTCGCCCTGGTCCTGTTCGTCGGCAACTATCTCGCCCGCCATCCCGGCACGCTCGAGGCCATGCTGCGGCGGGTGCTCGCGCTGGTCAATCGGCTGCGGAAGAAGCCCGCTGATCACGGCATCGCCAAGCTGGCCGAGATCCGGGCGCAGCTCGAGTCGGTCGATCTGGGGAAGAAGGACGCGGCGCTGGTCGGGGTGTGGGCGCTGGTGCACCGGTTCGCCGACGTGGCCTGTCTGGGCACCGCCTGTTACGCGATCGGCGCCGATCCCAAGTTGTCCGGGCTGCTCATCGCGTTCGCGGCGGGCAAGGCGGTGGGGTCGATTCCGTTCGCGCCGGGCGGCATCGTCTACGTGGACGCGACGCTGATCTACAGTCTCACCGCGGCCGCGGGACTGCCAGCCGCGCAGGCCGTCGCGGCCGCGTTCGTGTACCGGCTGGTCAGCTTCATCCTGGTCGCCGTGGTCGGCTGGATCGTCTTCGCGTTCCTGTTCCGCACACCACAGGCCGACGACGAAGAGTACGAGCAGGAATTCTATTCCGCCTCTCCGCGTATTCAAGCCAGACGCAGGCGCGGGGAATCCGGGGACGCGGCCGACGGAACAATGGAGTCGGGTTAGCCCGTACCCGGTGAGTTACCCATGTGCTCACCATCGATCGGTGTCACCGCAGCGCGCGTATCGCGGCGCGCCAGCCCAAGAGAAACAGCGCGAGGACGCAGGCCGCGACGATCATGAAACTCAGTGCGACGCCCTGACCGCTGATGGCGCGCAGCACCATCCCGCCGACGAGCGTGCTCGCCCAGATCAGGATTCCGGTGGGCCACAACGCCGTTGCGTCGAACCGCGTATCCCGTGCGAGGTAGATCGCAAGGACCCAGCCGAGGATCAGCCCTAACCCGAAGGGCCACACCGTTTTCAGCAGACCGGCGATGACGGCTTCGTCGTGACTGCGCCTCCCGATCGCGCAGAAGACGATCACCAATAGAGCATCGATACCGAACGGCGCGTATCTCTTCACGGACGTAGCCTAACCGGTCAAGATCGACTTCGAGACCGGGTTCATAGCCACTGAGCAGTGATAACTCTCGCTCTACGGCTCCGGCGTCGCCAGCGATTTCAGCAGCACGGCCGCGAGTCGTGAAGTGGCGTCACCACTGTCGACATCGGCGATGTGCACCGCGAAGACCAGATCGCCCATCGTCGCCAGCAGCCAGCCGTCGGCGCCGCCCCTCGCGGCGAAGGCGGTGATATCGCGGAATCCGCGCAGTGCGGCGGTTTCGGGCTTGCCGATGCCCTCGTTCATCAGTGCGCGCAGCCGGTCGACCGCGGGCTGGGGCAGCGCGGGAACCGGGGTATCGGTGGTGCCCGGCTTGCCCGCCTCGATCATCGGCGCCACCACCGACCCACGGGAAATGGCCGCCGCGGCGATCGCCATCCCGAAGGGGCTCACCTGCACCGCGTCGGCGCCCGCGCCCTGACGCACCTGCTCGGTGCTGCGTCCGGGCATGCTGATCCGACCGGTCACCTCGTCGAGCCCGGCCACCTTGAAGTCGACGCCGACGCCGAGCGCGGTGGCCGCCTCGGCCGCCTCCTGCACGGTGACGTCCTGCGGGGGCTTGTTCTTGGTCGCCGCGGCCACGGTGCGGAACAGGTCCATCGTGCCGCCCGCCGGGAACAGTCCGGTGAAGGCGATCGGGCCCTTCTCCGTCGCGTACGAGTTCTGCGCCACCGCGACGACCGCGCCGGTCGAGGGTTGAATGGCCACGACCGTCGCCGCGGTCCCGGCGCTCACCACGGCGTCTTCGGCGGCGCGCTGTAGTCGCTGATCCATCGTCGCGGCGATGTCCGGCCCGGCCGGTCCCTGGTATCCGGCCACCTGGTTGACGAACCTGCCGTCGGCCTCGAAGATCTGCACACCCCAGCCCGCGGTGGCCTCGAGGCTGTCCTGCCACACCTCGCGCAGCGCGTCGAGCATCGGCGAGCGCGTGCGCCGGTCCGCCGAGATCAGTTTGGGCTGCTTCTCCATCACCACACCCGGCACCCTGGCCATCCGTGGTTCCAGGATCGCGAAATCCCCGTCGCGCAGGTTCACCGCGATGATCGGCTTACCCTGCGAGCCTGCCAGCTGCTGCATCAGCGACGGCCCGGTGATCAGGGGCGCGACCGGTTCGATGGCGTCGGCGAGCGCGTTGGTGGTGCCGACGAGGTCGCCGGTGCGGCTCGGGTCGATCTTGATGACATTGAGCGTCTGCTCGGTCATCAGCGTTTCGCCCGGTAGGTCGACAACCTTGGGCGGCGGCTTCGCGGTGGTGCGCACGAGCTTGACGGTGCGGTTGTTCGTCAGCTGCGGCATGACCACCGCGGGCTCCCAGGAGATCCGCCAGCCGATGGCGAGCTTGCGGACGGTGCCCTGCAGTGTGTAGGTCCAGTCCTTCTTCTCGCCGAAGTTCCAGGCGACTTCCATGCTGAAGATCGCCGACTGCTTGTCGAGATCGATGACCTGCGACGCCTCATAGTCGACGGTGCCCGATTGCAGGCCCTCGAACATTTGCTTCATGGTTGCCGAAGCGGCAGCGGGGTACGAGGTCAGGTCCGCGGCTTTGCCGTAGTCCTGATCGTCGAGGTATTCGGTGAACCGCTGGACCACCGTCTCCGACTCGCTCGTCTTCCCACCCACTCCGCACGAGCACAGCGCGATGGCGAGGGTCGCAACCCCCGCGATCGCCATTGCGCCCCGGACGCGAAAGCGGCGGGATCCCCACACATCCATATCGCCCACTCTTCACTCTTGCCACTCCGGTAACAAATCCACCGTACCGGAAGTTGACCCGTCTCCAATGCCCCGGCCAGTCGGGATACTCCCCGACCTCGACACCTCGATTGTGCCGGAAATCTCGCCCCGATGAGGGTCCGTTTTCCAACCTCGCCCAGTAAGCGGCAACAACTGCTGTGTCAACCGTACCGACAGCCGCGCCAGGTGGTGCGGATCTCGCATTTGTCCGGCGATTCAACGCGAGGGTACCCAGGCAGTCTCCCTCCAACCGCACGGCGTCACCTTTACCGAGTCGATACGCACCGGTTCACGCACAGCGGAATTCATCGCGCCGATAACGGCGTAATCTTGTAATCAACGCAACGTGCGCAAGACAGATAGCAGGTGATCTCCATGCGGAACGACCGACGCGAGCGCGGATTCGGCCGACCCGGCGGTTGGCAGCAAGCCGACCTTCCCGATCCCGCCGACGCCCCCGACTGGTTCGCCGGACGATTGCCCGCCGACTGGTTCACCGGGCCGGTGGACATCGAGATCGACCGCGACGAGATCGTCGTGGTCGGCGAACTACCCGTCCCCGGTGACTCGAGCACCCCGACCGCCACGAAAGAAGGCGCGCTCGCCCGCTTCCGCGAGTCGACCCGCCCGGCCCGCATGCAGATCGCCGACGAGGCCCAGCGGCGTTACGGCCGCAGCGTCGCCTGGGGCGTGCGGGTGGACGGTGAACGGATCCTGTTCACCCACTTGGCCGTCCCCGTGATGACCCGTCTACGTCAGCCCGAACGCCAGGTCCTCGACACCCTGATCGACGCGGGCGTCGCCCGCTCCCGCGCCGACGCCCTGGCCTGGACGGTCAAACTCGCAGGCAAACACGCCGAAACCTGGCTGGCCGAACTCCGCGAAGCCATGCGCAAGGTCGACGACCTGCGCTCGGAGGGCCCGACCGGCTTGTAATTTCCGGCGGGGCCCGCCCTGATCTGGACTGAGTGGAGGGTGCGACGAAGGAGTGCCCGGAGGGAGGGAAGATCAGGGGCCCGAAGGGACCCGCCTCGAGCGCGCCAGCGCTCCAATAGAGTGGCCTGCATGGGAGATTCCGTGCAGGCCACCGGTCCGATCCTCGTCATCAACGGACCGAACCTGAACATGCTCGGTACCCGTCAGCCCGAGATCTACGGCGCCGACACCCTCGACGATGTCGTCGCACTGTGCGAGCGGACCGCCGCCCGATTCGAACGCAAGGTCATCGCGTTCCAGTCCAACCACGAAGGCGCGCTGATCGACCGGATCCACCAGGCCCGCGGCGAGGTGTCGGCCATCGTCATCAACCCTGGCGGCCTCACCCATACGTCGGTGGCCCTGCGCGACGCCCTGGTGATCCCGGAGGTGCCGATCGTCGAGGTGCACATCAGCAATGTGCACGCGCGCGAGGAGTTCCGGCACCATTCGTTCGTCTCCCCGATCGCGACCGCGGTCATCGCCGGCCTCGGTATCCGAGGCTATGCCGCCGCGATCGAATACTTGAGCAAGCCCTAGCTGAGCCGGAAGACGGGGAAACCCGGTGCGATAGCGATCAATTCGGCATCGGAGGCGTCTTTGGTGAGGCCCTCGAAGAACTTGCCGACCTCCCAGCCCCACTTCTCCAGGTACAGCCGAAGCAGCGGCACCTTGTCGGCGTCGGCGACCTCGGTGGCGGTGAACCGCTCGGTCTTGCGGCCGAGGCGCAGTTCGCCGTCGCCCGCCACGCGTAGATTGCGCACCCACTGGACGTGCCCACGCGGCGCGACCAGGTAGCGCTCGCCGTCGGCGGCCGTCATCACGTTGACCATGGTGGTGCGCCATTCACCGCTCTTGCGGCCGCGCACGGCCAGCAGCCGCGACCCCATGATGCTGATCCCCAGCTTGGGCAGCAGGTTGGCGATCTTGTTGACGATCGGGTCGATGCCGGTCGGGGGGAGGTGGCGGGTCGCGTTGTCCATGTCGATCACTCCTAAAACCGTGAGCACTGCTCTCTGTTGAGTACAAGCATGAGCGTTCCGCGAACCGAAGTCAAGAGCAGTGCTCACAGTTTCCGAAATGCCCAATTTCGGCGAAGCATTGCCGCAATGAAATGTAGTACGTATGCTACATATCATCGAAGGTCGATGACTGGGAGGACTCATGGCTTCGAAAAACAACGCTGTTCTCGATGTCGCGCGACTACGGATGCGGTACGACGAGACCGACGTCCTGCACGATGTGACATTCCACGCCGAGCGCGGGGAAGTGCTCGTCATGCTCGGGCCCAACGGCGCGGGCAAAACCACCACGATCGAGATCCTCGAGGGGTTCCGCAGAAGGTCGGCCGGCAAGGTCGACGTGCTGGGGGCCGATCCCGAACACGGTGACGAACTCTGGCGCGCCCGCATCGGCGTGGTGCTCCAATCCTGGCGTGACCACGCGAAATGGCGAGTGGCCGAACTACTCGGCCATCTGGGTGGGTACTACAGCCCCTATTCAACGGCCCGCGTGACAAGACCGTGGGACGCCGATGAACTCATCGAGTTGGTCGGGCTCACCGAACAGCGCGATGCGAAGATCGCCACCCTGTCCGGTGGCCAGCGACGCAGACTCGATGTGGCGATCGGCATCGTCGGCCGACCGGAACTGCTCTTCATGGACGAGCCGACCGCGGGCTTCGATCCCGCTGCCCGGCGCGACTTCCACGATCTGGTCCATCGATTGGCCGATCTCGACGAGACCACCGTCCTGCTCACCACCCACGACCTGGACGAAGCCGCGAAACTGGCGGACCGGATCCTGATCCTGGCCGGTGGCCGGATCATCGCCGACGGTTCCCCGGAGGAACTCAGCGCCGCCACCGCGGGCGAGGCCGAGGTGCGCTGGACCCGCGACGGCCAACGGTTCGTCCACACCACGACCGAGTCGACCAAATATGTCCACGAACTGTTCAAGCAGCACGGCGAACTGATCGAGGACCTCGAGGTGCACCGCGCGTCGCTGGAGGACACCTACATGGCACTGGTCCGCCGTTTCGAATCCGACGCGACCGCCGAACCCGTTCGTTCACTGCAGGAGGTCACGCGATGAATCCCACGCTGGTAGCGGTCAGGGGCGGCCTGGCGGCGATGTGGATCGAACTGCGGCAGCTGTACACCAACGGGGCGAGCCTGATGGCCCAGTTCCTCACTCCCACCCTGTTCCTGATCGCGATCTTCTTCCTGCGCGACCGGACCTACCAGGACACCGAGCTGTCACTCGGTGAACTCGCGGTGCCCGGCCTGCTCGGCGGCATCATCGCGTTCAACGGTCTGTACGGCATCGCCGAAGTCCTCGCTCTCGACCGTGAGGACGGCACCTTGTTGCGCGCCAAGACGATTCCGAACGGCATTCTCGGCTACTTCATCGGCAAGATCGGCACGACCGCGGCCGCGGTACTCGTCCAGCTGGTGGTGGTGCTGACCATCGGCGCCGTGATCGTCGGCGGATTCTCGATGCCCGGTGGCGGGCTGGTCACGCTGGCGTGGGTGATCGTGCTCGGCCTGCTGGCCACCCTGCCGATCGGCGCCATCCTGGGCGGATTGATCGTCGGCGCCCGCGACATCTTCCTGCTGACGCTGCCGCTGATGGGACTGATCGCCATTTCCGGCATCTGGTACCCGATCACCGCGCTCCCCGGCTGGGTGCAGGGCCTGGCACAGCTGTTCCCGATGTATTGGCTCGGCCTCGGCATGCGCTCCGGCCTCCTCCCCGCCGAGGCGGCGGCCATCGAGATCGACGGGTCGTGGCGGCACCTCGAGACCGCCGCGGTACTCGGCGTATGGTCGATCGTCGGGTTGTTGCTCGCGCCGATCGTGCTGCGGCGAGCGGCCCGCCATGAGTCGGGATCCAGCGTGGCCGTCCGCCGCGAGAAAGCGATGCAGCGTGCCTTCTGAGGTCATCTACAACCGCATCGCGATGTTGCGCGCCGAGCGCGGCATCTCGCGGCGGGACCTGGCCGAAGCGCTCGGCGTGCACTACCAAACCGTCGGCTACCTCGAACGCGGCGAATACAGCCCGAGCCTGCACCTGGCCCTGCGGCTCGCGGCCTATTTCGAGGTAGCGGTGGAAGTGGTGTTCTCCACCGAGCCGTTCCCGAGATTGGGATCGGGCGCCGAGACCGCGTGAACACCTGAAACCGTTCGGCACCACCGTGCCGAACGGTTTCAGCGTGTCATCCGCGAAATACCTGGAACGTCGATTCGGACGTACCGGCAGCTCGCTCCCGATACGACGAAACCGATTCGGCCAGGACGGTATCCAGCCGACCGCGGCACCGGTCGCCACCACGTGTCGCGCGCCTGCCGCCATCATCCGCAGGTACGCCGGATCGGCCGAACCCCCGTCCTCGGCAATTCCGGCCCACGCGGCGTACAGCTCGCCGACACTGCCCAGTGACCGCTGGGCGTAGGGCATGAACCGAGCGATCTCGGAACCGGACCGGTCGACGATCGCCAGCGCCTGCTCGTAGCCGAGCAGCAGAGGCAGGAACAGGGCGAGCATCGCCTGGTAGAAGACCTGGGCCGCGCCGTCATCCGCACCCAGATATTCCATTGCCGCCAGGGGCCGCAACAACTCTCGTTGTGCTTCGAATACCGCCGGTCGGCCGCTGTAGAAGATGTACGCCGCTGGCCCGGCCAGCTCTTGCGGCTGCGCCATCACCCCACCGGCGAGAAACTCGCCACCGCGAGCCCGGACGAACTCCGCCCCCTGCCGAGTCCGCTGCGGCGAGTCCGAGGACAGGTTGACCACAACCTTGCCGGTCAGATCGACGCGGCCGAGAATCTCGTCCATCGCGTCGTAGTGGGTCAGGCTGAGCACGATGAGCTCAGCCGCCGCCACCGCGTCGGCGACCGTCTCGGCGCGATGGGCACCCAGACCGTCGGCCTTGCCAGGGGTACGGTTCCAGACCGTCACCACGAAACCCGCGGCGCGGTAGGTGCGCACGATCTGCTGCCCCATCGGGCCGAGGCCGATAACGGTGACCGCCTCGGCCGCTCGGCCCGAAGCCGACATCAGGACGCCTCGCCGCGGAACAACGCGTACGGCGAGATCTGCTTGCCTGTCGCCTCGGACGCGGTCACGGCCTTGCGCCAGAACGACTGGGCGAGGTGGGACAAGCTCGCGTCGACGCCTGCTTCTTCGCTGGCGTCGATGATGTGCTGGGCGCCCGCGTCCATCATCTTCAGGTGCGAGAGCTCCGCGAAGCCGCCTGCCTTGTTCGCCTCGGCGAACTGTTCGATGAAGAACGGGTAGGCCCCGGCGGAGCGAACGGCGAACGGTACGAACTGGTCGATGCTGTGGCCGGAGTTCGCGATCATCGCCGACGCCTGGTCGAACGCCAGCAACCACGGGTGGAAGGTGATGAGCAGGGCCTGGTAGAAGATCTGGGCCAAGCCGTCGTCCGTGCCCAGGTATTCCTGCGGGCTGAGCGGGCGCAGCAGCTCGGCGTGCGCGTCGAAGACCGCCTTCGGGCCGCTGTAGAAGATGTAGGACGAGGGATGGACGATGTTGTCGCCCGCCGACATCACGCCGCCGGAGAGGAATTCGGCGCCGCGCTCACGAACCCACTTCGCGCCCGCCCGTGCCTTGTCCGGTGAATCGGAGGACAGGTTGGCGATCACCTTGCCGGGCAAGTGGTCGATCGCCTGGCCGAGCACGTCGTACATGGCGTCGTAGTGGGTGAGGCTGAGCACCGAGACCTCGTTGGCCTCCAGGGCCTCGGCGACGGTGTCGGCGCGCTTGGCGCCCAGCGCCACCATGGCATCGACCTTGGCGGTGCTGCGATTCCACACCGTCACCTCGACACCCGCTTCGAGGAAGGCCCTGACCATGGCCTGGCCCATCGGGCCGAGGCCGAGAACGGAAACGGAACGGGGAGCGGTCTGCTCGGACATGGTGTGGCCCTTCGATTCTCGATACTGGTTGGTTCGGCGCCGCTTTCCATGGTGGTCGGCGCGAGTATCGTCGGGAAGACCGAACGTTCGGGTGTGGTTGCTTACCCAGAGGTTCGAAATACGGTCAGAAGGGTGTGGCGACGTTGAGTAGTGACGCAGATCACGATGTGTGCGGTATGAGCCTGGCCATCGACGTCGTCGGCGGCAAATGGAAGTTGCACCTGATGTGGGTGCTCGGCGCCGGGCCGCAGCGATTCGGTCAGATCCGGCGGCTGCTCGAGGGCGTGAGCGAGAAGGTGCTCGCCGAAAACCTGCGACACCTGGAGAGCACCGGCGTGGTGCACCGCGAGATCTTCCCCGAGATCCCGCCGCGGGTGGAGTATTCGCTCACCCCGCTGGGTGAAGCCCTTCGCCTCGCACTGGAACCGCTCGAGACCTGGGGCGACGAGAACCGCGAGGCGTTGGCCACCGCTACCCGGCCGTCCGGCCCGCAGCCTTCGCCCGCCCGAATCGCGCTGTAACCGTCAGCGTGTCCTGCACAAGTGCTCGATGGCGATTCGTTCGCCGATGCGTTCGAGCAGGTCCGCCGCCGCGATGATCGAGCGCGCGGGATCGGGCTCGAGGTCGCTGAGCGGATAGCAGGCGGCGAACCCAGCGGCTCGAATCTCCCCTGGCGACAACAGGGTTCGGCCCACCGCCGCGATCACCGGCACGCCAGCCTTCTTCGCCGCCGCGGCGACCCCGACCGGCGCCTTCCCGTGCATGCTCTGGTGATCCAGCGAGCCCTCACCGGTGACCACCAGCCTGGCCCCGTCGATCAGCGCGTTGAATTCCAGCAGCTCGAGCAATACATCGATCCCGCTGCGAACCTGCGCGCCCAGCACCGCGAGCGCGCCGAAGCCGGTGCCGCCCGCCGCGCCCGCACCACCGATCTCGGCATATCCGGTGCCCAGCACGGCCGCCCAGTTGGTAAGCCCCGCTTCGAGTTTCACCATCTGCCGAGCACTGGCGCCCTTCTGCGGCGCGTACACCGCTACCGCACCGGCCGGCCCGAGCAACGGATTGTCCACATCGCAGGCCAGCGTGAACAGCGTCGTCGCGACCGCCGGATGCAACCCACCTCGATCCACCGAGACAACCTGCTCGAGTATCGCGGCCACATCCCCGCGGCCCGCCAGTTCCCGGCCCTCCTGATCGAGCAACCGCAACCCGAGCGCCCGCAACAACCCCGACCCGCCGTCGGTCGAAGCGCTTCCGCCGAGCCCGACTACGATCTCCCTCGCCCCGCCGTCGAGCGCGTGCGCGATGGCGACCCCCAACCCGTACGTGTCGGCCCGCAGCGGATCCAGCCGCCCACCGGGCAACTTCACCAGCCCCACGGCAGCCGCCAACTCCACCACCGCGGTATCGCCCCGCACCGCGTACACCGCCGTCGAGGCCTCTCCCGTAGGCCCGGGCGCGGCGACCTCGACCCGCTTCCACCCCGACGCCACGAAAGCGTCGACCATCCCGTCACCACCGTCGGCCACCGGCACACACCGCACCTGTGCCTTCGGCGCACGCCGAGCGATTCCCCTGGCCAGAGCCCTGGCAACCTCCGGTGCGGTCAACGACCCCTTGAACTTGTCGGGAGCGAGCACGACAAGCGGTTCGCCGGCCATCTGTTCCGCCTCTCCGTGTATTCATAGTGTCGTTTCCGAGCTCGACCGTTCGCTCTCGGCCTTTCGTCAGGCGCGCAACGGCTCGGAGGTGGTCGGGGAGTGACCCATGTTCTCATTTGCTCAGTGGGTTGTCCTCCCGAACACGGTAGCGTCGACCTATGGCGACCGAGGTCCGCAACAACACCGCGCTCGAGCGGTTCGAACTCACCGCCGACGGTCAACCCGCCGGCTACATCGAATACCAGGACACCGGGGACGAACGCGCCCTCGTGCACACCGAGATCTACCCCCGATTCGAAGGCCGAGGACTGGCGAACACGCTGGTCGAAGCCGCGCTGGACGCCAGCAGAGACCAGGGTTTCAGCGTCTTGCCGATGTGCCCGGTCGTCCTGCATTTCATCACCACCCATCCCGACTACATCGCCTACGTCCCGCAGCGAGCCAGGGAGTTGTTCGGTCTACCTCAGTAGTGCGCGACGGCCCCGTCGACAGCCAGTTGCAGCTCGTCTTTGACGAGCCTGGCGATGTCGGCGGGCCGCTGCGGCAACTCGAGAATCGGCGCCCGGAAGTAGGCGAGCCCCGACACCACCTCGGCCGCGGTCGGTTCGACACCGGCCGCATAGGACCCGTAGTTCATCCCCATGGCGACCAGCGCGGGCGCGGCGTCCAGTTTGGCCGCCCGGAACGCGATGTGCCCGATTCCGCTGCCGACCGCCTGCACTTTGGTGTGATCTACCTCATTGCACGTCCCCTCGGGGAAGATCGCCAGGTGATCACCGGCGGCCAACCGCTGCGCGCACACATCCATCATTCGCTGACCTGCGGCATTGACCGCGCGAATGCCGTGATCCTTGCCGCGGAACACCGGGATCCCGCCCATCATGTCCACCTTGCGCCGCTGCTCGGGATCGAGGAAGAGCTCGTCCTTCGCCAGCACCCGCACCCGCCCGATCTTCGAGCGCAGCGGTGAGCGCCACGCCGTCGCCGCGACCGTGTACGGGTCGCTGGTCGAGAGGTGGTTGATCGCGTAGATCACCGGCCGACCGCTGCGGATCAGGGCCTTCAACTGTTGTTTCGCGCCCTCGGCGAACATCACGCGCGGCCGGAACCGCCGGGCCAGCACGGCATACGAGGCCAGCGCCTTCCACCTGTTCTGCTGATGCCGCAGGTAGTAGTCGTACACAGCGTCGTTGTCGTCGAGCAGGACTTCGGGCGAGTGCATAGCGCGACACTACCGGGCGATCGAGGGGTCCACGCACGAAGAAATTCCGGTTTCGATCCGCTCCGCGGGAAGCGCGCACCGCCGCTCCAATGCGATGATGGCTCGGTGGCAGGCGGAGACGACCCGGACGAGCGCCGGACTCGCGACGGGCACGGCGACGACCGGCGGCGTGGGCAGCCCGCGGTGAACGTCCGCGCGGGCAACCTGCTGGTGTCCGCGACAGACCTGGTGGAACCTACTTTCCGGCGCACCGTCGTGTATGTGATCGAGCACAACGACGCGGGCAGCCTCGGCGTGGTGCTGAACCGGCCGAGCGAGACCCCGGTCGTGGATGTGCTGCCCGCCTGGGCGGACTTGGCGGCCGCCCCGACCGATCTCTACATCGGCGGCCCGGTCAAACGCGATGCGGCGCTGTGCCTGGCGGTGCTGCGCGCCGGCGTCGACATCTCCGAGATCCGCGGCCTGCGCCGGGTCGACGGCCGGGTGGTGCTGGTCGATCTGGACGCCGACCCCGCCGAGATCGGCCCGCTCGTCGAGAAGATCCGGATCTTCGCCGGCTACGCGGGCTGGTCGATGGGCCAGCTCGACGGCGAACTCGACAACGACGATTGGATCGTGGTCTCGGCGCTGCCGTCGGATCCGATCGCCACCGATCGCCACGATCTGTGGTCCGCGGTCTTGCGCCGTCAACCGTTGCCGCTGGCCCTGCTGGCGACCCACCCGATTGAACTCGAACGCAACTGATCCCGTTACTCCTTCACACGAGCAGGAGTGACATATGAATTACGACGAGCAGTGACCAGGGCCGCCGATGAACGATGGTCGCGACGAACTGATGCGCGCGCTCTACGCCGAGCACGCACCCGCGCTGTGGCGTTTCACCCTCGGCTTGGTGCGCGATCCCGGCCGGGCCGAGGACATCGTGCAGGAGACCCTGCTGCGCGCCTGGCAACGCCCGGCCGTGCTGGAGCAGACCGAAACCTCGCCGCGCGCATGGTTGTTCACCGTGGCTCGTAATCTCGCGGTCGACGAGCATCGCAGCGCCAGGCACCGCCGCGAGTTCGGCACCGACAACCCACCGGAGCAGGTGAGCCCCGACCAGTCGGATCGGGCGCTCGACGGCTGGCTGGTCGCCGACGCGCTGAGCACGCTGAGCCCGGACCATCGCGAGGTGATCGTGCGGGCCTACTATCGCGGCCTCGGCATGGCCCAGATCGCCGACGAACTGGGCATTCCGCCGGGGACCGTGAAGTCGCGCTTGCACTACGGCATGCGCGCCATGCGACTGGCGCTACAGGAGATGGGGGTGACGAACCGATGACCGATCTCGCCGACGAGTACAGCACCTGGGACGCGGCCTATGTCCTCGGTTCGCTCGGCGCCGCCGAGCGGCGTGAATACGAGGCGCACCTGCTCGACTGCGCGCACTGCCGGCAGGCCGTCGCCGAGCTGTCCGGGATGCCGGGCATGCTCGCCCTGGTCGACCGCGATACCGCGCTGTCGATGATCGCCTCGCCCGAGCCGGTTCCGGCACAGGTCCCCGATATGCTCCCGTCGCTGGCCGCGGCGGCCGAACGGCGCAGACGGCGGCGGCGCTGGGTGAATGTCGGCAGCGCGGTGGCGGCTGCCGCGGCGGCGGTGGCGATCGCGATTCCGGTGACCTTCACCGTGGCGCGCTCGGAGACGCCGACCGAGCAGATCGTCGCGGCGCAGCAGATGCAGGCGGTGGAGCAGACGCCGGTGAGCGCGCAGGTGAAGCTGGTGCGCGACGGTGACCGCACGCGCCTGGTGATGACCTGCCGCTACGCACCGAGCGCCTACGGCTCCAGCTACACCCGCACGTACGGGCTGGTGGTGACCGCGGGTGAGCAGCGCTTCGAACTCGACCGGTGGCCCGCGGGCCCCGGCACCGAGCTGACGGTGGATCGCACTATCGACGCCCCGCCGGATTCGATCAGCACAGTGGAGATCACGTCGGTCGATTCCGGCCGGACCGTCTTGGTCGCCCAGGTCTGAACGCGAAACGGTCCGGTCTCCGCGGGGGAGACCGGACCGTTTGCGCGACAGGCTACTTCGCTTGCTTGCGGAAGATCGACTTCGACCACAGGAAGCCGCCGCCCGCGATGACCGCGCACCAGACCAGCGAGACCCAGCCGTTGGCGCCGATCTCGGTACCCATCAGCAGTCCGCGCAGCGTCTCGGTGATCGGGGTGAAGGGCTGGTATTCGGCGAACTGACGCATGCCGACCGGCATCGTGTCGGTAGCGACCAGACCACTGCCGAGGAAGGGCAGCAGCACGATGGGAAACGGTGCGTTGCTGGCACTTTCAGGGGTGGGCGAGAGCAGGCCCAGCGCGATGGCGAGCCAGGTGAAGGCGAAGGTCACCAGGGCGAGCAGCCCGAAAGCGCCGACCCACTCCACGAGGTTCGCGTTCGGCCGGAAGCCGACCAGCATCGCGACGGCGGTCATCGCGACAACGCCCGCCATCGCCTGGATGAGCGCGCCGAGCACATGCCCGGTGAGCACCGACGACTGCGAGATCGCCATCACCCGAAAGCGATTCACGATGCCCTTGCTCGCGTCGGTGGCGATCGAGACCGCTACCGACACCGTCAGGTAGGCGGGCAACAGCAGCATCATGCCCGGCGCCAGATAGTCGATATAGCTGCCGCCCGAGGACTTCTCGAGCGCCCCGCCGAAGACGTACTTGAACACGAGCATCAGCACGATCGGCATGATGATGATGCTGAACGTCATGCTGGGGTAGCGCTTGACGTGAATCATGTTGCGCCGCAGCATCGTCATCGTGTCGGCGACGGCGTAGGACTTGGATTTGGTCTGAGTGGTCATCGCAGAGACTCCTGCTCGATGGTGGCGCGGCCGGTGAGGGTGAGGAAGACGTCGTCGAGGTTGGGGGTGTGCACGGAAATGCCGCCCGCTTCGATGTTCTCGGCATCCAGGAGGTCGAGGACGGCACGCAGTGAACGCACGCCGCCGGCGCTGGGCACGGCGAGGGTCAGCCCGTCGGTGCCCTCGACCACTTTCGCCGTCGAGCCGAACGCACGCTGGGCGGCGTCCACATCGGGCTGATCGGTGAAATCGATGCGGATGTGGCCGCCGGGGATCAGTCGCTTCAGTTCTGCCGCAGTGCCTTCCGCGACGATCCGGCCGTTGTCGAGCACCGCGATGCGATCGGCCAGCTGGTCGGCCTCCTCGAGGTACTGCGTGGTGAGGAAGACGGTGACGCCGAGATCGTCGACCAGGCCGCGGATGATCTCCCAGATGGAGCGGCGACTGCGCGGATCGAGGCCGGTGGTCGGTTCGTCGAGGAAGATCACCCGCGGGTTGCCGACCAGCGTCATCGCCAGATCGAGCCTGCGGGTCATGCCGCCGGAATAGGTGCTCGCGGGCTTGTCGGCCGCCTCGACCAGGTCGAAGCGTTCCAGCAATTCGTCGGCCAGAGTGCGGGTTTCGCGGCGCGGTAGATGGTTCAGATCCCCCATCATGTGCAGGTTCTCCCGGCCGGTCAGCAACTCGTCGACCGCGGCGAACTGCCCGGTGACGCCGATCAGCTCACGCACCCCGCCCCGGTCGGTCGCCACATCATGGCCGCCCACGGTGCATTCGCCGCCGTCGGCGGCGATCAGTGTGGTGAGGATCTGCACGGTGGTGGTCTTGCCCGCGCCGTTGGGGCCGAGCAACGAGAAGACGGTGCCCTCGGCGACGGTGATGTCGATGCCGTCGAGAACTGTTTTGTCGCCGTAGGCCTTGTGGAGACCGCGTGCGGTGATGGCCGAGTTGACCATGATCGTCCCTTTCCAGAGGATTGCATTCATTGCTGCGAATATGTGCATGGGTTATCGACACAGCCCCCAGGGGCTGCGGTTGGTGTGTGCGGTGTGTGGTTGTTCGCCCGAGGGCGGAGCTAGATGTCGAGTTCCTCGATCTGCGGGTGCGCGGTGATGTCTTCGACCTTGCGATAGAGCTTGTCGGGCACGCGATCCTTCAGATCTTTCAGATCGTCGAGGATCTCGTACTCGTAGTCGCCCCAGTCCCACGGCCGGTCACCGATGCCGAACATGCGGCGCCAGTATTTCCAGTCCTTCATGTCGCCCGCGGCATCCCCGGTCGGGTATTCCGACCACAGCGCCGAGTGCGTGTGGAGCACGAGCTTGCCCTTGCGGCTGCGGAAGACCTGCTGGTGCAGCACCCGCTTGTCGCCGACATCGCGCCATTCACCCAGCAGCACGCCCTGGAAGCGCACCTGCCGGACACCGTCGCGACCCACCTGCAGGACAACCTCCTCGAAGCCGGCCTCACGACCTTCCTCCAGTTCGATGAGCCTGCGCAGCGCGCTGACCACGGTGCTGGAGAGGTTTCCGCCCACGAGCTCTTGCGCCCGCTGGAACACGGGGAGATCGTCGTCGGCTACGTAGATCGTCTTGTTGGGCATGAACCCACTATACGTATATGTGTACGTACACACAAGGGGTGGTTTTCACCCACCCTCTGAACTCTCCCTCGGCGCGCCTCGTAACCCCATCAGACGCGGTGCACTGCGGCGTCACATTTTCGTCGCGGAGAAGGAGGGCCGATGCCGGACAGAGTCGTGGACTACCTGGTACGAACGGTAGCCGACCGGGGAATCACCCAGATCTTCGGCGTCGACGGCGCCAATATCGAGGACCTCTACGACGCGATCTTCGACGCGGGCGGTTCACCGGCCGGCATCGTCGCCAAGCACGAGTTCTCCGCGGCGACCATGGCCGACGGGTATGCGCGCAGCACCGGCGGGCTGGGCGTCGTGGCCGCCACGTCCGGCGGTGGAGCGGTGAATCTCGTTGCCGGACTGGCCGAATCATTCACCTCACGGGTTCCGGTGCTGGCGTTGATCGGACAGCCGCCGACCAGCCTGGAAGGTCTCGGCGCGTTCCAGGATTCGAGCGGCCTGTCCGAATCCATCGACGCGGCAGCGTTGTTCGCGACGATCAGCAAGTACTGCGCTCGGGTGACCGATCCGCTCGAACTGCCCGCACAGCTCGCCGCGGCGATCGCAGCGGCGGAGAGTGGTGGACCTGCGGTGCTGTTGATCCCGAAAGATGTTCAGCAGCAATCGATGCCCGTCCCCTCACAACAGTTCGACGCCGTTACCGATGGAGTACAGCTGGATCGCGCCTCCCCGATTTCCCCGGAAGCGGCTTCCCCGCACACCATCGCCACCGAACTCACCTGCGCCCGGCGCACCGGGAAGGTCGTGATCATCGCCGGTGATCAGGTCGCCCGCGACGACGCCCGCGCCGAGCTCGCCGAACTGGTCGCCACGCTCGACGCCGCCATCGGCTTGGCCCCCGATGCCAAGGACGTGTACTCCAACACCGGCCCCGGCTACTGCGGTGTCGCGGGCAGCATGGGTCATGCCGAGCTGGCCGAAGCCCTGTCGGCGGCGAGCGCCTGCCTGCTCGTCGGCACCCGTCTGCCGGTCACTGCCCGCGCCGGGCTCGACGCGGCCCTCGCCGACCTGCCGGTGCTCAGCATCGGCGCGCACGCTCCGTACCTCGCCGCGACCCACGCCACCAGCACGGACCTCGCGGAAACCATCGCCACGCTGCTGGCCGACATCGGGGCAGGCGCGACAACAAGCCGCAGCTCCGCCGAGCTCACGCCGATGTCCGTCCCCGCAGCGGCAGGCCCTGGCCTGCGCTATCGCACTGTCATCGAGGCGATTCAGCGCGCGCTGCCCGACGGCGCCGATGTTTTCGCCGATGCGGGTAACACCGGCGCCTCGGTGGTGCATTACCTACGGGTACCCGAGCGCGGACGTTTCACGGTCGCACTCGGGATGGGCGGCATGGGGTACGCGTTCGGTGCGGGTATCGGATCCGCGTTCGCCCGCCGCGCCGCGCCCGACGGCCCGCACCGCACCGTCGTCATCGCCGGTGACGGCTCGTTCTTCATGCACGGCATGGAGATTCACACCGCGATCGAACACGACCTGCCCATCACCTTCGTGGTGTTCAACAACAACGCGCACGCCATGTGCGTCACCCGAGAACAGCTCTACTACCGGGATCGCTACAGCTTCAACCGTTTTCAACCGTCACATCTGGGAGCGGGCCTCGCGGCCATGTTCCCCGGGCTGTCCGCCCGCACCGTCTCCGACGCCACCCGGTTGTCCGACGCACTGGACCTCAGCTTCGCCGCCACCGGGCCGTCGTTCCTCGAAATCCTCTGCGACCCCGACGAAGTCCCACCGTTTCTCCCCTTCCTGTCAGCCCTCGAATCATCCAGGAGCACCCCGTGACCATCAGCGCCCTGCCGGCCCTGTCCGACATCCCCGAGGAGGTGGTGCCCGGCGTCATCCGCATCGAGAACTCCGACCGGGAGACCACAACGCCGATCATCATGGACATGCTGCGGTCGGTGTATCCGCACGATCAGATCTTCGGCGACTACTGCCCCGTGCAGACCTACGTCGCGGCCCCACCGCGCGAGGTCTACGAATACCTCGCCGACACCCGCTCGCTCGAGGAATGGACCTACAGCCTGCGCGGATTCACCGAAACCGAGGAGCCCGGCCTGTGGCTGTCCTACGACCGTCTCGGTGACGCGACCAAGTGTTTCACCCGCACCGTCGCCCATCCCGACGCGATGACCGTCGACTATCACTGCGCGTGGGACCAGTCCGAGCACCTCTGGATGATCTACCTGATGCGGGTGGTCGACGCCCAGGTGGTGTTCAACAAACCCGGCTCGGTGGTGACGTGGGTCAACTGCAAGCACCCCTTCTACGACGAGAACGGCTATCCCGAAACCGCGCCGCCGAAGCGCCCCGTCTGGGTCGGCGACTTCTGGGAGATGTTCTCCGCCGGACACCAGCTCGAGCTGGACAACCTCAAAGCCATTTGTGAATACCGCGCGGCCAACGGGCTGCCGATCAAGCCGGAGTGGATGCAGTGAACATGCCGCAGGTGAGTCTGGTCGACGTCGCGAGCTATCTGCCCGGCGACCCCGTCCCGACCGACTACTTCACCCAGTTCTCCCGCTCGGAGCGGATGGCCAAGAACGTGATGTTCCGCTCGCCGACCGGCCGTCATCACATCGGCCGCGACGAAACCGCCGTCGACATGGCCGAGCAGGCCTTCGCCGTGCTGCGTGAACGTCACGGCGCCGATCTCGCGTCCGAGATCGACATCATCATCACCCACACCCAACTGCCCGACAATCCGGTGCTCGGCGCGGGCCCCGAACTGGCTCGCCGGCTGGGCGCTCGACCGTCGCAGGTACTCGATGTGCACAACAGCGGCTGCGCGGCGTTCGTCCAGATGATGTCGATGGCCCGGATGATGATGGCCACCAGCGAGGCGAAGACCGCGCTGATCGTCGCCGCGCAGAATTGCGCGGGCCCGGTGTTCACCCAGCCCGATATCCGGAAATTGGCGCAGGCGCCGGTGCCCGGTGACGGTTGCGGAATCGGCTTGCTGCGCAAGGATGATTCGGGCCCGATCCTCGATATCGAAACCCGCACCTATCCCGAATTCGCCGGTGACATGGACTTCTCCACGAACGGTCCGCGCAAGTACTGGGAACCGGGCGAGGGTCAGGGCTGCGTGAGCTTCTCCGAATCCAAGATCACCAAGGTGTTCGCGCGCGGCAATCGGCTGGTGCCCGAGGTGGCGCTGGAGGTCTGCAAGCGGATCGGCGTGAAGAGCAGCGATATCGACACCTTCGTCACCAACCAGCCGAACCGGCTGTTCCTGCGCAACTGGCACGACGCGCTGGAGCTGCCCGCCGAACGTCATCCCGATACCTTCGATCAGTGCGGAAACCTGTTCGCCGCGGGCATTCCCGTCACTCTCGATGCGGAGAATCGAGCAGGTCGGTTGCGCAACGGGTCGGTGGTGTTGCTGTCGGCGTTCGCGCACGCGGGCGACTTCGCCGGTGCGGCGGCTGTTCGCTGGGGCGCCGCGCGATGACTGTGCAGCTGGTGGAACCGACGATCCCCTCCCGTCGGTTCCACACCACGGCGACACCCACGCTGTTCGACCTCGGTCTCAGCGAGAACCCCTTTCCCCCACTGCCTTCCGTGCTGGCGGCGGTGACTTCCGTACTCACCCAGGCCAACCGGTATCCGGAGTTCCTGCCGGAGGAACTGCCACGGGTCATCGCCGATCACCTCGGGGTCTCGCCCGACGACGTGGTGGTCGGCGCGGGGGCCACCGGTGTCGCTATGCAGGTGATACGGACGCTCGGCAGCGGTGAACTTCTCACCAGCACACCTACTTTCGACGGTTACCCGATCATGGCCGAGATGGCCGGGATGACCCTTGTCCCGATCCCCCTCGATCCCGGCGGCAATCAGGACCTGGCGGCCATGCGCCGCTCGGTGAACCGGCGCACCTCCCTGGCGGTGCTGTGCCGCCCGCACAATCCCACCGGCACCGTCCTCGACGCGGCGGCGGTGCGCTCCTTCCTCGCCGCGATCCCGCACCGCGTACCGGTTCTCCTCGACGAGGCCTACGTCGAATTCCTCGATCCGGCAGACCGTCTCGATATCCACACCCTGCTGCACCGTCACCCGAATCTGTTGATCCTGCGCACCTTCTCGAAGGCGTACGGACTGGCCGGGCTGCGGATCGGCTACTGCGTGGGCCGCGGAAAACTGATCGAACGAATCCGCCACCAGCAGTTGCCCTTCGGCACACCCACCGCGTCCATCGCCGCCGTGCGCGCCGCTTACGCGGCAGGCACGGAACTGCGCGACCGGGTCGACCACATCAACCGCGAACGAGATCTGCTCCGAATGACCCTGCGTGCCTGCGGAATCGAAGTCCCTCGCAGCCACGCGAATTTCCTCTACCTACCCGGTCCCGGCGTGGCCACCGCCCTGCGCCGCGCCGGAATCAAAGCAAAGGCCTACCCGGACGGTAGCGCCCGCATCACGGTCGGCGACCCCGCCGCGGGGCACGCCGTCCACGCTGCCCTCGCCGACCTGCGGTAACCCCTTCGACAACGGAACCCGACCCGGCCACTGGCCGGGTCACCCCGACCGGGACCCGGCCCCTCCACCAGGTCCCGGTCATCCGCGGTTCAGCACCCGCCGCCACCACCACAACCGCCCCCGCCGCCGCACCCACTCCCGCCGCCGCAGCTACCCCCGCTGCCGCCGTCACCACTACCGCCGTCACCGGTCCCGGCGAACCAGGCACCGGCACTACCCGCGGCAAGCCATCCCGACCTGCGCGCCGTGCCGCCCGCACGCCGCTTCGGCCCCAGCACGATCCTGGTGACGCCCATGATGAAGAACACCAGCGAGCCGAACAGGATCGCCGCCGTGAACATCCATCCGTAGGCCGCGGAGATCAGCCCGACAACCAGCAGCACCACCGCCCCGGCGATGTATTCCCTGCTCCCCCGCAGGTCAGAACGCATAGCAGCCATCGGAAACCTCCTGCGAATGTCGAACTCGTGGTGCGACCGGGTATGTCTGGGTCGACCGTAAACGCTGGTCCTTGCAATTCGCTTTCAGCCGGCCAGCGCCGATGGCGCGCCACAGCTGCTCCTCGCGCCGACGCGACAACCGGTCCTCAGTCCCCGCCGCCGCCACCGAAACCGCCGCCGTAGGTCTCGTTCAGCGAGTCCGCGTCGTCGATCCCGCGTCGACCTGCCTTGCCGCCGGTGTCGATCCGCAGACGTTGGTATTTCGACCGCAAGCGGCGCGAATCCCGAACACTCAGCACACCGCCGATCATCAGCAGTGTCACCGCGAAGCCGAGCAGGCCGAGGCCGACCAGCAGAGAATGGCTGGTGGCGATCACCCCGACCAGCGCTACCAGAATTCCCGCACCGTAGATCATCAAGATTGTCCGTTCAGATGTCAGCAGCTACTGCTGCCGCCGCCACAACTGCTGCTACTTCCCCCACCGCAGCTGCTGCTGCTGGATCCGGAGTCGCAGCTGCTGCTGCTGGATCCGGAGTCGCTGCTCCCCGACCAGGCGCTGCCGCTGGACCAGCTGCTGTCAGTGGAGCTCCAACTACTCGAGCCCGAGCGCCTTGCCCGCGTGTGCGTACGCGCCCGCTGTAGATTCGCGGCCCGCTGCGCGCGCCTGATCCTGTCGGCCGGGGTATCGGTCGCCCGAATGATCGCCCCGATGATCACCACCGGCCCTGCGATGAGCAGTACGACAAATACCGCGACTACGACGATCGCGAACAGTGTGGCGATCACATCGATGACGTTCACGGGACCCCCTACTTGGATCGGTATGTCGAGACCGACCGTAACCGCGCGTTCTTGCAATCCCCTTGTGGCCGACTAACGGTGAGATGCCCGGCTGGACACAACCGATCGCGATGAAGCCCACCGAGACCGAAATCGGCACACCGAGCACCGGTTCGGAATGCGCCGATGAACAACCGTCAATCGCCACTGGTCGACGAATAGTCACCGCTCGACGAATCACGGCGACCATTTCCACTCGACCACGCCGACCCTCGCCGACTCTTCGCCTGCCCCGACGTCGCGCGCCGACGCGCCCGGCGAACCGCGGCCGCATCCCGTTCGGTTCTGGCTTCCGGTGTGGCACTGAGCATGACGAGCCCGAACAGCACCAGCACGATCATGGTCGCCAGCAGCACTGTTCCGGTACCACCGCCGAGCAACAGCCCGACTACAGCGACGATGAACGCCACGACAAAGACCATGGTTCCTCCCCCGAGATGAGCGTCGCCGCGGACCGACGACACCGAATTACCTAGGCCACGACTCCCACGGCCAGCGACTACTCGCCGCCGCCACCCCCACAGCCGCCGCCTCCGCAGCCACCACTGCAGCCGCCGCCACCGTGCCCACCGCTGCCGCTGTTTCCCCCACCGCCGCCGTGCGACTGCCCGCCACCGTCACCGAACCAGCTGACCCCGCCCGCGGACGACCCCGCAGCCCACCACCGCTTCGACTTCCGCGATCCCCCGGGATCACGAAAGGCGAGAACGCAACCGACCACGACACCGACCGCCCCGATGACAATCAGAACGATCCCCGCGATCGCCGAGTAACCGGTAGTGATCGCCCCGATCAACGCAAGAACAAGCCCAGCCCCGACAACCTTCACATTTCCCCCCGATCAAAGGTCCTGCTCCCGTTGTACCGGAACGCAGGACCCTGCCGCTAGAGGGTTAGTTGGCGGGGGCGCAGGTGTCGCGGAGGGAGCAGCCGCCGCAGGAGGAGCCGCAGCCGCCGGCGGGGGCCGGCGGGAGGAGGGGTTCTACTGTGCGGGCGGCGGCGTTGGCGCCTGCGCCGAGGGTGAAGATGGCGATGACCGCGACGAGTGCGGCTACGCCGACGCTCGCGAGACCACCGGCGACCAGCACGACCAGTCCGCCGGCGAACAGCAGGGCGCCCGCGCCGACGGAGGTGGGGGCGGCGATGCGGTTGGCGAGACGGAAATTGTCGTCACTGTGCAGCGCGGCTTCCGTGGTGACACCGAGGAAGCGGTTGCGGGGCAGTTTGCCGAGCAGTCCGAGCACGCCGGTCACAATCGCGACCGCGGCCAGCGCGAACAACAGGAGAGCGACGACGACCATTCATGCAGGCTAGCGCACCCGTAAAGACCCGAAATCAGGGCTCCCCGCCGAGCGTGACCGGCCACACACCGCCGGTGCGCGCTGTCGCGGACGCGCGGCATGTTCTCGGCCCTTGGGAAATCGCCTCGCGTCAACGTTCTACGCTGTTAGACGATGTTTACCGGGGATCGGCGAGAACAAGAAGGCAGGACCGTGCAGGACACTCGTGCAACCGAGACTGACGTACCTCAGCACCGGTACAACGCCGAGCTGGCTGGGCGGATCGAACGCCGCTGGCAGCAGAACTGGACCGAGCGCGGCACCTTCAACGCGCCCAACCCGGTCGGGCCGCTCGCCGGGGAGACCCCGCCCGACAAGCTGTTCATCCAGGACATGTTCCCGTTCCCCTCGGGCGCGGGCCTGCACGTCGGCCACCCGCTGGGCTATATCGCCACCGACGTCTTCGGCCGCTACCACCGCATGCGTGGACGCAACGTGCTGCACGCGCTCGGCTACGACGCCTTCGGTCTGCCCGCCGAGCAGTACGCCGTGCAGACCGGCGCGCATCCCCGGGTGACCACCGAGGCCAACATCGCGACCATGCAGCGGCAGCTGGACCGGCTGGGCCTCGGCCACGACCCGCGGCGTTCGTTCGCCACCACCGACCCCGAGTACTACCGGTGGACGCAGTGGATCTTCCTGCGCATCTACAACGCCTGGTACGACCAGGAAGCCGGTCGGGCCCGGCCGATCGCGGAGCTGGAAGAGCAGTTCGTCACCGGCGCGCGTCCGGTTCCCGAGGGTGCCTGGAACACCATGTCGACCGCTGAGCGCGGCGCGCTGATCGACTCGTATCGCCTGGTGTACCAGTCGGATTCGATCGTCAACTGGTGCCCGGGGCTGGGCACGGTGCTGTCGAACGAAGAGGTCACCACCGACGGGCGCAGCGAGCGCGGGAACTTCCCCGTGTTCCGTAAGCGCATGTGGCAGTGGATGATGCGCATCACCTCCTACTCCGACCGGCTGGTCGACGACCTGGACACCCTGGACTGGCCGGACAACGTGAAGTCCATGCAGCGCAACTGGATCGGGCGCTCGCGTGGCGCTCAGGTGCGGTTCGACGCGGACGGCGAGACCATCGAGGTGTTCACCACCCGTCCCGACACGCTGTTCGGCGCGACGTATGTGGTGCTGGCCCCCGAGCACGAGCTGGTCGACAAGCTGACCGCCGCCGCCTGGCCCGACAGCACGGATGCCCGCTGGACCAACGACAGCGCCACCCCGGCGGAAGCTGTTGCCGCATACCGCAAGTCGATCGCGGCGAAGTCGGATCTGGAACGTCAGGAGAACAAGGAGAAGACCGGCGTCTTCCTCGGCTCCTACGCCACCAACCCGGCCGACGGCACGCAGGTGCCGATCTTCATCGCCGACTACGTGCTGAGCGGTTACGGAACCGGCGCCATCATGGCGGTGCCCGGCCACGACGGCCGCGACTGGGATTTCGCGACCACGCTGGGCCTGCCCATCGTCGAGGTGATCGCGGGGGGCGACGTCAGCGAGGCCGCTTACTCCGGCGACGGCGCACTGGTGAATTCCGGCTTCCTGAACGGACTTCCGGTCGACGAGGCCAAGGCGACCATGATCGGTCACCTCGAAGCCGAGGGCCACGGCACCGGCACCGTCCAGTACAAGCTGCGCGACTGGCTGTTCGCGCGTCAGCGGTACTGGGGCGAGCCGTTCCCGATCGTCTACGACGCCGACGGCGTGGCCCACGCGCTGCCGGAATCCATGCTGCCCGTGGAACTTCCGGAGATGGAAGACTTCGCGCCGGTCACCTTCGACGCCGACGACGCCGATTCCGAGCCGTCCCCGCCGCTGGCCAAGGCCACCGACTGGGTGAACGTCGAGCTGGATCTGGGCGACGGGCCCAAGCAGTACCGCCGCGACACCAATGTGATGCCCAACTGGGCCGGATCGTCGTGGTACCAGCTGCGCTACGCCGACCCGACCAACGCCGAGACGTTCTGCGCCGAGGAGAACGAGAAGTACTGGCTGGGCCCGCGCACGGCCGAGCACGGTCCGAACGACCCGGGCGGTGTCGACCTGTACGTAGGCGGTGTGGAGCACGCGGTGCTGCACCTGCTGTATGCGCGGTTCTGGCAGAAAGTGCTCTTCGACCTGGGGGATGTGTCGGGCAGCGAGCCCTACCGCCGCCTGTACAACCAGGGCTATGTGCAGGGCTACGCGTACACCGACGAGCGGGGCGCGTATGTGCCCGCCGCCGAGGTCGTCGAGCGTGACGCGAAGTTCTTCTGGACCGGGGCCGACGGCGTCGAGATCGAGGTCGCCCAGGAGTACGGCAAGATCGGCAAGTCGCTGAAGAACGCCATCTCGCCCGACGAGATGTGCGACCTCTACGGCGCCGACACCTTCCGCTTCTACGAGATGTCGATGGGTCCGCTCGACACCTCGCGCCCGTGGGCGACCAAGGACGTCGTGGGCGCGCACCGGTTCCTGCAGCGCGTCTGGCGCCTGGTGGTCGACGAGGAAACCGGCACGGTGAAGGCCACCGACGCCGCGCCGTCGGACGAGACCCTGCGCCTGGTGCACCGCACCATCGCCGGCGTCGACGAGGACCTGGCCGCGCTGCGCGACAACACCGCGGGCGCCAAGCTGATCGAGCTGACCAACCACCTCACCAAGAACTACCCCGCCGGCGCCCCCCGCGCCGCCGTGGATCCCCTGGTGCTGATGCTCGCTCCGCTGGCTCCCCACATCGCCGAAGAACTGTGGGAACGCCTGGGCCACACCGCATCCCTGGCCCACGGCCCCTTCCCCGCCGCCGATCCCGCACTGCTGGTGGCGGACTCGGTGGAATACCCGATCCAGGTGAAGGGCAAGGTCCGCAGCCGAATCCAGGTCCCCGCCGCCGCCGACCCCGCGTCGATCGAGGCCGCCGCCCTGGCCGACGAGAAGGTCATCGCCCTGCTCGACGGTCAGGCGCCCCGCAAGATCATCGTGGTGCCGGGGAAGATGGTCAACATCGTGCCGTAGCCGCCTCCCCGGGTCTTTTGGCCAGACCCGGGTACGGGGAGAGTTGGGGACGCGGCAAGCTTTGTGAGGTGGGCGGGTTGGCTCGTGCCCGGTGAGTTACCCATGTTCTTGCGAGATCAGCTTCGTACTTCCAGGACGTCGTTCAGCGTGACCAGCGACAGGTTGCGCTCGCGGATGATGTCGACCAGCTGGCCGTAGCAGTGGGTGACCGGGGGGAAGTTGGCGTGGCCGATGACGATCGACTGGGCGGCGAAGTATTTGTGGGCGCACTCGATCAGGTATTCCTCGGTGATGAGGCCCGAGTCGGACAGGGAGCCGTACCACATGGTGGGGACGGTGTAGCCGAGGTCGGCGGCCACCTTGTCGACGGTGGCGTTGTGATATCCGAACGGCGGGCGATAGAACGGGGTGCCGTCGACGCCGAAGTTGTTGCGCAGGAACGTTTTCGTGCGACCGAGCTGGTCGGCCACCTCGGTGGTGCCGATCTTGGTCAGGGCGGCGTGGTCCCAGGTGTGGTTGCCGAGCTGGATCTGACCCGACTCCACCAGCGGGCGCATCGCGTCGCGGTGGATGGTCCAGGAGTCGTAGTAGCCGGTGACGAAGAAGGTGAAACGGGCGCCGGTGTCCTTCGCCCATTTCACGTACGCGCCGACGACTTCGGCGCTGGCGCCGTCGTCGACCGTCAGTGCCATGGTGAGCCCTTGACCGGGCAGCGCGGTGATGGGCTTCGGGGGAATGATCGACTTCGGACCACCCGGCGGGGGCGGGAGCAGGGGCTGGACGGGGGTCGGAACTGGCGGCGGCGGCGTGGGGATCTCGCCGCCGGAACCCGCCTCGACGGTCTCGCCCTCGGCGGTCGCGCAGCCGGTCAGCGCCACGGCGGTACCCGCGGCCAGCATCGCCAGCATTCGACGTCTATCCACTTACGAAACCCCTACTCGAGCCGGGTGCACCTCGCGACGAGCCAGGGCACTGATCAAATCAGCGGGACGGTACCCACCGAATCCATCGAGCGCCTGAACCAGCGGATACCTCTGTGCGAATTCCAGCGCCGACCCCCTGGACGCAGCTATCGGCGACCATACCGAATCACCTCGTCGCGGTCAGCGCGGCCGCAATACGATCTCGGTCGGATGCCCGTCGCGTGGGGTGTCGACGGCCGTTCGTACGGCGCCGGCCACCGTCTCGGCGGTGAGGAACTCCTCCGGCCGGTACTCGCGACCCTCGTCGGCGACGATCGCCCGCTGCATATCGGTGTCGATGCGACCGGGGAACAGCGAGGTCACCCGCAGCGAGGGCTCCTCCTGACGCAGCGCGTCGGCGAAGGCGCGCAGCCCGAACTTGCTGGCCGCATAGGAGCCCCAGCCGGGATGCGCGCGCAATCCCGCGCCCGAATTGATGAGCACCACGTGCCCGTTCGCGGCGCGCAGTGCGGGCAGCAACACCCTCGTCAGCTCGACGACCGCGATCAGATTGACCTCGAGGGTTTCGCGCCACTGCTCGACCGAGGACTCGGCGACCGTTCCCAGGTCGGCGATGCCCGCGTTGTGCACGAGGACATCGAGTCGCGAGATCTGTTCGGCGGCCGCGGCCACCGCGGGGTAGTCGGTGAGCGCGACCGGCCAGCCCGTCGCCGCGGGCAGCTCGGTGAGAATCGGCTTCAGCGCGTCGGCGGATCTGGCACCGAGCAGCAGGTCGTGGGTGGGCGCGAGTTCGCGGGCGATCGCGGCACCGAGTCCACGGCTCGCGCCGGTGATGAGAGCGGTCTGGGCGGGAGTACTGGTCACCGTCATACATCCCACGCTAGCGGGCACGCAGATCTCGACACCCTCGCCGTTTCCGCGCGCGGATGACAGCACCGACTAGTACCGTCGGACTATGACCGATCCCCGGTACAACTACGGACCAGCGGACCCGCAGTACCCCCAGCACCAGGGCCAGCCTCAGTACGGCCAGGGCCAGCCCCACTATCCCCAGGGCGAACCGGAGCCCAAGGTCAATGTGGGCAAGCTGTGGGCAGGCGGTATCGGCACGGCCGTCGTGGCCGCGTTGCTGGTGGTCGTCGCGATCATGCTGATCCGAGGGGTGCTCGGTATCGCGATCCTCTCGCCCGAGGGCGCGGGTGCGTACGGCACCGTCTCCACCACCTCCTACGCCATCGCCGCCGCGGGTGCCGCGTTGCTGGCCACGGCGCTGTTGATGGTGCTGTTGCTGGCGATGCCGAGCCCGCTCACCTTCTTCACCTGGATCTGCCTGCTCCTGACAGCCGTCGCGGTGATTCTGCCGTTCACGCTGGTCGCCGACCTGGACGCCAAGATCGCGACCGCGGCGATCAACCTGCTGGTCGGGCTGTGCATCACCACCATGCTCAGCTCGGTCGGGTCGGCGGCGCAGAACACGCCGCGTCAAGCCGGGTACTGATCGTCACAGTGCCGTCGAGATGCCATAGGGCCTGCTCCACCGCAGAATAGATAGATGACCGACCCAGGTTTCACCTCGACGCAGCTCGCGGCCCGCGCCGCCTACCTCCTGCGGGGCAACGACCTGGGCACGATGACCAGCGCCGCGCCCCGCCTCTACCCGCACATGTGGAGCTGGGACGCGGCGTTCGTCGCGGTGGGGCTGGCGCCGTTGAGCGTGGAGCGGGCGGTGGTCGAGCTCGACACGCTGCTGTCGGCGCAGTGGAAGAACGGGATGATCCCGCACATCGTGTTCGCCAACGGTGTCGACGGATACTTTCCCGGGCCCGCGCGGTGGGAATGTCGCAAGCTGGCGAGCAACGCCCCCGACGGCCCCGACACCTCCGGCATCACCCAGCCGCCGGTGCACGCCATCGCCGTGCAGCGCATCCTCGACCATTCCCGCAGGCACGGCCGCTCCACCCGCGCGGTCGCCGAGGAATTCCTGAACCGCCGCTGGCCCGATCTGGTGCGCTGGCACCGCTGGCTCGCCCATGCCCGCGACCCCAAGGAAACCGGGCGCATCACGCTGTACCACGGCTGGGAATCCGGCATGGACAACTCGCCGCGCTGGGACCGCGCCTACGCCAATGTCGTTCCGGGGACCGACCTTCCGCCGTACCGCCGCGCGGACACCTCGATCGTCTCCGACCCCACCCAGCGGCCGAGCGACCGTGAGTACGACCGCTACCTGTGGCTGGTCGAGCAGATGCGCCGCGCGAACTACGACGATTTCCAGCTCACCTCGGTGATGAGTTTCGCCGTGGAGGACGTGTTCGTGTCGGCGATCTTCGCACTGGCCTGCGAGGTGCTGGCCGATATCGGCGAGGAGTACAAACAACCGCACGCCGACGTCCGCGAACTGCACGGCTGGGCCGAACGTTTCCGCGCGGGCGTGGTCGCCACCACCGACGAACGGACCGGTGCGGCAAAGGATTACGACGTCCGCCTGCAACGCTGGATCAGTACCGAAACCCTCGCCATGTTCGCCCCGCTGATCTCGGGCGGCCTGCCCCGCCACGCCGAGCGCGCCCTGCTCAACACCTTCGAAGGCCCACGCTTCTGCGGCCACCCCGACCTGCGCTACGCCCTGCCACCCTCGACCTCCCCGGTCTCCAAGGACTTCCGGCCACGCGAATACTGGCGCGGCCCCGTCTGGCCGGTGATGAGCTGGCTGTTCTCCTGGGCCTTCGCCCGCCGAGGCTGGGCGGAGCGCTCCTACATGCTGCGCGCCGAAGGACTGCGCCAGGCCAGCGACGGCAGCTTCGCCGAGTACTACGAGCCGTACACCGGCGCTCCGCTGGGGAGCATGCAGCAATCCTGGACTGCCGCTTCGGTTCTCGATTGGCTCGGTTAGTTCTCCGAGATGTCGGCGTGCCATTCGACGGTGATGCCGAGTTCGCGCGCGAGAGTCGACGCCAGTCCCTCCGGGTCGCCGCCGTTGATGGTGGCACCGCGCAGGGCGGTGATGCCGTAGATGCCGGTGAGGTCGCAGTCTTCGAAGCGCAGGTTCTGCTGGATGCGGGCGCCGGTGAAGCGGGCGCCGACGAGGTTGCAGCGTTCGAAGCGGACGTTGCGGAACTCGGCGCTCTGGAAGTCGGCTTGACGTAGATCGCAGTCGCGAAACACCACTGTGCGCAGGCGGGATTGGGCGAAGGAGGACAGGTCGGCGCGCGTGGAGTCGATCAGGACGTCGCGGAGAACGCCTGCGGTCCACGACAATCCGGTGAGCCGACCGTGCTCGATCAGGGATTCGATCATCGAGGAGTCATCGGCCTGAACGTTGGCCAGATCGCAGACGCGCAGCGTGGATTCGGCGACGGTGCTGTGCCGCAGGGTGCTCGGAAACCGAACGCTGTCGAACACGCAGGCCTCGACGCTGATACCGGAGACGTGACGCTCGGCGAAATCCGCGTCCCGATATTCGACGTCGGTGACGGTCAGTTCGTCGATCGGATCGTCGCCGGGCGAGACCGCGGCTCGCAGCGCCCCCGGCTTCGCGACCGCCGGTTCGAACCGCACCTCACGCTTGCGCGCCATGCCCACCACTTTCTGTCAGCCGATGTCCGCACCAAGATACGGGCACGGGCCGACAGGCTTTCCGTAACTATTCACAGACACTCACCAACACCACTGGTCACACAGGCAACAAGCCACTACGGTCGACGGCCATGGACACCAAGCGCTGGAGTTCGACGGTTCGTGGTTGTGTTGCGCTCATCGCCCTGGCCTGCGTGCTACCCGCTACCGCGCAGGCGGAGCCCAGCGGCCCGGATGTGTCGTCCTGGCAGCATGTCGACGGCCGGATGATCGACTGGCACGCGGTGCGCGCGGCCGGACATCAGTTCGCGATGGTGAAGGCCACCGAGGGCCTGCACTACATCAATCCGTTCTTCGTGCAGGACAGCATTCTCATGCGCACCGCCGGGGTGGCGCGCGGCACCTACCATTTCGCACGCCCCGAACTGCCGCCCGAACCGCAGGCCGCGATGTACGCGGCGACGGTCCTCGGCCAGAACGGGCCCCTCGACCTGCCCCCGGTGCTCGACCTGGAGACCGCGGGTGGCCTGGCCCCCGCCGCCCTCATCGACTGGACCCACCGCTACCTCAACGCGCTGCAGACCCTCACCGGCCGCACGCCCATCATCTACACCTATCCCCACTTCTGGAAGACCGCGATGGCCGACACCAGCGCCTTCACCCGATACCCCCTCTGGATCGCCGACTACAGCGGCAACGACCAGCCCGAAGTCCCCGGCAACTGGCCCACCTGGACCTTCTGGCAAACCACCGACCGCGGCGCCGTGCCCGGCATCCACGGCGGCACCGACGTCAACATCTACAGCGGCGCGCAAGGCGACCTCGCCCGCTTCGCCAACATGTCGGGAATGTTCGGCAGCAGCTGAGGACAGATATGACAAAACCGCCACTCGCCCAGCCGAGTAGCGGTTTCGTCAGCGGATCGGGGGTCGGCTAGACGCCGATTCGTCCGCCGTTCTTCTTCCAGACGACCGCCACGGCGGGACGCGGCTGGGAGGTGCCGCCGTCGGGCCAGTGGGACTGCGGGTTGTCGGGGGTGGCGTCGTCGGCCTCGCCGGGGTGCTGGACCGACACGATGACGTGGGATTCGGTGACGATCGGGCCACAGGTCTCGGCGCCCTTGGGCACGGTGAGGAACTGCTTGGTCTCACCGCGGTTGGGGCCGTCGAGGATCACCGAGAACAGGCCGTCGTTGGTCTTGAGGGCGTTGCCGTCGGTGGAGATCCACAGGTTGCCGTACGGGTCGAAGGCCAGGTTGTCCGGGCAGGAGATCGGGCTGACCTTGGTCTTGTCGAAGCCGGCGAAGTAGGTGTCGGCGGCGGCGGGGTCACCGCAGACCAGGAGCAGCGACCAGGTGAAGTCGGTGCCGGTGTGGTTGTCGGTGAGCTCGAGGACCTGGCCGTTCTTGTTCAGCTTGCGCGGGTTGGCCTCGTCGACACCCGGCTTGTCGTCCTTGGCGCGGTTGTCGTTGTTGGTCAGCGCCACGTAGACCTTGCCGGTGAACGGGTTGGCCTCGAAGTCCTCGGGGCGGTCCATCTTGGTGGCGCCGACCTTGTCGGCGGCCAGGCGGGTGAACACCGCCACCTCGGCGGCGGACATGCCGTCGACCAGGGACTTGCCCTTGCCGTCGTCACCGGTCTCGAGCAGTGGAATCCACTGGCCCTTGCCGGTGAAGCCCTTGTCGGAGGGAACCGCGCCGCTGCCGTCGATCTTGTCGGCGTGGTCGCCGGTGAGCTTGGCGACGTAGAGGGTGCCCGCGTCGAGGATGGTCAGGTTGTGCCGCATCGCGGAAGCGCCGGTGCCCGACTGGATCTTGCGCGAGGACACGAACTTGTACATGTAGTCGAACTTCTCGTCGTCGCCGGTGTAGGAGACGACATCACCGGAGTCGGTGACGTAGATCGACGCGCCCTCGTGCTTGAGGCGACCCATCGCGGAGTGCTTGATCGGCGTGGAGGAGGCATCCCACGGGTTGACCTCGACGACGTAACCGAAACGGTTGGCCTCGTTGGGTTCCTGGCTCAGGTCGAAGCGCTTGTCGGTGCGCTCCCACTGGTTCGGTGTGCCGCCCTTGGGGAAGCCGTAGCGCTTGACGCGGCCCTGCGGGTCGGAGGCCTTGTCGCCGTTGGCGAAGTAGCCGTTGAAGTTCTCTTCACCGGAAAGCACCGTGCCCCAAGGGGTCACGCCGCCGGCGCAGTTGGCGAAGGTGCCGAGCACCTTCTTGCCGGACGGGTCGGCACCGGTGACGGTGAACGCGCTGCCCGCGGCGGGGCCGGTGAGGAGGAACTCGCTGTCGGCGGTGATGCGGCGGTTGTACTTGCCGAATACCGGGGTGAGCTTGCCGGAGCCCGCTTCGCCCTTGACCTCGACCACGGCCATGCCGTGGGCGGCCTTGGTGATCGCGATCTGCTCGTCGGTCGGGGCGTCTTTGTTGTACCCGCGGAACATCATCGGGCCGGTGGTGTACTCGTGGTTGACCACGAGCAGGTAGCTGTTGGCCTGGCCCTCGATCGGCATCAGCGCGGCGAAGTCGTTGTTGTAGCCGAACTGCTTCAGCTGCGCCGCGGCGGTCTGCTTGTCGAAGTCGAACGCGGGGGCGTCGGCGAAGATCGGGTCACCCCAGCGGATGACGACCTGCTGGTCGTAGCCCTCCGGAATGGTCAGCGCGTCTTCCTTGTTCGGCGCCACCGCGGTGAACGTCGTTCCGGTGCCGGGTGTTCCAGCCGGAGTCGGGGCCGGGGTCTTCGCGGCCTCGGAGTCGTCACCACAGGCGGCCAGCGCACTCGCGGCGCCGACAGCCAGCACCGCGGCCGCGCCGCCCTTGATCAGGCCACGGCGGTTGAGGCCGCTGACGATGTCACCGAAGTAGGCACCCTCCGAGGTGTTCGGGGGCTCGTGAAAGCAGGCGTTGCCGCACTTGTATTCACAGGTCAGGGCGGCGCGTGCCGACTGACCGTCATGCTTGACGAACAGGGCGAGCGGTTTCGGACTCACGGTGACTCCTGAGTAGAACGGACTCCGGGCACCGTAAGCAGCCCAAGCGAGCCATCGGGAACGCGTAGATGAACGGACGACCAAAACTCGGCGCGCGCTGTGACCGATCACGGATGGATCAGCCACAGCGCGCGCCGAGTGCGCAGGGAGTTGTCATCAGGCGTTGACCGGAAGGGAGATCACCACTTCCTGCTCGTTACCCGGGAGATAGTGCACCTGCACGATCCGTCCGACCTGCACGTGTCCGACCGCGGTGGGCGGCAGGTACTTCTCGGCGCGGGTCTCGAATGTGGTGCCGTCCGGGCGGGTGACCACCAGGCCGAGCGCGATCTCGGTGTAGCCGCCGCGGATGCGGCCGGGGACGTCCAGGCTGCGGACCACGGCCTGGGCGGCCAGCCCGCGTTCGGCGATGTCGAGCTTGCCCCGGGTGGTGATGCCCTTGCGGATGAGTGATTCGTTCATCGCGCGCTGGGCGGCGCCGTTGTCGCCGGAGCGGTCGACCTCGACCTTGTCGGTGCGGCCCGGCAGATACCGGACCGGCAGGACGACGCCCGGCTGCAGCAGGGCCAGTTCGGTGAGCGGCACGATCATCTTGGCGTGCGAGTCGAAGACCTTTCCGTCGGACCCCTCGACCCGGAAAGCGATCTTGACCTGTGGCTGGTCGTTCACCGAGACGCCGGTCTGCCGGAACGAGGTGATGGTGCCGATACCGACGGCAGCGTCGCGGAACTCGCTGCTGTTGCGGCCGGTGAAGGCTTCGAGGATGCCGTCGCCGGTGAAGGCGAAGACGATCGGGACGATGGTGAGCGCGATGATCGGCAGGGCCATCTGGGGACCGACCCAGCCGAGCATCGCGCCGGTGTATTCGTCGGGGGTGTAGGTGAGGCCGTAGAAGAGGTAGTAGCCGATGGCGAGGATTCCGAAGGCGACCGCGGCCGCACGCAGCTTGGATTTCATGATTTCTCCTTGGATGGATGCGACCGGGTCGCGAAGGATCAGGCGCCGACGATGGTCGAGCAGGCGAAGGTGATGTCGAACTTCACCGTCGACGGGCCCGCCAGCGGGTTGGTCATGTCGGCGCTGATGCCCTCGCCGGTGATGCGGTAGGTGTTGCCGTCCTTGGCCAGGGTCGCGGACCCGCCGGGCTGGCCGTTGCCGTAGCCGACGGCGTAGGGCAGGCCGTTGGCGCCGCCCTGGCTACCGCCGATGGCGACCGCCTGGACCTTCTCGCCTTCGATCGACGCGCTGACCGAGAGGCTGCCGTAGGTGGCGTTGGCCGTATCGGTGAGCGCCAGCGCGAGGGTGCCTGCCTGCTTGGCGCAGGTGGTGTCGAACTTCGCGGTGAATTCCTTGCCGTCGACAGTGGCGGTGGACTTGCCCGCGGCCGGTGCCGGAGCGGCCGATCCGGCGGTGCTCGGGGAGGTGGTGCCGGCATCGTCGCTGCAACCGGTGACGAACAGCGCGGTGGCGGCGGCGGAAGCGGCGAGGGCGGCGATCAGCTTGGTGTTCATGGTGGTTTCCGTTTCTCTCGGTGTGACCGGGCTGGTAACCCGTTGAGAGAAAGGTAGAAATCTTTCCCCGCCTACCGATCCCAACTTTCGTGCGTGGCAACCGCCGCACCGGCCGCCGAAAATACCTATAACCTGGTCGGATGCGGAGACCGCGCGCCATGGTGCTCGATGAGGTGTGGCGGGGGCTCGACGGTGTCGACGCGCTGAGCGGGGCCGACGGTGGGCCGCTGCGGCGGACGGTGAAGTTGATCCTCGATCCGCTGGTGCTGCGGCCGATGCAGCATCCCGGGCTCGCGTCGAGCATGCTCGACGAGGACGGGATCGCGCTGCTCACAGCACTGGTACACGCCCAGTCCGATGCGTTACGGGCGTGTGCGGCGTGGTTCGTTGTGCTGAAGCAGGTGCGGCGCCGGCTGCGGATCACCGAGGGGAACGCCCAGGATCTGTACTTCCAGCGCTGCTTCGAGCTGGCGACCGTCGCCGGTGCGCCCGAGGGCGACCGCGCGCACGCGAGGGCCGAGGCGATGCTGCGGGAAGTCCATGACAGCACCGGCGGGCGCACCACCGCCGCGCTGAAACGCCATGTGACCGACCCGGCTCGAGCGGCCGAGCTGGCCGAACTGCTGGACATCGCGTGGGCCCGCCGCCCGCTCGCCCCGTACGGCGCCCGGGATCTGGCGGCCGAACTGACCGAGCTGCTCGAAGCCTGCACGCTCGCCCGCTCGGGGGACCCGGCCGATGCGGGGCCGCTGTTCGACGACATCGTCGACAGCGGTGCGGGCACCCGACGCGGGATCGCCCTGTGGCTCGCGCATCCCGACGCGGGCGCCGACGATCTGGGGCTCACCACCTGTTCCAGCCCACAGCGACCCGAGCTCGGCGCGTCGGCGTCGACCGCGAGTCTCGGTCTGCCCTTCGACCGGACCGTCTACGAGCGGGTCTTCACGGTGTTGCAGGGCAGCATCGATCGGACCGACCTCCCCGAGATTCCGGAGCTGGTCACCCGGGAGATCTCGCGCAGTTGTTCGCCATGGGGACTGCTCGACGAATCGCTGCGGGTCGCCGCGGCGGCGGGTTCCGAACTGGCGCTGGGTCTCTCACCGATCGGAACCCCGGCGGCCGGGATCGACCCGGCTGTCTCGTCGCGTGCGCACGACGTGGTCAACGGTCGCTGGCGGCGGGAAGGGTATGTGCTGCAGGCGCGGCGGTACGCGGTGCACGTGGTCGACGGGCAGACGGGACCACTCGCGGCGGTGGCGGCCGAACTGCGCGCGCCGTGGCGGCCGTATTCGCGCAGGTTATGGGTGCGGTTGCACGGTCGGGATGTGCGCGAGCTGCCGGTGTTCGATCCCGGTGAGCTGTGGGATCTGCTCGACGGTGTGGCCCGGTCGGTGATCCTGGATCACCGCACGCGGGTCAAACAGGCGTTGACCGCCGACACCGTGGCCGATGTGGAAGCGAGGGCCAGCTGATGACAGTCGTCCACCTTCGCCATCCCGAACCGGGCCTGCTCGTGATCGCTCCGGAGCGGGCGCCACTGGTCACCGATGCCGCGCCGGGGCTCGATGTGCTGGTCCTCGAGGTGACTGGGGGGCATCTGAGTTGGAGCCTGTTCGACGACGAATCGGTTCCCGCGGCGGTGCTCGATGATGTCGAGGCGGCGCAGGACTGGGTGTGGGCGGTATACGGCGAGGAGGTCGCCTCAGCTGTCGCGGACAACCATCCCCGAACGCTCACAGCCGCGCCCGCTCGGCGAGAGTCGGCCGCTGCCCTGCGACGACTTGCTTATGCGCACTGGGCAATTCGGTGGTGGCCGGCGTCGACTGTCGACGGGATTCCCGCCCTGGATCCGCGGCTGCTGGCCGAGGAAATCGAGGCGCTCACCGAGCAGTGCGAGATGATGTTCGACGGAGATATCGATGAGCGGTCCAGTGAGCTGGATGCCTACGCGAGCCTCGGCACGGAGGAGACCCCCGACGGCGGTGGCGCATCGATCGGTCGATCACTCGGTCGTGCTGAGGATTACGCGCTGGCGGCCGGTGGTACGGATTCGCCCGACGGGCTGATCGTCGCGCGCGGCAGTGGTGGCTGGGACTGGCGGCGTTGCCCGCCCGGCATTCTCGACGCGGGCCAGCACGCGGTGTCGTGGCAGGTGCAGCGGGCGGCCGGGGTATCGACGGTGCTGGTCAGCGTGGTCGCCTCGCCCGACTGCCGGGGCGTGGTCCCGGAACATCTGCGGCCGTACGCGTGGGTTCGCTCGGCCGGCGCGGAATTCACGACACCCCTGCATCGGCGGGGTGACGCCTGGACCGGCTCGGTTCGAATCCCCGGCACACCGGAAAGCTCACCGGAGATCACCATTTTCGTGCCCGGCGTCGGTCCTGCCGATCCGCCGGAAGACGAGTCGGCCGCCCGGGATCGGATCCGCCGATTCGCCCGCACCCGGCTCACCGAACACACCGGCGACCAGCGCCTGACCGCCGAAACTGCGGCCGCCGAAACAGACGAGGACTTCTGATGGCAGCCACGGGTAGGACATCCGATCGCGACGACGCCCAGCTCACCGCGGGGTACGCGGCCTATCAGCGTGGCGATGTGGTCGCGGCACTGGAGATCTTCGAGCAGGCGGCCGACGGTGCGGCGCCGCGATTGCGCAGTGCCGCGCTGATCAATGCCGCGAGCATGGCCGACGAGCTCGGGGAGCATCGGCGGTCGGTGGTGCTGTTCCGAACGGCTCTGGCGGAGATGCCCGACGATGCCGCACATCAGCGACCTGCGGCATTGGTGAATCTGTCGCAGGCCTTCCAGCATCTGGGCGAGTTCGATGCCGCACAGGACGTGCTCGAGGAGGCGCGTGCGCTGCTCGCCGACAGCACCGATCAGGGGCTGCTGCGAGTGGCGTGCCTGTTGTCGCTGACGGCGGTCGCGCTGCACCGGCAGCAGTGGGCGCGCGCCGGGGAGCTGGCGGTCGAATCTCTGGGTGTGACAGAACGTTTCGCGCCGGAACTGGCCGGTCACCCGTTGATGAACCTGGCGGCCTGCTCGTTCGAGACCGGTCGCTGGGAACTGGCTATCGACTTCGCGCGCCAGGGTGTGGCCGCTTTCGCCGCGGCGGGCGAGGCTGCCTCGGTCGCGGAGTCGCAGCAGAATCTGGCCACCATGCTGGTGCGGGCCGGGCATTTCGACGAGGCCGAGGAGCCGTTGCTGGCCAGTCAGGGGTTCTTCGAGGCCGGTGAACTGGGCCACTGGTCCGGGATCGGGTCCAAGACGATGGGCTTTCTCGCCGAACGCCGGAATGACTTCGCCACGGCGCGTGCGTATTACGAGCGGGCGCTCGATCGGTTCGACTCCACCGGCGCGGTGGTGGACGCGGCGGACGTTCGGCTGCGCCTCGCCACCGTCTCTTGTGCCGAAGGCGATCTCGCTGCCGCCGAAGAACTACTGGACGCGTCGTTCACGGCCTACGCCGCCCAAGGACTCGGGATGCACTGCGCCCAGCTCGACTACTGGCACGCCGAACTCCTCCATGCCTCGATCGAGCAAGCGGCACAACCGGATCCGGACCTGTTGGCCCGCGCGGTATCCCTGGCGGTCCCCGCCGCCCTCGCCATCGACGCCGTTCGCCACACCCTCCCCAACGGCAATCAGCGTGAACACTGGCACCGCACCGTCGCCGAACCCGCCATGCGCGTCGCCTTCCGATGCGCCGCCCTCGCCGGAAACGGTCAACTGGTGAGCGACCTGATCGAGACACAATGTGCTGGAACCACTCTCGATACCACCGCATACTCCGACGTCACCGCACCTACCCTCGAATTCCAGCTGTTCGATCCCGAGCCCGCCGAGCAGATCACCACACCGGCCCTGCAACTCGGCGCCGCACTGGCCGACGTGGCCGCTGCCGCGGGCATCCCCGTCGCGCCACCACCTCGCCTGGTCGACCACGGCCGCATAGTCCTGGCGGACTTCATCTCCCACGCCGAGCAACGCTACGGACGCCCCGTACGCGACACCCGGGTGATCGCGCTGTGAACGAGTCGGCAGCGGCAACGCCTTCGGCAGCCGAACTCGGCAGTGTGCCGACAGCGTTCATCAGGCTGGCCGACGCGGGTGATGTGTACGTGTCGTGGCGGTGGGCCGACGACGCGTTGGCACGTGGCGTAGCGGTGCTGCCCCGAGACCAAGTGCGCGAGACACTGCGACTGCTGACCGACGCGGTACCCGATCCCGCGCGACCCGACGACCTGCGGCGGGTCATGACCGCGGGGGCACTGGCCGATCCCGAGGCGGAAAGTGCGCTGGCGCAGGCTTTGTCACGCACCTTGCTGCCCTATGGGCTCGCCGTGCAGCTCTATGAGCTGTCGCAGCGGGGGATTCGACCGCATCTGCGGATCCAGCCCTCGCCCAGGCTGGCTCAGGTGCCGTGGGAGATCCTCGCCCCCGATGCGGGGATCCGGCTGCTGGACATCGCCGATGTCAGCCTGCTCGCGCCGGTCTCGGTGGTGCACGCGCCGGATCGAATCGTGCACCGCTGGAACGACACTCGCGAGCTACCCGTGGTCGCGGTGCTCGATCCGCGCGTGCCGGGGTTTCGCGCCGACTCCGAACTCGGCTCGGTACTCGGCAGACCGTCGGCGGAAACCCTGGCGGCACAACACTTCGGCCGCTACGGAGCTCGCGTGGTCCCCCGGGTCGACGACGCGGTCGAACTCTTCCGGCGCGCCGACACCGACCGAGACTGGTTGTCCGAGGTCCTGCGGGCGGGCGCGAGCCGACTCGTCTACGTCGGCCATGTCACCGCTCCCGCACCGGAATCGGGCCGGAGCGAACACGCCGAGCTCCACCTGAGCTGCACCGCCGACACCCGGGGCTTCGCGGCGACGAACCGCACCCACCGCCCGCTCTCGGCGAAGGACCTCCTCCTCGGCACCCATACGCTCGACTCCGCCCCCGTCTCCGGACGTGACCGGTGGCCGATGCCGAGCCGCGTCGCCCTCATCGCCTGCGAAAGCGGCGGCGACCTGCGTTTCACCGAGGCCCTCGGCCTCACCACCGCGGCCCTCTCGGCGGGCGCCGAACTCGTCACCGCCACCCGCTGGCCGCTGCCCACCGACCACGCCTTCCACACCTTCACCCCCACCACGGGCCACCCGCTGCAAGCCGCGATCTGCGCCGTGGACACCGCTCACGATTCCTCCACACCCGTCCCCACCCTGCTGACCTGGCAGCGGTCACAGTTGTCCGCATGGCGGGACGCTCCGGCGGCCGAGAACTCGCCCCTGCTCTGGGCCGCCTTCGCCACCGTCACCGACTGACCGGCTATTCGGGCAGTCCCAAACCCGCGGCCAGCACCGGCCACGACCGATAGAAGGCATCACGCCAATAGCCCCAGGAGTGCGTGCCGCTCGCTTGACGATCGAAGGTGGCGGGAATCCCCAACTCGTCCAGCCGGGACTCGAGGTTGCGGGTGCACCAGTTGACCGCGGCCTCGATGACCCCGCCGACGACGACCTGGTTGGCCAGGCCGAACGGCGTCGGATTCATCATGTACGGGTCGTCGATGCGGTCGTGCGGGCCCGGCAGGCCGGAGGCATCCGAGACGAACAGCCGTGTGCCACGCAGTTTCTCGGCGTGGACGACCGGGTCGTTGGCAACCCAGGCCGGGTCGTCGTCGGCACCGTACATATTGCCGACGTCGCCACCGCCGTAGGTCTCCACGACCAGCTTGGTGAACTGCTTGCCGATCGGATCCGAGATCTGCGCGCAGCCGCTGTAGCCGGCGACGGACTGGTAGAAGCCCGGCTTGGCCTCCGCCAATTGCAGGACGGCCGTCGCGGTCATCGAGTTGGCCGCGATGGCGTTGACGCCGTTGGTGCCCAGTGCCGCGTCGACCAGGGGTGGGAGTTCGTCGAGGAGGAAGGTGCGCCATTTGTTGCGGCCGAGCGCGGGGTCGTCTTGCTGCCAGTCGGTGTAGTACGCCCAGGCGCCGCCGATCGGCATCACCACATTGACGTCCTTGGTGGCGAGGAAATCGCCGACGTCGGTGTTCTGCCACCAGGTCGCGCGGTCCTCGCCGCCCCCGGCGCCGTTGAGCAGGTAGAGCGCCGGGCGCGGCACAGAGGCGTCTTTCGGACGCTGCACCTTCACGGTGATGGGCTTGTTCATCGCGGCGGAGAAGACCAGCATGGTCAGATTTCGATCATCGACCCTGCTCGAGATGATGTTCGAGCCGTTCGCGGTGGTCGGCGTCGCGAGGAGCTTCTTGGCTTCGACAATCGGATCGCGCCCGTCGGCCAGGCCGTTGCCCGCACCGAAGGTGGCGGCGCATGCGGCCAGCACGCTGCCGACGACGCCGAAAGCCATTGTGCGCCTGATTGTTCTGCCCATCGACCGAGAATCCCCATCCGTGAATCGGCAGGCATGACGCAGGCCGCAGGCACAGACAGTATCCGGGGAACCGATCGATCGTCGAGCCAGAGGTAATACGGGCAGCCGACCCCACCGGGGCGGGGTCGGGCCTAGTGGTCAGTGATCGTCGTAATGGCCCGCGTGGGCGGCGTGGCGGTGGCCGTCGTGGATGTAGTCGACGTGGTCGCCGTGCGGGACGGCGACATGACCACAGCCGGGGCCGTGCTCGTGGGCGTGGGCGGTGTGCTCGACGTGTGCTGTGGTCTCGCACTCGTCGAAATGGCCGTCGTGTTCGCGGTGCAGGTGACCGTCGTGGACGTAGTCGACGTGGTCCTCGTGCGGAACGGCGACATGGCCGCAGGTGGGGCCGTGGACATGGGTGTGCTGCGGGTGTTCGGCGTGCGTGGTGGTCATCGGCTCTCTCTTCCCGGTTTCCCGGAACTCGGTCCGGTACTGATCGAATGGAGCTGAAGCACTTCCGACATTAGCAGTTGCGCATGCGTTGCTGCGAGGCCCCTTACCTGGTCAGAGGACCTGATCGAGGAAGCGGCGCAGGCGCGGGGTCTCGGCGTCGTCGAACAGGGCGTCGGGGGTACCGGTCTCCACGACGACACCCTGATCCATGAACACCACGCTGTCGGAGACCTCGCGGGCGAACCCCATCTCGTGGGTCACCACGATCATCGACATGCCGCCCGAGGCGAGGTCGGCCATCAGCGCCAGCACGCCTTTCACCAGCTCGGGGTCCAGCGCCGACGTGGCCTCGTCGAAGAACATCAGCTCCGGTTTCATGGCCAGCGCGCGGGCGATGGCGACGCGCTGCTGCTGGCCGCCCGACAGCGAAGCAGGCCTGGCGTCGGCCTTGTCGGCCAGACCGACGATCTCGAGCTGTTCGATCGCCAGCGCGCGGGCCTCGTCGGCGGACAGGCCGCGCAGTTTGCGCGGGCCGAGCACGATGTTGTCGGCGACGGTCTTGTGGGGGAACAGGTTGAACTGCTGGAAGACCATGCCGATGCGCTGGCGCAGCTTGTCGGGGTTGTCCTTCAGCACCGACTTGCCGTCGAGGAGCACGTCGCCGGAATCGGGTTCGTGCAGGCGGTTGAGGACGCGCAGCAGCGTCGACTTACCCGAGCCGGACGGGCCGATGACGGTGGTGGCGTGGCCTGCCTCGACGTGGATGTCGACACCGCGCAGGATGTGGTTGTTGCCGAGCGTCAGGTTGAGCCCGGTGCCGGTCAACGATGCACTCATGCTGGTCCGCCGCTCGCTACGCTCGCTCATGCGCCTCGCCCTTCTGTGATGACCGCCTGCTCGATCGGGTCGGCGGGGGTGGGTCTGCCGGTGCGCATGCGCTGGTCGATGTAGTTGACCAGGTGGGTGAGCGGGATGGTGAGCACCAGATACATCAGGCCCGCCGCGACCAGCGGGGACAGGTTGCCGGTCTGGGCGTTGAGGTCGCGTCCGACGGCGAACAGCTCGCGCTGTGAGGCGAGCAGGCCGAGGAAATAGATCAGCGACGAGTCCTTGATCAGCGCGATGAACTGGTTCATCAGCGCGGGCAGCACCCGGCGCACACCCTGCGGGATCACCACCAGCGTCATCGACTGGCGGTATCCGAAGCCGATCGCGCGCGCGGCTTCGAGCTGACCGGGCTCCACCGACTGGATACCGGAGCGGAAGATCTCGCCGATATAGGCCGACGAGAGCAGAGCCAGCGCCACCGCGCCGAGCCAGTACGGGTTGCCGCCGGTGATATTGCGGACCACCGGGCCGATGCCGAGCCCGATCAGCAAGATGATCACGACGGCGGGCAGGCCGCGGAAGATATCGGTGTAGACGCGGGCGGGCCAGCGCAACCAGCGGGTGCGGGAAATGCCCATCACCGCGAGCAACATGCCGATCACGGTGCCGAGGACACCCGAAACCAACGCCAGAATCAGGGTATTCGGCAGGCCGACCTTGATCAGGTCGGGGAAAGCCTTGCGGTACAACGACCAGTCGAAGAAGGTGTCCTTCAACTGCTGCAGGGTCGACTTCTGCGCGACCTGTTCGGTCTCCCCCGGCTGATTCTCGGCGGCGAGTGCCTTGAAGTCCGGAAGTTGTGGTGCGGGTGCGGCTTTGGAGCCCGGCTTCCAGCCCGGCGGGAGTTCGCGTGGCACCCAGTCGGCGTAGAGGCGGGCGTAGGTACCGTCGGCGATCACCGCGTCGAGGCCGGAGTTGAGCGCGTCGATCAGCGGCTGGTTGTTCTTCGCCACCGCGTAGCCGACGAAGTTGTCGAGGCTGAAGGTGTTCTGTGAGATCACCATTCCGTTGCCGGGCTTGATCGCGCCCTCGGCCTGGGCCGACGGCGCCACCCAGGCGTCGACCTGGCCGGACTTCAGATTCGCGTAGGCGGTGTTGTAGTCGGGGAATTTCACCGGATCCAGCTTCAGCTGGTTCACCACGAATTCGTCCTGCACGGTGCCCTGCACCACCGCGATGCGCGAGCTCTGGTTGAGATCGCCGAAGCCCTTCACCGCGCTGCCCTGCGGAACGACAAGGGAGAAGTAGCCGAAGTCGTAGCCGTTGGTGAAGCCGACGAGTTCGCGGCGGGCATCGGTGGTGGTGATGTTGGACGAGCCGACATCGAAGCGCTTGCCCGACACCTGGGCGAGCAGGCCGGCGAACTCGGTGCCGGAGAACTCCACGCGCAAACCGAGTTTCGCGGCGATCGCGGCGAGGAGTTCGTTGTCGAAGCCGGTGAACGCGCCCTCGCTGTTGACGCAGATGCTCGGCGGGGCGTCGGACAACGTGCCGACGCTCAGGGTGCCCGGATTGAGCAGGCCGAGTTTCGCGGTGTCGATCGAGTCGACCGGCGCCGTTGTCGCGGTGGTGTAGCGATCGGCGCCCGCGGTCTCGCCCGCGGCCAAGTTGGTCGGCGCGGCGGCGGCAGCCGATGGCCCCGGCGGGGAACAGAGATCGCCCACGCTGCTGGTGTCCGAGCCACCGCAACCGGTCGCCGCGACGCCGACGAGGAGCAAGAGGGCAGCGATCCGCGCCCGAGTTCGTACACCTGCCATGCCGATAGACCCTAGTCGCAACCTTGCACACCGAGGGTTACGCACGCGGGGCGTAACCGCTGCCGACCGTGCAACGTGGCAATACGGCGGCTACATCGGGTCGCCGCGCCGGACTCAGGCGAGACCTTCGAGCACCTCGGGGTTCACCTCATCGCGCCATTCGATCGCGCGAAGCACTTCGGTCAGGTCGTAAGCGGGACCGGAGACGCCCACGGTGAACAGAGTCACACCCGCGTCGTGCAGCGCCTTCGCGTTGTCGCGGCCCTGCCACTGCACCGAGCGTTCGATCCGCGACTCGTCGGTGCCGACCGCCGCCGCATGCTCTGCCAGCACCTTGTTCTTGTGCGCCAATGTCGACACGTCGGCGAAGGAGTGCCAGATGTCGGCGTACTCGGCGACCAAGCGCAGGGTCTTGCGCTCCCCGCCACCGCCGATGAGAATCGGAATCTCCCGCACCGGCGGCGGGTTCAGCTTCGCCAGCCGGGACGTGAGGCGAGACATACTGTCCTTCAACAAATTCAGCCTGCTGCCCGGCGTGCCGAACTCGTAGCCGTATTCGTCGTAGTCACGCTCGAACCAGCCCGCGCCGATGCCGAGGATCAGCCTGCCGCCGCTGATGTTGTCGACCGTGCGCGCCATATCGGCGAGCAGGTCGGGATTGCGGTAGCCGCCACCGGTGACCAGCGCGCCGAACTCGACCCGCTCGGTCTGCTCCGCCCACGCGCCGAGCATCGTCCAGCATTCGAAATGCGCGCCCGCGGGGTCGCCGGTGAGCGGATAGAAGTGGTCCCAGTTGAAGACGATGTCGACCCCGGCGTCCTCTGCCCGCAACACCGCGTCGCGGATGAGCCCGTAATCGGGCGCGTGCTGCGGTTGAAGCTGGACTCCGATACGGACCGGACGACTCATCTCGCTGGCTCCTCGATGGCTCGGGTTGGCACCGCGACCGAGGCTACCCGGCTCCGTTGTGGGCCGCTACGATCCCCAGCGACCCACTACTCGGATCGTCCGGCACGTTCCTGCCGGGATGGGATGTTGATCTACGCATGGCTACCGTGACTTTCGACCGCGCCACCCGGCTCTACGCCGGCGCCACCAAGCCCGCGGTCGACGCACTCGACCTGGAGATCGCCGACGGCGAATTCCTGGTGCTCGTCGGACCCTCCGGGTGTGGCAAATCGACCTCGCTGCGGATGCTGGCCGGCCTCGAAGAGGTCAACGGCGGGTGCATCCGGATCGGCGACAAGGACGTGACCAACGCCGAACCCAAGGATCGCGATATCGCGATGGTGTTCCAGAACTACGCGCTCTACCCGCACATGTCGGTCGCGGAGAACATGGGTTTCGCGCTGAAGCTGGCCAAGGTGTCCAAGGCCGAGCGCGACGAGCGGGTGCTCGAGGCGGCCAAGCTCCTCGACCTCGAGCAGTACCTCGACCGCAAGCCGAAGGCGCTGTCGGGCGGGCAGCGCCAGCGCGTGGCGATGGGCCGCGCGATCGTGCGGCAGCCGCGGGTGTTCCTGATGGACGAGCCGCTGTCGAACCTCGACGCCAAGCTGCGCGTGCAGACCCGTACCCAGATCGCGCAGTTGCAGCGGCGGCTCGGGACCACCACGGTCTACGTCACCCACGACCAGGTCGAGGCGATGACGATGGGCGACCGGGTCGCTGTCCTCAAGGACGGTCTGCTCCAGCAGTGCGCGTCGCCGCGCGACCTCTACCGCGATCCGGCGAACATGTTCGTGGCCGGGTTCATGGGTTCGCCCGCGATGAACCTGTTCACGCTGCCCGTCGACAACGGAACCGTCACCATCGGCGGGTATCCCGTCCGGGTGCCGCGTGCGGTGTCCGACGCGGGTGAGGGCTTCGTGGTGCTCGGCATCCGCCCCGAACACCTCGAGGTGGGCGACGGCGGCCTCGAGATGGAGGTCGACGTGGTGGAGGAACTCGGCTCCGACGCCTACGTGTACGGGCGCGCGCTCTCCACCGGAGTCAGCGGCCAGACCGGCGAAACCATTGTGGCGCGCGTGGATTGGCGCAACCCGCCGCGCAGGGGCGATCGCCTCCGCCTCACCACCGACTCCGAACACGTGTACTTCTTCAGCGTCGACGGCCGCCGGCTGCGCTGATTCGGATGCGCGGGCGGCTCGTCGATCGAGTCGCCCGCGCCCGATTGCGCTGTGCGCGTAGACGCTCGGCTCGATGCCTGGTCCGGCTCTATGCTGATGCTCACCGCCGGTGATCGCCGGGCAGGTCTGTCGACATGAGGTAGTGACATGCGCATAGCAGTACTCGGCACCGGCCAGGTCGGTCGACGGCTGGCGAGCAAGCTGGTCGAGGTCGGGCACGCGGTGACGATGGGGTCGCGAACCGCCGACAATGCCGACGCGGCAGCCTGGGCCGCCGAAACCGGGGGAACACACGGCACTTTCGCCGATGCGGCGGGCGCTGCCGAGCTGATCGTGAATGCCACGTCGGGCACGGTCTCGGTGGCCGCGCTCACCGCCGCGGGGGCGGACAATCTCGCGGGCAAGATCATCGTCGATGTCTCCAACGCACTCGACTTCTCGCAGGGCTTCCCGCCGAAACTCGTTGTCCCCGACGCGGGCAGCGTCGCCGAGGAAATCCAGCAGGCCTTCCCCGCCACCCGCGTGGTGAAGACGCTCAACACCACCAACAACCAGGTGATGGTCGACCCGACCCGGATTCCCGGACAGCACACCATCTTCCTCAGCGGTGACGACGCCGATGCCAAGGAGCAGGTGGCGCGGCTGCTGAACTCCTTCGGCTGGGCCGACGAACAGCTGATCGACCTCGGCGCCCTCAACACGGCCCGCAGCACCGAACCGGTGGTCCTGCTGTGGGTCAGCCTGTTCCAGGCGCTGGGCACCGAGGACGTGACGATCGGCGTGTTCAGCGCCTAGCTGTCCGGGTTCTTCTTTCGGCGCTCGGCGCGGTCGCGGAGGTAGTCCTCGTTGACCCGGACCGCCAAGCGTTCGAGGGGGATCTCGGTGCCGCTGGAGGTGCGGAGGTCGACGCGGACCGGTTCGCCGGTTTCCGCGTCTACCCGAAGCAGGGGTGGGGGCCCCGGCTGGAGGTAGGCGTCGCCCCATTGCCAGAGGGCCACGACCGCGGGAAGGAGGTCTCGGCCCATTTGGGTGAGGGCGTATTCGTGCCGGGTGCGCTTGCCTTCTTCCTGGTACGGGCGTTTTTCCAGGAGGCCGGCGGCGGTGAGTTTGCGGAGTTGGGCCGCTGCGGCGGCGTCGGTGATGCCCACGCGGCGGGCGAAGCCGTCGAAGCGGCGGGTGCCGTAGTAGGCCTCGCGCAGGATGAGCATCGCGGAGCGGGTGCCGATGAGGTCCATGGCCCTGGCGATGGAACAGCCCGCCGTTTCCCATTTACTGAGATCGGCCAGGGGTCCTTCCATCACGGCTGCCATGAGAGACATCATAGCCAATCTGACTTGAGTCGATGATAGTTAGGATCTAAGCTGGCTATTGTCAGATAGAGCCAGCGTTGGCGAAAGAGGACTTCCATGCGAGACGCGGTCATCGTCGAAGCGGTACGCACCCCGATCGGGCGGGGCAAGCCGAACGGCGCACTTCACGACGTTCATCCGGTCGATCTGCTGGCGCACAGCCTGCGGGCGGTGGTCGAGCGCAGCGGGATCGATCCGGCGCTCATCGACGATGTGATCGGCGGCATCGTCACCCAGGTCGGGGAACAAGGGTCGAACATGACCCGGCGGGCCGCGCTGGCCGCCGGATATCCGGAATCAGTGCCTGCCACGACAGTGGACCGGCAGTGCGGCAGCAGTCAGCAGGCGATTCACTTTGCCGCACAGGGAGTTATCGCGGGGGCGTACGACATCGTGGTCGCCGCCGGGGTGGAATCGATGGGGCGAGTCCCCATGGGCGCCAACCTGGTCGGCGCCACCGACCTGTCGGGCATCGCGTTCTCGCAGCGCTATCCCGACGACCTCGTCCCGCAGGGAATCAGCGCCGAACTGATCGCCGCGAAGTGGGGTCTGACGCGGACCCAGCTCGACGAATTCGCCCTCGGCAGTCATGAAAAGGCCGCTCGGGCAACAAAAGATGGACTCTTCGCCGAGGAACTCGCACCGATCAACGGGCTGAACACGGACGAGGGAATCCGGGTCGGCAGCACCATCGATACCCTCGCGAAACTGAAGCCCGCCTACTACGACCCCGCGATGGCGGCGCGGTTCCCGCAGATCGGCTGGGAGATCACCGCCGCCTCGGCCAGCCAGGTCAGCGACGGGAGTTCCGCCGTTCTGATCATGTCCGGCGAACGCGCCGAGCAGCTCGGCCTGCGGCCGCTGGCTCGCCTGCACAGCTTCTCGGTCGCGGGCGACGACCCGTTGCTGATGCTCACCGCGGTCATTCCGGCCACCGAGAAGGTGCTGCGCCGGGCCGGTCTGGACATCGGCGACATCGACCTGTTCGAGATCAACGAGGCGTTTTCGCCGGTCGTGCTGGCGTGGGCGAAAGAGACCGGTGTGGACATGAGCCGGGTCAACGTCAACGGTGGGGCGATCGCGCTCGGGCATCCGCTGGGCGCTTCCGGGGCGCGATTGATGACCACGCTGGTCCACGCGATGCGGCAGCGTGGGGCGCGCTATGGGCTGCAGACCATGTGCGAAGCGGGTGGTCTGGCCAACGCCACCATCATCGAACGCCTGTGACACCGGACGGCGGCGCTCACCGTGAGCGCCGCCGTTCGTCTCGACCCGCGTAGCCGAGATCTACGATCGGTCGGGTGAGCACCGAACTGTTTGTTTATGCGATTCCGTTGCGGACACGGTTTCGGGGGATCACTGTGCGCGAGGGAATGTTGATTCGGGGAGAATTGGGGTGGGGCGAGTTCTGTGCTTTTCCCGAATACGACGATCGCGAAGCGGCCGGGTGGTTGGCTACCGCTGTCGAACAGGTGACAGTGGGGTGGCCCGCGCCGGTGCGTGATCGGATTCCGGTGAATTGCACTGTGCCCGCGGTGGATGCGGCGCGAGCGGGGCGGATCGTTCGGGAATCCGGTTGCGCGACCGCGAAAGTGAAGGTCGCCGACCATCCGGACTCGTTGGCCGAGGACGTGGCGCGTGTGGCGGCAGTACGGGACGCGATCGGCGAATCGGGCGCTGTTCGGGTCGACGCGAATGCGGTGTGGGACGTGGAGACCGCTGTTCGGCATATCGGGGAGATCGATAAGGCCGCCGGGGGTTTGGAATACGTAGAACAGCCGTGCCGCACCGTGGAAGAACTGGCCGAGGTACGTCGGCGTATTTCGGTGCCGATCGCGGCGGACGAGTCGATTCGCCGGGCCGAGGACCCGATGCGGGTGGCGGTGGCCGGTGCCGCTGACGTGGCGGTACTCAAATGCACGCCGCTGGGTGGGGTCCGACGAGCATTGGCGGTTGCCGAGGCGGCCGGGCTGCCGACCGTCGTCTCGTCGGCTCTCGAGACCAGCGTCGGCTTGTCGGCGCAGCTCGCGTTGGCGGGCGCCCTACCCGAGCTCGAATTCGCCTGCGGGTTGGGCACTCTCGCACTGTTCCAAGGCGATCTCGTCGCAGAGTCCTTACTGCCGGTCGACGGATGGTTGCCGGTCCCGACCTCGCCACCGGAGCCCGACCCCGCATTGCTGGACAAATACCGACACCCCGACCCCGACCGTGTCGACTGGTGGTTGCGACGCTACGAGCGAGTCAGCGCCTTGCTCGAGGACCGCTGAGCGAGAAGTCCCTAACCGAACCGAACACCGCACCCGGCGAAGGTCGTGCGGATCAGCAAAGCGGCCTCCGGACCGATCACGCCGTCCACCAATTCGACATAGCGGCTACAGAATTCGGGCCCGTGTGGCGCCTGCGCCGAATCGGGCGACAGGTGGTGGGCGAGTTCGTGCAGGACCACCAGTTCGCGAAGCGCCCATGCGGTGGAGCCGGTGTGCAGCGGGACGGCGAGGACGGCGCTCTCCGGCTCGTAGTGAGCGGCCGCGGCACCACCCCGGGCCCGGACCCTGATCGATACTGTGGCTCGCTCCCAGTGTGCGCGAACCCAATTCAGCGCCAGCACCTTGTCTGCGTAGCTCTGTACCGACTCCACGGAGGCGAAGCGTCGCTCCACCGGCAACGTCAGTTGCGAGCCGTAGACGTCGACCGTCCGATGGCCGAACTCATCGGCACGATCGAATACCCCACGCACCAACTGCTCACCGTCGTAGACCTTGGCGCGCTGGCTGTCGCGCTGCGGCCGTGGCGAACTACCCGGCGACACAGCCCTGCCCGCCGCTTCCCACCGGGAACGCACCGCCGATCGGGCTGCCTGCGGGCCGGTCGAGTGCCGTTAGCCCGGTCGATCTCATCGGCCCGACAGCTTTCCCCGTGCGGCAGGGAGTTCCTGCGAGGCGCTCAGGCGGGCGGTACGGCCCGCTCGGTCGCCCGCGCGACGGGCCGCGGCGGAGTGCCCGGTGGAGGTCTGCGGCCCACGCCAGGTTCCGCGCGCCTCGGAGGTAGCCGTGTAGAAGTCCGTGAGGGCTACTTCTTTGTCCCGCAATGCCAGGGCGGTCCCCGTCGATTCGACCACCGATTCCTCGGCGACGACTTCGGCTTTCACCTCGGCCAACCGCGCACCGATGCGGGCGGCGAAGGCCATCTGGAAGTTCAGCCGCGCGGTGACTCCCGCCACCGGCGCCTCCACCTTGCGACGGACGGTACGGCCCAGGCGCTTCTCGGTGACGACCTTGACCACTGTCGCCTCGCGGTAGGCACCGGATTTGATGTAGTGGTCCGATGCGCGGACCATCTGGACGAGCAGGCTCGCGTAGAGCGCTTCGCAGGTGTCGATGTCGGCGGCGAAGCCGTAGGCGTAGACCTGGGCGGAAGTTCGGGCGACATCGCAGCGAACATCGTTGGCGCCTGCGATCGCGACGAACAGCTGAACATAGGTGCGCAGGCCCTTTCGGCCCGGTTCGCCGATCGGGATGATCCGCTGCACCGGCGCCGACCTGCGCTCACGCGATGCCACATGCGACCGCGCCACCGCGAGATCGATCGAGGATTTCGTCGCCAGTCGCTGGGCCGCGGCAAGGAAGGCCTCGGCCTCGTGCGCGTTGTCGGTGGACTCGGCCTTGCGCAGCAAACCGCCGATGCGGGTGAGCATCCGATCGGGCGTAGCGGCCGGCGAATGACTTGTCACAAGCAATGACCCTAAGCCACCACACTGACAGAGAAACTGTGTAAGTCTGTGCCCGTTCTCGGCCGCCGCGATCCGGACCGACCGAAGGGTGCGACGAAGGAGTGCCCGTAGGGAGGGAAGATCGAGGCCTCCCAGGCCGAGAACGGGCGGCGCCCGCGCCGCCGAGAATCCTGTATGTTGCCTGTTGCACCGCACGGTGTGCTGCTGCTCACGTCTTGACCCTGGAGTGTCTGCGATGGCCTTGAAGTTTGTCCCCAGAGCGACGATGGCTGCTGCCTCGATCGCGTTGCTCACCGCAACGTTCGCCAGCGGTTGTTCCAGTGACGACGGGGGCAACGCACTCGACCAGAACCTGACGGGCCGCGGCCCGATCACCTACGTCGAGGGCAAGGACACCACCGAAACCGGTGTGGTCAGGCAGCTCATCGACCGCTGGAACGCCGCGCACCCGAACGAGCAGGTGACGTTCAAGGAGCAGTCGGCCGACGGCACCCAGCAGCACGACGACCTAGCCGAGCACTTCCGCGCCAAGCAGGACGGCTACGACGTGGTCGCCCTCGACGTGCCGAACACCGCCGAGTTCGCGGCCAAGGGCTGGATCCAGCCGCTCGAGGACAGCTTCGCGATCGACACCGCGCCGCTGCTCGCGCCGACCGTGGCCAGCGCCACCTACAACGGCAAGCTGTACGCGGCACCGAAGAACACCAACGGCGGCCTGCTGTACTACCGCAAGGACCTGGTGCCCAACCCGCCCAAGACCTGGACCGAGATGCTCGGCCAGTGCCAGGTGGCCCGCGACAACAACATCGGCTGCTACGCCGGTCAGCTCGCCCCCTACGAGGGCCTGACCGTGAACACCTCCGAGGTCATCAATGCCTTCGGCGGCAGCTTCGTCGGCGCCGACGGCAAGACCCCCACCGTGAACAGCCCGGAGTCGAAGGCGGGCCTGAAGGTCCTCGTCGACGCCTACAAGAACGGTGACATCCCCAAGGAAGCCATCACCTTCAAGGAAGGCGAGAGCGCCAGCGCGTTCGAGTCGGGCAAGCTGCTGTTCCTGCGCAACTGGCCCTACCTCTTCGCCCAGGCCTCCGCCGAGGGCTCCGCGGTGAAGGACAAGTTCGGCGTCGCCCCGCTGCCGGGCAACACCGGCGTCGGCGCCTCCACCCTCGGCGGCTACAACGCCGCGATCAGCGCGTTCTCCAAGAACAAGGCCACCGCCGCCGACTTCGTTCGCTACCTGATCAGCGAAGAGGCGCAGCAGATCATCGCCTCGGGCTCGCTGCCCTCGGTGCGCTCCTCGCTCTACGACGACCCGGCCCTGATCGCGAAGATGCCGTACCTGCCCACGCTGAAGGAATCCATCGCCAGCGCCGTGCCGCGTCCGGTGACCCCGTTCTATCCCGCGGTGTCGAAGGCCATCCAGGACAACGCCTATGCTGCCCTCAACGGCACGAAGTCCGTCGACGACGCAGTCGCCGGCATGCAAAAGGGCATCGAGACCGCCGGTTCGTAGCGGTACGCGCAGCGGACCCGACCAGACCGTAGGAGAGTAGTAACGGTGTCGGATCCTTCGGGAGCCAAGCAGCGCGGGCTAGCGCTGGAATTGCGACAATCCGGCAAGGCGTGGCTGTTCGTCGCGCCCGTGCTCGTCGCACTGGCCGTGGTCATCGGATATCCGGTGGTCGAGGCGATCTGGATGTCCTTCTCGAAGGACTCCGGCATCGACCCGGCCACCGGGATGTTCGTCGAGGGCGGCAGCGCCGGATTCAGCAACTACACGCACTGGTTGTTGCAGCAGTGTGGGTCGACGATGGGCACGATCTCGTGCCCCACCGGCACTCTCGGCTCACAGTTCTGGTCGGCCGTCGGGATCACCCTGTTCTTCACCGTGATCACGGTGTCGCTCGAGGCCCTGCTCGGTCTCGGCATGGCCATGGTGATGGGCAAGACCTTCCGTGGCCGGGCGCTGTTGCGCGCCGCCGTGCTGATCCCGTGGGCGATCCCCACCGCCGTCACAGCGCGGTTGTGGGAGTTCATGTTCCAGTACGACGGTGTCGTGAACCGGGTGCTCGGCACGCACATCCTGTGGACCTCGGATATGTGGGCATCGCGCTTCGCGGTGATCGCGGCCGACGTGTGGAAGACCACGCCGTTCATGGCGCTGCTGATTCTCGCTGGGCTGCAAGTGATTCCGGCCGATGTGTACGAGGCGGCCAAGGTCGACGGCGCGTCGGCCTGGCAGCGGTTCGTCAACATCACCCTGCCGCTGCTCAAGCCGGCCCTGCTGGTGGCGGTGCTGTTCCGCACCATGGACGCGCTGCGCATGTACGACCTGCCCGCGATCATGACGCTGGGTAACCCGTCGACCAACACGCTGTCGATCCTGGTGGTCGAGCAGGTGCGCCAAGGTCCCAACAGTGCCGCGGCACTGTCGGTGATCACCTTCCTGCTCGTCTTTGCGATCGCGTTCGTCCTGGTGAAGGTGCTGGGCGCCAACGCCGTTCGCACGCAGGAAGACCAGCGGAAGGCGAACTGATGAGCATTTCGATGACGAAAGATTCTGCCGCCGAAGTGAATTCGTTGCCGGTGCAGCCGGTGTCGTGGCGTAAGCGACTCGGCACGGTGCGGCTCTACCTGGGTGTGGCCATCGTGCTGATCTGGGGCCTCGGTCCGTTCTACTGGATGGCCGTGGTGGCGTTCCGCGACCCGGCCCACACCTTCGACAGCACGCCGTGGCCGACCCACGTGACGCTGGAGAACTTCCGCAACGCCTTCGACACCAGCCGCGGCAACGACTTCGGCAAGGCACTGCTCAACAGTGTGATCATCGGATCGGCGACCACCGCCGTGGCGCTGATCCTCGGTGTACTCGCGGCCTACGCGCTGGCCCGGATGACCTTCGCGGGCAAGTACCTGATCTCGGGGCTGATCCTGTCGGCGTCGATGTTCCCGGCCGTGGTGCTGGTGACGCCGCTGTTCCAGCTGTTCACCGATATCGGCTGGATCGGTCAGTACCAGGCGATGATCATCCCGAACATCTCGTTCGTGCTGCCGATGACGGTCTACATCCTGGCCTCGTTCTTCGCCGAACTGCCGTGGGAGCTCGAAGAGGCCGCGCGCATCGACGGCGCGAGCAAGTTCCAGGCCTTCCGGTTGATCATGCTGCCGCTGGCCGCGCCCGCGGTGTTCACCACCGCGATCCTGGCGTTCATCGCCTCGATCAACGAGTACCTGCTGGCCCGGTTGCTGTCGGGCGACGACACCAAGCCGGTGACGGTGGCCATCGCGAGCTTCTCGGGCAACGACCCGCTGGTGCAGCCGTACGCGGCCATCATGGCGGCGGGCGTGATCGTCACCGTGCCGCTGGTGATCATGGTGCTGATTTTCCAGCGTCGCATCATCTCCGGTCTCACCGCGGGCGGCGTCAAGAGCTGACCTGCCGGGTTCTGCCGCCATCGCCGGGTAGAGTCGCCTGCACCGATATCGACGTCGGTGCAGGTGAGTTCTTCTGCTCGCTCCGAAAGGAGATGGTGTGGCCTCCCAGCGCGGGCGCGGGCGTTCCGATGGGGACGTTCCGTATACCTCGATTGCCGGGTTCCGCGATCCGCTGGCGAAAGAGCAGAAGCCGGCCAAGGGCGCGGCGCGACGGGCACAGGCCGCACGACTGGCCGCCACCGACGGACCCGACGACACCAAGGGGTCCGCACGGCGCGAACAGGCGGCCCGCCTCGGCACCGACGATCAGCCCTCGCAACGCAAGCCGCGCACCAGGGGTCAGCGCATCCGGCGGTTGCTGCTCGCGCTCTTCGTGATCTTCGTGTGTGTGCCCGCGCTGCTGTTCGTCGCGGTGTACTGGAGTTCGGAGATCCCCGAACCGGCCGAGGTCGCGGTCGAACAGCCCGCGACCGTCCTCGCCGCCGACGGCACCACCGTGCTGACCAAATTCATTCCACCACAGGGAAATCGGCTTCCCATCCCGCTCACCGATGTGCCGTACCCGGTGCGGGATGCCGTGCTGGCGGCCGAAGACCGCACCTTCTATACGAACGCCGGTTACTCGACGAGCGGCTTCCTGCGCGCCGCTCGCGACAACGTGACGGGGCAGGACAACGCGGGCGGCGGCTCGACGATCACCCAGCAGTACGTGAAGAACGCCTTCCTCAGCTCCGAGCGCACCGTCACCCGCAAGATGCGGGAGTTGATCATCGCGGCCAAGATGGCGCGGCAGTGGAGCAAGGACGAGATCCTGTCCGCCTACCTCAACACCATCTACTTCGGGCGCGGGGCGTACGGGATCGCGTCCGCGGCGAAGGCCTATTTCGACAAGCCGGTGCCGGAGCTGACTCTCGCGGAGGGGGCCGTGCTGGCGGCGGTGATCCGCTCGCCTTCGGTGCTGGACCCGGAGAACCATTTCGATCAGTTGCGGGCGCGCTGGCAGTACGTGCTCGACGGGATGGTCGAGATGAACGTGCTCGCGCCGGGCGACCGGGACGCGACGGTGTTCCCGCCGATCATCCCGCTCGACGACGTGCCGGCGGAGGCGGCCGCGCTCGGACCGGAAGGGCATATCCGCACCCAGGTGCTGCGCGAACTGCGGGCCGCGGGCCTCGACGACGCCGACATCAACACGGGCGCACTGCAGATCACCACCACCATCGACGCCGCGGCGCAGGCGGGCGCGGTCGAGTCGGTGCGTGAGCGGCTGTCGTGGCAGCCACCGGAGCTGCGCTCGGCGGTGGTGTCGATCGATCCGCGCAGCGGGGCGGTACGGGCCTATTACGGCGGCGAGGACGGGACCGGATTCGATTTCGCGCAGGCGCCGCTCCAAACCGGTTCCGCGTTCAAGGTTTTCGCGCTCGTCGCGGCCCAACGGCAAGGCATTCCGGTGACGCGGGCGATGGACAGCTCGCCCATCACCGACCGCGGCACCGAGATCACCAACGTCGAGGGTGACTCGTGCGGACGCTGCTCGCTCGCCGAGGCGCTCAAACGCTCACTGAACACCAGCTTCTACCGGCTCACCATGACGATGGCCGACGGCCCGCGCTCGATCGCCGAGGCCGCGCACCTGGCCGGCATCCCCGAGTACATTCCCGGCGTCGAGGGCATGAGCCTGTCGGAGCCGGACGGCTATCCGCTCAACGGGATCGTGCTCGGCCAGTACCTGGTGCGACCCATCGACATGGCGTCGGCGTACGCGACGCTGGCCGCCTCTGGGGTCTATCACCAGCCGTACTTCGTGCAGAAGGTGAGCACCGGAGACGGGCGGGTGTTGCTCGACCGCAGCTGGGAAACCGCGACGGGCAAGCGACATTCAGAGCCCGAGCAGCGGATCTCCGCCGAGATCGCCGATGCGACTACGTCGGCGATGCTGCCGATCGCCAACTACTCCAACGGCCACGGCCTCGCCGACGGCAGGCAGTCGGCGAGCAAGACCGGAACCACTCAGCTCGGCGAGACCAAGGACAACAAGGACGCGTGGATGGTGGGGTACACGCCCTCGCTGTCCACCGCGGTGTGGGTGGGCACCGAGAACCCCCAGCCGCTGCGCAACGGTCGCGGTGGGGCCATCTGGGGTTCGGGGCTGCCCGCCGACATCTGGAAGCAGTCGATGGACGCCGCGCTGGCCGGAACGCCGGTCGAACAGTTCGAAGTGCAGCCGGTGCCGAGCCCGCCGCTGGTGCCCTCGCCGGGCACCGGACCGGCCCCGACAACGGGCGGCGGCTTCGACATCTTCGGTCCGCCGACGAACTCACCGCGCCCCGCGCCGCCGCCGCTGATCATCATCCCGCCCGCACCGACGCCTGCCGTCCCCGGTGAGCTGTTCCCCGGACTCGGCGGCGAAGGGCCGCGCTAGATCACGAGTTGGCGCAGCCGGACCCGACTACCCTGGCGACATGGCAACATCGTTGCCCAGAGCGCGAACCGCCCGACCAGGGATCGAATGATCCCGGCGCGGAACCTGTCGGACCGATACGGGAGGATGTGCGGTCGGTACCGACATGCGACGACACTAGACATAGGGGCTACGCAGGTGGATTTCAATGTCGTTGACCGTCCCGAGACGCTGATCGCGGGCACGGTGCTTCGCAGTCCGGCGCTCGCCGTCGAGGGGCCGCGCCGCGCCAAAGTGGTCGAGGCGTGGGCGAACCTGCGGGCGAGAACGTTACCGGGGCCGGTCGCGACGGGCTATGTCGATTTCGCGCCGGAGATCAATTCCTACCTCACCCACATCGTCGGCTACGAGTGCAAAACTCTCGCCGACCTGCAGGTAGGCGACGTGCTCGGCCGGATTCCGGCGGGCCGCTACGCGCGATTCGTGGCCAGCGGCGACAACCTCGGCGACACGATCGTCGGGCTGTGGCGCCAGGTGTGGGACGCGGAGGCCGCGGGTGAATTCGTGCGTGCCTATACCGGCGATTGCGAGCAGTATCCCGACGAACGCACGGTCGAGATCTTCGTTTCGCTGACCGAGGAGAAGGACAGCTGATGGCCGTGGATTTCGAAATCGTCACCCTCGACGACGGTTTGATCGCGGGTCTCACCGTGCCGTTGGCCGGACGTGAGGTGACCGCGCGCGATCTCGACCTGGTGAACTTCACCTGGGATCGGTACCTGTCGCGGGAGAAGACAGTGCCCCGCGCGGCCGCCTACATCGGTCAGAACGATCATGCGGTGGCCGTGCTCGGCTACGAGGTCGCCGGCCTGGAGGACGTCGACGAAGGCGACGTGCTCACCCGCATTCCCGCGGGCCGCTACGCCAAGTTCGTGGTCTCGGACAAGCCCTACGATCTGCTGCGCACCGCGTGGGCGCAGGTGATCAAGGCCGAGAACGCCGGCACCATCACCCGCTCGCACACGGCCGAGCTGGAGCGCTACACCGGTCCGACCTCGGTCGAGGTCTACGTCTCCCTGGACTGAAGACGACAAGAGCCGGTGTGCACGAAAGTTCGTGCGCACCGGCTCTTTTCGTTCAGTGATTAATCGGCACCGATGATGAACGCCTCGAGCTGAGTGCGCGCCACATCGTCGGCGATCTGCACCGGCGGGGACTTCATCAGGTAGGCCGAGGCCGGGATGACGGGTCCGCCGATGCCGCGGTCCTTGGCGATCTTCGCCGCGCGGACAGCGTCGATGATGATGCCCGCCGAGTTCGGCGAGTCCCACACCTCGAGCTTGTACTCCAGGTTCAGCGGGGCATCGCCGAACGCACGGCCCTCGAGGCGGACGTAGGCCCACTTGCGGTCGTCGAGCCACTCCACGTAGTCCGAGGGACCGATGTGGACGTTGCGGTCGTGGACCTTGCCCGCGAGCGCCCCGGTGAGGTTCGAGGTGACGGCCTGAGTCTTGGAGACCTTCTTCGACTCCAGGCGCTCACGCTCGAGCATGTTCTTGAAGTCCATGTTGCCGCCGACGTTGAGCTGGTAGGTGCGATCGAGCACCACGCCGCGGTCTTCGAACAGCTTGGCCATCACGCGGTGGGTGATGGTCGCGCCGACCTGCGACTTGATGTCGTCACCGACGATCGGCACACCGGCGTCGACGAACTTCTGCGCCCAGACCGGGTCGGAGGCGATGAAGACCGGCAGCGCGTTGACGAAGGCGACGTTCGCGTCGATCGCGCACTGCGCGTAGAACTTGTCGGCCTCTTCGGAACCGACGGGCAGGTACGAGACCAGCACGTCGACCTTGGCATCCTGGAGCGCCTTGACCACGTCGACCGCGGGCGCCTCGGACTGCTCGATGGTCTGCGCGTAGTACTTGCCGATGCCGTCGAGGGTCGGGCCACGCAGGACCGTCACATCGGTCGGCGGCACATCGGAGATCTTGATGGTGTTGTTCTCGCTGGCGAAGATGGCCTCGGCCAGGTCGAAGCCGACCTTCTTGGCGTCGACATCGAACGCGGCCACGAACTTCACGTCACGGACGTGGTAGGTGCCGAACTTGACGTGCATGAGGCCGGGAACGACCTGGTTCTCGTCGGCATCCTTGTAGTACTGCACGCCCTGCACCAGCGACGATGCGCAGTTGCCCACACCGACGATCGCGACGCGAACTTCGCCGGATCCAACCTTGTTGACATCACTCATGGCCGCTCTTTCCCTCTTTCTGTGGTGCCGCCTTCGTCGATTGCTCCGCCGCAATCAACTCGTTGAGCCAGCGCACTTCGCGCTCGCTTGATTCCAATCCGAGCTGGTGGAGCTGCTTGGTGTAGCGATCCAGTGACCCGCTGGCCTTCTTGATCGCTTCCCGCAGACCCTCTCGGCGCTCCTCGACCTGACGACGTCTGCCCTCCAGAATCCGCATTCGCGCCTCGGCGGGAGTGCGGCTGAAGAAGGCAAGGTGAACGCCGAAGCCGTCATCGGTGTAGTTCTGCGGACCGGTGTCGGCAAGGAGTTCGGAGAACCGTTCCCGGCCGACCGGCGTGAGCCGGTAGACGCGGCGCGCACGGCGCGCGAGCGCGCCGTCCGGAAGCTCCTCGGCGATCAACCCGTCGGCCTGCATCCTGCGCAGCGTCGGGTAGAGCGAACCGTAGGAGAAGGCCCGGAACGCTCCGAGCAGGCCCGTCAAACGCTTGCGCAGCTCGTAACCGTGCATGGGCGCGTCGAGGAGCAGGCCGAGAATCGCCAATTCGAGCACTGCCGACCTCACTCCCTGACTATGACGACCTGAAAGGCCGAACAGACCTAACCGTGGATGCGAGTTCCAACTATATCGGAGCGATACATCTACGCACAGTCGAATGTGACGCATGCGTCATTGCCGCAGGTCAGTGGGGAGACAGGAATCAGGGGGTCAGCGGGCGGATCGCGCGCGGCTCGCCATCGAAGGCGAGTCCGAGACGGCCGGACTCGTCGTCGTCGTTCCTGACATAAACGGTGATCAGGGGCTCGGCATCCGTCTCCGCACCCGGCGCGAACCCGATGCCGAGGTAGGCGACGCGACCGCGGGGCACGTTGGTCGTCTGCGGCGCGCCCGCGACGAGCGGGGCGAAGCGGGCCAGGTCGATCGCCGCGAGGTCGAGAGCGGGGGTGCCGGACGGGCGGGCGGCCGGGCTACCGCTGGTATCGAAATCGCCCCGGTAGACGTAGCTGTCCTGCTTGCCCGACGCCCCTAGCCGTTCGAACGAGACGTACCCGGGATAGACGGTGGCCTCGTCGAGGGTGGTGGCGCCGAACTCCGCGCGGTATTCGGCGAGGAAATAGGCGAGGCCGTCGGCCGTGGTGAGGTCGGGCAGCGCTTCGTCGGCAGCGGCGCGGCCGATCAGACCGGCGACCGCGCCGACGACGCCCGCGGTCAGGATCGCGAGCACCGGAATCCACCAGCGTCGCGGGGTGCGGTCGACGCCGCGCGCCGGCGTGGCGGCGAACTCGCCGGTGAGCTGGAGGTCGTCGATCAGCCGGTCGAGAACGGCGAAGGTCTCGGCGCGCATCGCCCGTGCGGAGCGGGTGCCGTGTTCGTCGGCGGTGAGCTGGCCGTCGGCCATGGCCGCGTCGATCACAGCGCACACGTCGGCGCGGTCGGCGTCGCGGGCGCGCGTCTGGTCGGGTTTCTTCGACATCGGCGCGACTACTTCTCTTCGTAGGGGTGGGCGCGGATCAGCTCACCCGACAGGGTCATCGTCAGGAAGCCGGATCGGGAGTGCTCGTTGCCCACGTGGATGGTGATGACCGGCCGCTTCGTGGATCGCGCGTGAGCCTGGCGTACTCGGGGTGGCAGGTGATCGTGTCGACGACGGCGTTGCCGAATTTCGCGTCGAGGCCGTCGCGGATGTGCAGGAATCCGGCGATGGTGGTCGGGGACGGGGTCGCCAGGACCAGCGGGGCGGCGGAGTTGTAGTGGGTCACCGGCGGGGGCTCGGCCCGGTCTCGCACCGTGACGACGAAGGCGGCGACGGCGGCGACCGACGCGAGGGCGATGACGACGAGTCGCGTGCGGTCGCGTCGGGCGCGGGGCTTGGTCGGCGCTGCCGGTCGCTGCTGGAGGTCGGCCACCAAGGTGGACAAATCGCCCAATGTTCGTGCTTCTGCGGCCAATTCGACCATTGCGGCGTGTTCGTCGGAATCCAGTTGGCCGTCGGCGTGGGCAGTATCGAGGGCGGCGACGGTCGTCGCGCGGTCGGCCGACCTGGCTCTGGTGCGGGCCGGATACTGGTCGGGGGCCCGGCGCCGGGGACGTTCAGCGGGGGCTTCTTCGCCGAAAACCGCAGGTGATTGCAGGTCTGCGGTGAGGCGGGCGAGGTCACCGACGGTGCGGGCGGTGCTCGCTGACGCGACACGGTCGTGGTACTCCCGCGCGCCGAGTTGGCCCTCGGCGTATGCCGCGTCAAGCACCGTCGACGCCTGTGCGCGATCGATGTCACGTGCGCGCAGCACCGAATCGACGGCTGCCCGTCGCTGCCCGGATTCAGCCATGGCCGTGGGTCACCTCACCTGCGAAAACACCCGGATGAACCCCGGTAGCGGGAGTTTAGTCCGGGAGGCCGGATCAAACGATGCCGTGGGCACGCGTATCCGAACCCCGCTACTCTGGTGATCGTGCGAATTCAGCGGCAGGTGGTGGACTATGCGCTCCGGCGCCGGTCCCTGCTGGCCGATGTCTACGCGGGGCGGGTCGGCGTCGCCGAGGTGTGCGACGCGAATCCATATCTGCTCCGGGCCGCGAAGTTCCACGGCCGGGGCAGTGAGGTGACCTGCCCGATCTGTCGGAAAGAGCAGCTGACGTTGGTTTCGTGGGTGTTCGGCGACGGGCTCGGCCAAGCGGCCGGGTCGGCACGGACGCCCGAGGAACTGATTCGAATGGCCGAGTCGAACGAAGAATTCTCGGTGCATGTCGTCGAGGTATGTCGCTCGTGCAGCTGGAACCATCTGGTGCAGTCGTACGTGCTCGGCACGGCGCCCGCCCCCGCCCGGCGACGGACGAGTTCGCGAGCCCGGCGCTCTGCTGCCGAATGATGGCGGGTGGAGCGACGGGGCTGCCGAGTGACGGGCGGCCCGAACAAGTGATGGTGGCCACCGCGTGATGCGCCACTGTTCGGGGTGCACCCTCTCCGCGCCGGTACTCCGGCGCGGATGTCGTGTGCCCGAACCTTACAAGTTATGGAGATCTGGTCAGTGAGTTCGCCCTACGAGTCCTCCCCCCACGGCGATGATCCGCGCGGCGGCCGTCCGGCTCGGGGTGCGCAATCGGGTCTCCCCCCACAGTCGGGTGACCGGCCCGGTGGTCCCCCGCCGCGTCGCCCGATGCCGCCCGCCGGTCCGCGCCCGCAGGGCGCTCCCGCGCAGGGTGGTCCGGTGCCTGGTGGACGTGGTCCGCAGGGACCGCCGCCGAATCGTCAGCAGGGGCCGCCGCCCGGTGGGATGCCGCCGCGTCGGCCGGGTCCGCCGCCGCAGCGTCCGGGTGGACCGCAGGGTGGACCGCCTCCGCAGGGTGCGCCCGGTCAGGGCAGGCCGCCGCAGGGTAGGCCCCCGCAGCCGGGTCGTGCCGCGCCGCCCGCGGCAGGCGCCACACAGAAGTTGCCGCGTCCCGGCAGCCCCGACGAGTCGACGGTGCGGGCGAATCAGCCGGGCCGGACCGTGCGTGGCGCGAACGACGACGTAGCCAGGACGGCCCGCGCGGGCGGCGCCGCCGCGGCCGCACGGGTCGGCGCGGGCCGCCGCCCCGGTGGTCCCACTTCCGGTGAACGCCGCGCCACCGCGCCGGGCGGCCCCACCACCGGTGAACGTCGCGCCGCCGGCGTGGGCGGCACTCCGCCGCCGACCGGTCCGCGCAACCGCCGCGACGGCGGGGGCGACGACGGCTCGGGTAGTGATGGTGCGGTGAAGAAATCGCCGTGGCGGATCGTGCGCCGGACACTCTATGTCCTGATGGCCCTGGCCATCGTCGTGCCGAGCGCGGTGTTCCTCGTCGCCTACACGGCGGTGTCGGTGCCCAAGCCGGGCGACCTCGAGACCAACCAGGTGGCGACGATCTTCGCCAGCGACGGCACCACCGAGATCAGCAAGGTGGTCCCGCCGCAGGGCAACCGCACCGAGGTCTCGATCGATCAGATCCCGCCGCACGTGCGCAATGCCGTGATCGCCGCCGAGGACCGCGACTTCTACACCAACCCCGGCTTCTCGGTCTCGGGCTTCGCCCGCGCCGCCCGCGACAACATCCTCGGCAAGGAAAGCGCCGGTGGTGGTTCCACGATCACCCAGCAGTACGTGAAGAACGCGCTGGTCGGTGACGAGCGGTCGATGACGCGCAAGATGCACGAGCTGGTGATCTCGGCCAAGATGGCGCGGCAGTGGAGCAAGGAAGACATCCTCGCCGCCTACCTGAACACCATCTACTTCGGTCGTGGCGCGTACGGCATCGACGCCGCGTCCAAGGCCTACTTCGGCAAGCCGGTGCAGGAACTGACCGTGGCCGAGGGCGCTGTCCTGGCCGCGACCATCCAGCTGCCCTCGATGCTGGATCCGGAGAAGAACCCCGAGGGCGCCAAGACTCGCTGGAGCTATGTGCTCGACGGCATGGTCGCGGAGAACAATCTGCCCGCGACGGAACGTCAGGGGATGCAGTACCCACAGGTGGTGTCACTGGCTTCGCTCGGCGACAAGAACAACGACGAGGGCCCGTCCGGTCTGGTGAAGAACCAGGTGCTCCAGGAACTCTCGACCGCGGGCATCAGCGAGCAGCAGCTGAACACCGAGGGCCTGCAGATCACCACCACGATCGATCAGAAGGCGCAGGACGCCGCGATCAAGGCCGCGCAGGGCAAGCTGGAGGGTGAGCCGGAGAACCTGCGCACCGCGGTGGTCTCCGTCGACCCGCGCACCGGTGCGGTGCGCGCCTACTACGGCGGCAGCGACGGCCAGGGCTACGACTTCGCCAATGCCGGTCTGCCGACGGGTTCCTCGTTCAAGGCGATCGGTCTGGCCGCGAATCTCGAACAGGGCGTTCCGCTCTCGCAGCTCTACGACAGCTCGCCGATCACCGTCAACGGCATCCAGATCGGCAACGTCGAGGGTGAGGGCTGCGGCATGTGCACCATCGCCGAGGCGCTCAAGCGTTCGCTGAACACCAGCTTCTACCGCATGCAGCTGGACATGCAGAACGGTCCGCAGAAGATCGCCGATATGGGCCACAAGCTCGGTATCGCGACGGAACTGCCCGGCGTCGGCGCCACGCTGACCGAGCCCGGCGGCGTCGGCCCCAACAACGGCATCGTGCTCGGCCAGTACCAGTCGCGGCCGCTCGACATGGCCTCGGCCTACGCCACCTTGGCGGCCTCGGGCGTCTACCACGCACCGCACTTCGTGCAGAAGGTCGTCACCGCCAAGGGTGAGGTGCTGCTCGATCGTGGCGAGCCCGCCGGTGAGCAGCGGGTGAGCGCGGCCGTGGCCGACAACGTCACCGCGGCGATGAAGCCGATCGCGGCCTACTCGCGCAACCACAACCTGGCCGGTGGCCGTGAGTCCGCCGCCAAGACCGGTACCCACCAGCTCGGCGACACCGGCAACAACCGTGACGCCTGGATGGTCGGCTACACCCCGTCGCTGTCGACCGCGGTGTGGGTCGGTACCGAGCAGGGCGACCCGCTGAAGAACTACGGCGGCGGCAGCATCTACGGTTCCGGTCTGCCTTCCGACATCTGGAAGGCGACGATGGACGGCGCGCTGTCGGGTACGTCCAACGAGTCGTTCCCCAAGCCCGCCCCGATCAAGGGCCAGGCCGGTGTGCCGGAGTGGTCGGCACCCTACACCGCGCCGTCGACCACCGTGCCTGCGATCGTGCCGCCGGTGATCGTGCCCTCGCAGGTCGAGATCCTGCCCGGCATCCGGATTCCGGTGCCCGGAGTGCAGCAGCAGCCCGCGGTGCCGCAGTCGCAGTCCACGCCCGAGACCGGTGCGGGCCCGCTGCCCGGCCAGCCGACGGCGGGGCCGGAGGGCTCGCCCGCGACACCGGGGAACGGCAACGGCGGATCGACCAGACCGACCAACGGAGCCAACGGCAACGACAACGAGAGCAGCGGCGCGGGAACCACGCCGACCCGATCCCGGTAACCACCGGTAGCCTCGGATGTCGTGACCGATCAGCAACTCGCGGACCAGCCGGCGTCGAGTGGTACCCGGCTGGGCCGCGAGGCGGGGTACGTGGCGCCCGCCCGGCTGGCGCCCGACCTCCGCTCGATCGATGCCCGCGACCGGCCCAGCCGCAACGACTCGCTGACCGCGCAGCTCTCCACCGTGGTCGGCGGCCCGGTCGGCGATCACGCGCTGATCGGGCGGGTGCGGTTCTGGACGCCGCTGCGGGTGATGTTCGCCTTCACCGTGATCTTCCTGGCGCTGGGCTGGTCGGCGAAGGCCGGTTGCATCCAGCAGACCGGCGACGGCGACGGCGGCCTGATGCTGGACTGGAACAACGGCCGCCAGTACGTGGCCATGTGCTACTCCGACACCGTTCCGCTCTACGGCGCCGAACGGCTCAACGAGGGCGCGTTCCCGTACAAGAAGTCCTGGACCGAATCGACGCCCGACGGTGGCACCGAGACCAGATACATGGAGTATCCGGTGCTTTCGGGCCTGTACCAGTACGCGGCGATGCAGATCGGCAATGTGTGGGACCACCTGCCGTTGCCCGGTGCGATGTCGGTGGTGGTGTACTTCAACGTTGTCGCACTCGGCCTTTCGGTCGGGTGGCTGATCACGGTGTGGGCCTCGTCGCGATTAGCCGGGCGACGGGTATGGGACGCCGCGCTGGTCGCGGTGTCGCCGTTGGTGATCGTGCACATGTTCACGAATTTCGATGCTCTCGCCACCGCTTTCGCGGCTACCGGATTGCTGGCGTGGGCGCGCCGTAAGCCGGTGCTCGCGGGCATTCTGCTCGGACTGGGCGGGGCGGCGAAGTTGTATCCGCTGTTGTTGCTCGGACCGATCGTGGTGCTGTGTCTGCGGGTGGATCCGATGCAGCGTCAGCCCGCCGCGCGGGCCGCGCTGCGATTGCGCGATGTCGACAGTCTCGATTCCGCCCGCACCTGGTTGCGTGAAACACCGGCGAGGACACACCTTTTCGCGCTGCGGCCACTGGGCGCGGCCACCCTCACGGTCATCGCCGCGGTAGGTACGTGGGCGGCCGTGAATCTGCCGATCGCGGCGCTGTACCCGCAGGGTTGGCGAGAGTTCTTCCGGCTCAACACCACTCGGCACGCGGACCCCGATTCGATCTACAACGTGATCACCTCGTTCACCGGCTGGACCGGCTTCGACGGGCCGATCGGCCACGGTGAACCGCCGACCATCCTGAACACGGTCTCGCTGCTGGCCTTCGTCGCCGCCTGCGCGGGCATCGGCTACCTCGCGCTCACCGCGCCGCGTCGGCCGCGCCTGACCCAGCTGTGCTTCCTCGTCGTCGCGGCCTTCCTGCTGACGAACAAGGTGTGGAGCCCGCAGTATTCGATCTGGCTGGTGCCGCTGGCGGTACTCGCGCTGCCGCACCGACGAATTCTGCTGGCCTGGATGACGATCGACGCACTCGTCTGGGTGCCACGCATGTACTACTACCTCGGCGAGGACAACAAGGGCCTGCCCGAACAGTGGTTCACCGGCACCGTCGTCCTGCGCGACCTGGCAGTGCTGGGACTGTGCGCACTGATCGTCTACGAGATCCTGCGCCCCCAGCACGATGTGGTCCGCCGCGACTTCGTCGACGACCCGGCGGGCGGCGTCCTCGACCGCGCCCTCGACCCGCTACTCCCCTGGCTCCCGGAATTCCTGCGCCCGAAACAGGCCACGATCAGCGCCCGGCCGATATCGGTACTGAACTGATCCGAGCAGGCGCGACGACGAGACGTGCCGCTCTACATTCGCAGGTAGCGTGCCTGGAGTTCGGGTTCGGCGGGGAGCATGTCGAGGTCGAGTTCCCAGGCGTTGCCTGTCCAGGGGTCGAACAGGGGGGTGCCGGGCATCGTCGGGAGATGCCTGCACGACTGAGCGAGGAGATCGACTGGGCCGTCGCCGAATTCGCCGCCGCCGCTGCCGACGATGACCAGGGACAAGCCGATCAGGTCACCGCGGACCATCAGTTGGCCCAGGCGCACCACGTCGCTGCCCTGGTAGCCGTGCGGGAAGTCGGCGGCGACGAGGATGCGGTGTTCGGTGGGGGGTACGGCTTGTCCACTGTTGTAGGCGATGTCGGCGAGCTCTGCCGCGTGGGCGAGTTCGGCGAGGCGGGCGGAGATGTCGCCGTGATCGGCGATCACCGGGCCCGCCAAGAGCGGGGCGAGCGGGGCGGCCAGGGTGCGCAGGCCGCCGGTGAGGTCGATCAGGTCGACCTTGGTCGGCTTGTCGGGGATCGCGGCGACGAGCCGGGCCACCAGTGCGCCGATCACGCGCGAGGCCGCGGCGGTGGATTCGGTGTCGACCCAGAGCGGCCGATTCAGCGGCACCGGAACGCAATACGGCACCCGCAGGCCACCGCGGTCGAGCGCGTACAGCTCGCCGAGCCGGATGCCGTCGCTGCGGGCGGCGCGGGTGGTCCACGCGGGAGCGAGCCAGGAGGCCAGCGCGGCGGGCATGGCGGCGTCGGCTTCGGCGATCTCGAGACCGAGTTGGTCGCTGTCGCGGCGATGGTCGGCGTCGGCGCGGGCAACCAGGTCGTCGTGGCGACGTTGCGCTTGCGCGCGGGCCGCGTCAGCGGCGGGGGTGTTGCGGGTCGCCGGATTCGACACCGCTTCGGACAGTTCCTGATCCAGGCGATTGGTCGCGTAGTCGCGAGCCGAGACCAGGGCGGCGGCCGAGCGTGCGGCGTCTTCGAAGATCATCCACATGCGTTGCAGACCGTGGTCCACTTCGAGTGGAATACCCGAGGTGGGTGCGGGTCTCGCGACCGTCTCGGTGGGAGCGCTCGGCGGCGCGAGCGGCGCCGCCTGCCAGGCCTGCGCGGGTGCGGGTGGGGTCACACCGTGCGTGGTGAGCAGCTGAGCCGAACCACCGGCGTAACCCTGACCGAGCGCCCGCAACTTCCAGCCACCACCGCGCCGATACACCTCGAGGCAGATCAGCGCGCTCTCACCGGCGTTCGGCGAGATGACGAATTCCGCGGCAGGACTACCGTTTTCGTACAGCGAGGCGGTCACCGTGCCGAGCGCGTGCCCGTTCGTGACGAACAGCAGCACAGCATGCGCGTCGGACCTGATCCGCGACAGCGTCAGCTCCACCGCCGCTCCCGCGACGCTCACGCCGGGGGCCGCGGGCCGCGACGCGCACACATGATCGTGCACGTCGCGAACCCGCAGATCCTCGCCGACCACCAGCGCCCCGAGTTCGACGGTGCCGGTGGTCTGCGCGGTGAAGCGCACGGAATCAGCAGTCAGAGCAGTGTTCTGCCCCGCCTTCAGGTGAATCACGGTGTCTGCCCTGTCTTGGTTCAATTACCGCCGAGGAATCGGCCCAGCTGCGGCACCGCTTCACCGGGGTGCTTGGCATTGAAGCCCTCGCCGAGCGCCTGCATCTTCCAGTCGCCGCCGACGCGGTACACCTTCGCCATCGCCATCGCGGTGAACGGCATGCCGCCCGCGAGGGTGTAGCGGGCCAGCTCGCCGTTGGTGGTGCCGTCGATCAGGCGGCTGAAGGCGTTCTGCACCTGCTCGAAGGAATGACCCTTGTACGAGGTGACGATGAACAGCAGCGTGGTGATGTGCGCCGGGATCCTGGTGAGGTCGACGAGGATCATCTCGTCGTCGCCGTCGCCCTCACCGGTGAGGTTGTCACCCTGGTGGCGCACCGAACCGTCCTTCGACGACAGCTGGCCGTAGTAGGCCACGTCGACGAGGTTCTGGTCGGCGAACAGGCAGACCGAGGCGTCGAGGTCGATGTCGACGGTGCGGTTGCCGAACATCCCGCGCGTGCGTACCGGGTCCCAGCCCAGGCCCATCTTCACGAAGGTCAGCGCCGCGCCGCCCTCCTTGCGCAGCGTGACCCGCTGGCCCTTCTGCAGGCTGACCGGGCGATCCTTGCTCAGACTGATCTCGCCCGCGGGCTGCTGCGGCGCACCCTGCGCGGGCGGCGGGTAACCCTGTCCGGGCGGCGGCGGGTAGCCGCCACCGGGCGGCTGCTGGGCCGGGCCGGGCGGCGGCGGGTAGCCACCGCCGGGCGGCGCGTAGGCGGGCGCGGCCTGCTGCGGGTAGCTGGGCGCGGACTGCGCCGGGTATGCCGGCGGGGCCTGCTGCGGCGGAGGCGGCGGGGGCGCGGCCTGCTGCGGGGCGGCCTGGGCGGGCGAATCATCCACCTGCACACCGTGATCGGTGACCAGCGCGGCGAAACCACCGGCGTAACCCTGGCCGACCGCACGCACCTTCCAGCTGCCCTGACGGCGGTACAGCTCGAGCGCGATCACGATCGACTCGGCGTTCAGGCCGTCGATCTGGTAGCTGAACAGCTGGTTTCCCGAAGCATCGGAGACCAGCGCGGTGGGCGGCGCGAAGCGACCGAAATTGCTGGTCGCGTCGTCGAGGGTGATCACCGCGCGGATCTGATCGATGTCGGCGGGCACCGCGGACAGCGAAACAGCAAGCGAGGCAGGCTGACCCGCCGGTCCGGGGCGTAGATCGACACCCGGCCCACTCGGCTGGTTGTAGAAGACGAAATCAGCGTCGGTGCGGACCTTGCCCTGCTCGGTCACGAGCAGCGCGGACAGGTCGGCCGGTGCGGTGACCTGGAGCGAGATCACCACGTCACTGACGGCCAGCGGGCCGTTCTGGCCCTTGGCGAGTGTTGCAGACAAGTTAGACCCTTCGCTTGTCGTTTGGTGGGTGTTCCACAGCAGTGCTTGCCACTCTACGAGAAACCGGCCGCACGCGTCCGTGCTCTGTGGCCCGGGCGGACTTTCCCCTGATCGGTTAGGGTGACGTCGCAGTCGGAACGGGCGGTAGGACCGCCTTCGTAGAGGGGACGGGCACACACCTGTCATGGCGCAATTGTTCGAACAGTCGAAGAAGGTGATCGAGGCGCAGCTCGCGGGGACGAGTATCCGCGCGATCTCCGGCTCGATGGTGGCCTACGAAGGCAACGTCCAGTTCAAATCGGCCGGGTTCGGCGGCGGCGAGGGCGTACTCAACGGCCTCAAGCGCCGCGCCACCGGCGAGAAACTGTCACTGATGGAGTGCAACGGCAACGGGCGCGTGTTCCTGGCGGTGAACGGCCAGAACGTCACCGTGGTGAACCTGAACAACGAGACGCTCCAGGTCGAGTCGCAGCAGCTGCTGGCCTTCGCGGGCAACCTGCGCACCGATGTGCGCTTCGCCGGGGTCGGCGGGATGTCGGCGGGCAGTGGGCTGTTCACCACCACGGTCAGCGGGCAGGGCCAGGTGGCGCTGCTGTCGGCCGGTGGGCCGCTGATCCACCTCGAGGTGTCGCCGCAGTTTCCGCTGATCGTGGATCCCGACGCGTTCGTCGCCTCGCGCGGCAATCTCAACCAGTCGTTCATCACCGACGTTTCCTGGCGGTCGATGGTCGGACAGGATGCGGGCGAGGCGTTCTCGCTGCGGTTCGACGGCCAGGGTGTCGTGCTGATCCAGCCGGCGGAACGGTAGGGGCGGGCGATGTTCGAGAAGGTCAACAGCAAGGTCGTCAAAGTCAACGTCGGCCAGGCGGGCGGCGTCGTCGCCCGTTCCGGCGCGATGCTGTTCTACACGGGTCAGGTCGCGTTCGCACCGCATCAGATTCCCGGCGCCGGTCAGGGCATGGGCGGCGGCGGTCTGATGCGGATGGCCGGGCAGATGATGGCCGGTGAGCACGAGCGGACCATGCTCGCGCAGGGCAACGGTGAGGTCCACTACGGATTCGCCGGGCTCGAGGTGCACGTGGTGCAGATGCAGCCGGGCGCGGTGTTGCGGGCCGAGGCTTCGCGACTGCTCGCGCAGTCGGCCGGTTTGCAGGCTTCGGTGGTGTCCGTTGCCAGTTCGGGTGGCGGCGGCGGTCTGATGGGCGCGCTGCGCGGTGCCGCGGCGGGCGTGGCGACCGGGCAGGGCATGTTCACCACCCAGCTCAGCGGGCAGGGTTCGGCGGTGCTGCTCGCGCACGGCGGCTTCCTGGAACTGCAAGTGGGCGGACCGAATCCGATCGTTGTCGACCCGCAGGCATTCGTCGCCGCGTACGGCAACGTGCAGACCGAGCTGAAGTCCGCGATGAGCTGGCGCGACGCGGTGGGACGTGGCGCGGGCGAAGCGATGCAATTGCATTGCCACGGACAGGGTGTGGTGTACGTGCAGGCCTCCGAAGAGAAGTTGTGAACCGATGAGCGAAATCCTCTCGCCGATGAATCTCGGTGCCAGCGACAACATTCCGGGCAACAGCTACGCCTACTGCATCGACCTGACCGGACCCTGGTTCATGCGCAAGGGCGCGATGATCGCCTACTACGGGCAGATCGAGTTCCAGATGCTCACGCACGGGCTACAGGGCGGCCTGATGCACATGGTGAGCAGCCAGTTCTCCGCGCCGCTGTTCGCGGGCGACTACGTGGTGGCGCAGGGTCACGGCAAGCTGATCATCGGCGACCGCGGTTACGACATCAATTCCTATGACCTCGAAGAAGGCAACCTCACCATCCGTGGTGCGAATCTGCTGGCCTTCGAGCCCGGACTGGCGCTCAAGCAGTCGATCGTGCCCGGATTCCTCACGCTGATCGGCACCGGAAAGTTCCTCGCGTCGTCGAACGGGCCGGTGATGTTCGCCGAACCGCCGCTGCGCGTCGACCCCGAATCCCTGGTGGGCTGGGCTGATTGCCCGTCGCCCAGTCACCACTACGACCAGGGCTGGATCGGCAGCTTCCTCGCGGCGGGCGCGGCCAGGATGGGCGCCAACTCGGGCGAGGAACGTCAGTTCGACTTCACCGGCGCGGGCACCGTGCTGATCCAGTCGACCGAGAAGATCATGAGCGACAACGCGCTGGTGCGCACGATCGAGGGGCAGCTGCAGAGCGGTGTCACGGTCGGTGGGCTGCAGCGGATTCAAGGTGTGATCGCTCAGCAGCTGGCCGGTCAGCAACAGCACTACTGAGCGCGGCGGATCACTGTCGAGTCAGCGGGATCACGGACTCGACACGGGTCAGCTTCTCCGGGTTGCGCACGTAGTAGACGCCCGTGATGCCCGCGTCCTCGATGCGCAGCGTGATGACGCCGTCGAGCTCGGCACCCAGGTACACGAGCAACGCCGGGTTGCCGTTGAGCTCGGTGGGCGCCATGGTGAGCGGGGCCTCGACCTTGCTCGCACGGAACATGAGGAAGCTGACCACGGCCTCGGCGCCGGTGATCGGCCGCAGCGCGGCACGTTTGACGCCGCCGCCGTCGGTCAGCGCGACGACCTGCGGAGCCAGCACATCCAGCAGGCCCTGGGCGTCACCGGTTTCCATCGCGCGCTGAAACGACGCCAACGCCGCCCGGGTCTGACTGCGCGACACCACATGCCGCGGTCGCCGAGCCTGCACGTGTCGGCGGGCGCGGTGTGCGATCTGGCGCACCGCCGCCGGTGTCTTGTCGACCGCCGCGGCGATCTCGTCGTAGCCGACGTCGAAGACCTCACGCAGCACGAACACGGCTCGCTCGGTGGGCGCCAGAGTCTCGAGCACGAGCATCAGCGCCATCGACATGCTCTCGGCGAGCTCGACGTCCTCGGCGACATCCGGTGTGGTGAGCAGCGGTTCCGGCAGCCACGGTCCGACATAGGACTCCCTGCGGCGGTTCACCGTTCGCAGCCGGTTGAGGGCCTGCCTCGTAGCGATCCGGACCAGATAGGCGCGATGCTCGCTCACCTGGTTCACGTCGACCTCGGCCCAGCGCAGCCAGGTCTCCTGCACCACGTCCTCGGCGTCGGCGGCCGAGCCGAGCATCTCGTAGGCGACGGTGAAGAGCAGGTTTCGGTGGGCCAGGAAGGCCTCGGTCGCCGGATCTGCGGTGTTGTCGCGTGTGTTCACTCGGTCCTGCTCTCGGTCTACTCGACGCCTATTGAACCGCACCCGCCGCCACCGTCGAGCCGCCGACCTCCCTGTGACCTGCACCACACCACGTCACATCTTTCCGGCACGCGGTGTCCAGTGTCCGAACCCCAAGAGAACGAACGACGGAGGACACCATGACCGAGAACAGCAACGTAGTCGTCATCGGCGGCGGATACGCCGGCGTCATGGCCGCCAACCGACTGACCCAGCGCGACGATGTCACTGTCACCCTGATCAATCCTCGCGCGAGCTTCGTCGAGCGAATCCGCTTGCACCAGTTGGTCGTCGGATCCGACGATGCGGTCGTGGACTACCGCGACGTGCTCGCCCCCACCGTGCGTCTGGTGATCGACACCGTCACACGGATCGACACGGACAACCGGTCCCTGACGCTGGCCGGACACCGGCGAATCGACTACGACTACCTGATCTACGCGGTGGGCAGCGGCAGCGCCGACCCCAGCGTTCCCGGAGCCGCCGAACACGCCTACCCGATCGCCACGATGGAAGAGGCGCAGCGCCTGCGCCCGATCCTCGACACCGCGCCCGCCGCCGCACCGATCACCGTCGTCGGCTCGGGTCCGACCGGCATCGAAACCGCCGCCGAGCTGGCCGAAGCTGGCCGCGCGGTGACCCTGGTCTGCGGCGCGGTGCTCGGCCCGTACCTGCACCCGAAGGGCCGGCGCTCGGTCGCCAAGCGGATGGCAAAACTCGGCGTGACGGTCCTCGAGGGCGCCGCGGCGAAAGTGACCGCGGTGACTCGCGACTGCGTCGACCTGGCCGACGGGACGACGCTGCCGAGCGCGGTGACCATCTGGACCGCCGGCTTCGGCGTACCCGACCTCGCCGCGCGGAGCGGACTGAGCACCGACGCGCTCGGCCGCCTGCTCACCGACGAGACGCTGACCAGCATCGACGATCCCCGCGTCCTCGCCGCCGGTGATTCCGCGGCACCGTCGAACCTGCCGTTCCGGATGAGCTGCCAGGCCGCCGGCCCGCTGGGCGCGCACGCCGCCGACACCATCCTGAGCAGGCTGGCCGCGAACGAGCCCGCGCCTGTGGATCTGGGCTTCGCCGGGCAGTGCATCAGCCTGGGCCGCGCCGCCGGAATCTTCCAGTTCGCCGACAAGGACGACACCGCGAAGAAGCTGTACCTGGGTGGTCGTCCAGGGGCGAAGCTCAAGGAGTTCATCTGCAAGCACACCGTCAAGCAACTGGCGGCCGAGGCGCGCAAACCCGGCTCGCACACCTGGGCCAAGGACGCCAAGCGCGCACAGGCGCTGGCGGCCCGGAAAGAGGGCTCCTCGGCCGTGCACTGAACACGCCGAGCGCCTGGCCTTCGCTCGAAGGTCAGGCGGGTGCGGCCTGTGCGGTGCGACGAGCGGCATGGTCGTGGAACCAGGTGAGGATCTCCTCACCCGCGAGGATTCCGCTGCTTCCGGTGATCGCCAGGTTGGGCGCGGTGAAGTTCAATTCCTCCAGCTCGCCGTGGCGGGGGCGGATGGCGGCGTCGGCGGCTCTCAGCATCTCGGCGTCGAGGGCGCCGTCGCCGGCGGTGAACAAGGTTGCGCCACTGACGATTTCGCCCGATTCGGTCAGCCGCTCGCGGACCTCGGCGACCGCGAGACTCTTGCAGACGGCGTCGGGCATCGTGTAGATCTTGCGGCCCTGCTGGGACGCCGACCAGCCGTTGGCGCGGCACCAGATGTCCCATTCGGCGAGGAAACCCGCGGGGACCAGGTCCGGGCGGACCACCAGGTAGCAGAACAGCTCGTCGGCCTCACGGTACTTGGTGACCCAGGAATCGTCTGTCCGGGAGCGTAATTCGGCACCCACGTGGGCGAGGGTAGCGCCCGACGCGTTGACCTGGTCGTCGATGGCGACGCGCCAGGCGGGGTCGGGGATGCCGTCGACCAGGATGTTGCCGCCGTTGCTGGTGATGGCGTAGCGCCAGGGGGCGCCGGGGAGGGTGATGCGCTGGAACTGCTCGATCGTGCGGGTGGTCGTCGGGATCACCGGGGCAATGGCCGCGAGCTCGCGCAGGGCCGCGACGGCGCTGATGGTCATGTAGGAGAGCGGTTCGCCCTCGTAGTACTCGACGCACTCCTTCGCGACGGCCTCCGCACCACCGAAGCCGTTGCGGGAGAAAATCATCGTGCGATCCAGATCAGTCGCGAAGAGGGACTCGGCGGTCACCGGGGTAGCTCCTTGATCAGGCCCATGCAGGAGTAGGCCAGGTCGGGGACCACTTCCACCGGGACATTGCGCGCCGCGGCGAGCAGGCGGATGTGGGCGTGCTCCGGTGCGTCTGCCTCGCGGACCAGCACCCGCCACGGTACCCGGCGCAACAGCACGCGGGTGGTCTCGCCGACGCCGGGTTTCACGTAATTGACTGTGCTGATGCCGTATTCGGCGCGGACCTTCTCCACCGACGCCCACCCGGACCAGTCCGGGGTGCGGTCGGAATTCCGGATCGCGGCGACGGCGGCGGGTACCTGCTCGCTGATCGCGCCGAAAGCCGCTGTGACGGTGTCGATCAGCTGGTTCGAGACATCGGCGTCGATCAGATCGCGGTAGAACTTGGCGCCGTGGAACTCGCCGGGGCCGATCAGGGTGTCATTGAGGACCGTGCGTGAAACCAGCCCGGACACGGTCGAATTGAGGCAGGCCGAGGCGATGAGGAAGTCGTCGCGGGTGCCGTAGGTGCGCACACAATTGGCCGGATCGGCCAGGACGACGAGCTCGTCGTCGAACCGGGCGCCACCGGCGGCGTGATAGTCGTCCAGGGCCGCGGTCAGCTCGTGGGTGATCGCGCCCTTGCCGGTCCAGCCGTCGACGAAGACGATCGAGGACGGATCATGGTGGCGGGCGAGGTAGTCCAGCGCCACCGCATCGATACCGCGATCGCGCACGATCGAGACCGCGTAGTGCGGCACGGTCAGGGGTTCGCGGCCGATCCCGCTGACGAGCCAACGGCGCATGAGCACGCCGACGGGCGTGCCCGCCCTGGCCAGCGAGACCAGGACGACGTTCTCACCGCGTTCGGCGACGACGAGTTCGGCCACGGTGGCGACTGCCAGCGCCAGTCGCTCGGCGCTGTCGGCGAGCACACGATCGAAGAGCTCGCAGTATTCGGCGTCGGGCTGGAACTCCACCGGCAACGACTCGGCGTAATGGGCCACACCGGCCTGGATGCGCCGTTCACGTTCCGTCACATCGGCTTCCAGATCGGCGTCCGAGAGATCTTTCAGCAGCCACGAAACATCCTCGGGCGCATACGAACCGAACGCGGGGCCGTGCAGGGCTTCGGGGAACGGCCCCGCACCCGGCTCCTTCGGGGCCGCGGTAGAGCTCGAGCCGCCACCGCGTTCCGCGCGGCCCGCACGGTCCGCGGAATCGGTCGCCACGGTCGATTCCTTGCGACTCGGCGCGTTCGCGCTGGTGGCGGAATCGTTGTACGACACCGACAGTGACGCAGTCCCGGCCACTCCCTCAGCGGTCCGGCCCGCGTGCAGCGCACGAGGATCCGCACCTGGCACGACTGCGATCAGGACATCGGCGCCCGACGCGGTGAGGACGTCGACCAGGCCGCCAGGGGCGACGAGTTCCGGCGTATCGGCGGGCGGATCGATGACGACCAGCAGGACCGGGTCCGCGTCGGGCCACTGGGCGTTGTAGAGGTAGCGCTGGGCGGTGGGGTCGGGTTCCGGGGCGGTGAACCGGAAGCCGCGGCGTAGGGGGTAGCCGGGTTCGTCGAGGACGTATGCCGGTGAACGGGTGGTGGTTTGGAAGCGGGCGGGGATGCCTGCGTCGGCCAGGTCGGCGGCCAGGCGCAAGGGGAGGTACATGAGTTCTTCGTGGCCGATGACGATGACCGGACGGCCGGCGAACTCGGCGTCGAGGCGGGAGTTCACCTCGTCGGCGATGGATTTCACCGCGACGTCGAAGGCGGCGTTGTCCGAGCGAAGGGTGCCGTGCCGACCGCCCTCGGGAACGTCGGCGGGCCAGGTCAATTCGATGCGTCCGTACGAACCCCGCTCGGTGGCGATCGGATTCAGCCGCGGTTCGGGCAGTGCGGTCACCGTGTCGATCAGCCCGGCCGGTAGCTCGGTGCGACCGGATGCCAGGCAGACCGTGTCGATACGCGCACCGAGTTCTGCCGCGGCGGCTTCGAATCTGGTCCGATCGGCCGGTGTGCGCATGTCGACCAGCGAGGCGAGCACGTAGTGCGAGCGCGGAGCGAAAGCGTGCAGCGCGCGCACCGCGTCGATCGCGGTGTCGCCGGTGGAGATCTCGTCGTCGACGAGCACCAGCGGCAGATCGTCGGCGAAGATCGCGGCGGGCGCGGGCTGGAGCAGATGCGAGGTGGCGTGCGAATGGCCCTCTTCGAAACCGGTGAGCGTGGTGACTCGCGACTCGTGCCTGCGGGTGGAATGCAGGTAGCAACCCGCGTCGATCCGCGCCGCCACGCAGTGACCCAAACCGGTAGCGGTCTCGGCGAATCCGAGCACAACGGCTTCGCGATCACCGAGTACCTCACGCACGAGATCGCCCAGGCGATCGCCCGCGCCGATCACCACGCGCGGGTCCGTCGGCAGGTGCTTGCCGAGCACGGTGGAAACCAGCAGGTGCGCCCGGCGCGGGTTACGGCGCAGACCCGGCTGCACCAGCGCGCCGATCGAAAGCTCGCCCGGCACGGAATCCTCGCGTGCGGCGAAGGACTCGCCGTGATGCAGCTCGATCCCGAGATTCACCGTCGCCCATGGTGTTTCGACCGCACTCATTCGGCGATCATCGCTGTCAGCAAGTCCACGAAAGACACTCCCTTGTTCGCGACCCCGAACGCACGGGCCCGAACCAGCGTCTGGCGGGCCCAACTGCGGTGCGGGCGCATCTCGTTCATCTTGTTGCGGTATTCCGAGGCCGCGACGCCACCGACATCGGCCGCCATGATGTCGAGCGCGTCGGCGTATTCCTCGTGGGTCACCACCGACAGCGCGTGCACCACGGCCACGTGCGAGGGGTGGATCACCGTTTTGCCCTGGATGCCGTTGGCGCGGTCGAGGGTGATCTCGCGCAGCAGGCCGTCGAGGTCGCGGCTCACCAGGTACTGGCGGAACTTCACCGCGTCGGATTCCTCGAACGGCGCGCTGCGCAGCTGCGGCCGGAACATCCGCTCGTGATCGGCGAAGTACTCCCACACCGGTCCGGTGATGATGAAGCCGGTGCCGTCGACGCGGCCGAGGTAGTTGACGATGTCGGCGATCACGTCGGCGACCACCCGCACGTCGTAGATCGTGAGGTCGCGGTCGCGGCGGATGCCGAAGGTCGAGCACATGTCGGTGGCGCCGATCCGCACGGCCAGCAGCTGCTCACGGTGTCCGGCGAGCAGTTCGGCGATGCGCGAGAGCTGCTCGTCGCGGGTCTGGCGGTGCACCAGGTTCGACGATTCGAGCACCGGCATCGCGTAGACCGGACGGCCGAGGCTGCGGTTGGCGTCGTCGAGCGCGGCCAGGTAGGCGGGCCCGCTGACGGCGTCGAACTTCGGGAAGACGAATCCCGTGAGCACCTCGGCGCCCGGTCCGAGCGCGGCGACCAGTTCGCCGACCGACGCCGCGTCGCGGACCCGGATGAACAGCATCGGGTTCGCGTCTTCGCCGCGTGCGAGCAGATCCAGGGTGTCCACCGCGTGCTGTTTGGCGGCCTCCACCTGGTGATCGGCGACGGCGTCCTCGAGGTCGATCACCATCGAGCACACCCCGCGCGCGGCCCGTCGGCGAATCGTGGCGGCGAGATCGGGGCGGGTCGCGGGCACATACAGGGTCGCGCCGAGCGCGGTCGCCAGCAGCTCCCGGTCGTCGTGGCCTTGGATCGGCTCCGGTTCGACCAGGAACAACTCCCGGCGGCGGGGACCCTGCAACTGCTGGAAATGGCGCAGCGGTACCTGCTTACGCAAGCAAACTTCCGGTGCGATGGCGTAGCCCGCGGTCATTCCCCCCACCTCATCTGTCGACCCATGTCATTTCTACTTTTCGGAAGCGTGTTTTCTGATGCGCTCGACCACACCGGCGATGAACTCTGCGACGGTACCCAGCTCGGTAACATACGCCCAATAGTCTGGATGACGACCCGTCAGTCCGGCGGTGATGCGGTCGAGGCGCTCTGCTTGTGCATCGAGAACCGAGCCCCACTCGGCGACCAGTCCTCGGTCGACCGCGAGCATCTGCGCGTCCCGCAGCCGGAATCGTACGGTGCGGGCCTGAGCCTCGGGGTCGGTACGTACCTCACGTAACAATTCGAGGCGCCGGGTGACGGCGTCGACCAACTGCTCGGCCTCGGCGAGGTACTCGCGTGCGGTGGCGGTCAAATCAAGGGCGGTCTCCGGATCACGATCGGCTGCCGCGACGCGCGCGCCGACCAGCGCTTCGTCGGCGGCGTCCATGCCACGACGGCTTTCCCGCTCATTGTTGGTCAAGTCCGCCGAACTCGCAGCACTGAACTCACGCAGCAGCGCGGAGTAGGCCGGTCCGAGCGCCCCGGCGCGGTTACCGACGGCGGCGAGGCGGGTGGTCACCGACGCGATTGCGTTCGCGGCAGCCGAGGCACGAGAAGGGGCTTGCGCCAACGCATTCGACAGTTCCGACGTCGCCTGTTGCACGGTGTTCGCCGCCTCGCGCGCGGCCGCTACCGCGGTGCCGGGATCGCTGGAAGAGGCTGTGAGCAGAGCCTCATTCAGCCTCCTTACACCCGCGGAGATCGAGGGGTAATTCGTGAATCCGGACGACGCGGCAGCGGCCAGCACCTGTTCGGCCTCTGCCCGCACATGTGTCAGCAACTGCGGCACCGACGCTCGCACGGTCGCGGCTTCGGCGAGGCCGGCGCGGTGCGCGTTGTAGAAGTCGTCGACCCCACGCGCGGCCTCGTTCAGCTGCCGGACCAACGCGTCCGCCCTGGCCTGACCGTCCGCGATCGGGGTGCCCGCGGCCTCGGCGGCGTCGAGCTCTTCGGTGTAACTCAGATACGCGCCCGCCGCGGCGTAGCACCGCGCGCGCACCGGCTCCCAGACCGCGCTGATCCGGCGGTCGGGGAAGACCTGCTCACTGGCCACCACGCCCGCCTCCGCCGCCGTCTGCCTGCGATCCATATCCAGAAAGGCGGCCGATGCCGCGGCCCGCGCCCCGCTGATCCACTCATGATCCGCCCCCGACCTGAACCATCCGCGTCTACGAGGTGTCACCGGCACATCCCCTTTCCGAACCACGGCTGCGGTTCGCCCACTCACTGCCGTCGATGGTAGGAGATTCACCCCGTTAACCTGGGCTGCAGACGGTTCCTACGCAAGATCTGCGAAACCTATTACTGTCGTAGCGGTACCCGGCGATTCGGACATGCTGGGAAACGACACACCGGACTAATCGAAGGGATTCCCGCATGGGTGTCAGTCTGTCCAAGGGCGGCAACGTTTCGCTGAGCAAAGAGGCTCCGGGCTTGACCGCGGTCTCGGTCGGCCTCGGCTGGGACGTGCGCACTACCACCGGCACCGACTTCGACCTCGACGCGAGCGCCATCGCGACCGGCGCCGACAAGAAGGTCGTCTCCGACAAGCACTTCGTCTTCTTCAACAACCTGAAGTCCCCCGAGGGCGCCATCGAGCACAAGGGCGACAACACCACGGGTGAGGGCGAAGGCGACGACGAGGTCATCGACGTCGACCTCGCCAACACCCCGCCGACCATCGAGAGCATCTTCTTCCCGGTATCGATCTACGATGCCGAGACTCGCTCGCAGTCGTTCGGTCAGGTACGCAACGCCTACATCCGCGTGGTCAACAAGGCCAACGGCACCGAGCTCGCCCGCTACGACCTGTCCGAGGACGCCTCGACCGAGACCGCTATGGTTTTCGGCGAGCTGTACCGCAACGGTGCCGAATGGAAGTTCCGCGCCGTCGGTCAGGGCTACGCCTCCGGCCTGTCCGGCATCGCACGCGACTACGGCGTCAACGTCTAGTCACCCTCGCGAACAGGGGGCTCGGCATATCGGGCCCCCTGTTCGTGCGAAACAGAAAGGTCCCTCCGCGTGATAACGCGCATCTTCGGCCTGTCCATCGTCATCACGGTGGTCTCGCTGGTCGTGGCCTACCTCTACGGTGGCTTGACCGCTCTCGCACTGTGCGCCATCCTCGGCATTCTCGAGGTGTCGCTGTCGTTCGACAACGCCGTCATCAACGCCACCGTCCTGGAACGGATGAGCGAATTCTGGCAGCGGATCTTCCTGACTGTCGGCGTGCTGATCGCCGTGTTCGGTATGCGTCTGATCTTCCCGTTGGCCATCGTGTGGGTCACCGCGGGACTGAACCCGGTCGAGGCCTTCGACCTGGCGCTGAACCCCCCGGCGGACGATGCCGCCTACTTCCCTGACGGCAGCCCGAGCTACGAGACCCTACTCACCGACGCGCACCCGCAGATCGCGGCGTTCGGCGGCATGTTCCTGGCGCTGCTGTTCCTGAACTTCATCTTCGAAGAGCGTGACATCACCTGGCTCAGCTGGCTCGAGAAGCCGCTGGCCAAGGCGGGCAAGCTCGACATGCTGTCGGTGGTCGTCGCCGGTACCGGTCTGGTGCTGGTCGCGGAGTTCCTGGCCGACGCCGACGATCGCTCCACCGTGCTGGTCTCCGGCCTGCTCGGCATGATCGTCTACATCCTGGTCGACGGACTCGGTTCGATGTTCCACACCGAGGAGTTCGAAGAGGGACCCCAGGGTGGCCCGTCCACGCTGGTCAAGGCGACCGGTAAGGCCGCGTTCTTCCTGTTCCTCTACCTGGAAGTGCTCGACGCGTCGTTCTCCTTCGACGGTGTCATCGGCGCGTTCGCCATCACCTCCGACCCGATCATCATCGCGCTGGGCCTCGGCCTGATCGGTGCGATGTTCGTCCGATCGATCACGGTGTACCTGGTTCGCCAGGGCACGCTGTCGGACTACGTGTACCTCGAGCACGGCGCCCACTGGGCGATCGGTGCGCTGGCGGCGATCCTGCTCGTCTCGATCGGCGTGCACGTCAACGAGCTCATCACGGGCTTGATCGGCGTGGCATTCATCGGCGCGGCGCTCGTCTCCAGCGTCCTGCGCAACCGCAAGGCGGAGCCGGACGCCGTGGAGGACGCCAAGGAGTCGGCTCCGGTCAGCTGATCCACGGCCGAAGATCTACAGCGGCGGCGAGTCCCTACGGGGATTCGCCGCCGTTGTCGTTCACGCGGGCTGCAGTTGGCGGCCGAGTGCGGTGCTCGGTTCGACGCGCGAGCCGCGCACCCTCGCCCGCAGGAACAGGAAGAACAGCGTGATCAACAGGGCGGTGCGCAACCACACGCCGAACTGGACAATCCCTTCCATCAACTCGACGCCCTCGCCCTCGCCCAGCGCGGCGAAGTACCGGAACACCCCGACGCCCACCGCCGCGTCGGCCACCAGATAGGCCGCGACCAGCGACCACGGCACCTCCAGCAACACCAGGAACGGAATTATCCACAGGGTGTACTGGGGTGAATGCACCTTGTGGAACAGCATGAAAGCGGCCAGCATCGCCGCGCTCACACCGACCCACGGATACGCCGAAGTGGGGGTCCAGCGCCGCCAGCCCAGCCACATGGCCAGCGCGAACCCGCCGAAGATCAAGACGGGCGAGGCGATCGCGACGGCGTCATGCCAGGTCTGCGTGGTTTCCGCCGCGCGGCCGAAGATCAGCTGGTGACCCCAGTACCAGATCGAGTTGGTGGTGATGTCGGCCTGACGCAACTGCTGGAACGTGATCGAGGCGCGCCAGCCCTCCACCCCGGCCAGCACGAACGGCAGATTCACCGCCGCCACCGCGCCCATCGCGGCCAGCAGAGTCTGCGCGGCACCCGCCACATCGAGCTCACCGACCGGGCGACGACCGCGTGGGGCACCCTCGGTGAGCACGAACACCGCGAGCGGCAGCACGAAGATCCCCGGATAGAGCTTGAGACAGAAACCCAGCGCGAGCAGCACCGCGGCGATGATTCCGCGGGTGCGCACGGACAGCCCGGTCAGCATCGTCATCACATAGACCGCCGCCACCGCCGTGCACACCACCGGCAGTTCCCAGTTGTGGAAGGCGTAGAACACCAGCGGCGGGCCGATCGCCCACAGCAGCGCCGCCGGGCCCGCGAGCCGGGCCAGCATCCACGCCGTGAGCAGGGCGAACGGCGCGAGCAACAGCGCCGAGTGCCACAGGAAGTCGGCGTCGTTGTCCACCCCGATGGCGCCCGCCCACATCAGCACACCGCTGAGTACCGGGTATTCCACCGCACCGCCGGTCAGCGCCCCGTCTTCGGTGATCGCGCCGTCCACGTACGGGAAGACATGATTGTCGATATCGCGGCCGAGCCACAGGAATTGGATGTCCGAATAGCAGACATCCGAATCCTTGCGCTCCTCGAATACCAGACTGCGACCGGATTCATCGATCGCACCGCCCGCGCACCGGGCTTTGTTGGCGTAGGCCAGCGCGAGAGTGAGGCCACACAGCAGCAGCACCAGGATGCTCAAGGCAGCGGCCCACGTCGCGCCGCGTCGTGCTGCGCGCCGCCGCGGGCCGACTGTGGTCATGGCGACCACATTATGCGGCGGTGTCCGGATCACCCGGGTACACCCGCGGCAGGCATCGATTTCGCTGGTCACTACCCGCTCATGTAGCCTTGGCGGGTTGCTGACGCAACGAACCCTCCTGCCATGGAGAGTCCATGGCCGTTTCCTAGTCCACAGGAGGTGATTGGTCCGTGCGTCAATATGAAGTAATGGTCATCCTCGACCCGAGCCTGGACGAGCGCATCGTCGGGCAGTCCCTGGATACCCTGCTCACGGTCGTCAAGACCGAGGGCGGCAACGTCGACAAGGTCGACATCTGGGGCCGCCGCCGGCTCGCCTACGAAATCGCCAAGCAGGCCGAAGGCATTTACGCGATCGTCAACCTGACCGCGACCCCGGCCACCGTGAGCGAACTCGACCGCCAGCTGGGCCTGAACGAGACGGTGCTGCGCACCAAGGTTCTGCGCAACGACAAGTAGTCCGCACCCTTCTCGAATTTGATGTCAGAGCCTAGCTTTAGGCTCGAGCGCAAATCCCCGAGATGCGGACTGCACCCCGAGCAGGAGGAACCCCATGGCAGGCGACACGGTCATTACCGTCATCGGAAACTTGACGGCAGACCCGGAGCTTCGTTTCACGCCCGCAGGTGCGGCGGTGGCAAATTTCACCGTCGCGTCGACTCCCCGTGTGTTCGATCGCAATTCGAACGAATGGAAAGACGGCGAGGCTCTGTTCCTGCGCTGCAACATCTGGCGTGAAGCAGCGGAGAACGTCGCCGAAAGTCTGACCCGAGGCGCTCGCGTCATCGTGAGTGGTCGGCTCAAGCAGCGCTCCTACGAAACCCGCGAGGGTGAGAAGCGCACTGTGGTCGAGCTCGAGGTCGACGAAGTCGGTCCCTCGCTGCGTTACGCGACTGCGAAGGTCTCCAAGGCCGGTCGCGGTGGCGGAGGCGGCGGTGGCGGCTTCAGTGGTGGTGGTTCCGGCAATGCCGGTGGTGGATCTAGCGCAGGCGGCTACAACGCCAACAACGGCGGCGGACGTCCGGCCGGCAGCAGCAATGCCGGTGGCGAAGACGATCCGTGGGGTAGCGCGCCCGCGGCCGGCTCCTTCGGGGGCGGCGGCCGCATGGATGACGAACCGCCGTTCTGATCGAACGGCACTCATAGTACGGAGAGAAAACCATGCCTAAAGCGCCCGCGCGCGAAAAGGTACTGAAGAAGAAGGCCTGTGCTTTCTGCAAGGAAGCAAAGTCCGGAATCGTCAATATCGATTACAAGGACACCACGCTGCTGCGTAAGTACGTCAGCGATCGCGGCAAGATCCGCGCTCGCCGCGTCACCGGCAACTGCGTGCAGCACCAGCGTGACATCGCTGTCGCCGTCAAGAACTCGCGTGAGGTGGCTCTGCTTCCTTACGTGTCGACCGCTCGCTGAGAAAGGGAGTCACACAGATGAAGCTCATCCTCACCGCTGATGTCGACAACCTCGGCGCCCCCGGCGACCTTGTCGAGGTCAAGGACGGCTACGGCCGTAACTTCCTGCTGCCCCGCGGTCTGGCCATCCAGGCCACCCGTGGCGCCCAGAAGCAGGTCGACGGAATCCGTCGCGCCCAGGACGCCCGCAAGGTGCGCGACCTGGATCACGCCAACGAGCTGAAGCAGGCCATCGAGGGCCTCGCCGCGGTTTCGCTGACCGTGAAGACCGCCGACAGCGGCAAGCTGTTCGGTTCGGTCACCACCACCGACGTGGCCTCGGCCATCAAGGCGGCCGGTGGCCCCGTGGTCGACAAGCGCAGCATCGAGCTGCCGAAGTCGCACATCAAGGCGACCGGCAAGCACGGCATCGTGGTGCACCTGCACCCCGATGTGGCCGCGAAGTTCAACCTCGAGGTTGCTGCGAACTGAGTTCGCCGGAAACCACCCCTGTGCATGCATAGGGGTGGTTTCTGCTTGCCTTTTTCAGGCTGATTTTGCGATAACTGATCGGTAGCCGATGTCGCGGCCGGTACAGGCGGTGTTACGCGGCTCACGGTCGGTAATCGCTTGACCTCCGGTTATTCACCCTGTGGATGACTGCGGAAACCGACCGGCAGATTTGTGACTCCGGTCATATCCTGCACCATCGCTGTTAACCCAACACGCCCGGCTGTTCACCTCGACCGACACGCCGGAACTTCTTTCATCCACAGGGACGAAGTTGGGCAAACCGGGGTCTAGCAGGGCGTTTTACCGTACTGACCTGGGTTTTCCCCATGTTTTCCACAGGCGCTGCACAACAACGGGTGAACTACCCCCAAGTTATCCACAGTTGTGTGCACATGTCGGGTTGGCGAGTCCCGAAAACGTCGCCTAGGTTCGTCGCATTGCCTTGCGCGCGGCCCCGGGAATCACGCAGGCAACCGATTGCTGACATCCGTGTCGGTGTCCGGGAGTACAACGAGTACATCGATGTGAAACCCCGGTTCTGCGGGCAGAGAGGACTCCCCTGGTGACAACCACCGGTGACCGCGCGCAAACCGAGTTCACGCCTGAACCCCCCGGCGAGGACTTCGGTCGTCAGCCTCCGCACGATATGGCCGCTGAGCAGTCCGTCCTCGGCGGCATGCTGCTGAGCAAGGACGCCATCGCCGACGTGGTGGAGGTGCTGCGCCCCGGCGATTTCTACCGCCCCGCGCACCAGGCGATCTACGACACGATCCTCGACCTCTACGGCCGCGGCGAACCCGCCGACCCCGTCACCGTCTCGGCAGGCCTCGACCGCCGCGGCGAACTCAAGCGCATCGGTGGCCCGCCCTACCTGGTCACCCTCACCCAGACCGTCCCCACCGCGGCCAACGCCGGTTTCTACGCCGAGATCGTCGCCGAGAAGGCCATCCTGCGCCGCCTCGTCGAGGCGGGCACCCGCATCGTCCAGTTCGGCTACGCCGGCGCCGACGGCCAGGACGTCGCCGAGGTGGTCGACCGCGCCCAGGCCGAAATCTACGAAGTCACCGAACGCCGCACCACCGAGGACTTCACCCCGCTGGAAGAACTCCTCCAGCCCACCATGGACGAAATCGACTCCATCGCCTCCCGAGGCGGCATCTCCCTCGGCGTCCCCACCGGCTTCACCGAACTCGACGAACTCACCAACGGATTGCATCCCGGGCAGATGATCATCGTGGCGGCCCGACCCGGCGTGGGTAAGGCGCTGGCGCTGGACACTCCGCTGCCGACGCCTGGTGGTTGGACCACCATGGGTGAGGTTCGTGTCGGTGCGGAGCTGCTCGGGGCCGATGGCAGGCCCACCAGGGTGCTTGCGGCCACCGAGGAGATGACCGACCGTCCTTGTTACGAGGTCGAATTCTCCGACGGCACCGTCATCACCGCGGACGAAGAACACCTGTGGACAACGCTCGCGCCCACCCTGGCGCCGCATCCGGTTGTCCGGACCACCGGCGAGATCGCGCACAGTCTGCGTACACCGCGGGACAATTTCGCCCACATGGTGCCCCGATCCGCTCGTTCGGCGGCACGGCAGATAGTCGACGTCCGCAAGGTCGACCCCGTGCTCGTTCGTTGCGTCGAAGTCGACAACACCGACCATATGTACTTGGCCGGCCGCACCATGGTGCCCACTCACAACTCCACGCTCGGCATGGACTTCATGCGCAGCTGCTCGATCAAGCACGGCATGGCCAGCGTCATCTTCTCGCTCGAAATGAGCCGCACGGAGATCGTCATGCGTCTGCTCTCGGCCGAGGCAAAGATCAAACTGGGCGATATGCGCTCCGGCCGCATGAGCGACGACGACTGGACCAAGCTGGCTCGCCGTATGAGCGAGATCAGTGAGGCGCCGTTGTTCGTCGATGATTCACCCAACTTGACCATGATGGAGATTCGCGCCAAGGCTCGACGTTTGAAGCAGCGCCACGACCTGAAACTCGTTGTGGTCGACTACCTGCAGCTGATGAGCTCGGGTAAGAAGGTCGAATCGCGTCAGCAGGAAGTCTCGGAATTCTCACGTCACCTGAAGCTGCTGGCCAAGGAACTCGAGGTTCCGGTGATCGCGATTTCGCAGCTGAACCGTGGTCCTGAACAGCGAACCGACAAGCGACCCATGGTGTCCGACCTTCGCGAGTCGGGTTGTATGCCCGCGTCGACGCGAATCCTGCGCGCTGACACCGGTGCCGAAGTTACGCTGGGTGAGCTGATGTCCAGCGGTGATCAGCCGCTCGTGTGGTCGCTCGACGAGCGGATGCGGATGGTCGCCCGCCCGATGGTGAAGGTGTTCCCGAGCGGACACAAAGAAGTATTCAAGCTGAAGCTCGCCTCCGGTCGCGAGGTCGAAGCCACCGGCAACCACCCGTTCCTGACAGTCGACGGCTGGATCGCCCTCGACAAGCTCGCTGTCGGCGACCGCTTGGCCACGCCACGACTCGTCCCGGAACCCGTGCACACCGCGCGACTGCCCGAAGCCGAGGTCGTGATGCTCGCGCACATGATCGGCGACGGCTCGTGCGTGAAGCGCCAGCCGATCCGCTACGCCAGCGTCGACGAGGAGAACCTCGCCGCCGTCACCACCGCCGCCGAGCACTTCGGTGTAAGCGCGGTCCGCGACGAGTACGCCGCTGCGCGCGTCACCACTCTGCGCCTGCCCGCACCGTTCCATCTCACCCACGGCAAACGCAATCCGATCGCCGCCTGGTTGGACGCCCTCGGGCTGTTCGGCCTGCGAAGCTATGAAAAGTTCGTCCCTGAACCGGTTTTCGCGCTTCCGAACGACCAGATCGCGCTGTTCCTCCGTCACCTGTGGGCGACGGATGGATCCGCGCGCTGGGATGCCAAGGCCCGCCAGGCTCGTGTCGACTACGCTTCGACCAGCCGGCGACTGATCGACGACGTGAACCAGTTGTTGTTGCGCCTCGGCGTACACGGCCGCATCAAAACTGTTCCTCAGACCGGCTACCGAGACTGCTACCACCTGACTGTCGACGGCGGCGAGAACCAGACGACGTTCCTACGCGAGGTCGGCGTTCACGGCGCCCGTGGCAGGTCCGCCGAGACGGCACTCGCTGAACTGGCCCCGATGGCCCGCAACACGAATGTCGACACCGTCCCCGCCGAAGTCTGGAACCGCGTCCGAACGCTGCTGGCCGACAAGGAAATGACGCACCGAGAGTTCTCCGCCGCCATGGGTTCTCGCTTCTGCGGCAGCACCATGTGGAAGCGCTCCCCCAGCCGTTCCCGCCTTGCTCGTGTCGCCGCGGTGCTGGATGACGCGGATATCGACATGCTCGCCACGAACGATGTGTTCTGGGACAAGATCGTCGAAATCACCAGCCTCGGCGAACAAGACGTCTACGACGGAACCGTCCCAGGCACGCATAACTTTGTGGCACAAGGTATTTCAGCGCATAACTCGCTCGAGCAGGACGCCGACATGGTCATCCTGTTGCACCGCCCCGACGCCATCGAACGCGACGACCCCCGTGGCGGCGAGGCCGACCTCATCGTCGGCAAACACCGTAATGGTCCGACCGCCACGATCACCGTCGCCCACCAGCTGCACCTCAGCCGTTTCGTCGATATGGCCCGCGGCTGACCAGCCGCCGCGCCACAGTGGGATCACCCCGCTGACGGGACCAGGGTGTTCTGCCGGGCGGCGGTCCACCACTGCCCGTCCTGCTTGACCAGTACATACAGCGCGACCATCGCCGGTTCGGTGTCGATCAGGGCGCCGTCGGCGGTGGTGGCGCGTGCGGTCTTGTGGGCGATGGCCACATCCGGGCGCAAAAAGGTCACGTCGACGACGTCGTATCGGACGTATTCGTCCTTCAGGAATCCGGCCAATCCGCGCCGGTTCGCGTCGAGCAGCGCGTCGCGTCCGCTGATCAACATGCCGACGGCGTTGCCGACCACCGCGTTCGCGGTGAACTGTGCGGTCATGAGTTCCGCGTCGTTGGTGTTGTACGCGGTCTGCGTGTCGGTGATGATCCGGCGAATCGCGGCAATGTCGGCGGTGTGGTCCACGGTGTCGTCATCGACGGCCGGGGGCTGAATCATGTTCGTGCTCATGAGAGAAACTCTCGACCCTCAACAGTGGTTCAGGTCAAGGGAGCCACGAATGATTCACCGCGGCTGCGACACAACGCACTTCGGTCGCGCCCGAGCCGATACGCTCTGGTGCGATCCGGCCGAGTCGGCGGAGCGGACAGAGATCGGAATCAGGGTGGGGATGAAGGCGGGGATGCTGGTCAATCCGATGGTGTTCGTCTACTGGGCGGTGTCGGCGGTGGCTGCCGCGCTGTACTTCGTCGGAGCGATCCGCGCGGCGACCTTTGTCGCCTCTGTGCCCGATGAATCCGTCGCGGTGGTCTTCGGATTCCTGGGTGGGATGCTGTTCGCGCTGGTCACGTGGCCGTTCGTGCTCATGATGGCGTGGTGGGGTCGGCGGGCGTATCTGCGTAAGGTCGCTGCGCCGGTGAACGCGACGGTGATCGAGTCCGGGCATCGGGTGACGCGCACGACCAACAGTCCGTTCGCCACTCATCGGGTGCGTCTGAAGGTGACGTTCACGCACCCGAGTACCGGGGTCGAGTGCTGGGTGAAGAAGGAATTCGCGATGACCGAGTTCCGCCGATCCACCGCGAAAGCACTGCTGCACCGATTCCCGGAAGGCGCCGCGATGCCGCTGCTGGTGCGCGGGCGCGCCGCGGGATTCGATCTGGCGCTGCGCCCGCAATGGGTCGACCTCTGGTGAACGCGGAAGCCGACCTTCCCGCTCGAGCGCGCCCATGCCCGGTACCGATCGCGAAACCGATCGGCGACATCCGGCGACCTCCCGGGGAATCGGTCGGGTGCGGCGGATGATGGGTCGATGGCTGACCAGATTCTGCAGGTGAAGTGGAAGTCCGCTCCGGAAGATCACGACTATCCCGCTGCCGCCGACTATCTCGATCTGCTGGGCGACAAGGCGATGGTCGACGCGATCGTGGCCGAGCTCAGGGCCGCGCCGGTGGTGGTCAAGAAGGCGAAGGACATTCTGCGGGCGTCCCAGCTCGAAGCCCTCACCCCGGACAACCCGCATGTGCGCAGAGACCTGCTCAAGGTGAACGAGGGTAGGAGGCTCTCGCCGATCCTGCTGGTGCGGGGCGACTGCCGCGCGAATGTGCCGATGCTGATCGCCGACGGTTATCACCGTGTGTGCGCGCTGTACTGGGCCGACGAGAACGTCGAGATCCCCGCCAAGATCGCCGCGATGCCATGACGTTCGCAACCCTGGCGCTGGTCGTGGCGCTCGGGTTGATCGGGCCGCTGCTCGCCCTGCCGAGACAGCTGTACCTGCCGGTGCTGCTCGGCGAACTCCTCGCGGGAATCATCTTCGGCACCACCGGTCTTCGCATCCTCGACCCCACCGATCCGATCTTCGTCTTCCTCGCCGACATGGGCTTCGCGCTGGTGATGTTCGCCGCGGGTACTCATGTGCCGGTGCGTGATCCGCGGGTCCGTACCGCGCTCGGTATCGGCGTGGCACGGGCCGTGCTGGTGGGTGTGGTCGCGGCGGTGGCGGGCTGGGCGGTGGCGCTGGCGTTCGACGTCGGGCACGCGGCGGTCTACGCGGTGCTGATGGCGTCGTCGTCCGCGGCGATGGCGTTGCCGATCATCGACTCGATGCGGTTGAGTGGGCCGCCGGTGCTCGCGCTCACCGCCCAGGTGGCCATCGCCGACACCGCCTGCATCGTCGCGCTGCCACTGGTGATCGATCCGGCGAACGCTGTCAGAGCCGCGATCGGCGCGGTGGTCGTGGCGCTCTGCGCGACCGCGATGTTCTTCGTCCTGCGCTATCTCCAGAAGTCGGGTGCGCAGCGTCAGGTGCACGAGGTGTCCGAGGACCGGAAATTCACGCTGGAACTGCGGGTGAGTCTGGTTCTGGTGTTCGCGCTGTGCGGGGTGGCCAGCGCGATGCACGTGTCGATCATGCTCGGCGGGTTCGCGGCGGGGTTGGCGGTGGCCGGGGTCGGCGAACCACGTCGGGTGGCCAAGCAGGTGTTCGCGATCAGCGATGGGCTGCTCGCTCCGCTGTTCTTCGTCTGGCTCGGCGCCCGGCTCGATCTCCGCGAGTTCGGGGAGCACCCGCAGTTCATCCTGCTCGGGTTGGTACTCGGCCTCGGGGCTGTCGGCGTGCACTGTGCGGCGCGACTGCTCGGCCAGCCGGTCGCCTACGGCACACTCGCCGCGGCACAGATCGGGGTACCGGTCGCGGCGGTGACCGTCGGCAGTCAGCTGGGGGTGCTCGTGCCGGGTGAGGGGTCGGCGATCATGCTGGCGGCGCTGTGCACCATCGCGGCGGCGACGGTAGCGGCAGGCCGGCTCGCGGCCAAGGCGCACACCACGCCGACCAGCCCATGAACAGCGACGAGCGCCCCGGACGGGCGACGCGACACCGCATCGGCGGCGCCGCGCACCCGAACCGGAAGTCGGGCAATCGGTTTCAGGTGCTGATGGTGGCGAAGGTATCGAGACCGTAGGTTCGCGCGTAGCCGTTCTCGGTGCCGACGAGGAGGTCGACGACCTCGAAATAGCGGTCCCAGAATGGTGTTTCGCGCAGGGCATCGATCAGCAGTTGGTAGGCGTGGTGACTTTCCGCTTCCCATACCCAGACATCGGTGACACGGGCGGAGTAGAACTCGGTGTCGTAGAAGCGTGACCGCACTCCGGTGGTCTTGGCTTCGATGGCGGGCAGGACCTGGGTGGTGAAGGCATCCACACGTTCCTGAACGGTCAGGGCGAGCCATTCGGGCGTGGTCTTGACAAGCATGAATGCCGTGACCGGTGGTTCGGTTTGCGCAGCGGGCATGAGGATGTCTCCAAAGGTCTTGGTGTTGCGGGTCGGGTGGTGGGTTCAGGAGAAGACAGCGGGCTTCAGGGTTGTGGCGCACCACTGCTCGAAGGTGGTGGGAGACGCCGTTTCCGGCGTGCGGGTGACCCCGGCGTCGAGGCCCTGGTCCTTGGCTCGCTTCATGTCGACGACACCCTGGGCGAACGCTGGGTCGAGGCCGAAGCCGACCAGGGCGGTGTGTAGTTCGTCGAGGGACTGGCGTTCGTAGCGGACGGAGCGGCCGAGCTGTTCGGTCATGATGCGGGCCAGGTCGTTGGGTGAGAGATCCTGCGGGCCGAGGACGGGGACGCTGTCGGTGCCGGTCCACGAGCGGTCGAGCAGCAGGTCGGCGGCGACGGCGGCGATGTCGGCGACCGCGACCATCGGCGCCTGGCGATCGGCGTCGACGACATCGACGAACACGCCCGTGTCGCGGATCGAGTCGACGTCCTCCAGGAGGTTCTCGAAGAAGGACGGGTTGGCCAACGCCCGGTAGGCGACGCCGCTCTGGGCGATGAGGTCGTCCATGGCGAGGGACGCGGTGACCAAGCCGGCGTGGCCGGCGAGCGGGGTGCCGCGGCCGAGCGCCGACACCGCGACGACATGGCCGACACCGTGCGCGGCGAGCGCCCGTGCGGCGGGGCCGGTGAAACCGCTCCAGCCGTCGTGCGGGGGTCGGGCGGAGTCCGGGGGGACGAGCCAGAACACGGCGTCCGCGCCGTCGAAGGCTCGATCGAGGACGGGGGCGTCCGCGTGTGAGCCGGTGATCACCTCGACGCGTCCGCGTGCCGTGTCGGGCAGGCGCGCGGGGTCACGCGCGATCACCCGCAATTCCTCGTCCGAGTCCAGGAGCTGGGCCAGCAGGGGACGGCCGATGTTCCCGGTGGGAGCGGTGATGACGATCATGTTCGCCTCGCAGGTAGTGGTGGATCGATACACCCGTCATCCTGCGAAGAACCACGTATTGCCACAATAGGAATTTCAGCACTGAATTATTGACTGAAATGGAATGATGCTGGTGAACAGCCCTGATCCGGTCGTCGATGCCAATCTCGCCCTCGCGCTGGACGCCCTGCTGGCCGAGAACAGCGTCACCCGCGCCGCCGCCCGCCTGCACACCTCGCCCGCCGCGATGAGCCGCACCCTCGCCCGGCTGCGCCGCATCCTCCAAGACCCGCTCCTGGTCCGGGCCGGACAGACCATGGTGCCCACCCCGCGTGCCGAGGCCCTGCGCGAGGAAGCCGCCGCGGTGGTGCGCAGCCTCGGAGCACTGCTCAGTCCCGGTACAGGCGTCGACCCCGCCGGTCTGAGCAGCACCTTCACCCTTCAAACCGCCGACCTGGTCGGCGCGGCGTTGGCGCCCCGGCTGCTGGCACTGGCCGCGCGGGAGGCGCCGGGGGTCTCGTTCCGGCTGCTGGCCGAAGAGTGGGAGGCCGGATCCGCGCTCCGCGACGGCCGCATCGATCTGGAAGTCGGGTCCATCGATCACGTCGATCCCGAAACCCAGGTCGAGAAATTGGTGACGCTGCGCATGGTGGCGGCCGTCCGACCCGGCCACCACCTGACCGAAGAACCCTTGACCCCGGCCCGGCTCGCCGCCGCCCAACACGTCGCGGTCAGCCGCCGTGGGCGGTTCACCGGCCCGCTCGACGCGGCGCTGGCCGAGCGGAACCTCCGACGGCGGGTCAGCGTCGTCCTGCCCAGCCACCTGGCCGCTATGACCCTCGCCGCCCGCACCGACATCGTCTGCCTGGTCCCCGCGGCACTGCCCGGCGCGGACCCGTCGCCCCTCACCGACGACGCGACCGCCCTCGGCCTGCATCTCCTCGACATCCCCCTGCCCCTACCGCCCCTCACGATCGGCATGGCCTGGCACCCCCGTCACACCGCCGACGGCGCCCACCACTGGCTGCGCGAGGCCATCCGCCGGACCTTCTCGGTGAGAGCGATCGCGCATGACCCTGGAAATGGGGGCACGGCTTCCCGTTTGCGTCAGTAACGATCTTGCTGGTGGGCGCGACATTGTTCGTGACATGCGGCCCGTCGGGGGGCCTGCCCACCTGTAGGTCATTCGAACGGGATCACATATGAATCTGCGTGAGTTTCTTGCGAAACATCGCATTGCTTCAGCTGTTGCCGCGCCTGCGGCGTTGGGTGTCGCGGCGATTGTCGCCGCTTCCTTCGCGGTGACATCGCAGCCCGCATCACCCAGCTACGAGCTGACGACGTCGGTGACGGAGTGCCGCGAGATGGTGACCATCTCGGTGGCCGGGCGCAACGACACCCCGGTCGAAGGCACGACGGCGATGCTGCTCGATGCCAACGGGAATCCGCTGCCCGCCGCGCTGTCGGGCGACCACAGCAGTGTGTGGGTGGATCCGGTGGTGAACGCCCCGCGTGATGATGTCGCCGAGGGCGACTACGCGGCGGTGTACATCGCCTATCCGGCCGATCTGGCGAGCTATGAGGACGCGGTCAACCGGGGCGTGGAGAACACCCAGCAGGTGATGCGGGAGATCTCGGCGGCCTGCCCGGACACCAAGTTCTCGATCGTCGGCTACAGCGAGGGCGCCGATGTGGTGCGGCGCGTGGCCGAGGGCATCGGCAACGACGACCCCGCCGACGGATACGCGACCGTGAACCCGGACGACGTGCTCGGTGTGGTGATGTTCGCCGATCCGGGTCGCAAGGCCGGCGACGGCACCTTCCTCGGTGCGGACGACCCGTTCGCGCGTCCCGACAACTTCGACCAGAAGTACCAGGACGGCAAGACGCCGATCTCGGGCCAGGGCGTCACCACGGGCGCTGGTTTCGGCGCGCTCAACGGCAAGATCGCCTCCTTCTGCTCCGAGGGCGACCTCACCTGCGCGGCGCCGGACAACATCTCCCTGCTGCAGCTGGCCGCCAATGTGGGTCGTCAGATCAATATCGACGAACTGCAGCGCGCCGACCTGGAACGCAACGGCATCACCGCGATCACCCCCGCGATGGGCCAGGACATGGCGTTCACGCTGGGCCGGATCGCGATGGCCGCGTTCTCCGATATCGGGTCGAACCCGAACTGGATGGCCAGCGACGAAACCTTCCTCGATGTGCTGCTGAAGGTGTCGGACCCGGATTACAAGCCGGGGCAGACCACCACGCCCGCGAAGGCCGACGTGATCGCCGGTGAGCAGCTCTCGCCGCTGGCGTACCTGCCGCAGAAGATCTTCAACGAGATCGTGGGGCTGATCGTGACGAACCAGAACACGATCCCGGTGGTGATGAACGATCCGTACCAGCTGACTCTCGGCCCGAACGGCACCGGTCACCACTTCGACTACTGGCGTGATTCCGACGCTGCGAACGGCAAGCCGCTGACTTCGGCGGAGTACGCGGCAGCCTGGCTGACGCACCTGGCCAAGCAGGCGCAGGCCGGCGAGACCATCGACACCAAGGCCGCGCCGGACGACGCCTCGGTGACCGCCGCGCTGGCGGCTCCGACGAAGCCGGCGACGACCACCACCGCGCCGACCACCACGTCCAAGACCTCCGCGAAGGCGACGACGACCAGCCCCAAGGCGACCACCACGTCCAAGACGGACACCAGCACCACGGCACCGTCCACGACAGTGGCCCCGTCGACGACCACACCGCCGACGACCACTCCGGAACCGGCGACCAACCAGGCGGCCGCCCCCGCTCCGACGACCACCGTGGCCCCCACCACGACGGTCGCCCCGACCACGACGGTGGCTCCCACCACGACAGTCGAGCCGACCACCACCGTTGCCCCGACAACCACCACGTCGGCCAACTAGTCACGAACCACGGAATCCCCGGTGGGCAGCGTTATCCGCTGCCCACCGGGGATTTTCGTTCGTCTAGACCGCGACGGGTTCGGCGACCGGAGGCCGGACGGCGCGCTCACCGCGAGTCGCGGCGATCAACACCAACAGCCCGGTCACCGCGAATCCCATCCCGACCCACAGCGGCGACACCCAGCCGAATCCGGCGCTGATCGCCAGCCCGGACAGCCACACGCCGAGGAAATTGCCCACGTTGAAGGCCGCGATATTGGCCGACGAGGCGAGTGTCGGTGCGGCGCCGGCCTTGTCGAGCACCCGCATCTGTAGACCGGGGGTGGCGCCGAAGCCGAAGAAGCCCATGGCGGGGAGCAGCAGCAGTGCCGCGATCCGGTAGTCGGCGAGCAGTGCGAATGCCGCCAGCGAGAGCGCGAGGGCCAGTGTGAGGGCGAGCAGGGTGCGGGTGAGGGCACGGTCGGCCCAGCGGCCGCCGAGCAGATTGCCGAAGAACAGGCCGACGCCGAACAGCACCAGCAGCCAGGGCACCATCGCTTCGGAGAATCCGGTGACGCGGGTGAGCAGCGGTTCGATGTACATGAACGCACCGAACATCCCGCCGAACACCAGCACGGTCATGACCAGCGAGTACCAGACCTGCGTGTTGCGGAAGACCGACAACTCGGCCCGCAGGTTCGGGCGTTCGCGGGTGGCGGGCGCGTCGGGGACGAGCGCGGTGATGCCGGCCAGTGCGACCAGCCCGACGACGGTGATCACCACGAACGTGGCCCGCCAGCCCCACTGCTGGCCGATGAACGTCCCCAGTGGAACGCCGAGAACATTCGCGACGGTGAGCCCGCCGAACATGATCGAGATGGCTCCGGCCTTCTTCTCCGGTGCCACGAGCGAGGACGCGAGCACGGCCCCGATGCCGAAGAACGCACCGTGGGCGAGGGCCGCGAGCACCCGTCCGCCGAGCAGCGCGGCGTAGCCGGGAGCCAGCGCCGAGGCCGCGTTGCCGACGGTGAACAGGACCATGAGCAGCTGCAATGCCCGCTTGGGCTGCCACCGGTTGACGAGTGGGGTCAGCGCGAGCGCGCCGATGACGACGGCCAGCGCGTACCCGGAGATGAGGTAGCCGGCGGTGGGCACCGAGACGCCCAGGTCGGCCGCCACCGGGGAGAGCAGCCCCGCGATGACGAACTCGGTGAGTCCGATGCCGAAGCCCCCGAGCGCGAGAGCGATGAGACCGAGTGGCATGTGAACGCTTCTTTCCATCAGGGGCCGATTACCCGCGTGTGCAACTAACGCTGATCGACGATAGTTGCACACGCGCTATATTGCAACCGCCAGCTATACTCGTCGCATGGGTATTGCTGATGACGCCATCGAGGTACGGGCGACCGGCTGGCGCACCCTGGCCGCGCTGCACGGGCACATCGAGACCGCGCTCGAACGCGAACTGGTGCGCGAACACGAGCTGTCGATCGTCGAGTTCACCGTGCTCGACGCACTGGCCCGGCAGGACGGCTGGCACATGCGGATCTCCCAGCTGGCCCGTGCGGCCGCGCTGTCGGCGAGCGCGACCACGCGGCTGGTCAACCGACTGGAAGACCGCGGCTTCCTGGTGCGTGTGCTGTGCGCCGACGACCGCCGCGGCATCTACACCGAACTCACCGAAACCGGCAGGGCCGCCTACGAAAAGGCGAAACCGACCCACGATCGAGCACTCGAGAAGGCACTCGCCGACGCGGAGCAGATCCCCGAACTCGCCCCCCTGGTCGGTTTTCTGCACCGGGTTCCGGCGCCGAGCTGACACGCGACATCGATACCAACGCGCCGATCATGGTGACTGTTGCGAGCACCGGTGCAATGATCGCTGGGTGACTCAGTGGCTCCCACTCCTCGGCTCGCTCCCCGTCGCCGGCGCAGTTCTGGTCGGCGTCATCGCCAACAACCGAACCCACCGTGAAGGAATCGCGGCCGCCGACGAGCGCGGCAGGCAGGCACTCGACGCCGCGCAGCGCAATGTCGAGCTGTCGAATATGGTGGGCGACCAGCGCGATCACGAGGCGTGGCGCCGCGAGGCGGTGCTCGCCGCGGTCGCCTCGATCCTGGAGATGTCGGCCTCGGTGCGCGCCGATCTGACCACCTGCGGCGAATGGGATCTGGTCACCACCGACGAGATCGACAGCGTCAGCGCGCAGATCCACAAGGTGATCTGGGATCGCCCGGGCGGCACGCTGACTCGCCTTCGGGTGGTGGCCCATCGCCGGATTCCCAACAAGTGCGAAGACCTGCTGCGCACCCTCACCGCCGCCCAGCACATCACGATGCAGCGGCTGAAGCTGCACATCGACGTGGAGGCGACCGTCGAGGAGCTGGAGCAGATGGCGTCGCTGTGGCAGAAGGCGATGCGCCATGCCGCCGAACAGGAACGAGCGCTGGTCGAGACAACCCGCATCGAGCTCGGTATCGAGATCGCCTCGAAAGGCGGCGGGGCGGAACCGGTTCCGGCTCCGCAGCCGGTGGCCGCCGAAACCCGGTCGGAAGACGTCGCATTCGAGGAAGTCACCGAGGAACCGCCCACCGAGCCCGAGCAGGCGGCCGAGCCGCACCAGCCCACCGAGCCGCAGCAGCTCACCGAACCGCAGCAGCTCACCGAGGCACCGCAGCCCACCGAGGCGCAGCACGCGAATGAGACACCGCGGGAAGATGATCCGCGCGACGCCGTCGACCCACGCGAAGCGCAGACCGTCAAAGTCTGACCTGAACAAGAAACGGGCCGCGGCACCTGATGTCACGGCCCGCTCTCGTCGAGCTCTCCTGGTACGCGAGGCCGCTGTGTTCACTCAGCTCGCGCATCCAGTACTCTTCCGCGAACTGAACATCCGGTGAACACCATGGAGTTCGTGATGGTCCGAGCGTTCAGCTGACGCGACCCCGGACCGCCGGGTAACTTGGGTATACGGCACGCAGGGGTGCCGAACCCGACAGCGTGGTCGATCGTCTGAAGGCTTTGCACCGATCCACTCTCGTCAGGGGGCGATCTCTCATGGATCTCATCGCGCCGTTGGATGCGCTGTTCCTGCTCGCGGAATCCCGTGAGCACCCGATGCACGTCGGCTCACTGCAATTGTTCGAACCGCCCGAAGACGCCGGGCCCGACTACCTGCGCGAGTTCCGCGCGGCCTTGCTGGCCGACAAGACCGTTCGGCCCACGTTCAGCAAGCGGCCTGCCACCTGGCTGGGCGCACCGCAGATGGCGTGGACCCAGGACGACGACGTCGACCTGGACTATCACGTGCAGCGCAGCGCCCTCCCCGGGCCCGGCCATATCGACCAGCTGCTCGACCACGCGTCGACCTTGCACAGCGCCCTGCTCGACCGGCACCGCCCGATGTGGGAGCTGCACTTCGTCGAAGGCCTGGCCGACGGACGCTTCGCGCTCTACTCCAAGATGCATCACGCACTGGTGGACGGCGTTTCGGCCCAGCGCCTCATGCGGCGCACGCTGACCACCGACCCGTTCGCGACCGAGCTCATGCGGCCGTGGAACCTGCCGCGCAAGCTCGGCCCGCCGCGCCCCGGTAAGTCCCGGCTCGGCGGCCTGATCGATACCGTCACATCGGCACGCTCGTCGACCACCGCGTTGATGAAGGCGACCCGCACCGGTCTGGTGCAGCAGCAGCTCACCCTGCCGTTCGAGGCGCCGCGCACGCTGTTCAACGTGCCGATCGGCGGTGCCCGCAAATGCGCGGTGCGCAGTTGGTCGATGGATCGGGTCAAGCAGGTGAAGAAGGCGACCGGGGCCACCGTGAACGATGTGGTGCTGGCGATGTCGGCGGGCGCCTTGCGGGCCTACCTGCTGGAGCGCGACGCCTTGCCGGACAAGCCGATGATCGCCATGGTGCCGATGTCGTTGCGCGAGGAAGACGACGTCGACAGCCAGGGCGTGAAAGTCGCGGCACTGCTGTGCAATCTGGGCACCGATATCGCGGACCCGCTGGAACGCCTGCGGGTGGTGAGCGAGTCGACGCGTCGCAACAAGGAGGTGTACCACTCGCTCACCCCGGCGCAGACGCTGGCGATGGCCGGGGTGATGTTGAGTCCGATGGCGGCGATGCTGCTGCCCGGGTTCGCCTCGGTGGCGACGCCGCCGTTCAATATCGTCATCTCGAATGTGCCCGGTGCGCGCGAGTCGCTGTACTGGAACGGTTCGCGTCTGGACGCCACCTATCCGCTGTCGATCCCGCTCGACGGGCAGGCCGTGAACATCACGCTCACCTCCAGCGGCAACAACCTCGATTTCGGTCTGGTCGGCTGCCGTCGCACGCTGCCCGACCTGCATCGACTGCTCGATCACCTCGAGGATTCACTGGCCGCGCTGGAGGATGCCGCCCTGTAGAAATTGACCATTCTCGACCAAACTAGAACATGTTACAGTTCGGTATGCGTACCGAATTCTGCGAACAGCTCGGCATCGAGTTCCCCATCTTCGCCTTCACCCACTGCCGCGACGTCGTGGCGGCGGTGAGCAACGCGGGCGGATTGGGGGTACTCGGCGCGGTCGGCTTCACCGCCGAACAGCTCGAGGTGGAGCTGGCCTGGCTCGACGAACACGTCACCGGGATCTACGGCGTCGACCTGGTGATTCCGTCGAAATACGAGGGCAAGGGCGTGGACGGGCTCACCCCCGAACAGCTCGAGAAGCAGCTGGCGCAGATGGTTCCGCAGGGCCATCGCGACTTCGCCCAGCAGATCCTCACCGATCACAACGTGCCCGCGCTGCCCGACGGTGAGCACCACAACGAGCTGCTCGGCTGGACCGCGACCACTGCGGGACCGCAGGTCGACGTCATCCTGAACCACCCCAAGGCCAAGCTCGTCGCGAACGCGCTCGGCACCCCGCCCGATGACGTGGTCAAGCGCATCCAGGACTCCGGCCGGGTGATCGGCGCGCTGTGCGGTTCGGTCAAGCACGCGATGAACCACAAGGCGGCCGGCCTCGACTTCGTGGTGTGCCAGGGCACCGAGGGTGGCGGGCACTGCGGCGAGGTGTCCTCGCTGGTGCTGTGGCCGCAGGTGATCGACGCGATCGGCGACGTGCCGGTGCTGGCCGCCGGTGGCATCGGCAACGGCGCGCAGGTCGCGGCGGCGCTGGCGATGGGCGCGGCGGGCGCGTGGACCGGGTCCCTGTGGCTCACCGTCGAGGAGGCCAATGTGCCGCCCGCCCAGATGGACACCTACCTCGAGGCGACCAGCCACGACACCATCCGCTCGCGTTCCTGGACCGGCAAGCCGTGCCGCATGCTGCGCAACGACTGGACCGATGCCTGGGAGTCCACCGAGACCCCCGACCCCCTGCCGATGCCGCTGCAGATGATGGTGGCCCTCGACGGCGTCAAACGCGGACACCGCTACCCCGAGGCCGCCAAGGACGTGAACTTCAACCCGGTCGGCCAGGTGGTCGGCATGATGAACAAGGTCGAACGCAGCGCCGACGTGGTCAACCGCCTCGTCGAGGAGTACGTCACCGCCTACGACCGCCTCACCCGACTGAACGGCTGAGCTGGACCACCTCGAAGATCGGTGCCCGGCCGATAGCTGTCGGCCGCGCACGATCTCCGCACTCGGCGAGCCTTCGACGCACTCCCTCCGCACCGCACCTGCCCTACACTCGGCATATCTCACCAGCGATGCGGGAAGGGTGCGGCGAAGCACACCTCACCGCACCATTGCCCCACGGTTGCGGACGGCGGTGACATGGCTTCGGAGGAATACGCGAGCAAGACCTGGCGGGTGGCCAAGTACCGCGTCACCCACGCCATCGCCAAGATCCGCGCGGAGTACGAGAAGAGTCCGCCCCGGTCCACCGAGCACAGACCCCCCGTCGACCCGCCGGTGCCGGCCGACCTGCTGAATCTGCTGTGCCGGCTCGGCGTGGCGCTGGTCGGAGCGGGCGAGACCTCCGCGCGAGTCCAGACCATCCTCGACAAGCTGTCGAAGCGCTACGGCACCGCCAATATTCACTTCATGGTGTTGCCCACCGCCGTGTTCGTCCGGGTCCGCACCGACAACAGTTCGGCCATCGACATGCTCGACGCTCGCGTCGGCACCCTGCCACTCGACCAGATCGACGGCCTCTACCGGCTGATCGACCAGATCGAGCAGGACGCGCCGCCGCCGAGCCGGGCATCGAGGGATCTCGACAAGATCCTGACCCAGAAGCCCGGAAGCCCGCCGTGGCTGATCCTGCTCGGGCAGGTCGTGCTGACCGTCGGCATCGGCATGATGCTCAACCCGGGCGCGCGAGCGCTGGTCGGCTATGTGGTGCTCGGGCTGGTCGTCGGCGTGCTGACCCAGCTCGCCGACAGGGTGCGGCTGCTGTCGATGGCATTGCCGGTGGTCGCGTCGGCCGTGGTCGCGGTGCTCGCGTACGGCTTTCCCGGCGCGCTCTCCGGTGGGCAGCCGCAGCAATTGCTGATTCCGGCGGTCGCGACGCTGCTGCCCGGCGCGATGCTCACCAACGGCACGATCGAGTTGGCGACCGGGTCGATGGTGGCCGGCGCCAGCCGGGTCGTCTACGGCATCAACATGCTGTTCCTGCTCGCGCTGGGTTCCTACGTGGGGATCAGCGTGCTCGGGCCGCTGTCGGATCCACCGGTGAGCAGTGCCCAATTGGGGTGGTGGGCACCGATACTCGGGGTGCTGCTGATCGGGTACGGGCATTCGTGGCGGTCGAGCGCACCGCAGAACACGGTGGGCTGGCTGCTGCTCGTCCTCTACATCACCTACGCGGCGCAGGTCTTCGGCAAGCACGTGTCCGGCCCGCTGACCGGCACGTTTCTCGGCGGGCTCGTCGCCGTGAACGCCGCGTACCTGATCCAGGGCCGCAAGCACGCGCCACCCACCCAGGTGGCGTTCCTGCCCGCGTTCTGGATGCTGGTGCCCGGCGGAATCAGCCTCACCGGGATCTCCGACCTGGTGACGCATTCGCTGTCGGGGGTGTCGACCGGCGGGCTGGAGGTCCTGGTTTCGGCGCTGCTCTCGGTGATGTCGATCGCGCTGGGCGTGATGGTCGGCTCGGGTCTGGCCACCGCGCACACTCCGCGCGTGAGCACGATCATCGACACGGTGGTGCCACACCATCTGCCGTGGGTGCACACCACACAGACGACGAAGAAATCCGACTCAGACAGCTAGCCGGCTGGTTCAGACGGCCGAGCTCAGCGGCACGGTGTGGACCGGAGTCTCGCCGACGAGTTGACCGAAGCGAGCGATCACCTTCTCGTGGTACAGCGCGAACAAGTCCCCGAACAGCGCGAGTTGTGCCTCGCTCGGCGCGGATTCGGCGTCCCACACAGCGAGCAGCGCGCGCCAGACGAGCACGTGCAGATCGGGCGCGACGGCGAAATAGGCGGCGACCGCCTCGGGCACCTCGACGACCATATCGGCGATCGAATTCAGCACCGCGCGTTGCATACTCATCTCGAGCACGCCGAGTAGCTTGCGCACCAGCGCGATCTCGGCGGCGATGATGCGCGCGTGGTCGGGCACGGCGTGGCGCGCCATCGCCTCCAGCTCGTCGACGGCGGCGGCGAGCTCGGCCGGATCGAGCACCTTCTCCCCCGCGGTGTAAGCCAGCAGCGCCTCGCCCACGATGCCGCGTTCGACCTCGACGATGTCGGTGAACATCTCGGCGGCGACCGCGGGCGCGGTGATCGAGAACCGGAACAGGTGCCGGTAGACGTCCATGCCACCCTCGACGCGGACATCGCGGATGGTGAACCCCTTACCTCGCCTGGCCTCGACGAATCCGTAGGACTCGAGACGGCCGAGGATGAGCTGGGCGGTAGCGCGGTTCATCCCGAACTCGTCGGCGACCTGCCGCACCGACGGCATCAGCTCGCCGGGCCGGTACTCGCCGGTGGCTACGCGGCGCGCCAACTCATCGGCGACGTCGGCGACCACCGTCCGGGATCCCATCGAAACAACACCTCTCGGTCATGATCCGGCTACGTCCCAGACAGTTTAGGCGCTCTGTCTTCGGAGCGCTGGCGCGCTCGAGTCGAGACTTTCAGCGATCGCATCGCTATCGATGCGATATCAGGTCTCCGATCAGCGGGCTTTCCTTCTGGCGTGCCGTTCAGCTGGATCAGACAGCGCTGTGCGACACCGTGATTGAATACGCAGGCAACGGGGCAGCTAAACATCTTGGGAGGAACTGTGAGAACCACCCAGCTCGCCGCTAGCGCGGTTGCCGCACTCGCCGTGATCGCAGGCTTGTCCGGCTGCGGCAAGGACGAGGAAGATCATTCGGCGCACGCGTCGAGCACCACCGCGACGCCGACGACGGCCGCCGCGAGCTCCACCGCGACGAAGCTGACCGGAAGTTCGGCCGCTCCGCTGCCGCCGCCGAGTCCCACGCACCCGCCGCAACCCGCCCTCGACGACGTGAACTGCGGCCCGGTCACCGGCGGTAACGGCGCCACCGCCGATGTCATCGTGTTCGCCTCCGCAGCCGGTCGAGCGGGCTGTACCGAGGCGATCAATGTCGTCTCCGACTACCTCGGCGTACCGCGCACCGGCGACGCCGCCTCCGTCGACGGCTGGACCTGCGAACCCCAGCCCGACACCTCGGTGCCGCATATCTGCGTCAACCAGGGCCTGACCATCGGCCTGCGCGGCAACGCGGCGCCTGCCACACCGCCGCCGCCCGCCCCGAGCCCGATCCGCACGATCGACCCGACCCAGCCCCCGGTGACGACCACCAGCAGCGTCGCGCCGGTCCCGCCGCCCGTCGTGGACGACGTGAACTGCGGCCCGGTCACCGACGCGGGCGGGGCCACGCGCACCGTGATCGCGGTCGGCACCGCCGACGGCCGCCCCGGCTGCACCGAGGCGATCAACGTCGCCACCACCTACGTCACTACGATCGCCCCGTCGGATGCGGTGGTGGTCGAAGGCTGGCAGTGCAATTCCCAGCCCGATGCCCAGGTGCCGCAGGTGTGCTCGAAGGACGGTCTCGTGATCGCACTACGAGCGAGCTGACCGGCCCGGTCAGCTACACCCCGGAGTCTTGTTCGCGGCCCGCCCGATTCTGGACTGACCGAAGGGTGCGACGAAGGAGTGCCCGTAGGCAGGGAAGAATCGAGGCCCGAAGGGCCGCGACTCGAGCGCACCAGCGCTCCGAGAACTCAGATCATGTCTTTCTTGTCGAGCCAACGCATGACCGGCCAGCCGAGACCGACCGGGATCCAGCAGGTCAGCACGCGGTAGAGCAGGACGGCGGGGACCGCGATCTCGGCCGGAACGCCGAAGGCCGCGAGACCACCGATCAGCGCCGCCTCGACCGCGCCGACGCCACCGGGTGTCGGCGCGGCCGAGGCCAGGGTGCCACCGATCATGGTGACGATGGTGACGGCCACGAAATCCGTGCCGCCGCCGAAGGCTTCGACGCTCGTCCACAGGGCCAGCGCCTGGCCGAGCGTGATCGCGCCGCAGCCGCCGACGATGACCACGAATCGCTTCGGGTCCTTGGCGAGGTCGGCGAGTTCCCCCAGCACTTCCGTGACCTGCGGACGCACCGAGTGATTGACCCAGCGCCGCAGCGTCGGCACGAACATGAACGCGCCGATCAGCCCCACGCCGACGCCCGCGATCAGATACAGCACGGTCGCGTCGGGCACGATGTGGGCCAGGTTGGTCGAGGTGCCCGCCACCACGCTGAACACCACGAGCAGCACCAGGTGGGTGAGCACCTGCATCGACTGCTGCATCGCCACCGCGGCGGTCGCGCGCAGGGTCGTCATGCCCGCCTTCTGCAGGAACCGCACGCTCAGCGCCAACCCGCCGACACCGGCGGGGGTGGTCGTCGCCACGAAGGTGTTGGCCAGCTGCTCCACGAGCAGATAACGCATCTTGATCAGGCCGTCCGCGCAGGCGCCGAGCGCGGCGGCGGCGCCGACGTAGGTCAACCCCGAGACGGCCAGACCCGCGAGCGCCCACCACCAGTTGAGCGTACGCAGCTGACTGAAGAACGTCGGCACCTGGCTGAAGAACGGATATGCCACATAGACCAACGCGACCAGCAGGACGAGCTGGATGAGCTGGTTGCGCGAGAAGCGGGTGATCTGTTCGGACTGGATGCGATCGTGGCCCGTCTGCCTTCGCACTTCCTCGCGGGCGGTGGCCATCACCTTGGTCCACTGCGGCACCGACTTTCGGATGCCGATCGACATGGCCGATTTCGTCAGGCGCCGGGCCGCGTAGGCGACTTTGTCCTCGCCGAGTGCCTCGATCGCCGCCGAGACCGCCTCGTGTTTGCCGTAGAGCGAGGTGGTGGTCACCAGCAGCTGGGCGATGTCGGTCTGGCGTTGTGCCTCGGCCGAACCGAATTCGGCGGCGGCGAAACCGCCGAACAGGGTGTCGCCCTGGCTGACTCGCACGAGGTCGGGTTGCAGATCGCCGAGGCTGATCTGGTTGTCGTGCAGGCGAAGCAGCGAACGCCACACCCCGGGCAGCACCTGCGCCGACAGGGTCGCGATCGGCGTACCGCGAGGCATGGTGTGCGCGTACAGCATCCAGCCGCGACTCAGTCCCGCCACCACGACCTGATGACTGTCGGCCATCCCGAGGTCACCGATCGCGATGCCGAGCAGCGCCCGATGTTCCACCGCTCGGTGCATCGATCCGTGCAGCGGTGCGGTCTCGCTGGAGCGGAAGGTGATCCAGCGCCACACCTGCCGGATCGCGCCGAAGCTGCGCTGGTTCTTGCCGTACAGCTCGACGATGATCTCGTCTTCGGGCCCGTCGACCTCGGTGGCGAGCAGCAACGGTCCGCGACCGGCCGGCCGGTCGACCCGGAAGGCCTGCACGGTGTATCCCCGGCCGGCGAGCACCCGAACCGCGGCGTCGAGGGGCACCTCGAGTGCGGGCGTGCCGACCAGCCAGACGATCACCGCGCCGACCAGCCAGCCCACCACCAGACCGAGCATCGCCCGCGCGGGCACCACCGAGCTGACGACCAGGTGGATCGGCGCGAACATCAACAGCAGAAACCACATCCAGCGCCGCGGCCGCACCGGCAGCCACGGGCTCGACACGGTGAGCATGGCCGCGAGCATCGCGATCCAGCGTGGATCGTCGAGGAATTGGGAAAGGAAGGTGTCGAAGCGGTCCGGGACCGGCATGTGCCATTTCGGCGTGGAGATGCCCGCGCCGGTGATCGACAGGGCGAGCGCCGCGAGCAGGCCCGCCGCCCCGTACCCGAACAGCAGCTTCCACTGCCTGCGCAGCACGAGTTCGATGAAGATGGCGAACGGCAGTGCCAGGATGAGCATTCCGTAGATCAGGTAGACCATGGTCGCCTGGTCCTGGCTGAGGAAGTCCACGATCTTGGCGACCGAGCGTTCCAGCGCCAGCCACTCGGGCCGGGTGATCAGCGAGCCCGCGATCACCACGGCAACGCCTATCCCCGCCAGCACCACCCGGACGATGTCACTGGTACGCCGGATCAGCGGTTGCAGGAGTTTCCCCGTGACCGGGATCTCCCGACCGTCGACTCGCATGAGCCGCACGATACACACCGACACGCCGCGGACCCGCCGTGACATCGCGCAACCAGCACGGTCGTTCCCGCGTGCCGTGAAGCCGATCACAGGCCGTCACAAACACTGGCGTTACCCCGTCCAGGAAGTAGGGAAACACCCACTCAGCCGGAAGGAACGATCATGCAGGTTCTGCTCGCGGGCGCCACCGGCGCCATCGGCCGCCCTCTGATCCGCGCGTTGACCGCGAACGGGCATACGGTGTCGGCGCTCGTCCGAAATCCGGGTGCGTACCCGCTGGTGCGCGAGCTCGGCGCCACACCGGTCACCACCGATGTGCTCGACCGTGACGGCCTGTTGCGCGCCGTCGAGGGCCTGCGCGCCGATGCCGTCATCCATCAGGCCACCGCCCTGCGCGATGCGAAGGTGCAGCGCCGGATTCCGGCCGACGATCCGACCGGGCTGCTGCGCACGGTCGGCACCGCGAACCTGCTCGATGCCGCCGCGGTGGTGGGCGCCGGTCGGTTCGTCGCCCAGTCGCTGATCCTCGGCTACGGGTACCACGACCACGGTGACCGGCTGATCACCGAGCGCGATCAGTTCGGGGTGTGCGACGGTGGGGTGGCCGACGAGGTGGTCCGCGCGTGCGTGGCCGGCGAGAGTCAGGTCTTCGACGCGCCCGGTGTCGACGCGATCGCGTTGCGATACGGGCTCTTCTACGGTCCCGGTGCGTTCAGTGATCTGTTCGCGGACACGATGCGCAAGCACCGCCCGGTGGGCCCGCTCGGTTCCGGCGGGGTCAACACCTGGGTCCATGTCCACGACGCGGCCGCCGCGACTGTCGCCGCACTCGAGCGCGGCACACCCGGTCGCGCCTACAACATCGCCGATGACCATCCGATCACCTGGCGGGAGTTCTTCGCGGAGGTCTCCCGGACTCAGCGGACCCCACGCCCGATCCGGCTGCCCGCCTGGATGATCCGGTTGGCCGTCCCCTATATCGGCGCGCTCATGTCCGACACCTCGATGCGGATCTCGAGTCGGCTCGCCCATGATGAATTGGGTTGGCGTCCGAGGTACGCCGATGTCGCCGCCGGTCTCGCGGGCTGACCTTCCGGTCGGCGATCAGCGTGCGGTTCGGGCGGTGACGGCGGCGCGGTCGTGGCCGGGGATCACTTCGATCTCGGCGGGAAGCGCGTGCAGACGGTGGATGGTCTCGAACGCCCGGTTGCGGTCGGCGTCGAGGAGTTCACCGAGGAGCGGCGCCTTTTCGCGCAGGCGGTCGATCTGCAGGGTGCTCCAGACCGCGTCGCCCGCGAGCAGGACGCGGGAGCCGTCGTCGACCGCGAGCAGGATGCCGACGCTGCCGGGGGTGTGCCCCGCCAGGTCGACGATCAGCACGGATCCGTCGCCGAACAGGTCGTGACTGCGGGCGAAGGTCAGCACCGGCGGGCCGTCGAGTTCGTAGAGGTCGAACGCGCGACCGCGCAGGGGCCCGCGGGCGACGCCGAGCGGGGCGTGCGAACCGGTCATGGCCCAGCTGTATTCGGCGGTCGGTACCCGGATCGGGACCAGCCCGGGTAGTTCGTACAGCCCGGCGACGTGGTCCCAGTGCAGATGTGTCGGCAGCACGAAGTCGATGTCGTTGCCGGTGAGGTCGTGGGCGGCCAGTACCTCGCTCAGTCCGCGTACCGGGCTGTCGGGGCCGACCAGCAGCGGCACCGGGAAGGGCAGCTCGGGCAGCACCCGCTGGTGTACGCCCGCGCAGATCGCCGGGTCGACCAGGAAGGTGGCTTCCGGGTGACGGATCAGGAACGTCGACATGGTCAGCTGCGTCGACCGCAGGGTCCGCACGCCCTCGGCGACGATCGTCGTCGGCGCGGACAGCTCCGCCTGCGTGAGCGCGGTCAGGCCGACGGTGGTGTGCGCGGGGGGAACAGGAGCGCACTCCAGCCCGTCGAGAAAGGCGGTATCGGCGCCGCGCGGCCAGAGCAGCCGCGGCCCCGTGGTGGCGACAGCGATACAGCAGGCGAGAACAGTCGATAACATCGTCGTGCGCTCACCCATACGTGCCACCGTAGGCGATCGCCCACACCGCGACCACCAGACCCGGTCGAGCCGCCGCTGTTCATCGCCAACGCCCGATTACATCCAGCGCCTAGTCGGTGCGACCCATGAGCCGATCTGTTTCGCGCCGTTCACGTTTCGTAGGCCGGCCGGCACCACGCTCACGCTGGGGCAGCGTGGCGAGGACTTCCTTCGGGGGCGGCGGGGGGCTGCGATCGATCAGGCACTGGGCGGCGACGGGCGGGCCGACTCGCTTGTGGATGATCCGCTCGACCACGACGATGCGCTCGAGGCCCGCGTGGCGGATCCTGATCTCGTCACCGGGGCGGACGGTCAGCGCCGGTTTCGCGGTAACCCCGTTAACGCGCACATGCCCGGCGCGACAGGCTTCTGCCGCGGCCGAGCGTGTTTTGAACAGGCGCACCGACCAGGTCCACGCGTCGACGCGGGCCTGGCTATCGGAGTGCTGGGGGGTCACCCCTTAGACGATACGGCGAGCCGTGACGACGTCGTCTGCGCTGAGGTGGGTGTAGGACACCGGGGTGCCCGACTGCACGGCGTTGAGGAGCTGACCGTTGCCCGCGTAGATACCGACGTGGCCACCACCGTTGGTGATGACGATGTCACCGGCCTGCAGGTTGTCGAACGACACGGGAGCGCCGACGTGCGACTGCTCGAAGCTGGTGCGCGGCAGTTCGACACCGGCCTGGCGGTATGCCCACTGCACGAGGCCGGAGCAGTCGAAGCTCTGCGGGCCTGCGGCACCCCAGTTGTACTGGGCGCCCAGCTTGCCACGGGCGGCGTCGAGGGCGATGTTGCCCGCCGTCTGCTGCTGCTGGAACGGGTTGTCGAAGTTCACGCTCGGGAGCTGCGGTGCGGCCTGGCCCTGAGGGGCGACCATCGCCTGCAGCTGCTTCTCGACCTGCTGTGCCGGCTGCTCGAGCTCTGGCGGCAGATCGAAGTTACCGAGACCGGGAATGTTGATCGTGGCGGCCTGCGAAATCGCGGGCATCGCACCGGTTGTAGCGGCCACCGCGCCCATGACGAGGGCACCCTTGACGGAATTCGGCAGTCGAGAATCCCGCTGCAAGCTGTGTTTACCCACCGAGACGAGTCTCCGATCTTGCTACTCTCCCGCCGCTCGGTCGCGAATCGCTTGGCGACTACGACTTTTCGGCGGTGACCCAGTGGCGCCGCTTCTCTGACGAACCGACAGACTCCACTAAGTCACGAGAAGATTACGGCCTGTGATGAGCGCTGTCCAGCGAAGCACGCAAGTTGTTTTCCTACGACCGGAAAAGCCCAGAACACGGGCTACGGCACCGGCGTGTCGGCGCGGGTAACGATTTCATCGTCCGCGCCGCGCGACGCGTTACCCAGTGCGCCGCTCCCGCAAGGCGCGCTCGAGTTCGTCGATGCGCGTTCGGGCGTCGGCCAGGTCGACCTCGAGCCTGCCGAGCATGATCATCATCGGTCCGAGCGCCAGGTGGGCGAGCGACTCCGGCGGTAGTTCGCCGTAGCCCCCCTCCAGCGTCGCCTCGAGCGTCGCCAATAGGTTGCGGCGTACCGCGTCGGCCAGGTGCGCTTCCGGCGGCAGCGGCCATGCGGCGACCATTTCGGCGGCGGACACAGGTTGCTCGGACATCACCCTCCCTCTCGGACCACGGACAGTCTCGTGTTCGCTAGCAGTATCTAGGACACAGCCCAGAGTTACCGAGATTCTCCCGTGCACACGCGCTACGGTTATCCGGCATGGACCCCGTGCGCAATCCGTATGCACCCGGCGCCGGCCAGCGTCCGCCCGAATTGGCCGGGCGCGACAAACAACTCGCGGCGTTCGACATCGTGCTCGAGCGCATCGCCCGCGGTCGGCCCGAACGCAGCGTGATGCTCACCGGCCTGCGCGGCGTCGGGAAGACCGTGCTGCTCAACCAGCTTCGCTCGGCCGCCGTCTCGCGCGGCTGGGGCACCGGCAAGATCGAAGCGAGACCCGACCAGGATCTGCGCAGACCGCTGTCCTCGGCGCTGCACATGGCGGTGCGCGCGATCGCGATGTCGGCCCGCAATGCCGAACAGGTCGACGATTTCCTCGGCATTCTCAAGGCCTTCGCGTTGCGCGCCACCGCGGACAAGGGCATGCGCGAACGGTGGCAGCCCGGTATCGACGTGCCCGCGGTGACCGGCCGCGCCGACTCGGGCGATATCGAGATCGATCTGATCGAACTGTTCAAAGAGGCCGCGGCCCTTGCCTCCGATATCGGCGTCGGCATTGCCATCTTCATCGACGAGATGCAAGACCTCGGCCCCGCCGACGTGTCCGCGATCTGCGGCGCCTGCCACGAACTGAGTCAGGACGGCGCCCCGCTGATCGTCGTCGGCGCGGGCCTACCGCACCTGCCCGCGGTGCTCTCGGCCTCGAAAAGCTACTCGGAGCGACTGTTCAGCTACCACCGCATCGATCGGCTCGACCGCGAATCGGCCGACCTCGCGCTCATCGCGCCCGCCGAACGCGAAGAGGTGAAGTTCACCGAAACCGCGCTAGATTCGCTCTACCAAAGAGCTGACGGCTACCCGTATTTCGTGCAGGCCTACGGCAAGGCCGCATGGGACCAGGCGCCCGAGAGCCCGATCACCGCCGAAGACGTCGCGGTGGCTTCCCCCGCCGCCGAGGAGGAACTCGCGGTCGGCTTCTTCGGCTCCCGCTACGAACGCGCGACCCCCGCCGAACGCGAGTACATGCGCGCGATGGCCGACCTGGCGGGCGACGACGCCCCGGTCGCCACCTCGGCGGTGGCCGCCGAGCTCGGCCGCAAACCCGCCTCGGTGTCCCCCGCGCGGGACGGCCTGATCAAGAAGGGCCTCATCTACTCGGCCGAACGCGGCACCATCGGTTTCACCGTCCCCCACTTCGGCCGCTACCTCCGGAGCGTATGAGAATCTTCGGACTTCTAGGGCATCACCTAGAGAGTTGAAGAAAGTTCTGTCGAACTACCACTCGATAGCCATCTATCGATTTCTAGTCCAAGTGCTAGATATCCGAAGATTGTCCTGGGTAACGGTATGAGCCCGCCCGGGATCGGTTGCGCATCGGGTGCATAACGCGAGGGTTGACCGGCTAACACGCTGGAAACCTTCTCCGAAACACCAGCAGGACCCGCCGCTGAAGGTGCGTCCCGCCGGAGGCGGAGGAGGCTCCAATGTCGAAGACCTTCCCTATCACCGACACCGACGGTCGTCGCTGTACCGTCGTCGCCGATGACGGTGTGCCGATCGCGGTCCGCAGCTTCGGCGCCACGGACGCGGCCCTGACCGTGGTTTTCGTGCACGGCCACTGCCTGCACACCGAATCCTGGTCGTTCCTGCGCGAACATCTGCTGCGACAGTGGGACGCCGACGCCCGCATGGTCTTCTACGACCACCGCGGCCACGGCGAATCCGGGCACGCCCATCACGCCACCTACACGATCGACCAGCTCGCCACCGATCTCGACGCGGTGCTGCGCGCGGTCGCACCGACCGGGCCCGTGGTGCTCGTCGGTCATTCGATGGGCGCGATGGTGGTGCTCGCCTACGCCCGCCTCTATCCCGCGGCCATCGGTCACCGGGTCGCCGGGATCGGCCTGATCGCCGGCGCCGCGGGCGGCATCACCGAGGTCGGCCTCGGCAGGCTGCTCAACCGGCACGCCGTGGCCTCGCTGCAGCGCGCCGTCGTGCACGCGCCGCGGGTGATGCAGGCGTCGAAGCGCTTGTCCCGCTGGGTCTTCGCGCCCCTGATCCGCGAGGCGAGCACGGGTACCCGCCGGGTGAATCCGCGCGTCACGGCCATCGCCACCGCGATGCTCAACGAGACCGCGCTGCTGACCATGTCCGGCTTCCTGAGCTCACTGCTCGACTTCGACGAGGCCCACACCCTGTCCCACTTCGGCGATCTGCCCGCCCTCGTCCTGTCGGGTTCGGCCGACCTCATGGTGCCGTTCGCGCACTCGGTGGTGCTGGCCTCACAGCTGGCGGGCGCCGAGCTGGTGCGGATCGAGGGCGCGGGTCACAGCGTCATCCTCGAACACGCGGAGGAGGTCGCCCACTCGATCATCGCGCTGGTCGAGCGAGCGAGCATCGGCGTCCGCGCGCGCTACGCCGTCGCCGGGTGACGCCACAGTTACCGGATGGCAATCCTGTGATCCCCGACAACACCGGGCGTAAACCGAAAAGATCCGTTATTGTGGTGGAGATCACGTTGTGTGGTGAGTCACACGGCTCGGTGCAGTGCGGCCCGAGGCTTCTCGGGCGTGCCCGTGATCCGGCGAGTCGGTATGCCCGCCATATACACAGGAGGTAACGATGACACGCAGCGATATCGCGGAACTGCGCTACGCGGTCGGCCAACTCCGGCAATCGATAGGCGCACTGCGCTCCAACTACGGCGACGCGGCCACCATCCGTCGTCTGGAGAACGACCTCGAGCGGCTCGTCATCGACGCCGAGGACTTCGAGCAGGCACCACCGCCGGAACTCGCCGTCCCCCGCAGGTCGGAGCCGATCTACGTCCCCGACAGCAAGTCCGACGAAGCAGCATGGATGGGCGCCCAGGACGAAGGCCTCGGCTTCCACTCCCGCCCCAGAACGAAGTAAGACCTGATCACCGGCGCGACGGCCCTGCCATCAGGGTCGTCGCGCCGACCTTTGATATTGGAGCGCTGGCGCGCTCGAGCGGGGCCCCTGAGGCCTTTGGGGAGAGACATATCAGGGCTACCCGGCGCGGTGTCGACCGAGTCTGCGTGTGCGGGAGCCGTGGAAGCGGGCGCCTCGTGGGATCTCGGCCGGTTCGTCGATTTCGGCGGATTCGAACAGGGCGGCGATGCCGTGGTCGTGGCCGAGGGCGATGGCCTCCAGGCCGTAGCGGCCGCCGGTACGGCCGAGTTCGTGCAGCATCGTGGTCATGATTCGCAGGCCCGTGGCGCCGACCGGGTGCCCGAGTGCGATATCGGAGCCGTTCACGTTGAGCCGGTCGAGTGGGTCGAGTTCCCACTCGGTGGCCAGCGCGAGCACCTCCACCGCGTAGCCCTCGTTGATTTCGAGCAGATCGATCTCGTCCAGCGAGCACCCGGTGCGCCCGAGCAGCTTCGACACCGCGGGCGCCGCCCCGAGTCCGGGACCCGCGTTGTCACACCCGGCCGCGGCCCAGCCGGCGAGAAACGCCATCGGCGTCAGCCCGAGCTCGCCCAGCCGATCCTCGGCCACGACCAGGCACGCCGACGCCCCGAGCCGATGCGAACTCATGTTCCCGACCGTCACCACGCCCTCGGGCAGCAGCGGGCGCAAACCGGCCAGGGTGTGGGTCGACAGGTCATCACGCACACCCTCGTCCCGGGTGATCTGGTGATCTCCGTACCCGGCGGCCACCCCGACGACCTCGGCCGCGAACGCACCCTGCCGCCAGGCGCGGGCAGCCTTGCGATGACTGGCCACCGCGAACTCGTCGGCGGCATTGCGGTCGATCCCGTAGTAGTGCGCCAACCGCTCGGCATTGTGCAATCCCGCGGTCCCGCCGGGCAGCCCGGCCGGTGTCGCCGCGCATTCCACCCCGCCCGCGACCACCACGTCGGCGGCGCCGGTCTGCACCATCATCGCCGCGGTGATCACCGCCTGCAGACCGCTGCCGCCGTGTTTGTCGGTCACGAAACCGGGTACTGCGAAAGGTAATCCGGCACCGCGAGCGGCGAGCGAGCCCACCGCGGGTTTGTCGGAGAGGCCGCCATCGATACAGGCCATGGCCACATCGTCGATGCGTAGCGGGTCGATGCCCGAGCGTTCGATCACGGCGGACAACACCGTGGTCGCCAGCCACTCGGCGGGCATACCCGACAGCGCGCCACCCTCGACGCCACTGGGCGTGCGGACGGGCGCCACGATCGCGGCTCTTCTCATTACGCGTCACGCTCCTCTCCCCGGTGCGGGGAATACCTGTCACAGGGCACCACAGGTTTGTTGCACGGGCATGACGGGTCGTCACGGACGTCACGGCTGTGATCGAGATCACCGGCATGTGTGACAACCGAGTGGGTGAGACCCACCGCGAGCGGCGCGAACACAGGCGTATGGTGCTCCACATCACAATCCATCGCGGTGGGTAATGATCACTGCCGCAGACCCGAAGATCAGCGAGGCATCCACCGTGAGTGCCGCACCGACCGCCTCCCCCGCTTCACACTCCGCGGGCACCGGCGTCTTCAGCAGAACGCGTGCCCGCATTTCCGCGCGCACCCTCCGCACCGACCGCTGGTGGCTACCACCGCTGTTCACCGCGCTCGGGCTCGCCGCGTTCGTCATCTACGCGACGATCAGATCCTTTGTGCGAACGGCCTACTGGGTCCCCGAGTTCCACTATCTGACGCCGTTCTACTCGCCGTGTCTGAGCGACTCGTGCGCCCCGGGATCGGCGCACTTCGGCACCCCGTTCCCCGAGCTGCCGATGTGGATCCCGCTGGGTTTCGTGGTGCTGCCGTTCCTGCTCGGCTTCCGGCTCACCTGCTACTACTACCGCAAGGCCTACTACCGCTCGGTGTGGTTCTCCCCGCCGGCCTGCGCGGTGGCCGAGCCGCACGCGCGCTACACCGGTGAGTCGCGGTTGCCGTTGATCATCCAGAACGCGCACCGCTACTTCTTCTACGTGGCGCTGGTGGTCTCGCTGGTCAACACCTACGACGCGATCACCGCGTTCCACGGCAGCAGTGGCGGTTTCGGCTTCGGCCTCGGCAATATCGTGCTGCTGGTCAATGTGATCCTGCTGTGGGCCTACACCCTGTCGTGTCATTCGTGCAGGCACATCGCGGGCGGGCGGCTCAAGAACTTCTCCGCCCATCCGGTGCGGTACTGGTACTGGACCCAGATCTCCAAGCTCAACACCCGCCACATGGCGCTGGCCTGGACCACCCTCGGCACCCTCGTGCTCACCGACTTCTACGTGATGTTGGTTGCGAGCCACACCATTTCGGACCTGCGGTTCGTCAACTGAGCTGCGACAACGCGAGGAGCTTGTATTTCAATGCCAGACGTGGAACGGCACGACTACGACGTCGTGGTGATCGGGGCGGGCGGCGCGGGTCTGCGAGCCGTGATCGAAGCACGCGAACAAGGGCTTTCGGTGGCGGTGGTGTGTAAGTCGTTGTTCGGCAAGGCACACACCGTGATGGCCGAGGGCGGCTGCGCGGCCTCGATGGGCAATGCCAACGAGAAGGACAACTGGCAGACGCACTTCAAGGACACCATGCGCGGCGGCAAGTTCCTCAACAACTGGCGCATGGCCGAACTGCATGCCCAGGAGGCCGCCGACCGGGTGTGGGAGCTGGAAACCTATGGTGCGCTGTTCGATCGGACGCCCGACGGCCGGATCAGCCAGCGCAACTTCGGCGGCCACACCTATCCCCGCCTCGCCCATGTCGGCGACCGGACGGGCCTGGAGCTGATCCGCACGATGCAGCAGAAGATCGTCTCGTTGCAGCAGGAGGACTACGCGGCGACAGGCGACTACGAAGCCAGGATCAAGGTCTTCGCCGAGTGCACGATCACCGAATTGCTCACCGACGCGGGCGCTGTCGCGGGCGCGTTCGGCTACTGGCGCGAATCCGGCGGCTTCGTGCTGTTCAAGGCGCCGGCCATCGTGTTGGCCACCGGCGGAATCGGCAAGTCCTACAAGGTGACGTCGAACTCCTGGGAGTACACCGGCGACGGCCACGCGCTGGCGCTGCGTTCCGGCGCGACGCTGATCAATATGGAGTTCCTCCAGTTCCACCCCACCGGCATGGTCTGGCCGCCCAGCGTGAAGGGCATCCTCGTCACCGAGGGCGTGCGCGGCGACGGCGGCGTGCTGAAGAACTCCGACGGCAAGCGGTTCATGTTCGACTACATCCCGCCGGTCTTCAAGGGCCAGTACGCCGAAACCGAGGAAGAAGCCGATCAGTGGTTGCGCGACAACGATTCCGCGCGCCGTACTCCCGATCTACTCCCCCGCGACGAGGTCGCGCGGGCGATCAACGAGGAGGTGAAGGCGGGTCGGGGCACCGAGCACGGCGGCGTCTATCTCGACATCGCCTCTCGCATGCCCGCCGACGAGATCGTGCGCAGGCTGCCCTCGATGCACCATCAGTTCAAGGAACTGGCCGATGTCGACATCACGGCCGAGCCGATGGAAGTCGGCCCCACCTGCCACTACGTGATGGGCGGGATCGAGGTGAACCCCGATTCCGGTGCGGCGGTCGTCCCCGGATTGTTCGCTGCCGGTGAGTGTTCCGGTGGCATGCACGGTTCGAACCGGCTCGGCGGCAACTCGCTGTCGGACCTGCTGGTGTTCGGCCGCCGGGCCGGGCTCGGCGCGTCGGCCTACGTGCAGCAGCTCACCGACAAGCCGACACCCTCCGAAACCGCTATCGACGAAGCCGCGAAAACCGCGCTGGCGCCGTTCGATTCGCCCGCGAACGGTCCCGGCGAGAACCCGTACACCCTGCACGCCGAACTCCAGCAGACGATGAACGACCTGGTCGGCATCATCCGCAAGGAACACGAGGTCCGCGCGGCGATCGACAAACTCGCCGAGCTGCGTGCCCGCTACGCCAACGTGGCGGTGCAGGGCAAACGGCCGTTCAACCCCGGCTGGCACCTGGCGCTGGACCTGGCCAACATGCTGATCGTGAGCGAATGTGTCGCGCAGGCAGCGCTGTTGCGCACCGAGAGCCGCGGTGGCCACACCCGCGACGATCACCCCGGCATGAATCCGGACTGGCGCAACACACTGCTGGTCTGCGCCGTCGATCCGGCTTCGGACGCGCAGATCCCCGACGTCACCGTCACCCCGGCCGATCAGACGCCGATGCGCGATGACCTGCTCGCCCTGTTCGAACTGAGCGAGCTCGAAAAGTACTACACCGAGCAAGAATTGGCTGCGCACCCGGCAGCCGAGGGAAAGGCGTAACCATGGGATACGACGCCCGGTTCCGGGTCTGGCGCGGCGACATCGACGGCGGGAGCCTCGAGGACTACACGGTGGCGGTGAACGAGGGCGAAGTGGTGCTCGACATCATCCACCGGCTCCAGGCCACCCAGACCCCCGACCTCGCTGTCCGCTGGAATTGCAAAGCGGGCAAGTGTGGTTCGTGTTCGGCGGAGGTGAACGGGCGCCCGCGCCTGCTGTGTATGACGCGGATGTCGACGTTCACCCCGGACGAGGTCATCACCGTCACCCCGATGCGGACGTTCCCGATCATCAAGGATCTGGTCACCGATGTCTCGTTCAATTACGAGAAGGCAAGGGAGATACCGTCATTCGCGCCGCCGCCCGGTCTCGCTCCGGGCGAGTACCGGATGAAGCAGGTCGACGTGGAGCGCTCACAGGAGTTCCGCAAGTGCATCGAGTGCTTCCTGTGTCAGGACACCTGCCACGTGGTGCGTGATCACGAGGAGAACAAGACCTCCTTCGCGGGTCCGCGCTATCTGATGCGTATCACGGAGTTGGAGATGCACCCGCTCGACACCCGTGACCGACGCGAAATGGCCCAGGAGGAAGCAGGTTTGGGCTATTGCAATATCACCAAGTGCTGCACCGATGTGTGCCCCGAGCACATCAAGATCACCGACAACGCGTTGATTCCATTGAAAGAACGGGTCGTGGATAGGCGATATGACCCGATTGTCTGGCTCGGCAATAAATTGTTCCGGCGATAGGAACTGTTGTCGCTGCGGGGTGCGGAACCCCGCAGCGACGGCTGCCTACAAGACAGCGACAGTCCCTACAGCGACTAATCCGACCAGTAATCCGATGAACAGCGCCGACAGTAAAGAGCTGGTGAGTACGTAGATTCCGATCGCCGATACCGCGAACAGCAGTATCACGATCAGGCGTTCCACACCGTCCTCAGGCGCTAGCCTCCGGTACCGGGGTGGCATTTTCTTCAACCCTCGGTCCATATACCCGGGTTACCCGACCCGACGCCGCATCAAACCTCGGTCTATGCCGAATATCTATCGTTCTGTGATCTGGCGTGATCAAGGACGATCGAACTCGCCGTCGTGTACGCCCGCGGTGAAGGCGGTCCATTCACTCGGGGTGAAGATCAGCACCGGACCGTCGGGATTCTTGCTGTCGCGCAGCGCGACGTACCCGTCTGCCAGCATGGCGACCTCCACGCTGCCGTCATCGGCGCCCGCACGCAGCCAGGTGGCACCGGAGGTGTCGATGTCGCGCTTGGTGTTCACGCGAACGCGCCGGTGTCGATGCCGCGGGTGAAGGCATCCCAGCTCGCGCCGTCGAAAACCAGGGCGGGACCGGCGGGATTCTTGCTGTCGCGCACCCCGACGTGCCCGCCGAACAGGAAAGCAACTTCGACGCAATCCTTGCCCGCACCACTGCGGGTGCTCTTGAACCAGTGTGCGTCGACGAGATCGAAACTCATGCCACATACTCCTTCGCGACCTGCCGCAGCAGGTGTCTACTCGGTTGGATGTCCAGCGCATGACGCTGGAGGCATTCGTGAGCCCGGTCGTACCTTCGAACATCCGCGCGTCGTTCCAGGTAGAGGTCACCGGTAAAGCCTTCGGCGTACACCACTGGTGGTTCGACCGGTTGCCCCTTGCTGTCGGTGCCGAACTCGAGAACCGTGAAAGGTCCGGTAGAGACTCCGAGTGGAACACCGGCGGCAAACGGCAGGATGCGCAATGCCACATTACTTCGGGTACTCGCGTCGGCGAGGTGTCGCAACTGCGCAGCCATCACCTTTGCATCACCGACGATGCTACGCAATACCGATTCGTGCAGAACCACGTCGATCTCGGCGGGCGAATGCTTGCGGGTGATCAATGCCTGGCGTTGCAGCCGCAGTGCGACCCGCCGATCGAGCTCGTCGACCGAATCCTGGGGGAACCCCAGATGATTCAGCGCGCGTGCGTATTCCGCGGTCTGCAGCAGACCGGGAACCAGCTCGGACTGGTAGGCGCGCAACCGATGTGCCGATGCCTCCAAACCCACATAGATATCGAAGTTTTCGGGAATCAAATCGCCGTAGGCGTGCCACCAGCTCTTGACGGCGGCCTGCTGCGCGAGACCGGCGAAGCCTTCGGCGAGATCGTCGGGAATGCCGTAGATCCGGCACAGCTCGTGGATGTCGATGGTGCGGATGCGATCGGCCTGACCCTTCTCCAGTCGCTGGAGGGTGCTGGCTCCCCACTCCATCAGCCGTGCCGCCTCGGCGATGGTGAGCCCGGCCTGGGTGCGCCAGTCACGCAGGTAGCGACCGAGTTGGCGGCGCGGCAGCGTCGAGGAGACGCCTGCCTGCCCCTCTGTTCCGTTCGATGCGTTCGCTGCCACAGCCCCACTCCTTCTGTGTCGCATACCCGTCACACCGCCATGCCCCGCTGCGGTGGATTTCGTCCAGTCTGGGGAATCCTGCACTCCCCCTTGGATGTCGTGCTGGGAATTCGCGGTAAATCCCATCTTTCGCGCGTGTACTCACCGTTAGCCGGGGGTTTGCGTGCTGTGCTGTTTTCATGCAATTGAGCGAAGTGAACATGCGCGTCGCCACAGCACTGCTGAGTTGCTCCATCGATCCGGGCCCGATGGAGCCCGAACAAGCCCACGCCGCAATGCAACTACACCTCGACTGCACAGTCGAAGAGTGCCGGGTGCGCAGACGGGCGCGCAACACCCTGGTCGAAGCGGGCCGCTGCGTGCTGGACGCGCGCGCGACACGCTAGTGATGGCGATGGTCGGTGATCGGGTCGCGCGGGCCGAACTTCGGTTTGCGCGCCTGCCCGCTGAGCCCCAGCAGTCGCACCGCACGGTAGCGGTGGGGTTGTAGCGGTCGCAGGTATTCGATCATCGCGTCGTCGTCGATCGGGTGACCGAGCAGACTCCAGCCGACGACGGCGGCGAGGTGGTAGTCGCCGACCGAGAGGGCATCGGCGTCGCCGAACGCGCGTTGCGCGGTCTCGGCCACCGTCCACACGCCGATACCGGGCAGGCTGCGCAGACGTCGCGCGGCCTCGGCCGGGTCGAGGGTGGCGGTGCGTTCGATCGAGTCGGCGACTCTGGCGGCGCGCACGATGGTCTGCGCGCGCTGCGGCCCGACATTGGCCCGGTGGTACTTCCACGACGGGATCAATCGCCAGGTCTCGGCGTCCGGCGCCACCATCAGGCCGGTCGGCGCCGGGCCGGGGGCCTTGGTCCCGAACTCGCGGACCAGGGTGCGCCAGGCGGCGAACGACGACTTCGTGTGCACCTTCTGTTCGAGGACGGCCGGGATCAGCGACTCCATCACCAGGCCGGTCTTCAGCATGCGCAGACCAGGGACCGTGCGGTGGGCTTCGATCAGCTTGGGGTGTGCGGGGGCGAAGTCGTCGAGGTCTTCCTCGAGACACAGCATGCGGTCGAGGCCGGCCAGGAATTCCTCGGCTCCCGGCCCCCAGGCGCGGGCGGCGGCGCCGTCACGGCCGTCCTGGGTCAGCCGGTAGGTGACCACGCCGGACGGCATTCGCGAGGCGTGCCAGTGGCTGCCGTCCGGGCCGACGTGGTGGCAGGGATCGCCGCCGCCGCGGCGCAGGGGCGACACGGTGATGCCGACGTCGAACGGCCTGCTCGACCGGACGGTCCTGGACAGACCGGCCGAGGCCAGGTCCGGGTCCAGGGTCTGGTCACGCATCCGACCATTGTGCGCCTGTGATCGGCGTCAACCGGCAGCCGGTCCGCTCGGACAATCGAGCAGGTACCTGGCCAGATGCACGCCGGCAGTATGGGCGAGTTGGTCGGCCTGGGTTCGGCAGGAGAAGCCGTCGGCCAGGAAGACGGCGTTCGGCGGGGCGTTTCGCAGCGCTGGGAGCAGGGCGTTCTCGGCGACCGCGACCGAGATGTCGTAGTGGCCGCGTTGCATGCCGAAGTTGCCCGCCAGGCCGCAGCAGCCCGCCAGTTCCTCGACGGTGACGCCCATCGCGGCGAGGATTCGGCGTTCGGCCTCGAAGCCGCCTACCGCGTGCTGGTGGCAGTGCGGTTGGACGATCACGGTGTCGTGCGGTCGACGGGGTGGTTGCCACCCGGGGTGCTCCAGCAGGAACTCGGCGAGGGTGCGGACCGAGGCGGCGACCCGTTTCGCTCGTGGATCGGCGGGGAGCAGTTCGGGGAGGTCGGCACGCAGGGTGGCGGTGCAGGACGGTTCGAGACCGACGATCAGGCCACCCGCGGCTACGTGGGCGGCCAGTGCGTCCACGGTGGCGCGCAGCCGGGCGCGAGCGCCGTCCAGTTGGCCGGTGCTGATCCAGGTGAGGCCACAGCACACCCGGTCGCTGGGAATGCGCACGCGATAGCCGAGTCGTTCGATCAGTTGTGCTGCGGCTGCCGCGTTTTCCGGGTCGAAGGTGTCGGTGAAGGTGTCGATCCACAGCATGACTTCGGTAGCCGAAGTCATGCTGGTACCTGTGCGGTCGTTGCTGCCCGACGATCGGCGAAACGACGTCGGGGCGAGTCGCGGCGCCGCTCGCCTCGGGTCGATGCCGGCCAGGCGCATGCCCGCTCGACGCAGGCGCGGACGGGCCGCGAGGGCGTTGGCGAGGCGTGGGAAGCGCTGGGCGATGGCGAGCCAGCGCGGGAGCCGGCCGAGGACATAGTGATCCATCGGCCGTAAGCGTCCGCGGTAGCGCCGATACAGTGCCTCGGATTTGTACGTGGCCATGTCGACGCCCGCGGGGCAGTCGGAGGCGCAGGCCTTGCACGAGAGGCAGAGGTCGAGGGATTCCTCGACTGCCGGTGCATCCCAGCCGAGTTCGCCGCGGACGACTTCCTGGAGCACTCTGGCCCGGGCCCGGGTGGTGTCCTTCTCGTCGGCGGTGGCCAGGTACGAGGGACACATGAAGCCGCCGGAACCGCGAGTATCCGCGCGGCACTTGCCGATTCCTACACATCTGTGCACAGCTGTGGATAAATCGCCGAGGTCTGTGGACAGGGCGAAACCTCGCGAGGGGACCGGCGCGAGACCGGCTACCCGCAGGTCGGCGTCGACGGGGCTCGGGGCGACGAGGACGCCGGGGTTGAGGATGTCGCCGGGGTCGAACAGGGACTTGAAGCCCGCGAAGGCCGCGCGAGCGGCCGGTGAGTACATCACTTCGAGCAGTTCGGATCTGGCGCGGCCGTCGCCGTGTTCGCCCGAGAGCGATCCACCGTGGCGCACAACGAGTTCGGCGGCGTCGAAGAGGAAGGTGCGAAAACGCCGGGGTGCGTCGGTGATCGGGAAGTCGAGGCGGACGTGGATGCAGCCGTCGCCGATGTGTCCGTACAGCAAACCGCCCACGTCGTACCCGGCGGTGAGCGTGGCGAATTCGCGCAGGTACGCCCCGAGGTTCGCCGGCGGGACGGCGGCGTCCTCCCACCCGGGCCACGCGGGTTTCCCGTCGGGGGTTCGTCCGGCCAGACCGGCGCCGTCGGCGCGAATGCGCCAGAGCGCCGCTGTGGCCATCGGATCGGTGACGATCCGGTGATCATCGGCGTGGCTCGCCGCGCACAGTCGCCGGGCCGCGGCCAGTGCCTCGGCCACGCTCGCTCCCGCCGTTTCGACGAACAGCCAGCCGCGACCTCGCGGCAACTCCGGCACCGTCCCCCGATGCGCGCGGACCACGTCGACCAGTCCGGCATCGATGCCTTCGACCGCGACCGGCGCGCAGCTGGTCACCGCGGCGATATCGTCCGCCGCCGAGGCGATATCGGGGTATCCGAGCACCGTGAGCACGGTCGCGGCGGGCATCAGTGTGAGCGCGACCTCCGCTTCCAGGAGCAGTCCACAGGTGCCTTCGGAACCGACGAACGCCTTCGCCGCCGACGAACCACGTTCCGGCAGCAGGTGTTCCAGACCGTAACCGGATGCCTGACGATCGAACCGTCCCAGTTCGGTGCGCAGCACCGCCAGATTCGCGGTGGTGAACTTCGCCAGGCCGGGCACCGCCGCCAGGTCGGAACCGAGCGTCCGCCGTTCCCCGGTGCCGTCGAGAATGCGCAGCTCACGCACCGTATCGGAGGTGCGACCCCAGGCCAGCGCATGTGGTCCGCACGCGTTGTTGCCGATCATCCCGCCCAGGGTGCAACGGTCCTGCGTCGACGGATCGGGCCCGAACCGCAACCCGTGCGGCCGCAGCCGCCGTTGCAGATCCGACAGCACCAGCCCCGGCTGCACTGTCGCTGTTCGCGCCTCGACGTCGACCGCGCGCACGGCGTTCATCTGCCTGCTGAAGTCCAGCACGATGCCGGGTCCGATGGCATTGCCCGCGACCGAGGTACCCGCGCCGCGAGCGGTGACCGACAGCCCGTTCTCCCGGGCGAAGTTCACGGTGGCGGCGACGTCGTCCTCGCCACGGGGAAACACGACCATGGCGGGCCGGACGCGGTAGTTGGAGGCGTCGGCGGAGTACTCGACGCGTCTGCGCACCGACGCGTCGACCGGGCAGCCGGTCCGCGTACGCAGTGCGTCGGCCAGCTTTTCCGAGCTCCGGTCGTCGTCCACCCGACCAGCCTATTCCGGTCACCGGGCGGTGATCGGCCGCCGGTTTCGCTGTGCGCTGAACCCGGTGCGCGCGGAAAGTATTTGCGGTCAACCTTTGTTGAGGTTTTAGTGTCGGTGGGCAGGAGTTCAATGGGTGGGGAGCCTCGAGGAGAGTGGCAGTGAGTATCGAATCAGTGGCCTACAGCCAGATGTACCGGCGCGTGAACGCGCCGGAAGAACAGCGCCCGTTCAGCATGGTGACAGCACGGCGAATCCTGCGGTTCGCGGAGCACCATCGCCGCCGGATCGGCGGGTTCCTGCTGCTCAGCGTGGTGGCCGCGGTACTCGGTGTGGCTACACCGGTGCTGGCGGGGCACGTGGTGAACGGGATCGTCGAGGGTTCGGCGCCGCGCACGGTGATGCTGCTCGCGCTCGCCATCGCGGGTCTGGCCGTCCTCGACGCGGGGCTCGGCATCGCGATCCGCTGGCTGTCGGCACGGATCGGTGAGGGTCTGATCCTCGATCTGCGCACCGCCGTGTTCGATCACGTGCAGAAGATGCCCGTCGCGTTCTTCACCCGGACCCGCACCGGCGCGCTGGTGAGCCGACTGAACAGCGATGTGATCGGCGCGCAGCGCGCGTTCAGCGACACCCTCTCCGGCGTGATCACCAACCTCGTCACCCTGGTGCTCACGCTCGCCGTGATGCTCAGCATCTCCTGGCAGATCACCCTGCTCGCCCTTGTCCTTCTCCCGGTCTTCGTGATCCCCGCCCGGCGCGCCGGCAACAAACTCGCCGCCATGCAGCGCGAGGCGGCCCAGCTCAATGCCGCCATGAGCACCCAGATGACCGAGCGTTTCTCCGCGCCGGGCGCCACCCTGGTGAAACTGTTCGGCAGGCCGAAGCAGGAATCGTCGGAGTTCGCGCAGCGCGCCACCCGCGTGCGCGACATCGGCGTACGCACCGCCATGCTGCAGACCACCTTCGTCACCTCGCTCACCCTGGTCTCCGCGCTCGCCCTCGCCCTGGTCTACGGCCTCGGCGGCTGGTACGCGCTGACGGGCAGCCTCGACGCGGGCTCGGTGGTCGCGCTCTCGCTGCTGCTCACCCGCCTCTACACCCCGCTCACCGCCCTGGCGAGCGCCCGCCTGGAGATCATGTCGGCGCTGGTGAGTTTCGAGCGTGTCTTCGAGGTGCTCGACCTGAAGCCGCTGATCGAGGACGCCCCGCACGCCACCCCGGTGCCCGACGGCCCGGTGGCGGTGGAACTGGACGCGGTGAACTTCGGTTACCCCTCGGCCGACAAGGTCTCGCTCGCCTCGCTGGAAGACGTCGCGACGCTGGACAGGCGTGGCGGCGTCGAGGTGCTGCACCAGGTGTCGCTACGCGCCGAACCCGGACAGCTCATCGCGCTGGTCGGCTCCTCCGGCGCGGGCAAATCGACTATCGCCCAGCTGGTTTCGCGTCTCTACGACGTCGACTCCGGCGCGGTCCGGCTCAACGGGACCGACGTGCGCGACCTGACCACCGAATCCATCCAGCGCACCGTCGGGCTGGTCACCCAGGACGGGCACCTCTTCCACGACACCATCCGCGCGAACCTCCTGCTGGCCCGACCGGAAGCCACCGAGGACGAACTGTGGGACGCCCTCGGTCGCGCCCGCCTCGGCGACCTGGTCGATTCTCTTTCCGACGGCCTGGACACCGTGGTCGGCGAACGCGGTTACCGCCTCTCCGGCGGTGAACGCCAACGCCTCACCATCGCCCGCCTGCTTCTCAAGCAGCCGAAGGTCGTCATCCTCGACGAGGCGACCGCGTCCCTCGACTCCACCTCGGAGGCCGCGGTTCAGGAGGCCCTCACCGAAGCGCTGACCGGCCGCACCGCCCTGGTCATCGCCCACCGCCTGTCCACCATCCGCGCCGCCGACCAGATCCTGGTGCTCGAGGACGGCCGCATCATCGAACGCGGCACCCACGCCACCCTCCTCAACGCCGACGGCCGGTACGCCGAGCTCTACCGAACCCAGTTCGCCGACGACCCGGTAGCCCCGGCCACCGTCTGAGCGAAAGGCCTGTTCAGCCCAGCTCCCCACGACCGGCCGACGCAGGTCCGGCCGTGGGGGCTGGGCTAGCGGTCGGCGCCAGGACCGTTTCCCTGGTCGGCGTGCCGTAGCGCGGTGACGATCGTCAGGGTGGGGGTGCGACCTGCTTCGGTGTGGCTGAGCATGGCGTACTCGGCCAGGCGTTCGTCGCCCGAGGAGATCGCGTCGATGAGGTGCTGGTGTTCGTCGCGCTGTTCCTCGGTGTTGCGTTCGGTGGTGAGGAAGAACAGCCAGGCCATCCGGGCGAGGATGGTGCGCATCAGCTGGGTGAGCAGCGAGTTGCCGGACAGTTCCACGATGGCGCCGTGCAGCTTCGCGTTCGTCTCGGCGATGCGGAGCGGATCACGAGAATCGGTGGCCTCCTGCGCTTCTCGCAACGCGGCCCGCAGTGGCGAGCTGTCGTGACCCTGCCTGATCCGGGCAGCGGCGAGGCGCGCCGCCAGCGGTTCCAAGCCGATGCGGACATCGAAGAGTTCTTCCACCGCGGTGGTATCCCAGGACCGAACGACCGCACTGCGTCGCGGCAGCGCGCTGACGATGCCGTCGAATTCGAGTAATGCCAGGGCTTCGCGCACCGGGAGGCGGGAGGTGCCGAGCATGGCGGCCAGGCGCGCCTCCGGCAGTTTCTCGCCTTCGCGGTACTCCCCCGTGATGATCGCGCGGCGCAGATCGTCGTATATCCGTCTCGTCTGCGACGTGTCGTCGACGACTTCTACCGGCGGACGTAGGTTTCGGGCCACCCGAACAGTCTACGAAGCCGCGACGGTGGTGACGGCCGGCGATCGCGCAGTCTAGCGGCGGACCCACCGAATTCAATCCGGTAGACCAAATATATCTTTGCGCACCTCAGACGACCTGCGCCCAAGCTTGCGCAATGGGTCGAGTACCGGGCTTGACGCGCGTATTACTGCCGGTTGGCACCATCGAATCATTCACGGACCCGAAACTTTCGGAACACAATGGGGATACACGGGAATCCAATTCTGTATACCGAATGACATTCTCGGCCCACAGAGAGGATCAGTGTTGGCCGTCTATCTGATCCGCCGCCTCGCCCAGGCGGTGATCACCGTGTTCGCCGTCATCTCGCTGGCGTTCCTGCTCGGCAGATCGACCGGCAGTCCCGTGGCCTCCCTCCTGCCGGAAACGGCGAGCGAGGCCGACATCGCGGCGCTGGAAGCCGAACTCGGCTTCGACAAACCGCCGCTGACCCAGTACTTCGACTACGTGACGGGCGTGCTGTCCGGCGATTTCGGTGACTCGTACCAGCAGACCGGCACCTCGTCGATGACGCTGGTCCTGCAACGCCTGCCCGCTTCGCTCCAACTCGGTGTCGCGGGCTTCGCGATCGGTCTCGCACTCGCCTTCGCCGTGGTGCTCGCCATCCACCTCAGCGGCCGCTGGTCGCTGCGCGCAGTGGCGCTCGGTGTCGGCGCGGCGCGACTGGCGGTGCCGGACTTCCTGTTCGGGCTGCTGCTGGTCCTGGTGTTCTCGGTGACGCTGGGCTGGTTGCCCTCGCTCGCCGGCGCCGATCCGCTCGCGATCATCATGCCCGCCCTCACCATCGCCACCGCGCAGTTCGTCGTCTACTCACGGCTGCTGGACAACTCGCTGGTCGCCGAGAGCTCCCAGGACTATGTGCGCACCGCGTACGCACGCGGCGAGCGCAGGTCCTCGGTGCTACTGCGCGATGTGCTGCCGAACGCGCTGCTGCCGGTGCTCACCATCTCCGGAATCACGCTCGGCACGCTGCTCGGGGGGCTGGTGATCGTCGAAAACGTCTTCGCCTGGCCCGGTTTGGGCACGTTGATGCTCGATGCGGTGTTCAACCGGGACTTTCCGGTGGTCCAGTCCGGCCTGGTGGTGATCGCGACCATCTTCGTGATCGTCAACTTCGGGATCGACGTCCTCTACGGCGTCATCGATCCGAGAGCGAGAGTCCGATGATCCGTCCCCGCGACTACGCCACGATCGCGGGCGTCGCGATGATCCTCGCGGTCGTGCTGTTCTCCCTGCTGTATCCCCTCTTCCCCGGCTACGACCCCTACGGGCAGGAACTCGCGGCCGCGTTCTCCGCGCCGTTCAGCACCGGGAACTACCCGCTCGGCACCGATTCGCTCGGTCGCGACCTGGCGAGCAGGCTGGCGCTGGCCGGGCGGATCACGCTCGGGCTGGTTCTGGTGATCGTGCTGGTCAACGCGGTGATCGGCATGACGATCGGCACGATGTCCGGCTACTTCCGCGGTGTCACCGACAGCGTGCTGATGGGTGTCGCCGATGTGCAGCTCGCGGTCCCGATGACGCTGGTGATCATGGCGGTGTCGGCGATTCGCGGGCCGAGTACCGCGCTGATGGCGACGATCCTCGGCGTCACCTTCTGGGTCGGCTATGCCAGGGTGGCGCGCTCGGTCGCGCTCGGGCTGTCCGGTCGCGATTTCGTGATCGCGCCGAAGCTGCTCGGCGCGCGCTCGGGCTGGGTGATGCGCAAGCACATCGTCGGGCACGTCACGGTCCCCGTGCTGATTCTGGCGACCGCCGATCTCGGCAATGTGCTGATCATGATCTCGTCGTTCGACTATCTCGGCCTCGGCGTGCAACCACCCACTCCCAGTTGGGGATTGATGATCACCGACGGGCAGAAGTACCTGCGCCAGGCCCCCTATCTGACGATCGTTCCCGCGGTGGCGCTGCTGCTGGTGATCGGCGGAACCCTGCTGGCCAGTCGGCGATTCACCGATGAAGGCCAGGGGTTGCGCCGAGTTCGGCGGGCACCACGCGCCCGTCGCGGTGCTCTCACGAAAGAGGTTGTGGCATGAGCGCATTGCTGGAGATCACCGATCTCACCGTCGGCTACGAGACGGCCGCGGGCGAACGCGTGGTGCTCGTCGACGGGGTGAGTCTGCGCCTCGAAGAGGGCGAAGTCCTCTGTCTCGTCGGCGAATCCGGGTCGGGCAAGTCGGTGACGATGCTCGCGGCCCTGGGCCTGCTCCCCCCGGCACTGACGATCTTCTCGGGCAGCGTGCGTTTCCGCGGCGACGAACTCGTCGGCGCCGACGACGAAACCCTGCGGCGGCTGCGCGGTGCCGAACTCGGCATGGTCTTCCAGGACCCGATGACCACCCTCAATCCGGTGCGCCGGGTCGGCACGCAGATCGGTCGCGCGCTGGCGGTGCACCAGCGGCTCGATGCCAAGAAGCGCAAGCAGCGGGTAGTCGAACTCCTTACCTCCGTGGGTATTCCACAACCGGCTGAACGGGCGCGCGCCTATCCCCACCAGTGGTCGGGCGGTATGCGCCAGCGCGCGGTGATCGCCATGGCGATGGCCAACGATCCGGCGGTGCTCATCGCCGACGAGCCGACCACCGCGCTCGACGTGACCATCCAGGCCCAGCTCATGGAGGTGCTGGCACAGGCACGCGCCCGCAGCGGTGCGGCGATGGTGCTGATCACCCATGATCTCGGGTTGGTCGCCCAGTACGCCGATCGGGTGGCGATCATGTACGCGGGCCGGGTGGTCGAGACCGGGACGGTGTGGCAGATCTTCGACGACGCCGCCCACCCGTACACCCGTGGCCTGCAGGGCAGTTTGCTCGGGCAGGCGGGCGCGGGCCGCGCCTATGCCATCCCGGGCTCGCCACCGTCACCGACGAAACGCCCGGCCGGGTGCGGCTTCGCCCCGCGCTGTGAGTTCGCGGGCAAGAACGGCGAATGCGACACAGCCCCACCACCTCTCGTCGCCCTCGGCGACGGGCGCGCGCTCGCCTGCCCGCCCGCGCTCGCTGCCCCTCTCCGAGAGGACATTTCGGCATGACCATGATCGATACCGCAGAGGAAGTGATCAGGGTCGACAGCCTCGAGGTGAGTTTCACCAGTAGGCGCGGTCTCATCGGCAAACGCAGACTGCGTGCCCTCGACGGTGTGAGCTTCGGCGTCGTACGCGGTGAAACCTTCGGTCTGGTCGGCGAATCCGGCGGCGGAAAGTCCACGCTGGTGCGCACGATCTTCGGCATCAACACCCCGACCGCGGGTTCGGTGCGCATCCTCGGCCACGACCTGGCCGCCCTGCGACCGGCCGCGCGCAGGGCGCTGCGCAACCGGGTGCAGCTGGTGTTCCAGGACCCGTACTCCTCCCTCGACCCGCGGATGAGCGCGCACGACATCATCGCCGAGCCGCTCCGGATCGCGGGCGGCTACTCCCGCGACCGCGTGCTCGAACTGCTCGAACAGGTCGGCCTCGGGCCGGACGCGCTCGATCGGCGCCCGGCCGAGTTCTCCGGCGGGCAGCGGCAACGGCTCGGGATCGCCAGGGCGCTCGCGCCGAGGCCGGAGGTGCTGGTGCTCGACGAACCGGTGTCCGCGCTCGACGCCTCGGTGCAGGCCCAGGTGATCAACCTGCTCCAAGACCTGCAAGAACAACTCGGCCTGTCGTATCTGTTCATCGCCCACGATCTCTCGGTCGTGCGGCACCTGTCGGACCGGGTCGCGGTGATGCATCTGGGCAAGCTCGTCGAGATCGGCGCCACCGAGGACGTGTTCACCAGCCCCCGGCATCCGTATACGCGCGCGCTGATCGCCTCGGCTCCCGTTCCCGACCCCCATCAACGCCACCGCGACACCTCGACGCTGATCCGCGGCGAGCTCCCCGATGCCGCGAATCCGCCGAGCGGCTGCACCTTCCGCACCCGCTGCCCACTGGCCACCGACGAATGCGCCACGCGCATACCGGAACTCGAGCCGCTCGGGCCCGCCGGGCATGTCGCGGCGTGCCTGCACCCACTTCCCCGCTCCACGAAAGATTAGGAAACCCATGAGACCGATCACCCGCAGTGTGGCTACCGGACTCGCGATCCTCGCGTTCTCCACCGTCACCCTGAGTGCCTGCGCACCCGCGGGCACCGACACCGCGTCGACGAAGACCCTCGTGGTCGGCGCGGTCACCGAACCGACGGATGTGCCCGACCCGATCAGCGACGGTTCGCTGGCAGGCTACAACTACTACTTCGCGACCTTCGACCAGCTCGCCCGGTTCGACGCGGAAGGCGTGATCGGCCCGAAGCTCGCGACCTCGTGGGAGCACAACGCCGATTTCACCCAGTGGACGTTCACGATTCGGGAGGACGCGAAGTTCCACAACGGCGAGCCGGTGAAAGCCTCCGATGTCGCGTTCACCTACAACCAGATCAAGGCGACGCCCAACGGCGATCCGGCCACCTATATGGAGATGTTCACCTCCGCCGCCGCCGGCCCCGGCAATACCGTGGTGTTCAGCCTCAACGCGCCCTTCTCCGCGTGGCCGACCATCACCACCGGCGTCTCGATCGTGCCCGAAAGTGTCTACCGCGCGCTGGGTTCCGCGGGATTCGCGGCCGCACCGGTCGGCTCGGGCCCGTTCGTGTTCGACCACTACACGCGCGGAGTCGAATACGTCGTCAAGCGCAATCCGAACTATTGGGGCGACAAGGCCGCACTGGAGACCGTGACCTTCAAGACGGTGGCCGACGCCGACGCCCGGCTCAACGGCGTCCAGTCCGGCAGTCTCGATGTGGCGTTGATCGCCCCCAACCAGGTTGCCGCCGTGGATGATTCGAAGAGTGTGCACATCGAGTCGCGGGTCTCCAACGGCGTCACCTTCCTCGGCATGAACGCCACAGCCGGTCCGCTGGCCGACCAGCGGGTACGCGAGGCGATCGCGCTGTCGATCGACCGGGACGCCATCGTCAAGAGTCTGCTCGCGGGCCGCGCGACGGTGGACAACCAGCTGGTCGCCAAGAACGTCGGCGGCTATGACCCGAAATACCCTGCCCCGGTGCGCGATACGGCCAAGGCCAAGCAGCTGCTGGCCGCGGCGGGCTACAACGGTACGCCGATCCCGTTCCAGTACGCGACGAACGGGCGCATCCCGCTGAGCTCGGAGATCGCCCAGTCGATCCAGGCCGACCTGGCCGAGGTAGGCATCACCATCACCCTGCACGGCACCGACCAGAGCAGCCATTCCCAGATGATCTACACGAAGAAGGCCGCCACCGGCATCTACCTCAACACCTACGCGCCGTCCACCATGGACGGCGACGCCCCGATCGCCTCGATGTTCGGCGGACAGTGGAACGACTACGCGATGCTGCCGCAAACCCAAGCCTTGGTCGCCAAGACCAGGACCGTCGCCGGGCAGGCCAGGATCGATGTCTACCGAGAGCTGTTCACCCTCAACGATTCCAAGGCACTGCTGCTCGGCCTCTACACCCCCGATGCCAGCTACGCGGTGGACCCGGCGCTGAACTGGAAGCCGCGGGCGGACGGGATGATCACCGTCGACGCCGCGACCTTCGGCAAGGACTGAGCGCGTGGGTGATTCGCTGTTGATCACCGATGTTCGCCCCTGGGGCGGCCCGCCGGTGGACCTGCTGATCGAGGACGGCACGGTGGCCGCGGTATCCGCGGCCACCGGTTCGCCGGTGCCCGCCGGCGAACTCGTCGACGGCGCGGGCCGGTTGATCCTGCCCGCACTGTCGGATGTGCACCTGCATCTCGACTCGAGCAGGCTCGGGCTGCCGTTCCGAGCCCAGACCGGGATGCCGGGACGGTGGGGCCGGATCATGAACGATCGCGAGCACTGGCGGTCGGCGGAACGTTCCGTGGCCGACCGCGCCTCGTTCACCCTCGCGGTGGCAGTGGCCAACGGGGCCACCAGGATTCGCAGTCACGCCCAGGTAGACGCCGATTCCGGGCTCACGAAGCTCGAAGGCGAACTCGCGGCGCGGGAACGCTACGCCGACGTGTGCGATGTGGAGATCGTGGCGTTCCCGCAGGTCGGAATCCTGCTCGAACCCGGTGTCGTCGACCTCATGGACGCGGCGCTGTCGGCCGGGGCCGATCTGGTCGGCGGGATGGATCCGTGCGAACTCGACCGCGATCCGGTGCGACATCTCGACGCGGTGTTCGGGCTGGCCGAGAAGCATCAGGTCGGCGTCGACATCCACCTGCACGAAGCGGGCGAGCTGGGGCTGTTCACCCTGTCGCTGATCATCGAACGGGTGCGGGCGCTCGGGATGACCGGTCTGGCGACCATCTCCCATGCCCGGTGCCTGGCCGGTGGGCTGCCCGGTGTGCCTGCGGCGATCGAGCAGCTGGCGGAGTTCGACATCGCCCTCACCCACGCGGCGGGCGCGCAGGGCTGGGCGTTGCCGTTGCTCGACCTGGCCGCGGCCGGCGTGCGGGTCGGGGTCGGGATGGACGGTCAGCGGGACTACTGGTCGCCCTACGGCAACGGCGACATGCTCGACCGCGCTTGGCAACTCGCGTTCGTCAACGGGTTCGGATCCGACGAGCACGTGGAACACGCTCTCGCCGTGGCCAGTTGGGGTGGAGCGAGCGTGATCGACCGCAGCCTGCGCCCGCTCGACCGGAGCGACCCACATCCGGGGTTCACGGTCGGTGACCCCGCCGAGTTCTTCCTTGTCGACGCGGCCTGCCCGACCTCGGCCGTGATGGACCGACCCGCCGATCGCACCGTAATCCACCGGGGCCGTGTCGTTTCCGTCGATACGGCACTGGACGGATTCGAGATTCCCGGTCGTTGGGGCAGGGGGAGGAGCTGAGGTGCGGCGCAGTGTTCGGGCACGCCATGTGCTCGCGTCTGGGCTCAGCGGCGGGCCCGTGATGCTCGCCGATGCCGAAGTGGTGGTGGAAAATTCGCGGATCGTAGCCGTCGGGCCGCGCGGTGCGGAGACCGTCGACGAGGCGATCGAGCTCGGCGATGCGGTGCTGATGCCCGGACTCATCGACCTCGACGCGCTCACCGACATCGACCACACGATCCTGGATTCGTGGCAGTCGCGCGAGCTCGGCCTCGGTCTGCAATGGTCGCGCGACTACGCCACGCATCGGCGGCGCGCGGTGTTCGACGCCGAGGAGCGGGCGTTCATCCGTGAGTACGGGTTCGTCCAATTGCTGCTGCACGGGGTGACGACGGCGATGCCGATCGCGTCGGAGGTGCACAGCGATTGGGCCGAGACCTACTCCGACGCCGTGGCGATGGCCGAGTCCGCGCGGCGGCTCGGCCTGCGGGTCTACCTCGGGCCCGCGTACCGATCCGGGGTCAACGTGGTCGACGACGACGGCTCGCGGTCCATCTACTGGAACGACGAACTCGGGCTCGACGGGTTCGCGGGTGCGGCGCGGTTCCTGGAGTGGGCCTCGGCGCAGGACACCGATCTGATCCACGGGACGCTGCTGCCGTGCCGGATCGAGACGCTGTCCGAGGATCTGCTGCACCGGACCTCCGCGCTCGCCGCTACGACCGGCGTGCTGGTCCGGCTGCACGCGCTCCAAGGGCTGCACGAACGGGCGTTCGTGATCGAGCGGTTCGGTAAGTCACCGCTGGCCGTGCTCGAACAGACCGGTCTCCTCGGGCCGAATCTGCTGATCCCCCACGGGATCTACATCGACTCGAACCCGCACGTGGACGCCGATACCGATGACGATCTCGGCACCCTCGCGGCGTCGGGAGCGTCGATCGTGCACTGCCCGCTCACCTCGGCCAGACACGGATCGGCGCTCGACAGCTTCGATCGGTACCGGGCGGCGGGCGTGCGCATCGCCCTCGGCACCGACTCGTTCCCGCCGGATCTGGTGCGCGGCATCGACATCGGCGTCACCCTGGCCAAGGTGCTGGCGTCGCGGCTCGACGCGGCCACCTACGGCGACTATGTGTCGGCAGCGACCCTCGGCGGTGCCGCAGCGCTGCACCGCCCGGACCTGGGCAAGCTCGCGGTGGGGGCGACCGCCGACCTGGTCGCCTTCCGCCTCGACGACCCGCGCGACGGCGTCCTCGACGATCCGATCCGCACCCTGTGCATGAACAGCACCGGGCGCGCGGCGGATTTCTCCATGGTCGCCGGCCGAATCACCCTGCGTGACGGGGTAATTCCCGGTGTCGACCTGCATGCCATGACCCGGCGAGCGCAGTCACTGTTCGACCGGATGCGTGCGGCCTACACCGAGCGCGACTACCTACGCCGCCCCACCGGCGAACTGTTCCCGGCGTCTTTTCCGGCCGAGCCGTCGATACCGCGTGGCGATGACACAGCCGCGAGCACGTGAACGCCGACCCCGTCAGCCGGGGGGAGTGGTCAACCCCGCGGCCGGACCCAGCCGCCGAACGCCTTCTCGAGAGTGAAGGCCGCGGCGATCGAGAGGTGATCGCGGTTGTGCCCCGCGACCACCTGGACCCCGAGTGGCAAACCGTGGGTGCCGCGGCCCAGCGGCACCTGGGTGACGGGGAGCCCGGCGAGGCTGAACGCCGCGACCGTGTTCGTGCGCCACAGGCGGCCGGTGGTGTGGCCGTGACGGGGCGCGACCGTGCTCAGGGTCGGATGCAGGAGCAATCCGTCACCGATGATTTCGGTGACCTCGGCGGCCGTGCGGTGTGCGGCGGCCGTGATGCGCCGGGCCACCCGGCCGGGTAGCCGGGCCGCGATCAGCTCGCCGAGCGCGAGGAGGCGGGTAGCGAGGGTGTGGTCGCCGTGCAGGGCGGTGAGTTGTCCCGGCGCGAGGATGTCGGCACCCTCGCCGCGCATGATCTCGGCGAAGCTGATCCCGGTCTCCTCGGCCAGCACGATCGTGGCGAAGAGCCCGATCGTCCGCAGCGAGCGCATCGGTACCCGGGCGACCTCGGCGCCCGCCTCGGTGAGCGCGGCGGCGGCGCGGTCACGCGCAGCCAGCACCTCACGGCCGAAACCGGGGGCGAAGGCTTCGTCGAGCAGCACGACGCGCACGCCACGCATCGACGTCGTCGCCGGATCGCCGAGGGTGGCCGCGCGGACCAGGGGATCGGTCCCGTCGGGGCCCGCCATGATCCGCAGCAGCGGCATGAGGTCGGCCGCACGGCGGGCGATGACCCCGTTGGAACACAGGGCGGCCACGCCGAACGGCGGTGGCCACGCGCCGGTGGTCGGGAGCAGGCCGGTCGACGGGCGGTGTCCGAAGACGCCGTTGCAGAAGGCGGGAACTCGGATCGAGCCGAGGGTATCGGTGGCCAGGCCGAGCGGGGAGCCGCCGCTGCCGACGGCGGCGCCCTCACCGCCCGATGACCCGCCCGCCGTCCGTGTCCGGTCGTGCACGTTGCCGGTTCGCCCGTAGACCCGGTTCGTCGACTCGAGCCACATGCACCCCTCGGCGGTGTTGGTCAGCCCGAGCACGATCGCACCCGCGTCCAGAACTCTTTGCACCACAGTGGCATTCGCGGTGGGCCGCAGGTGTCGACGAGCCACGACACCCGCCGTGTTGGGCAAGCCCGCGACCGCCAAGGATTCCTTGACGGTAATCGGGACGCCGAACAGCGGTGGCAGGTCCGCCGGCCCGGTCGCGAGGTGGGCGTCGGCGGCGTCGGCCTGTGCCCGCGCGGTGTCGTAGCAGTCCACCACCACGGCGTTCGTGGCAGGCGCGAAACGTTCCAGCACAGCGATGTGGGCATCGATCACCGCGCGGACGCTGACCTCGCGGGCACGAATGGACGCGGCCAGCGCGATCGCGGACTCGTCAGTGATCGTGGTGCCGTCGGGGCGGAGCATCATGATCGTTACAGTATTACATTATCCGTAACGTCGTCGTGTCGATGAGCTTCTCGACGGCTCAGAACTCGTTGGCCACGCCGATCACCGTGCGCCCGGAGTGGGTGCCGTCCTTGATCGACTGCAGGACGGTGCCGACCTCGGTGATCGGCGTGAAGGACTCGATCGTCGACAGATGCTGGGGGCGAAGCTGTTTACCCAGTGCGGTCCACAGGGCGCGGCGCTTCTCGATCGGGAGCTGGACCGAGTCGATACCGAGCAGGCTGACGCCGCGCAGGATGAACGGAAGCACGGTGGTGGGAAGCTCGGCGCCGCCGGTGAGGCCGCTGGCCGCTACCGCGCCGCCGTAACCGATGGCGCTGAGGACGTGCGCCAGCGAGGCGCCGCCTACGCTGTCGACCGCGGACGCCCAGTTGGCCTTGTTGAGCGGGCGCGGCTTGGCATCGGGGTCGAGGGGGAGCCGGCCGATGACCTCGTTGGCGCCCAGCTCGGCGAGCAGGTCGTTCGCGTCGGTCTTGCCGGTGGAAGCGATCACCTCGAAGCCGAGGCCGGAGAGGATGTCGATGGCCACGGTGCCGACACCGCCGGTCGCGCCGGTGACCAGGACGGCGCCGTCGTCGGGGATCAGGCCGTGGTCGAGCAGGGCCTGCACGCTCATGGCGGCGGTGAAGCCCGCGGTACCGATGGTGGCGGCGTCGCGGGTGTCGAGGCCGTCGAGCTTCACCACCCATTCGGCAGGCACCCTGGTGTACTCGGCGAAGCCGCCGTTGCGGGAAACACCCAGGTCGTAGCCATGGGCGATGACCTGGTCGCCGGGGGCGAAGTCATCGGTCTCCGAGGCGATCACCTCACCGGTGAGGTCGATGCCCGGCACGATCGGATAGTTGCGCACCACCCCACCGCGCGGCGTGATCGCCAGCAGATCTTTGTAATTCGCGCTCGAGTAATGAACCTTGATCGTCACCTCGCCGCTACCGAGGAAGTCGTCTCCCACCGTTTCACGGGCGAGAACGATCCCACCATCGGATTCACGGGCCACCATCGCAGAGAACACAGATCCGCCTCTCCGGGTAATTTGGCCAGACTTATCGTCGCTACCGGTAGCGACGCGGCCGCCGGATCGGCCGAACTCGTGTTGGCCCGTCCCCGGTGAGTTACCCATGTACTCACCGAACATAGTTGATCCGACACTGCCGTGACCGACACAGCTGGATCAGGGCGGAAGGAGCTCCAGGCGGACGCCGAGGAGGCGGATCGGGCGGTCCAGGTCGAAGCGGTCGATGATCGCCAGGGCGGTGTCGGCGATGGTGGTGATGTCGTCGGTGGGGGTGGGGAGTTTTTGCTGTTTGCTGCGGGTATAGAAGGTTTTCGTGCGGACGGTGACCGAGACCCGGGTGCTGATGCGGTGGTGTTCGCGCATCTCCTCCGCGACCTCGGTGGCGATGCGGGCGACCTCGCGGCGGATTTCGCCGGGATCGGTGAGGTCGTGCGGGAAGGTCTCGGATTTGCTGCGGCCCAATGGGATTCGTGGGGTGGTGGAGAGTTCGGTGTCGCCTTTGCCGTGGCCGAGGACCCACAGGTAGGGGCCGGTGCTCGGGCCGAACTCGGCGGCCAGGCGGGTGCGATCGGCGGACATGAGGTCGGCGACCGTGGTGATGTCGAGGTCGGCCATGCGCTGGGCGATGCGGGCACCGACACCCCAGAGCGCGTCGGTGGGGCGGTGGCCCATGAGTTCGGTCCAGTTGGCGGCGGTGAGCTCGAAGATGCCGGTGGCGGCGCCGGGGTCGTGCTCGGGTTCGGCGGAGGTCTTGCCGGTGGACTTGGCGAAACCGGTGGCGAGCTTAGCGGTGAGCTTGTTGTCGCCGATGCCGACCGCGCACGTGAGGCCGAGTTCGATGATGGCGGTACGAATGTCGGCGGCCAGCTGCCACGGATCGCCGTCGGTGGCGACGAACGCCTCGTCCATTCCCCACACCTCGACCGCGCCTGCCACCCGGCCCAGCGTCGCCATGATCTCTTCGGAGGCCACCTCGTAGGCGGCCATGTCGACCGGCAGGAAAACACCCTCCGGACACTTGCGCTGCGCCATTCTCAACGCCATCCCCGCACGCACCCCATAGGCCCTCGCGGGATAAGAAGCACAGGTCACGACCTTGCGGGGCTGTGCAGGATCACCCTCGCCGCCGACGATCACCGGCTGACCGCGCAGCTCAGGGCGACGCCGGAATTCCACCGCCGCCTGGAACTGGTCGAGATCCACATGCAGGAGCCACCGGGGCACAGTTCCGTCTTACCGCATCGCACCGACATATCGGCTCTTGCCGCGTCGGCCGGACCGAACTAAATTCTGTATATGGAGATGCGAGATCGGTTGTTGCTCGCCGCGGAGCGCCAGTTCGCCGAACACGGCGTCCTCGATGCCACGCTGAGCGATATCCGCGCCGCCGCCGATGCCAGCGTCGGCGCGCTGTACCACCACTTTCCGGACAAGTCCGACCTCTACCGGCAGGTCTGGGTGGCCGCGCTCACCGACTACCAGCAACACTTCTGGAATGCCGTCGCCGACAGTCCCGACGCGCGCACCGGCGTCGAGGCCGGGGTGCGTGCGCACCTGCGCTGGGTGCACGAACATCAATATCGCGCAACGGTTCTCACCGGTTCGCGGCCGCCCGGCGTCCGGGAGAGCGAGCGCAATGTGGAGTTCCTCACGGCCGTGCGGCGGTGGTGGCGCACGCACGCGGGATACGGCGCGGTGCGCGACCTGGAACTCGATCTCGTCTACGCGTTGTGGCTGGGTGCGGCACAGGAATACTCACGCCAGTGGCTTGGTGGCAATATCCGTACCGCGCCAACCGATGTCGCCCCCGAGCTCGCCGCCGCCGCGTGGGCGACACTGCGGGCCGACGGCACCGAATAGTCACCATGCAGGGCCACGCAACTCGAAGAACGGAACACCCGATGCCGACCGAAGCTTCCACCCTCGACCTCGACCTGGCGCGCCAGGTACTAGCCGCGCAGCCGTTCGCCCGTCTGGTCGGCACCGAACTCACCGAATTCGGTGATGGCGCAGCCACTCTCATCATCGACATCCAGCCCGAACACGGCCAGCAGTTCGGCTTCGTGCACGGCGGGGTGCTCGCCTACGCCGCCGACAACGCCCTCACCTTCGCCGCGGGCACTGTCCTGGGCCCCAACGTCCTCACCGGCGGCTTCACCATCACCTACCTGCGTCCCGCCCAGGGCGAGCGCCTGCGCGTGCACGCGACCGTCCTCGGCGCCACCCGCCGCCAGGCCGTCACCCACTGCGACGTCTACGCCGAGACCGAGGGCGAGGAACCCGTCCTCTGCGCGGTCGCCCAGGGCACCACCCGCCGCGTCGAGAAGGACCTCGCCCCCGCCACCGAGGAAGACGCGGACGGTTTCGACGACGACGACCTTGACGACGACCTCGACGACCTCGACGACCAGGACAACTACGACACCGACCAACTGGCCGTGGTCACCGTCGCAGGCCCGGTGCTGCCGCCGACCGTCAGCCGCTAGGCCGGACACGGCAACGGGCCGTACACAGCTGTGCACGGCCCGTTGACGGCTGAGATCAGGCGCTGACGGCGAAGGTCTTGCCGTCAGCGGCGGGTTCGGCGATCGGCTCGATCGCGTAGGCCAGGATGTCTGCCACGTCGGCGACGGGGCGGACGTTCAGGGCGGCCAGCACTTCCGCCGGGACTTCGTCCAGGTCCGGTTCGTTGCGGGCCGGGATGAAGACGGTCTTCAGGCCGGCTCGCTGGGCGGCGAGCAGCTTCTGCTTCACGCCGCCGATCGGCAGGACGCTGCCGTTGAGGGTGACCTCGCCGGTCATCCCGACATCGCCGCGGACCGGGCGACCGAGGGCCAGCGATACCAGGGCGGTGACCATGGTGACGCCTGCCGAAGGGCCGTCCTTGGGGACCGCACCCGCGGGGAAGTGGATGTGGATGTTGCGATCGAGGACCTTCGGCTCGATACCGATTTCCTCCAGGTGTGAGCGGACATAGGTGAGGGCGATCTGGGCGGATTCCTTCATCACGTCGCCCAGCTGGCCGGTGAGCGTGAGGGAACGTTCGCCCTCGGCGCCGTTGGCCTCGATGTAGAGGACATCGCCGCCCGCACCGGTCACCGCGAGGCCCGTCGCCACACCGGGGACGGAGGTGCGCTCCATCGAGTCCGGGGTGAAGCGGGGACGGCCGAGGTAGTCGGTGAGGTTGTCGAGGTCGACCACCAGGCTCGTCACCTGACCGACCGGCTGCGGACCGGCGGCGATGTCGATGACATTGTTGTAGCCGAGTTCGGGGTCGTACCCGAGCACCGCGCCCTCGCCCAGCGCGCCCTTGTCGACGAGCGGGGCGTCCACGGCAGCGTCGCCGACGCTCGCGGCGTCGCCCGTCACCAGGCGAGTTGCCGCCTTGCGCAGGGCTTTTGCCACCAGACGCTCCATCTGACGCACACCCGCCTCGCGGGTGTAGTTCGCCGCGATCTCGCGCAGCGCCGCGTCGGTGATCGACACCTCTTCGGCCGTCAGGGCGTTGCGCTCCAGCTGGCGGGGCACCAGGAAGTCGCGCGCGATCGCCACCTTGTCGGCCTCGGTGTAGCCGTCGACGGTGATGAGCTCCATGCGGTCCAGCAGGGGACCGGGGATGGTGTCCATGACGTTGGCGGTCGCGATGAACAGGACATTCGACAGGTCGAGGTCCAGGTCCAGGTAGTGGTCGCGGAAGGTGTGGTTCTGCGCGGGGTCGAGGACCTCGAGCAGGGCCGCCGCCGGGTCACCACGGAAGTCGGAGCCGACCTTGTCGATCTCATCCAGCAGCACAACGGGATTCATCGAACCCGCCTCCTTCACCGCACGCACGATCCGGCCGGGCAGCGCGCCGACGTAGGTGCGGCGGTGGCCCCGGATCTCGGCCTCGTCGCGCACGCCGCCGAGGGCGACACGAACGAACTTGCGGCCCAGCGCCTTTGCGACCGACTCGCCCAGCGAGGTCTTACCGACACCGGGGGGACCCACCAGCACGAGCACCGCGCCGGATCCGCGTCCACCCACGACCTCGAGACCGCGCGCGGCCCGCCGCGTTCGCACCGCCAGGTACTCGACCATGCGGTCCTTCACCTCGTCGAGGCCGTGGTGATCGGCGTCGAGCACCGCACGAGCGGCCGAAACATCGGTGCTGTCCTCGGTTTTCACCGTCCAGGGCAGATCGAGCACGGTGTCGAGCCAGGTGCGGATCCAGCCGGATTCCGGGCTCTGGTCGCTGGCGCGCTCCAAGCGGCCGACCTCGCGCAGCGCCTCGGCGCGCACGTTCTCGGGCAGGTCGGCGTTCTCCACGCGGGTGCGGTAGTCGTCGGCACCGTCGGGTTCGTCCTCGCCGAGCTCCTTGCGGATGGCGTTGAGCTGCTGACGCAGCAGGAACTCGCGCTGACTCTTCTCCATGCCGTCGCGGACGTCTTCGGAGATCTTGTCGGTGACCTCGACCTCGGCGATGTGGTCCTTGATCCAGTCGATCTGCTTGGTCAGCCGCACCGCGACATCGGGGGTCTCGAGCAGTTCGCGCTTCTGGTCATCGGACAGGTACGGCGCGTAGCCCGCGGTGTCGGCGATGGCCTCGACATCGTCGAGCTGGTTGACGATGTCGATGATCTGCCAGGCCTCACGCCGCTGCAGCACGGCGACGACCAGCTTCTTGTACTCGGCGGCGAGCTCGGTGGTCCGCTCGTCGGGCTCGACCGCCTCGACGAGTTCGGCCTCCACCCACAGCGCGGCGCCCGGCCCGGTGACTCCGTGCCCGATCCGGGCGCGGCGCTCGGCCTTCAATACGGCCGCGGGCGCGCCACCGCGCATCCGGCCGACCTGTTCGATGGTGGCGACGACGCCGTAGGACGCGTAACCCTCGTCGAGGCGCGGCGCGACCAGCACCGAACCGGTTTTGGCCGCCTGGGCGGCGTCGATGGCGGCCTGCGCGGATTCGTCCAATTCGATGGGCACGACCATGCCCGGCAGCACGATCGGATCGGTCAGGAACAGCACCGGCAGGTTCTGAGCTGAAGTCATGTCGACCCTTCCAAAGTTGAGCTTTGCTGACTCAACATGGCCCCCCGGCGGTTTGTTCCTGCAGGTGGCGCCGTTCACTCACGGCGAAAATAATCGGCGGAAATTCTTGTGCGGTGGATGTCGAGAACGCGTGGGCGGCTCCGTCCCAGGGGTACAACCCACGGAGAACACGAACCGAGGAGAACATCATGGCCAAGTACCTGCTGCTCAAGCACTACCGTGGCGCTCCCGCGTCCGTCAACGACGTGCCGATGGATCAGTGGACGCCCGAGGAGGTGACCGCGCACGTGCGGTACATGGAGGATTTCGCGGCGCGGCTGCAATCGAGGGGCGAGTACGTCGACAGTCAGGCGCTCACCACGCAGGGCACGTTCGTCCGCTCCGACGGCGAGGGGCGCCCGCCGGTCACCGACGGGCCGTTCGCGGAGACCAAGGACCTGATCGCCGGCTGGATGATCATCGACGTCGAAACCTACGACCGGGCGCTCGAACTGGCCGGGGAGCTGTCCGCGGCGCCGGGCGCAGGTGGGAAGCCGGTGCAGGAGTGGCTCGAACTGCGGCCGTTCTACACGGAATTGCCCACGGTGACCGAATGAACGAAGCGCTGGTACGCGAACTCGTCCCCGCGGTGATCGGGATCCTCGTCCGCCGCGGGGCCGAGTTCGCCGCGGCCGAGGACGCGGTACAGGAGGCGCTGATCCGGGCGCTGGAAACCTGGCCCGACGATCCACCACGCGATCCGAAAGGCTGGCTCGTCGCCGTCGCCTGGCGCAAGTTCATCGATGCGACACGGGCCGAAACATCCAGGCGAGGCCGGGAATTCGCGGTCGATGCCGAGCCCGAAGCCGGACCGGTGCCCGCCACGGACGACACGCTGTGGCTGTATTTCCTGTGCGCGCACCCTTCTCTGTCGCCCGGCTCGGCCGTCGCGTTGACCTTGCGGGCGGTCGGCGGCCTGACGACCCGGCAGATCGCGACGGCCTACCTGGTTCCGGAATCGACTATGGCGCAACGGATCAGCCGGGCGAAGAAGTGGATCACGGGCTTACCGCTCGACCGTCCCAGCGATCCGACAACAGTGCTGCGGGTGCTCTACCTCGTCTTCAACGAGGGCTACAGCGGCGACATCGACCTGGCCGCCGAAGCCATCCGCCTCACCCGCCAGCTCGCCGCCTCGACCGGCGAACCCGAGGTCTCGGGGCTGCTCGCGCTGATGCTGCTGCACCACGCCCGCCGTGCGTCGCGCACCGAGGGCGGGCGCTTGATTCCACTCGCCGAACAGGACCGATCCCGGTGGGACACACACCTTGTCGCCGAGGGCGTGACGATCCTGCAAACCGCACTGGCCCGTGACCGCCTGGGCGAATACCAGGCCCAAGCCGCGATCGCGGCCCTGCACGCGGACGCCCCGAGTACCGCCGAAACGGACTGGATACAGATCGTGGAGTGGTACGACGAACTCCTCATCTTCACCGACAGCCCCGTAGTGCGGCTGAACCGCGCAGTCGCCGTAGGCGAGGCCGATGGACCCCAGGCCGGACTGGCCGCGCTGACCGGTCTCGATCCAGACCTGCCGCGCCACACCGCAGTTCGCGCCTACCTGCTGGAACGCGCGGGCGACCTCGAGCAAGCCGCCACCCTGTACGCCGAAGCGTCCCGCGCGGCCACGAACATTCCCGAACGCGACCATCTAGCCCTCGAAGCAGCCCGGGTACGCCTGCTGCTGACTTCCTGAGATCAACCACCGTCGGGAACAACGGCGCTGGGCGAAGCGAACCGAGGCTGGACAACCTACGCTCCGGCGCCGCGCTGGACACACGCAGGATGCCGGTGACTTGCGTTTTTCGCTGCCAAGGGAGAGCATTGACAACGCATAAGCAATCGTCGCACGCGGTGCGGCAGGTCCTAAGGCCACTCTTTCGGGAGTGGCCTTAGTTGTTTCGATCGAACCGGGGGGTTGTTCGCGATGTGCTGTGCTATCTCGACGAGTCAGGCGATGAACAGGCTCTTCGAACACCGACCGACCCGCCGGTGCTGGTTATTGCCGGCATCGTCGTCGATCATCAGCAGCTCCGTGGGCTGGTTTATGACTTCCTTCAGTTGAAGAAGAAGTTCTATCCCGCGTTGAGCGAGTCGGGGATCCAACTGAGCGAATTGATCACCTACGAGATCAAGGGCCGCGATCTACGCAAGAACATCCGCTCAGGCGGCCGGAATCGCCGCCGTGCGGTCTTCTCGCTGATCGCAGACACACTGAGCATCCTGGAACAGCACAACGCCAAGATCGTTGGCGAAATCCACGTCAAAGGGGACGAGCCACTACGTCGTTGGATCTATGCCGAGATCGTTGCAGGCATCGCCGGACAGTTCGAGGCACAACTTCGTGCGGCGCAGACGATCGGAACCATGATTCTGGACGCCAGAACCAAAGCGAAAAATGTGCCTGCCGTGCATCGACTGACGACACAGCGATTCAAAAGCGGCGGCAACCCGTACCCACGTCTTGTGGAAAGTCCCGTCTTCGGGCACTCGGACGCGCACGTCGCGCTGCAGATTGCCGACATCGTGGCATCCGCCCTGCTGTTCCCTATGGCGTGCTACGCATATTCCCAATGCCTGCTCGACAACGTTCACCTCAACGAACAGTATGGGGAGCTTCGTGAACGATTCGCGACGAAGATGCGGCTGCTGGAGCACCGATACACGAGCGCCAACGGTGCGCACGCCGGTGGGATCGTCGTGCGAGACCATCTGAACAACCAGTCCACTCTGCACCTGTACTGCGAACGTCCGTTCGACCACGAACGACGCGATGCACGGCGGGTGCTCCCTCCCGCTATTGACGTAGCGCCATAGATTTCGACCGCACAGCAGTCCGAACCGCCCGCCCGGAAAACAGCTCGGCCTCCCCCGGGTTGAGGACCGGGGGAGGCCGAGTTGTGGACAGGTGGCTTACAGGTTCGAGGAACGAATCCGCTCGGTCGGGGGATCGAACGGACGGCCCGAGGTGGAGCCCGAGCTCAGGAATCCGAGGACCGCGCCGCCGATGAGGAAGATGGCGGCGAGGATGCCCAGGATGATCGGCAGGGTCTTGCCGTACAGGTCGAGCTTGTCGAGGCTCTCCTGGGTGACGGCCATCTGAGCTTCGATGGTCTCTTCGTCGAAGACGAGGTGCGACTTCAGGATGTTGACGTCCACCTGTCCGGCGCTACGGCCGTAGTACATGTGGAGGTTCTCGCCACCCTTGAGGACCGCGCCGGTCCTCGGCTCCACCCACACGTCGCGGGTGTTGGTGTAGAAGCGCGTCATCGTGACCGGCTCGGTGCCCTCGAGGCCCCACTTGGCGGCGGGCAGGGCGAGCTGGTGGGACGGGTGCTTGACGACATCCCACATGTTCGTCACCGGGATGGTCTGCCGGAAGTGGTAGACCGGCACGCCGTTGATCTCCGACTCCTCGATGAAATCGATGTCGTAGGTGGCGCGGGCGTTGAGGTCGAAGTACGGGTACGACTTCTTCTCGGTGCCGATCGGAAAGCGGTACTGCAGGCCGCGGCGCTGCGACTCGGTGGGGATCGCTGCGCCCGACTTGGGGTCGGCGGCGACGGCGATCGAACCGTTGGGCGAGGCGTCGATCGGCGCGCCGGTGACGCGGTCGATGGTGACTCGGTCGACCGAGGCGGTGAGCAGGCCGTCCTTGGGGTCCTGGTCGTCGCGACGCAGGGTCTGGCCGGCCTGGACGGTCATCTCGTCGGCGTCCGAGGGCTCTTCGACCGTCAGGAAGCGCTGTGAAACGAGCGGCACATTGGTGTTCACCTTGGCAGCGCCCTCGGTCGCGGTGAGCGACTTCGCGTCCAGCACGAGGCTTTCCTCGCCGGGCACGCTCTTGGCGACCGTGGTGATGCGCAGGTCGAGCGGGGTCTTGGCGACCTTGCCGACCGTGTAGGTGGGAATCATGACGGCGGCCGCGAGCAGCAGCGCGCCGAGACCGACGAGGATGCAGGCGATGAGCCTGCGTACGTTGCTCATCGCGAGCCGTACTGCACGTTGCCGAGCAGCGACGAGCCCGGGTCACCGGACTCCTCGGGCGCCGGGATCGAATTCTGTTGCGCGCCCGCGGTGATGCCGAGTACGGCAATCACCCCGATGACCGCGCCGGCCAGGCCGCTGACCAGGCCGGGGACGACAAACTTCATAGATCGAACTCCAATTGCGTGGTGCGAGACTCAGCCGACGGAGAAGAAACCGAGGGTCGGGGCGAACGAGCAGGTGCGGTCACCGTCGGCGGTGGCCGTGGTGAGCGAGCCGGTGATCACTGCCGCGACCCGGCCGGGACCGGTGTCGGCGATAGCGGTGAGAGTGGCCGGGCCGTCGGCGTTGATGCCGGCCTCGGTGGTGAGCGGCTGGGTACCGGTGCGACGGTTGTCGAGGTTGACCCACTGCACCGTCATCGGCGGATTCTGCACGACCGTGGCGGTCTTCGTGCCGAGCGCGGTGAAGACGAAGCCGGTCTGACCCGCGGCCGGTCCGGGCGGCGGCAGCGTCGCCGGGCCGGGGACGGCCAGCGCGGTGCCGACGGAATCCGACGTCGGGCCGATGCAGCCCTTGCCGATGGTCGGGTAGAGGAACTGCGCGATGCGCGGACCGTCCGAAGGCGGCAATTCGGGACCGCCGCCGCCACTGCCGTCGAGGAAGGTGATGACCTTTTCGAGGGTGGCCTTGACCTGCGCCGGGATGCCGGGCGTGGCCAGCAGCACGCGTGCCTGGGCCAGAATCGCGGCCTGTCCGCCGTCGGCGATGGGGCCGGGGGCGGAGATCGCGCCTACGATCGTCGGAGCCAGCGCGGCGAGCGTCTCGGAGGGGACGTTCTCGGCGATGGCGGGGACGCTGGGCTGTGTCGCGGCGGACTGCGGGGCAGCCATCGTGGGCGTGGGTGCCACGAGTGCCGCACCCGCCGCTAGTACGAGGGCGGACAATGCGGTCCGCGATGCTCGGGTGCTCAGCACTGGTCGGCCGTCCTTTGTTCGGTGGATAGATGAAGCGACCCGGAAAGGTCAGTGTTATCCCGGGTTTCAGATACTTTGGAGAGGTGACTACAGCGGACAGGCGGTATGGGGGTCGTACGGTCGTCGCGCGTAAAGCCGAACGGCGACTGCGATTCCTGGAAGCAGCGACGCAAATCTTCGCGGAACGTGGATACGCCACGTGCTCGCTCGCCGAGGTGTGCGCGGCGGCCGGGCTGTCCAAGCGGCAGTTCTACGAGGAGTTCGAAACCCGCGAAGACGTGCTGGTAGCGGCCTACGACCGGATCCAGGACGACGCGGCGGCCGCGGTCGGCACCGCGCTGGTCGCGCTCGGCTCGACCGATCCGCAGCTCGCGTTGCGAGCCGGCTTCGGCGCGTACCTGGAGTCGCTGGGCTCCGACCCGTATCGCGCGCAGGTGGCGCTGATCGAGGTGGTCGGGGTGAGCGATCGGATGGAGACCCATCGCCGCACCCGCAGGCACGCCTGGTCGGCACTGATCGAGGGGGCGTTGTCGCGGGTGGGGGTGCGCCTGCGCGGCGATGCCGAGCTGACCACCGCGCTGATCACGGGCGCGGTCACCGGCGTGGCGCACGAGTGGCTGCTGCGCGAGTCGCGTCCGCCCGTCGACGAGCTGGTCGATCTGCTCACCGGCGCGGCCCTGGCGCTGGTCACGTTCGACTGACATCCGGGCAGCCGTCGGGACGGTGGCAACTTCGCTCACCTGCCGCCCGCTCAATCGACTCCCTTTCCAGACATTGTGAGACCGACTGGCTTCACAGTGTGGGCGAGAGTTTGACATATTAGTGACCCAGATCGCAACGGCGGAGTTTGCGAGACCGACGTTACCTGCGGGTATGGACTGACGGAGTTTCCCGCTGACGGGGTGACACGGCGTTTCACGTAGAGGTTTGCTACTGGACGAACGACCGGGTATACCCGCGCCGAGGGCATCACGGGCTATCCCGTAGCAACCTGTTCCAGTTCGGTCGGAGTACATCGTCAGCCTTTGCGTAGGGAGCCGGCGATGGTGCCGCCGAGGACACCCGGAGTTCGATAGGCCAGCGTGCCGTCGGGTTGCAGAGTGACCGTCGAGGTGGCGCCGTCGTCGAAGCATCCGCTCCCGGCGGTGAGCCTGGCCCGGAAGGTGAGGCGGCGCGCGGTGGCCTCGGTGAGGGTTTCCGCACGGTCGCAGCGGTCGCGGGAGAGGGCGCCGGTGTTGGCCGAGGTCGCGAGTTCCTGACCGACCGTGCCGGGGGCGATGGTGAGTTCGATGTCGAACTGGACCGGGCCGTCGGCGGCGCGGCCCTTCCAGGTGCCGACGAACTCGGCCGGGACGGCGGCCGTGCCCGATCCGGTGCCGGTCGAGCTGGGTGCGGTCTCGGTCGAGCTCGAAGCGACCGAGGTCGAGGCGGCGGTCGTGCTCGATCCGACGCTGCCGGTGGACTCGGCATTCAGTTGGGTGCCGATCAGATAGGCACCGACCGCGACCGCCACCGCGACCGTCGCGGACGCGGCGATCAGCAGAGTTCGGGTTCGTCGCGACGGGGTGGCGCGTGCTGGTGCGGACAGTGGGCGACCGGTGAACGTATCGGCGGACTTGTGCGCGACCACAAGGGGCTGTGGGGTGAATTCGCCGGCCATCACCGCGGAATGCGCTCCCGGGTGGGTAGCGGTCGGCAGGTTCGGCACCGAAGTGCCTGTCGACCAGCCTGGTGCGGAGGTCGCGGTGGCATCGGGATGCGATGCGCCGGGTGGGTCGGCAGGGCCGAAATCCAGGTCGAGTAGCCGGACGGCGCTGGTACTGATGTGTGCGACTACTTGTGGCGGCAGCCAACCGGTTCGTTCGACAGCGCCGATGTGGGCCAGTTCCGAAAGGACTTGTTCCGGTGTCGGTCTGGCGGCGGGATCTTTGGCCAAACAGGACGAGACGAGCGGTCGCAGGGCGGCAGGGAGGGCCTCGAGCCGGGGTTCCTCGTACACGATGCGCCAGAGCATCTGCATCACCTCGGCGGTGCCGAAGGGGCCGTGGCCCGCGGCGGCGAAGGTGACGACGCCGCCGAGCGCGAAGACATCGCAGGCGGGACCGAGGGTTTCGCCGCTCACCTGTTCGGGACACATGAAACCCGGTGAACCCAGGAACTTTCCGGTCGTCGTGAGCGCGGAATCCGCGATCACCCTGGCAATGCCGAAATCGATCACCTTGGGTCCGTCGATCGCGAGCATCACGTTCGACGGCTTCAGGTCGCGATGCACGATGCCCGCCGCGTGCACCGCTACGAGCGCTTCGGCGAGCCCATGCGCCAACGCCCCCAGTGCGGGCTCGGCGAACGGCCCGAACTGGGTTACCGCGTCCGTCAACGAGATCCCGGCGACATAGCCGGTGGCCAGCCACGGCGCCCGCGCGTCGACATCGGCGTCGAGCACCGGCGCGGTGAAGGCGCCGCCGACGCGCTGAGCCGCCGCGACCTCACGACGGAACCTCGCACGAAACTCCGCATCGATCAGATCCGGGCGGATCACCTTCACGGCGACCGTGCGCCCGCCCGGATTCCGGCCCAGATACACCTTGCCCATGCCACCGGCGCCCAGAACGCCCAGCAGTCGGTAGTCGCCGATCCGCCGAGGATCGTTCGGGTCGAGCGGTTGCATCGCGGGTGATTCCTTCGGATCAGGTGAGCATCAGGCGAGCTGGGCTCGGGTGTCGGCCAGTAGTTCCGACAGCATCGGCTTGGCGGCGTGGTCGTCGGCCAATTCCGCGACGGCCTCGGCGAGGATCTTCTCGGCTTCGGTGGGGCGGTTCAGCTCGATCAGGAGTACAGCGCGCTCGTAGTCGGAGCGGGTGGCCTGGTCGCCCGCGTCGATGGCGCGGAAACCCGCGGCGGCGGCCTCGGCGCGTGGGAGGGCGTCGGCGGGGCGTTGCGCGCGGCGCAGGATCCGGGCGGCGTTGTGATTGTGCCGGGCGGTGTGCCAGGTGAGCAGTTCGGTGGCCGGGTGGGCGACGGCGAGCTTCGCGATCGCGTCGTCGGAGGCTGTGATGGCCGTGATCGCGGCGGCGGAGTCGCCGGTCCAGTGCAGTGACAGCGCGGCGCTGTAGCGGCAGTAGGCGACGCGCACCGGATCGCCGAACCTCTCGGCGACCTCGGCGGCCAGCACGTAGCGCTCGGCGGCCTCGGCATCGCGATCGAGCACGTCGAGCAGATCGGCGGTCTCGACGAGGGCATAGGATTCGCCGCCGAGATTGCCGGTGGCACGGTCGAATTCGATGATCTCATCGAGGACGGTGAGTGCCGGTTCGTCCTCATCCAGCCGGCGATGCAGATCGACCAGCAGGAAGCGGCAGGTCCTGGCCTGCTCGACGGCCCCGGCGCGCTCCAGCCCGGCGATGGCCTCTTCGGCCTGGTCGGCGGCGTCAAGCAGCTGGCCGACGGCGCGGTAGGCGACGGCCAGATCCCACTGCGCGTACGGCACCTGCGAACTACCTGCCGCGATGCCGATCGCGATGGCGGTCAACAGCTCACTGACCGCCTCTTCATCCCGGTTCAGGTGGATGAGCAGGGCACCGCGCCGAGCGTGCACGATGAGGCGCACACTGCCGGGCAGGTCGGCGTCGACCAGCCGCGCCGCCTCATCGATCATCTCCAGCGCCGCGACCGAATCGCCCGCGTCGAGGTGAATTCCGGAAAGGTACTGGGCCGCATCGGCTACCCGCCACGCCTGACCGGCCCGGCGATAGGCCGCTACCGCCTCCTGCCCGGCCGCCGCGGCGTCGGCGAGTTCAGCGTTGTTCTGGTGCAGATACATTCGGTGCCGGGCGACATCACCGAGCAGGATGTCGTCGCCCGCATCGGCGGCGTCGGCGGCGGCACGGTCGAGCAACGCCGGCAGCTCGGCGGCATCGTTGTCGGACAGCTCGCCCCGATCGAACAGTGCGAACATGCCGCCGGAAAGCCGGAGCGTCGCAGCCGCTCTCGTGTGCGGTTCGGGCGAATTCGCCAGATGCGACAGGGAATCCCGCAGCAGCCCCACAGCTTCCGTCACGTCGCCGTGCCTACTGAGGAGCAGGCCGAGGCGACCCAGATCGGACTGGCGGCGATCTTCCTCGCCTGTCGCGGCGAAATACTCCGCCGCTCGGCGTAACAGCGATTCGGCGTGGTCGTGGTCGGTCGTCTGCAAGGCCGCGCCGGCCAGCACGGAAGCGCGTCGCCCGGCCGGGCCGGGATCGGCCGGCTCCGGCTCGGCCGCCAGCCGCTGTGCCAGGGCCCGCAGTTCGGCGAGAGCGTGCCGCGTGGTCGCCTGTTCGGCGCGTTCGATCAGTTCGATGGTGGTGAGCTCGGGGATCTCGACGGCCGCTGCCGCCGGACCCTGCTCGACCGGCACCCGGTGCGCGGCGGCCGCGGACAGCGGTAGGTAGTCGACGATCGGCTCGCTCGCCAGTTTCTGGTGGACCGACGCCGTCTGGTGATCGGTGCCGTTGCGGTGGTCGAAGCGGGCGGCGATGGCCAGTGCTTCGTCGGTGAGCTCCACTTGCAGTGCGCGCGCGGTGGATTCGGCGGCGGGGCGATCGGCGGCGGCCGGACGGCGGAGCAACGTATCACCGTTGCCCGCATCGACGAGCGTGCGCAGCAGCAGCGCCGCGCAGGTCAGGAAGGCCAGCGCGTCCTTCGGGCTCGGTGCGCGATCGAGCCAGGAGAAGTGACGGTCGAGCAGTTCCAGACCGCGCACCTGATTGCCCGACAGCGCGCAGAACTCGAGGTGGTCGCCGATCGCGGCGAGGTCCTGCGGCTTGGTGCGCAGGAGGCGGTAGGAGCGGCGGTGCGCGCTGCGCGCCTCGTCGAGTTGGCCGGTGCGCAGGTAGGGCAGCAGCAGTTCGGTCAGGATGAGCTGCGGTTGCTCAGAACAGCCGAGTTCACCGGCGAGCACCGGGGCGGCCAGCTCGACGGCTTCGATATCGCGGCCCTGGCTCGCCAGCCAGGCGACGCGGTTGGTGGGGTCACAGCCTTCGCAATCGGAGTTCTCGTCACGCGGTGTGGTGCACCATCTTTCGTACCACCGCGCGGCAGCGTCGCGGTCGCCGATGTGGACCGCCACCCGATGCCTGCGGCCGTACACCGCGTTCAGGCTCTGCCCCTCGACCCGGTAGCGCCGTTCCATCTGATCGAGGGCGGCCAGCGCCCGATCCATCGGCACCTCGGGGAATTTCGTCATCGCGCCCACCGCGGTCTTGAACTTCCACCGCAGCGACGGCGCCACCCACGACTCGTGGGCGCCGGGGTCGCGATCGTATTCGGCCAGGCAACGGGCGAACGGGACGAACAATTTGGCCGGGCTCATCCCGTGGCCGTACGCGTCGACCATCGCCATGCGAACGTGGAATGCGAGCTCAGTGTGCGACCCCGCCTCCGCGTGCCGCAGCACCTGTTCCAGCAGTGCGTCTTTGGCGTCGCCGTAGGGCATGTCGTAGGCCTGGAACAGCAGCCGTTGCAGGTCGTCGGGGGTGTTGACGTCGGACATCAGAGCTCTCCCCGGGGATCGTGAACCGCCCAGTCGAGCAACCCGACGAATGATTTGTTCAGCAACGCGGTGTCGACCGGCCGCATCGGATGCTGGCCCAGCAGCAGTGCCTGACTGTAGAGCGCCTCGACCGCCGTGGTGACCAAACGGGCATCGGCGAGCCCGGTGATGCGGCGTACCAGCGGATTCCGGTAGTTGAGCACCAGCTGTGGACGGTCACCGGCCTGGTCGGTATCGAAGGCGCCCAGAACATCGGCCCACAGTTCGTCGGCGACCTCGCGGGTGGCGCGCAATTCGGCGCGATGCTGGGCATCGCGGTCGAGCAGATACAGCGCGGCCAGCGACGGCGGATCGAAAGTGCGCAGTACCACTTCACATTCGAGGCGGTCGAGCACACGCTGGGCGGTGGTCAGGAAGGGGCGAAGCGCCAGCTCGGTCGCCGGATCGACGAGGTCGAAATGGGTGGCCAGTTCGGCGGGATCCAAACGGCGCACGCGAATTTCGGGATCGATCGCGGGCAAGCGCTCGAGAATGTCGGTGATATAGGAGTAGCCGCCGTTCACCAGGCCGATGCCCGCGGCGCTCGCCACCGCGGCCAGCTGCCGGAATTCCTCCACCGACGGGGTGTAGCGGACCTCGCCGAAGCGGCGGCGGAATTCGGCGAGCGGGATCTGGCCCGCGTTGGTCTCCACCGGCAACCAGCGGTCGACCAGGCGCAACATGTCGTCGTCGTGCAGGGCGAGGGCCTTCACGCCGAGATCGTGAATGCGCAGGAACCGGTGCAGCGCGGACGGATCGGAGGTGGACAGTTCCACCAGCCAATCCCTGATCCGGCCGCCGAGCGCTTCCCTCGTACTCTCCAGCAGGTCGTCCTCGTAGAGGGCTTCGCGACTCGCGGTGGGGCGCAGCTCGGTGGTGTCGACCACGCAGCGGACGAAGAAGGCCCAATCGGGCAACAGACCGGTGACACTCTCCGCCAGCAGCATTCGCTTCAGATACACGCGGTGTCCGGCCTTGGCCGCCGGGTTGACCGGCTGCGGGAGCACGAAAGCCACACCGGTGACACCGGATTCGGCGCACGCGAGATCGAAGGTGGCGAACGGCGTGAAGCCGAAGGTGTCCTCGGCATACGCGGCGAGCGCGTTCGTCCGGTCCGAAGGGGTGGGGTGGGTTGCGCGCCACGGGACTTCGGGCTCGGTGATCGGCTCACCGTCGACGGTGACCTCGAACGGCAGCAGGCTACCGAACAGCCGCGCCAGCTCGATGACGGTCGTCGGAGTGAGCCACTGCTCGGCGCCGCGGCGGGGCGCGAGGATCACGGTGGTGCCGGGTTCGTCACGTTCCCGCGTGGCGGGCTCGACGCGGTAGCGGCCGTCGGCGAAACCGGTCCAGCGCACGGTAGGGCCGCCGCGCGCGGACCGGGTGAGAACCTCGGCCTCGTCCGCAACCAGGAAGCACGACAGCAGGCCGATGCCGAACTGGCCGAGGAACTCGTGCCGGGCGAAGCCGAGGTCGTCGCGCTTGCCACTGCGGCCGATCGTGGCGAGGAAGGTGTGCACCTCGGCCTCGGTCAGGCCGACTCCGCTGTCATGGACGCGGATGGTGCCGTCGCCGGTGCTCGCGGGCGTCTCGATCCTGACCTGCGCCCGAGCCTGTGGGTCGAGGGCGTGGCGGGCGGTGATGGCGTCGACCGCGTTCTGCAGCAACTCGCGGACATAGACCCGTGGACTGCCGTACAGGTGATGGCTGAGCAGGTCGACAATGCCCCGCAAGTCGACCTGGAATACCTGCTCCACCGGGTTCCCTCCCACAACGCTGACCATCTGCTGGGTCACTGTAACTGGATCTCCGGCGGCTGGCGCCGCAGTTCTCGGCGCTCGACTCGGCCGCGAACACGGCGGGCGGGTTCGGGTCAGCGGGAACCGCGGGTGAGCTCGGTGCGGTTGGTGACGGCGAGTTTGGCGAGGATGTTGCGGACGTGGGTTTCCACTGTGCGTTCGGAAAGGACCAGGTGGGTCGCGATTTCCCGGTTGGTCAGGCCGGTGGCGACCAGGTCGTGCACTTCGCGTTCGCGGCGGGTGAGCGGATCGGCGGTGCGGGTGGCCGTGGCGATGTCGGTGAGCAGGGCGTCGGCCGCGCGCAGGCGGTAGGGCATGTCGAGGCGGCGGAAGGCGGCGGCGGCCCGGTCGGCGGCTTCGCGGGCGGCGGTCAGGTCGCCGCGGGCGAGGAGGGTGCGGGCCAGGCCGAGGTGGCCGAGGGCGACGAAGGGGCGGGCGCCGATGTCGGTGTCCATCGCCAGGCCCTGGTGGTAGAGGTCGACGGCGGCATCGAGGTGGCCTGCGACGCGGGCGTTGTCGGCACGAATGCGCGCGATCGAGCCCACGCAGATGAGCGCGCCCGTGCCGTCGGCGGCGTAGTGGTGTTCGCGGCCGTGGAAAGCGCGGAACACGCGGTCGGCCGTCTCGGCGTCGTCGAGGAATTCGGCCACGATGCCCACCGAATACACAGTGCCGGACCAGCGCGGGCCGATCTCGAGGGTGTCGGGCAGCAGGCGGAACGGCGCGAACAAGGCCTTCGCCTCCTCGAGATCGCCTGCCATCGCGTGCAGCATCGGGGCGAACAGCTGGGCGATCGTGATCTTCGGGGCGAAGGCCAGCGAGGCCAGTGCCGCGGTGAGCTCGTCGCGGTCGATGTGACCGACGATCATGGCGTACATGCCACGGAAGGCATGGTGCAGGCCGGCGAGGGAGTAGTCGCCGATGTCCACCGCCAGTTCGTGGGCGGCGGCGTCGAAGACGCGGGCGGCGGGGAAGTCGCCGACCAGGGCCGCGCGGGTGGCCCGCAGGCGCAACAGGTGCCAGCGGGCGATCGGGAGGCGGCGGCGGTCGGCGAGGAGTTCGATGTGGTCGAGGGCGTTGTCGAAGGCGAGCAGGTCGCCGCGTTGCAGGGCCGCGTCAGCTGTCCACACGTATCCCCAGAGTTGCGCCAGCGGCTGCTCGGCGTCGGCCGCGATCTCGATTGCCCTGGCCGCGAGCGCCATTCGCTCGTCCAGGAAATCCACGGCCGCGAGAGAAAGATGGCGGGCGTGGATGGCGTCGAGGACGACGTCGGGATCGGTGGACCGTGCGGCGGCGCGCATGGCCCGGTCGGAGAGTTCCCTGGCCCGCGCACCCGCGCCGCGGTCGGCGGCCGACAGGGCACGCTGCGCGAGGATGCGGGCAATCAGATCGGGATGCTTGTCGGGTTCGAGCAGGCGTAATGCCTTGCCGCAGAGCGTATCCAGTTGCGTCATCACGGTCGGGGTGGTGACGCCCTGGACCACCAGGCCGGCTTCCGCGAGCAGGTCGGGGCGGTCGGCTTGTTCGGCCGACGCGCCCGCTTCGACGCAGTGGTCGAGGCTCGTGGCCACCCAACCGGCGGCGAACTCGTCGCGCGCCAGCTCGATCAGCAGCTCGGCGCGCTCGGCATCGGAGGCGGTGACGCCCGCGGCATCGATTGCCCACTGCCCGAATCTGATCGCCTCGGCGTAGGCGGCACTCGCGCGCGCCGATCGTGCGGCCCGACGGGACCAATGGCGACCGGACGGGGAGTCCGCACAGCCACTCGCCTGCCGCCAGTGGGTCGCGATCGCCCCTGCCACCGCCGAATCCGGACCACCTCGCGCACTCAATACCTCGGCCGCCGCGCGGTGACAGGCGGCTCGCCGCGAGGGGGTGAGGTCGGCGTACACGGCATCGCGCACCAACGCGTGGGTGAAACCCGTTGTGTCGTCGGCGAAACGACGGACGATGCCGGCCGCGGTTGCCGCATCGAGCGCTTTCGCCACCGGATCGGAAACCGGAACGGGCTCCGACGGCAGCACCGATCCGCAGACCTGCGCCAGCAATGCGGTATCGATGCGTTCACCGAGCACGCTCGCCGCACCGAGAATCTCGATGTCGGTGGGGTCGATGCGGTCGAGCTGGGCGAGGATCAGGCGGCGGATTCCGGGGACCGAGAGCAGGGGGTCGTCGCCTGCGCCCGTATCGGAATCGATGACCAGGCGGACCAGCAGGGGAGTACCGCCGGTGCGTTCGTGCACGCGGTGCGCGAGATCCGGGGTGAGGCCGCGCTGTTCGAGCCAGTAGCGAACCTCGTGTTCGGAAAGCCCTGGTACCGGCAGGGATTGGAAGTGCGGCAGCCGCAGCCAGTCGGGCTGGTCGGCGAGCAGGGTTTCGCCCATCGGTTCGCGGGCGGTGCCGACGATGAGCACCTTGGTACGCGGCGTTTCGGTCGCCACGTGAGTGAGCAGTGCCAGCGACGTGGGATCGGACCAGTGCAGATCCTCCAGCACCAGCAGCAATCCCGACGGCGCGGCGGCCGCGACGAGGACATCGGCGACCTCGGTGAACATCCGGAAGCGCTGGGCGGCGGGCCCGCCACCGGGTTCGGTGACGGTGTCGAGCGCGACGGCCAGTTCGGGCAGCTCCCGCGCGACCCGACGCCACGGCCACAGCGGCGGCATCCCCGCGTCGTCGAGGGCATTGCCGCGGGCAACCCGCAATCCCGCCTCGGCGGCCAGCGTGACGACATGCTCGGCCAACCACGATTTTCCGATCCCCGCCGTGCCGCTGACCAGCACGAACCGGCCCGCACCCGAGGCCGCGGCCACCACGGCGGCGCGCAGGCGGGCGATCTCCTCATGCCGTCCGACGGCCGGAGTCTGCACCGCACCAGTATCTCGCGCGGGCCCGAGTTCAGTACTGCGAATACGTACCGGCACTGATCCGCGCGCCGCCGTTCGGCGCGACGCTTGATCTATCCGATTCCCCCAGCTCAGGAGAAGAAATCATGTACGCACATGTCATCTGGTTCGACCAGCCGCGCACGGCGACCGAACTCGCCGCCGTCGACTTCGCCAACGTCAACCGCATCGAGCCCGCCGTCGCAGGAGTGCCGGGGCTGCTCGACTTCTACGAACTGCGCCGCGCCGACGGCTCCGGCATGGTGATCGGCATCGCCGAGACCGAAGAAGCCCTGCACGCGGTACGCGAGGCGATCCTGGCCACCGAACTGCTGCCGGGGGAGGACCCCGCGCTGCTGCCCGGCCCCGACCGGGTGGAGATCTGCCCGGTGCTCACCCACCACGACCGGGCAGCCATCTACGCCAGGGCGGCAGCGTCATGAACCTGATCGTGCTGGGCAGCCGGATGCCGGTCGGCCGGTGTGTCGGTCTGGCCGTGCAAGCCGTCCTGCGGCCGGCGGTCCCCGCCCGCGAGCGGGAACCGCGGCGCTACAGGTCGGCCAGCGCGATACCGGTGAGCGGGCTGCCGATCCGGACCAGGTCGGTATCGGTACCGGTGCCGGTGTCGACCAGGCGGATCGTGCCGCCGAGATCGCTCACATAGAAGCGGGAATCGAAACCGGTGACGCCGATCGCCTCGCGGTAGCCGGTGGAGATGATCGTCGGGGTGCCGACCTCCGGCTGGACCTCGGCCTCGTACAGCGCGTTGCCGTGGGGGGCTGCACCGCGGTCGGTCCAGACGAGATCGCCGAGACCGTGGAGTTCGACATCGATCGGCTCGGGCAGGTTCTCCCAGAGCAGCTCGATATCGGTGCGGGCGGCCGGATCCGCGCCGGGTGGCAGATCCATCCGAGTGCGGAAGATCCGGCCCTCACCGCCCTTGGCCGCGCCCTTCTGGGTCCAGTAGAGCAGGCGGCGGTCCAGGTCGAGGCAGATGCCGACGCACCAGTTGCGCGGGAGGTAGGCGTCGGCATCGCCCTCGCCGGTCACCACGAGCGCGCGCAGGTCGTCACCGTTCAGATCACACGTGAGGACCTGCATGCCCTCGCGATCACACCAATACAGCCTGCCCCCTTCGAAATCGGCGGCGAGCTGTTTGCCGGTGGTGAAGGCGCCGATCGGGACGATCGTGGTGCGGTTGCCGCCGTCGAGGTCGACTCGTTCGATGGAACCGTTGCGGGAGAAGAACTCCGGTTCGACGCCCGCCTCGGGACGCGCGTCGGGGGTGCCCATGTTTGTCCAATAGATATGGCCACGCAATTTGTCGACGACAACACCGTCGGGAAATCGATCGAGGCCGTCGACCACGGTGCGCACGTGTTTGCCGTCGAGCGAAATGGCGTGCATCGCACCTGCTTTGAGGTCTAATGCCACTAGCTCGGTCACGGGCTCAGCCCTGCTTCGGCTTCGGGTAGTCGTCGTAGAAACCCTCACCCGTCTTCACTCCGAGTTTGCCCGCGTCGACATATTTCTTCAGCAACTCGACCGGACCCTTCGGCAGGTTCGGGTTCTCCTGCTCGTAGTGCTCCTCGATATCGAGCACCACATCCAGGCCCACCTGGTCCATCATCCGGAACGGACCCGCCTTGGTGCCGAAATTCCGCATGAACATCTCGTCGACATCGTGGGGGATCGACACACCTTCGTGAACCACCTCGAGCGACTCGCGCTTGATGGCGGCCCAGATGCGGTTGAAGATGAAGCCGGTCGACTCCTTGCGCACCAGGTACGGGTGCAGGCCGTACTCCGGGAAGGTCTTCAGGACGAAGTCGAGGACGTCCTGGGACGTGTGACCATCCGACATCACGTCGAGCACCGTCGACTGCGGCGGCATATAGAAGTGGGTGTTGAGCATCCGGTTGTTGGTCGTCAAACCCTCGGTGAACAACCGGCTCGCGTACGACGACGAGTTCGAGGCGACGATCGCATCGGCATCCGCGTCGGCGTCGAGCTGGGCGAAGACCTTCTTCTTCAGGTCGAGGATCTCCGGCACCGCCTCGACCACCAGCCACGCGCCCTTCACGCCGATGGCCTGATCGGGCACATACTCCGCGGTGCCCGGCTTGCCGTCGGGCACCGTGGCGGCCACCTCCGGCAGCTGTTTCTCCACGAAGGCCACAGCCGCGTTGCCGACCTCGCCGGCGGGATCGATGATGCGGACCTCGCCGCCCCTGGTGGCGAACATCAGGGCGATCCGTCTGCCCAACGTGCCACCACCGATCACCGCGACCGGACGCTCGAAATGATTCTTCGGAACATTGCTCACAGCGACTCCCTTTGCACAGGCGACGGGGAAGAACTCAGTGACGCAGACAACAGCCTTGTCAGCGTAGCGCCGACTTGCGTTGACACCCCGTCACGACCGGTCAGAATGTGATTGCCTTATCCTCACGTTCTTCACGTATTTCGCGCGTCAGCACTAGGGGGCTCCTCGATGACCACACTGGCCTCCGGACTCTTCATCGATTGGGAAGAGCTGACGGGGCAGTCGAAGTTCGTCGTGGAGCTGATCAGTTTTCCCATCTTCAGCGCGCTCGCCGGGTGGCTCACCAACTGGACCGGCGTGCTGATGCTGTTCTGGCCGCTGTACTTCAAGGGCTTCCGGGTGCCGATGCTGCACGTGCTGTACCCGTACCTACCGCGGCGCGTGCAGGTGCTGCCCACGTTCTCCGGCGACGGGCGCATGCTCGGTTTCCAGGGCTTCATCCCGGCACGCGCGGAGAAGATGGCGAGCATCTGCGTCGACTCGGCGCTGTTGCGGATCGGCAGCCCACGCGACTTCATCCATGAGCTCGACCTCGACGGGATCGGCGACTATCTCGCCGAACGGGCGCGCGATCAGGTGCAGCCGATCGTCGACGAGATCATGTACCGGGAGAACCCCGACCTGTGGCGCTCGCTGCCCAGACCCGTGAAACAAGCCATCTACCAGCGGGTCGACCGGCAGTTGCCCGCGCTGTGCCGGCGCGCGTTCGAGAGCCTGGGCGACAATATCGACCAGCTGCTCGACGTGAAGAACTTCGTGATCCGGTACCTGGAGAAGAACCCGGCCATCCTGAAGGACCTGACCACCACCATCGCCGCGCCCGAGCTCAAGTTCATGGCGCGGATCGGTCTGCTCGGCGCGCCCTTCGGCTTGATCCTGGCGCTCTACCTGCATGTGCACTCGAAGATCCCGTACTTCGGCGCGATCCCGGCCTGGGTGATCGTGCTGTTCGCGTCGGCCATGATCGGCGTGACGGTGAACGTGATCGCGATCAAGATGGTGTTCGAACCCGGCGATCCGCAGCCGCGCTACAAGTATCTGTGGCGTCAGGCGTTGCTGGCCAAGCGTCAGCCCCAGGCCGCCACCGACCTCGCCCACATCCTGGCCTACCAGGTGCTGACCGTGGAGAACCTGTCCGTCGAGCTCTTGGAAGGGCCGAACGGGGACAAGACTCGTCAGCTCATCGAGCGGGTGGTGTCGGAGGAGATCCACAAGCAGCTCGGTGCGACCGCGTTCATGGTGCGAGCCGCGCTCGGCAAGAAGCAGTTCGAGAATCTGGCGGTCTCGGGTGCGGGCGCCGGGCTGGTTTCGGCGCGCACGATGATCGAGGACGAACAGTTCGTGCTGGAACAGGCGAAGAAGATCGACGACTTCGCGGCGCGCAAGCTGCGGACATTGACGCCCGGCGAGTTCATGGAGATGTTCTACGCGTCGGTCGAACAGGACGCGTGGTTGCTGTATCTGCACGGTGGGGCGCTGGGCATCGGGGTCGGCGCGCTCCACCTGCTGACCTTCGGCTGGTAATAACAAGCACGCGTGCTTGCATTTTTTGACGGTCGCTGCGACTCTTGGTGACGACGGCGCACCGGCACCGGGTCGCGCCATGATCGGCAAGGGAACTCCATGGCTGACCTCGCAGCGCTGCTCGACGATTACGCCGCCGAATGCGCGGATCTGGAAAACCTGATCACACCGCTGACCCCCGAGCAGTGGAAGACGCCGACACCCGCGCCACGCTGGGACATCGCCACCCAGATCGCCCACCTGACCTGGACCGACGAGGTATCGCTGATCGCCGCCACCGACGCCGAGGCCTTCGCGGCGTTCCTCGCCGAATCGGCCCCGCGCGGCTTGACCATCGTCGACGACGGCGCCGAGGAAATAGCCCAGACCCCACCCGCCGACCTGCTGGTTCGCTGGCAGAACGGCCGCGAACAGCTGATCGCCGCACTGGCCGCCGTCCCCGCGGGCACCAAACTGCCGTGGTTCGGCCCGCCGATGAGCGCCGCGTCGATGATCTCGGCCCGCATCATGGAAACCTGGGCCCACGGCCAGGACGTCGCCGACGCGCTCGACGTCACCCGCGTTCCCACCGCCCGCCTGCGCACCGTCGCCCACATCAGCGTCCGCGCGAGAAACTACGCCTACCTGGTCAACGGCGAATCCGGCCCCACCGAAGAATTCCGTGCAGAACTCACCGCCCCCGACGGCACCCTCTGGACCTGGGGCCCCGAAGACGCGCCCCAACGCGTCACCGGCCCCGCCATCGACTTCTGCCTCGTAACGACCCAACGCCGCCACCGCGAAGACACCGCCCTGACCACCGAGGGCCCGGACGCCGACCACTGGCTCGGCATCGCCCAAGCCTTCGCGGGCCCCCCCGGACCAGGCCGCGAAGCAGGCCAGTTCGCCTAACCGCACTCTCAACCCCGCCCCCGCGACCCCTAGGGAGCGGCGGCCACGAAGTGGCCGGTCCGCGGCCGGGCCGCCGGTCAGGCGCCGGTGCGTAGGCGACGAAGGAGCAAGCACCGGTGCCTGACCGGCGGCCCCTCAGGGCCGCGGACACGCGCGCGCCAGCGCGCCAATAAACACAGGCGAGCGCCAGTCTCAGAGCGCCATTCGTGCCGACTGCCCCGGACTTCGTTGGCCGGGGGTGACCACCGTGGCAGTCGCGAATGACGCTCGCCTGCTCTCTTCAGATACCCGATACCCGGTGTGAGAAACACTTGCCCAGCCGAAAACCCGCCCCGACTAGGACTGATACGGCGCCGTTTCGGATGTGGCTCTGATCTCAGCCGTGGGAGGCGGTCACTGCGCGCGGTACTCGGTACCGTAGGTATCAGCACGTGGCTTTCAACGATGCGGGCCCGCTCTACTCGGGTATACCCACAGCCACAGGAGGGAACCGCATCGTGACCGCACATCGACCTGCTCAGATCGTGCGCCTGTCCGCGATCATCTTCTCCGGCGCCGCCAGTCTCTGCCTCACCGTGGCCGCGGGCGCCTACATCGTCAATCACATGCCGGATCTCACCCCGCCGCCGCCCGAATTCGCAGGACCGGCCGCGACGCCGAACCCCGGCCACCACCGCCCCTTCTCGGAAGAGGACTCCGCACCCCGCGTCGGCGGCGTGGAGCTGGCCATGTCCTTCGGCGCGCCGACGCTGTCCACCGAGCGCTCGGACCCCGCCGCCACGCGCACGCCGATCACCGCGCAGCAATCCGGAGTCGGTGCGCGACCGGGCAATTCACCGCTCACCGGACGGGTGGGAATCGGCGGCACCTATGTCGGCGCGCAGGTGACACCGCCGCGCAGCGATACCGTGGCGTTCACCGTCGACACCAACCTCGTGACGGTGGCGGCGAAATACCTCGGCCTGGCCGTGGATCCGGCCGCCGTGACCGCACTGCACACCGAATTCGACGCGCGCCGTGGCGAGTTGGTGTTCGTGCTGTCTGACCCCGGCCTCGGCAGCCACACGCTGCGGGTCGAGGGCGCCGGCACCGAACCGGCCGAGACCCCCGGCACCGCCACGGAATCGGCCGAGGACGACGCCGAGGCACCGCGATCCTCGACCGAGGAACTGCCGACTACCGTCGGCGTGTGACTCCTCGCGGCACCTCGAACGGTGCGTACGACTTCTGCGTGGTCGGCGGCGGCATCGTCGGCGTGGCCACCGCGCACCGGTTGCTGAGCCGGTATCCCGAGGCGAGCCTGGTGCTCATCGAGAAGGAAGCCGCGCTCGGCGCGCACCAGACCGGGCACAACAGCGGCGTCATCCACTCCGGGATCTACTACCCCCCGGACAGTTTGAAGGCACGGCTGTGCCGGGCCGGTGCGCGATGGACGAAGGAATTCGCCGCGGCACACGACATTCCGTTCCGTGAATGCGGAAAGTTGCTGGTAGCCACCGATTCCGCCGAACACGAGCGGATGCTGGCGCTGTACGAGCGCTCGATCGCCAACGGCGTGGAGGTCGAGGCGATCGACGCGGCGCAATTGCGGCGGCGCGAACCACGGATCGCCGGGGTCGGTGCGCTGTTCGTGCCCGCCACCGGCATCATCGACTACACGTTGGTCACCGCCGCGCTCGCCGCCGAGGTCGAGTCGATGGGCGGCAGGATTCTGCTCGGCACTGCTGTCGACGCGATCACCGAGAGCGTCTCCGCCGTCACGGTTTCGGGTCCGGGCGGTTCGGTCACCGCGGGCACACTGATCGTGTGCGCGGGTCTGCAGGCCGACCGGATGGCACGAAAGGCCGGGATCGACACCGACTTTCGTATCGTTCCGTTCCGTGGCGAGTACTACCGGCTCCCCGCCGAGCGGTCGGATCTGGTGCGCACGCTGATCTATCCGGTACCTGACCCCGCGCTGCCGTTCCTCGGCGTTCACCTGAGTCCCACCATCGACGGCGAACTCACCGTCGGCCCCAACGCGGTGCTCGGACTGTCGCGGGAGGGCTACCGCAAGGGCAGCGTGAACCGACGCGACGCCCTCGACGTGCTGAGCTTCGCCGGCGTGCGCCGGGTGGCCCGCGACCATCTCACCACCGGGATCCGCGAGCTCCGCAATTCGGTGTTCAAGCGCGGCTACCTCGCCGAATGCCGCAAATACTGCCCCGAACTCGGCACCGGCGATCTGCTCCCGCACCGCGCGGGAATCCGGGCCCAGGCGGTGCTGCGTGACGGCACGCTGGTGCACGACTTCCTCATCGAACGCACGCCGCGCTCCATCCACGTGCTCAACGCGCCCTCCCCGGCCGCCACTTCGGCGATGCCGATCGCGGAATACCTGGTCGAACAACTCCATTCCGCTAAATAAATAGGAGATTTGTAGTACTTTTGGCTCCTGTACGCGTGGGCGAGGAAACCCATCCGGAGCAGGGAGGGCCGATGGGCCACATCAGGTTTGCGAGCGACGTCGGCGCACCGGTCGCTGCCGCCTTCGCCTACGCCGAGGATTTCCGGCACGGGCCGCAGTGGATGTTCGGCGTCACCGACGTCGCGCCGCTGGGCGAACCGGATCAGGGATTGGGCGCCGCGTTCGCGGTGAAAGTCCGGTTGTTCGGGGTGATCCCGCTGCGATCTTCGGTGGAGATCACCGAATATCGGCGCAATGCCGTCATCGGGTATACCCTGCGTGGGCGGGTATACGGAACCGTTACCCTGCGATTCGATCCACTCGGCTACGAACGGTCGGTGCTGACCTCCGAAGCCGACTATCCACCACCACGCGGCCTGTTCGGCCGCCTGTGCCACGGCCTCGTCGACGCGGCCGCGAAATCGGCACTGCGCCGAACGGAATCGCGGTTGCGAAGGGAGATAGAGGCATTCCACGGTACCGATCTTGTCGGCCGCATCGCCTAGGGTGGCGGTCATGATCATCGTGAGCACCGACGGGTCCTGCCTGCGCAATCCCGGTGGTGCCATCGGCTGGGCATGGGTGAATCATTCCGGACCCGCCGACAGTGGTGGCGCGGCCAGCGGCACCAACCAGATCGCCGAACTGCGCGGGGTACTGGAAGCCATCCTCGCCCACCCCGGCGCCGAACCGATGCTCATCGAGAGCGACTCCCAGTACGCCATCAAGTGCGCCTCGGAATGGATCACCAGCTGGCGACGCAACGGCTGGCGCACCTCCACCGGCGGTGCGGTGAAGAACGTCGAGATCATCAAGCAGATCGACCGAGCCATCACCGGCCGCGAAGGACCGGTGCGTTTCCGCTGGGTGCGCGGTCACGTGGGCAACTACTTCAACGAACAAGCCGACAAACTGGCGGGCGAAGCGGCACGAGCGGTCCGCGAAGGGGTGCTCGTACCCGCGGCGCCGGCCGCCCCGGAACCGGTTCTCGGCCGCCTTGATTCTGGACTGACCAGAGGGTGCGACGAAGCAGTGCCCGGCGGGAGGGAAGAATCGAGGCTTCGGGGCCGAGAACCCGCGGCGCCAGCCGCAAATAATACGGTCTCCACAGGGAAGTCGGTCGCAACCGAAGCGCCGGTAGCAGGGACTCTCACCCTGTTCTAGGCGCGTGCGACCGGAGTGGGACCGCACAGCGAAACGCCGCGGGCGATGAATCTGCCCGCGGCGTTTCGATTGACTCGGTTTCCCGGTGCGCTCAGTTCCCAGGTGTCGGGACAGGCGCCGGAGCCGGAGAGGGAACGGCCTGACCGGGCGCCGTACCGCCGGCGGCCTCGCCGCCACCGTTCTTGAGCAGCGGCGAGTCCAGCTTGCTGACCAGCCACTTGTCGCCCGAGCGCTCGAGGCTCATCTCGATCGCGAACATCATCCGGTCGGGCTGGGTCTGGGTGAAGTTGGTGCGGTACTGGGTCATGGTGACCATGGCCTTGACATCCTCGGTGCTGCCCGATATGTAGGCGCACTGCACGTCTTCACCGGTCGACTTGACCTGGGCCTGCACCATGGCGCCCTTGAGCGCATCGCTGGCGTCGCTGAACTCCTTGAGGTAGTCGCCGGTGGCGCCCGCCTTCATCGACGCGATGTAACCGTCGAGATCCTTGGAGTAGTCGTAGTTGGCCAGGATGGCGCCGTAATCACAGGCGGCCTTGGTGGACTCGGCGATGGCGTCGAGCTTCTCGGCCTTGTTGTTGTTCTGCAGGAAGAACACCACACCCGCGGTGATCGCGCCGACCGCGACCACACCGGCCACACCTGCGGCGATCCAGCCCTTCGAGCTCGATGCCGCACTCGGGGCAGCGGCCGGAGCCGGCGCCTCGGTCGCGGTCTGTGCTGTGACAGTCGGCTGATCGACCTCGGGAGTCGCCGCCGCACCCTTCACGGTGTCGTCGGTCTTCGCCAGATCGGGCTTGTCTGCCGCGGCAGCATCGGACTTGCTCTGGGCATCGTCGCTGGTCATCGAATCAATCCTGCTCTTTCCCGGCGCACATAACGCACCGATTTCCTGTGTGTAACCCGTGAGCCGGGCCACACGTCTCCCCGCGAGTATGCCCGGTCAAGCTGTGAACAGCCTGGCCGGGCATCCACAGGCCTTACTTGGCGGGAATGGGCGTCCGCTCATTCGGGTCCACACCCGGCGGCATCTGCGCGCCGTTGTTGGGCACGTTCGGACGCGGGGCATTGGCCGAACCACGGATCTGCAGGTCAGAGGTCGGATTGGTGCAGTAATTCCACTTCGGAATGCTGCCGTCCTGTACCTCTTCGTTGCGCCGGTACGCGGTGTCGTAGTTACACGTCGGACGCGGCCAGATGTCGATGATGGTGTGGAACTCGCCGTCGTGCGCCGGAGCGCTGATCGACCCGAGCCCCAGTGCCAGCGACGGGAACAGCAGCCGCAGAGCGGGCTGACGCAGCTGCGCCGCCTTGGTGATCGCCACGAAGTTGGCCGCCAGCGAACTGATCGGGTCGGCGGTCGCGTCGAGCACCGCGCCGAGCGTTTCGAACTGACCGGGCGCGTTGTCGAGCACACCCTGCAGCTCGGCGTTGGCGTTGTTGAACTGCGTGAGCAGCGCACCCGAATTCCGGGTGAGCGTTTGCAGATCAGGCTGGGCGTTCGAGGTGGTCTCGGCGATCACCCGCAGGTTGGCGATGAGATTCACCGTCTGCGGGAGCAGGTTGTCCAGACCCGCGACCACCAGGCTGACGCCGTTGATCAGGCCGCGCAGCTGGTCGGGTCCGGCACCGAGCGCGATGTCGAGCTCGTCGAGGATCACGTCGAACTGCTTCGGATTCACCTGGGCGATCAGCGCGCTCGTGTCGTCGAGCACGGCCCACACCGGAACCGGCGTCTGGATCTGCTCCGGGTTGTACTTGATCACCGCGCCGTCACTGAGGAACGGGCCGACATCGCTCTTCGGACGGAAGTCGATGTACTGCTCGCCCGCGGCCGACAGCGCCGCCACCTGGATCATGGTGTCGACCGGGATCTTGAAATCCTTGTCGATCTGGGTCTTGGCGGCGATCGCCTCGCCGTCGTTGATCAGCTCGATCGAGGTGACCTTGCCGATCCGGAATCCGCGCATGGTCACGTCGTTGCCCGGCTGCAGACCGCCGGAGCGATCCAGGTTGACGGTGACGTCGTACTCGGACCGCAGCGGATTGACCCGCATCACGTTGACCAGCAGGTACGTCCCACCGAGCAACAGCACGACTACGAGCGCGCTGTTCGCCAGCAAGATCTTGCTGCTCGCGAACTTCTTCAGCCTGCTCATCGGTGGCCTCCCACTCGGCCCTGAACGATCTGCAGCACCTGGATGAAGCTGCCGACGAAATCGTTCACATCTTTCAAGTCCCAGAGCTTGCTGTTCGCCGGGTCGGTCAGCAGGCCCACATCGAGGTTGGTCAGCGTCGCGTACGGCGCCAGGCTCTTGCCCTTGAAGGTCTGGTTGGCGCCGGGGCGGATCGCGTGCAGCTGATCCATCACATAGCCGAAGTCGTCGCCGGTCGCGGCCAGCGCATTCATCAGGTTGTCGAGATTGGTGAGCAGATCCGACAGCTGGTCACCGGTGGTGTTGGAGTAGTCACCGATGGCGGCGGTGGCCGTGGCCAGCTTGCTGAGCAGATCGCCGATCGCCCGGTTGTTCTCGGCGATCGCGCCGATGGCCTGGGGCAGCGTGTCGGCCACCTGACCGAGCTGACCCTTGTTGGCCTCGATGGTGTTGGCGAGGGTGTTGAACTCCGTCAGCACCGAGTCGACCTTGGTGCTGTTGGCGTTCAATTCGCCGATGACGCCGGTCATCTCGTAGATCAGATGGCCGAGTTCGGTGCCGTGCCCGTTGAGAATCGAGCCGAGTTCGGTGCCGAGCCGGCTCAGGCTGGCGACACCGCCGCCGTTGAACAGCATCGACACCGAGACCAGCAGCTCTTCCACCGTGGCGCCGGCCGAGGTGGACTCCAGGGTGAACGTCTCGCCCGCGGCCATCTCGGGCCCGCCCGCCACGTTCTTCGGGGTGCTCAGCGCGATGAACACGTCACCGAGGGGAGTGGCCTGGCGCAACTCCGCCGTGCTGCCCCTCGGCAGCTTGAAATCGGTGTTGATCTCCATGTCGACCACGGCTTCGAAGTTCTTGGTCGTGATCGACGACACGACGCCGACATCAGAACCACCGACCTTCACCTTGGCCTGGTCGGGCAGGTTCAGCGCGTTCTCGAACTTCGCGTGCAGGGTGTAGGTCTCGCCGCCGGTGCCCGGCTTGGGCAGCGGCAGGTCCTCCACGGTGAAGCCACAGCCGGTCGTGATCGTGACCGTGGCCAGTGCGGCGGCTGAGAGCAGCGCGCGGCGGGCCTTCATCGTCATTCGCTGGTTCATTTCGTCAGTCCGAGCAGTGCGGCGGTGAGCCCGTAGTCGGGGCCGAAGTCCTGGACGTTGCCGGTGGTGCGGCAACCATCGGGCCGCATCTGGATCCGCTCACAGAACGCGCTGACGATCTCGCCCGAGAGGGCGGTGCCGATCAGCGCCTGCAGGCGGACGAAGCCCTTTTCCTTGTTGATCGCGCCGTCGATGTTCTGCATGAGCAGCGGCACCACGTCGACGATCTCGACCATCGCGCCCGAGTTGGCGCGCAACTGGTTGGTCACGGTGGTCAGGCCGGTCAGCGAGGCGGCCAGTTCTTCCTGATGCCCGGCGAAGGTCGTCGAGGTGTTGTTCAGGAACTGATTGAGCTGATCGAGGGTGGCCTGCAGACCGGGCGCCTGATCGGCGAGCAGCCCCGACATGGCGGTCACCCGGTCGCTGAAGTCGCGCACCGACTGATCGTTGTCGGCCAGCATCGTCGTGAGCTCGTTGAGCTTGATGATGATGTTGGCGATGGCGTCCTTGTTGTCGACACCGACCTTCAACGCACCCGAGAGCGCGTCGAGGGTTTCCCTGATCTTCTGACCGTTGCCGTTGAGCACCGGGTAGAGCACGCGACCCGACAGCGGGCCGAGACCCTCCTGGCCGGGTTCGGGCTTCAGGGCGGCGGCGAACTGGTCGATGGTCTTGATCATCGTGTCCAGCTCGACCGGTGTCCTGGTACGCGCCTTGGGCAGGTGATCGCCGGACTTCAGCGTCTCACCGCCGGTGTAGGGCGGGCTCACCTCGATGTGCCGGTCGGTGACGATCGAGGGCGAAATGATCGCCGCGATCGCGTCTTTCGGAATCTTGGTGCCCGCGTCGATGGTCATGTGCACCTCGACGTAGGTGCCCTTCGGCACGATCTTGTCGACCTTGCCCACCGCGAGGCCGAGGACCATGATCTCGTTGCCCTCGTACATGCCGGCGATGTTCTCGAAGTCGGCGGTGATCTTGGTCGAGCGGCCGAGCGCGTCGTCGAACTGGCTCGGCATCAGCGAGCAGCTGCCGAGGGCCAGCGCGGTGGTGGCGATCATCATGGTCCGCGCGATGCGGAGCTTGTTGGTCAGTTTCATCCTTGGCACCCCTGGATCACCTGAACGAAGCACAGCCAGTTGTCCGGGAACAACCACGGCAGTGCGACCGAACCGTAGTTACCGTTGCCGAGCGCGTTGTTGAAGTAGCGCGCCGTGGGCTGACCGATCTGCAGCAGCTTGTCGAGATTGTCCTTGTTCTTCTGCAGACCCTCGGCCATGGTGTTGAGCTGGCTGATGGTGCCGCCGAACTGGTCGCCGTTCTGGGCGCCGATCTCCTCCAGCTGACGGGTCAGCGTGGCGACGTTGTCCAGCAGCTGGCGCAGCAGACTCTGCCGTTCCATCACCCGGTTGGCGATGGCCTCGCCCTGGGTGATGACGAGCAGGATCGAGTTGCGGTTGTCGGCGAGCAGCTGGGTGACCCGGTTGAGGTCCTTGATCAGACTGTCGACCTCACCCTTTCGCTGGTCGACGACCTTCGCGACCGCGCCGACGCTGTCGAGCGCCTGGGCGACCAGCTCCGGCGAATCGCCGAGCTGGGAGTTGATGGTGTTGAGCGAGGCGGCGAGCTTCTTGGTGTCGAGCGCCTCGAACTTGGGCGTACCGACCTGCACCACATCGGCGATGTTGTACGGCACGTCGGTGTTGTTGCGCGGGATCGTCTTGTTCTTCAGACCCGATCCGTCGCCGGGCTGCAGGTCGACGTAGCGCGCGCCGAGCAGGGTCGCCATCTTGATCGCGGCGTGCGCGTCGGGACCGAGCTCGAGCGAGCTGTCCACGTCGAGGGTGACCACCACGTGATCGCCCTCGATCCTGGCGCCGGAGACCGTGCCGACCTGCACACCCGAGACCGCGACCTTGTCACCGGTCTTGATGCCCGCGGCCTGCACGAATTCCGCGTCGATGGACTGTTTTCCGAGCCCGATGAACTGGAAGATGCTCGAACCGACCAGCAGCAACACGATGCACAGCGCACCGATCACACCCAGCCAGAAGTTGCGGTTACCGACGAAGGCTGACTTGATCTTGCTCATCTGCACACCTCGGAATGGCCGGTGCCACCGATCTGGCTGACCAGACCGCGCGGGAACAGGACCCCGTAGAGCGAGATGTCCAGACCACACAGATAGGCGTTGGCGTGGGTGCCTTCCGATGTCATCCGGCCGAGGTCGGCGAGCATGGAAGGCATGTCGATCGCGACCTGGTCGAGCTTGGCGCCGTTGGCCAGCAGCAGATTCAGCGCCGCGGTGGTCGAGTTCTGGGTCGCAGCCAGCTTCGGCTGGATCTTGGTCATCATCCCGACCAGCGCGGTCGTGGAGTCGGCGAGGGTGACCGTGGACGCCTGCAGCGACTGACCCTGGTCGTAGAGTCCGCCGATCAACGCCCTGGTCTGGGTAATCAGGGTCTCCAATTCATCCCCTCGCTTTGCCAACCCGGCCATCACACCGGACAGGTTGGTGATCACGTCGGACAGGATCGCGTCGCGACGCTGGAAATCGGTGGCCAGCTGGGCCGCCTGAATGATGAACGCCGACAGCGAAACCCCGTCGCCCTGCAGCGCCTGGATCAGGGTCTCCGACATCGCGTTGACCTCGGCGGGCTCGAGCGCCTGGAACAGCGGCTGGAAACCGTTGAGCAGGGCCGAGATATCGAACGAGGGCTCGGTGCGGTCGAGCGGAATGGTGGAGCCGCTCTTGAGCGGCTCCGGGCTCGGCGTCGCGCCCGGGGTCAGCGCCACATAGCGCTGACCGATCAGGTTCTGGTACCTGACCAGCGCCTTGGTGTCGTTGAACAGGGTCTGGTCGCTCTGCACGATGAACGACACCTTGGCGTCGTTCTTGCCGTCGAGCTCGATTTTCTCGACCTTGCCGACGCGCACGCCGGCCATCCGGACATCGTCGCCGGGCCGCAGCCCGAGGACGTCGGTGAAGATCGCGGTGTACTTGCGGGTGTCACCGTCGACCGTGCGGGCCAGTGTGTTCCACACGACCACGGTGACGAGCAGTGAGACGAGCGCGAAGATACTGAACCCGATCAGTGGCTTACGGATACTCATGCGCCACCCCCGTTTTCGGACACTTGCAGGGTTCCGCCCTTCAAAATCGGACCGAGCAGCAGATATTCGGACGCGTTCGGCTTGCGACCGAGCAGCTGAGTCATCGCCGCGTCACCGGAGTAGGAGATCGGTGTCGCGGTGGGCACGCTCGCCGGAGCGGGCGCCGCGGCCGGAGCGGCCGCGGGAGCGGGCGCGCCGCCCAGCACACCGGGCAGGCCCGGAATCTGGATCGACGGGACGAGGCCCTCGAGCGGGGTGCCCTGGAACGGCTTGATCTCGGTGCCGTTGGCCGTGTGCATCGGTGCGACACCGGGACTGGTGAGACCCGGGATGTCGGGCATGCCCGGGATCGACACCAGCGGCGGGAGGCCCGCGGCCGTGTCGAGCCTGCGCGGACGCAGGTTGTCCGGGATCACCGGCAGGGAGGCTTCGGCCGGTGCGGTGAAGCAGCTGGGTCCGAGCAGGTCGCCGTAGCGCGGGCAGTCGGCGACGGTGTTGGGCTGGTACGGCGTGAAGGTCAGGCCGGCGTTCCACACCATCTGCTTGCCGCTCGGGCCACCGTGGAAGGTGGTGTTGAGCTGGGCCAGCGAGGGACCGAAGACCTGGAAGGTCTTGGTGATCGACGCGGGGTCGGCGGCCAGCGCACCCAGGGTGGCGTTCATGCCGACCGTGACTTCCTTGCCCACATCGGGATTCGACGCGAACAGGTCGTTCACCCGGTCGGTGGTGGCGCTCGCACCGGCCAGCAGCGCGATCAGCTGTTCGCGTTTGGTGGCGATGGTGTTCGCGGTCTGCACCGAGGAGCCGAGCACGTTGAGCAGTTCCGGCGCCGACTGGTTCAGCGCGTGTGCGGAGTTGGAGAAGTTGTCCAGCATGCCGCCCAGGTTCGGCCCCGCGTCGGCAACCGTGGTCAGCCAGTGGTCGAGGCGCTGGATGGTCGAGCCGGGAACCCGGCCGCTGCCGTCGAGTGCCTGGGTGAGCGTGCCGAGCACGCGACCCAGCTGCACCGGATCGACCTCGTCGAGGATGTCGCGCACCGTGGTGAGCGTGTCCTGCAGCGCGATCGTGCCCTGGCTGCGGTCCTCGGGAATCTGCGAACCCTCCTTCAGGTGCTGGCTGTTCGCACCGTTGTAGACCAGCTCCACGGACGTGACCGCGAAGAGGTTGGAGGGCACCACACGGGCGGTGACGGTGTTGGGAATGCCGTCGGCGAACTCGGGCTTGAGCTCGATGTTCACCTTCTGCTCGGCGCTCTTGCCGATCTCGACGTTCTTCACCACGCCCACGAGCACGCCGCGGAACTTCACGTCGGCATCGGAGGGCAGGCCGTCACCGGTGGTCGACAGGTTCGCGACCACGTTGACCTTGGGGACGAAGTAGCCCTGGTAGCGGGCCGTGAGGAAAGCCAGGATGACGCCGAAGACGATCAAACCGGCGGTACCGGCCACGTACAACTGCTTCATGGTGGGCCCGCGCCCACTCGGATCGATGATCATCGCGCCCTTACCCCGAGATCCTGATGCCGGGGTTGATGCCCCAGATCGCCAATGTCATGACGAGGTCGGCGAACACGACCAGGATGATGCACATCTTGATCGCGCGGCCGGCCGCGACGCCGACGCCTTCGGGACCGCCCGAGGCGAAGAAGCCGTAGTAGCACTGGATGAACGTCGTGATCATGACGAAGATGATCGCCTTGAGCAGGGAGTAGAGCACGTCCGTCGGCACCAGGAATTGGAAGAAGTAGTGCGAATAGGTGCCTGACGCGGTACCGCCGATCAACTGCACGGTGACCGAGCAGGCCAGGTAGGCCATCGTCAGACCGAGGCAGTACAGCGGCACGATCGCCATCACCGCGGCCATCATCCGGGTGCTGACCAGGTAGGGCAGCGGGCGGATGGCGATCGACTCGAGCGCGTCGATCTCCTCGGAGATGCGCATGGCGCCCAGCTGTGCGGTGAATCGACAGCCCGCCTGGGCCGCGAAGGCCAAGGCCGCCAGCAGCGGGCCGAGCTCGCGGGTGGTGGCGAAGGCCGAGATCGCGCCCGTGATGGGGCTCAATCCGAGCAGGTTCAGCGAGGTGTGGCCCTGAATGGCCACCGTCATGCCGCCGAAGGCACTGATGATCAGGATGACGCCGATGGTGCCACCACCGACGACGATATTGCCGTTACCCCAGGTGACGTCAGAGAGCAGACGCCAGATCTCCTTCGGGTACTGCTTGAAGGCCAGCGGGATGGAGCCGACCGAACGCAGGAAGAAGAAGACCTGGTGGCCGAGGCGGGCGAGCATGTCGCCGGGCGCCTTGCTGGCCTTCTGCAGCGACCGGATCGGTCGCAGTAGCGGAGGTACGTATGTAGATGACATGGCTCAGACCACCTGTGGGGGGAAGACGGCGGCGTAGATCTGGGTGATCGCCACGTTGACACCGAGCAGCATGACGGTGGAGCTGACCACCGCGGAGTTCACCGCGTTGGCGACGCCACCGGGACCACCGCGTGCGTTCAGGCCGCAGTCGCAGGCGATGATCGAGGCGATCAGACCGAACAGGACCGACTTCAACAGCGCCACCGCGAGGTCGCGGGTGACCGCGAACGAGGCGAAGGTGCTCATGTAGGAGCCGGGCGTACCGCCCTGGGCGAAGATGTTGAACATGTAGCCGGTCAGGAAGCCGACGAAGACGACGAAGCCGCAGAGCAGGAAGCTGACCAGCATCGCGGCGCCGAGGCGGGGAGCCACCAGGCGGCGCAGCGGGTCGACACCCATGACCTTCATCGCGTCGATCTCTTCACGGATGGTGCGCGAACCGAGGTCGGCGCAGATGGCCGAGCCGACGGCACCGGCGATCATCAGCGCGGTGACCAGCGGGGCGCCCTGCTGGATGATGCCGAGGCCGTTGGCCGCACCGATGAACGAGGTGGCACCGACCTGGCCCGCGACCGCGCCGACCTGGATCGAGACGATCACCGCGATCGGGATGGCGACCAGCAGCGTCGGCGCCGCGGCGACACTGGCCATGAACGCGGACTGCCGGACGAACTCGTCGAAAGGAAAACGCCGACGGAAGATCGCGACGATCAACTCCGTGATCGCTTCGATACCCATCGTGATCTGTCGACCGAAGGTTTCCAGCGACTTCTTCGGGTGGTCGTCCCAAAGGCCCTTCGTCCAGTCGACAGCCTCGCTGACTCGTGAACGTGTGGGCGGACTCTCGGTCGACTGCACTGCATAACCCCTCTCGACGCCGGACCCTCAACGCCCCGGCGACTTGTTTGCTTGACGCACCTTACTACGGAGTAGCGCAGAACACATCACCGACATGTGAGCGCTGTCATAGATAGAGGTCACTGTCCGAAACGGCTATGAGACCGGCCATGCCGGACCCTACAGCCCGTAATTCCGGGATTCCAGGGATTACCCACGAAGTCCTTTTCCCGCATGGATTCCCAGTACCAGCGGTCGCGGTAAAGGAATATTGCGGAAGTTTGTCATTCATAACGAAGTACTCGTCGAATTATCCGAACACTTCACGCGAGAATCACGAACGACTCGCCGCGACACGATTCCAATAGGGAATCGCTATGACAACCGTGCGGGAGGGCGCGCACGACTCGGCGGCAAACGCACCGGTCCGGGGGCGCGCCCGGGATCGAATACAGGCACGATAGACAGACCGTATTGATACTGTGCGAACTTCCGACATCTGGAGGGACATGTTCAGCAAACTCGCCAAGGCGGCCAACACCGCCTTCGCCCTCGCCCTCGGTGCAGCTCTGCTCGGCACCGGCGCGGCCAACGCGCAAGCAGGCCCCCCGGTGATCGGCGGCGGCTCCGGCATCGTGATCGACAACGCGTTCGAGTGCACCGTCACCACGGTGGGCCACGACAGCGCGGGCAGGCTGGTCGGACTGACCGCGGGCCACTGCGGCGACGCGGGCGCGCCGGTCAGCGCCGAGGTGGATCGAGGCTACGGCGAGATCGGCCGTTTCGTGTACAGCAACTCCGAACTCGACTACGCGGTCATCGAGTTCACCCCGGGCCGGATCACCCCGGTCAACCGGATCGGCAACGTCACCATCACCGGTGTCGGCGGACCGGCGCAGTTCCCGACGATCGTCTGTAAGGAAGGCCGGACCACCGGCAATACCTGCGGCATCACCTGGGGCGACGTGTTCGCGACCAATACCGAGACCTGGTCGCAGATGTGCGTGGTCGAGGGCGATTCCGGCGCGCCGGTCGTCGTCGGCTCGACACTGGTCGGCATGGTCAACGCCTATCTCGCGCTGGCCTGCTTCGGGCCCGAGGTCGGGACGAACATGAACTCGATCATGGACGACATCAACGCCCGCGGCGGCGTGGGTTCGGGTTATCACCCGATCTAGTCCCTCGCCCGTACTCCCCGGATGTCGAGCGGGTCGCGTGGTTGTCCACGCGGCCCGCTCTTGCTATGTGGCCAGTGATTTCGGTGCGAGCGCGGGTCCGTCGGCGCCCGCGCAGTGCGGCAGGCAGTCGACGCGTTCGGGCTGCGGAGGCTGACGCGGCACGCGCAACAGGACCGCCGCGACACCCGCGCCGATCAGCAGCGACAACGCGCACCAGCGCATCGCGGTGTCGAAGCCGGCGGCGAAGGCGACCGGGTCGTCGAACGCACCGGACAACCCGGCCAGACCTGGCAACGCCGCCACGGCCAGTAGCTGTGCCGTTCGCGCCACGGCGTTGTTCACTCCGGACGCGATGCCCGCCTCGCCCTCGCGCACCGCGGCGAGCACCGCGCCGGTCAACGGCGCTACCAGCACCGACAGACCGAGCCCGAAGACGAACACGCCGGGCAGCACATCGGTGAGATAGTCCGCGCCCGGTCCGATCCGCTGCAACGCGAACACCCCGCCCGCGGCCAGCAGCGGACCGAACGTCATCGGAATCCGCGGCCCGTTCCGCTGCGCCCATCGTCCCGCGGGCGCCGAGAGCACCAGCATCAGCAGGGTGACGGGCAGTCCGGCGGCGCCCGACGCCATCGGCGAGTACCCGGCCACCAGCTGCAATTGCAGGACCAGCAGGAAGAAGACGCCGCCGAGCGCGGCGTACACGAGCAACGTCACCAGATTCGCCACCGTGAACACTCGTGACCGGAACAGCGACGGCGGTACCAGCGGATTCGGGCTGCGCAGTTCCACCAGCACGAAACACGCCAGCGCGGCCAGTCCGACCGCTACCAGCACGACCCGGGAATCGATGAGTCCTAGGGTGAGCGCACCGAGCCCGAGCGCGACGATCACGGCGCCCGGTATGTCGATCCGCGCGGGCGCCTCCGGATCACGGCTCTCCGGTACGTATTTGAGCGTGACGACAGCGACCAGCAGCGCGAGCGGCACATTGAGCAGGAAGATCGCCCGCCAGCCGACCAGATCGATCAGACCACCACCGAGCAGCGGCCCGAACGCACCGGCCACCCCGCCGAGACCGGACCACAGTCCGATCGCACTGCCCTGATCGCGTCGATCGATCGACGCCGAGATCAGCGCCAGGCTCCCCGGTGTGAGCAACGCGCCCGCCACGCCTTGCAGCAAGCGCGCGGCCACGAGCATCTCGATGTTCACCGCGGCCGCGCACAACAGCGAGGTGATCGCGAATCCGACGATCCCCCAGACGAAGACGCGCCGGCGGCCGAGCCGGTCGCCGAGCGAACCGCCGAGCAGGATGAAGGAGGCCAGCGTGAGGGTGTAACCGTTGACGGTCCACTGCAACCCGGCGACGTCGGTGTGCAGCGATTCGCCGATCCGTGGCAGCGCGACCGAGACGACGGTGGCGTCCAGCGACGCCATCGACGAGCCGAGGATGGTGGCGAGCAGAATCCACCGGCCCGTGGCCGACTTCAGCCGAACCGTCTGAGGCACCACTCCAAACTAGCCGCCGTGCCCGTCCTCGGTAGGACTACAGGCTCTCCACGCAGACCACGACATGACGCTCGGCGTACTTGAAGCCGGAATCGGCGGCGTCGGGGCAGTCGTCGACGCTGTCGGAGTTCTTGTTGATCGTGATGACCTTGACCGGTTCGGTGCCGCCCTCGCTGCACTCGATGCGCTTGGGTTCGTCGCCGCCCACGTCGATGCAGCCGCCGACGACCCAGTCGATGTCGAGGCACAGCGCGCCGGTCTCGATGCCGTTGAGCGTCTCGGCGTAGAAGTTGTCGCGGTCGCCGACGCAGCCGTTGCTGGTCTTGGCCTTGCCGATGACCTTGTAGTTCGACGAACGGCTACCGCACGCGGCCTTCTCGATGGTCGCGTCGTTGACCGTGCCGCCGAGCGCGACGCAGTCACCGACATTGGCCTGGAAGTCGGTCTTGCCGCCCTTGCTCGACGTCGGCGCGGGCTTGCTCGCGGTGGGTTTGCCGGTGGTCGACTTGCCCGGCTTGGTGGTCGGCGTCGCTGTGCTGGTCGCGGGGACCACGTCGATCGCCGGCTGGGCGTGGCCGTCGATGGTGCCTCCGCAACCGGTCGAGACGAACGCGGTCACGGTGATGGCGATCGCGCCGACGAGCCGGCCGATTGGCAAATCTGCAAACACCCATTGTGAATACACCACCGGAGCCACCCCCGTCGACTCCAACCGGCGGGTCTGTCCCTGCGATACCCTTGGGATTCCGGTCGCCCTGTGCGGCGCGGGACCCCCGATCGCGTGTATCAGGAGGTATCCATCGTGTCAGCACCGGTCGACGACTTCGCGGCGCCACGGCAAATGGTGGTCGATCCGCGCTTCATCCGGCTCGCGGATCATTTCTTCGGGATGTTCACCCAGCCCAGTCGTGGTGGCGGTGCGCTGGCCATCTACCTGGACGGACGCCCGGTCGTCGACATCTGGGCGGGCTGGGCGGCCAAGGATCAGCGCTGGACCGGCGAGAACATCGCGCTCACCTTCTCCACCGGCAAGGGTGTCGCCGCCACCGTGCTGCATCGGCTGGCCGAGCGCGGGCTCATCGATTACGAGGAGCCGGTGGCCACCTACTGGCCGGAGTTCGGATCGCACGGCAAGGACGACATCACCGTGCGTGACGTGCTGTCCCATCGCGCCGGCCTGCACCGGGTGCGCGGGCTGGTGCCCGGTCGCGAGGGCATTCTCGACTACGACGCGGTGGTGACCGCCCTGGCCGAGAGCCCCGCCGACCCGCGCCGCATCCGCACCTCGGGCTATCACGCGATCACCTTCGGCTGGCTGGTCGCCGAGATCGTGCAGCGGGTCACCGGCGATCCGTTCACGGCGGTATTGCGCCGAGAAGTGGCCCAGCCCTTGGGAATCGACGAGTTCTGGTTCCAGGTGCCGCCGGGCGAGCGGCATCGGATCGCGAAGATCTTTCCGCATCTGGCGCCACCGGGGATCCGCTGGAACACCGCGTCGTCGGTGCTGTCGTGGGTGCGCCCCGCCCGCGGTCTGGCCGAGGCGGGCATGCCGGAGAGCTTCGACGAACTCGTCCGCGATCCGCGGGTGCACGACGCGGTGATGCCCGGCTGGAACGGCGTGTTCTCGGCGCGGGCGCTGGCCAGGATGTACGGCGCGCTCGCCAACGGTGGCCAGGTGGGCGACGTGCGGTTCCTGCGGCCGGAGACGATCGAGACGATCAACCGCACCCAGCAGACCAGCAGCCGCGACTATGTCCTCGGACTGCCGCTGCGGTTCACCCTCGGCTACCACCGGCCGGTACTGATGACCAAGCAGCAACCGCGAAATGCCTTCGGCCACTACGGCGTCGGTGGTTCCGGCGCCTATGCCGATCCCGATCTGGGGATGTCGATCGCGTTCGTCACCAATCGGCTGGGCGGGGCCGTCACGGCGCTCGGTGACGCGCGGTTGGCCAAGCTGGCGGCGATGGCGCAGGGGACGGTGCGGAGTGATCGAACCTCTCGAAGGGGTGCCACGTAGTACCGGGCATGAGTTCGCTGAGCCCTGCGCCCACCGCGCCGCGGTTGTCCCTGCTGCACGGCGTGGCCGCGGGGCGGGATTTCGAGGGCTACCTGCGACGACGCGCCGCGCGCAGTGATCCGTTCGCGGTCGGGTTCCCCGGGTTTCCGACGGTGCTGTTCACCGGAACGGCCGAGGGTGCGCGCGCGTTGTTCCGGGCGCCGGTGGCGCTGCTCGAGCCGCCACGGCCCAATCCGATCGAGCCGATGGTCGGGGCCGCGTCGCTGATTCTCAGTTCCGGGACGCGGCATCGCACCGATCGCGCGCTGCTGGCGCCCGCCCTGCACGGCGCGCGGGTGCGACTGTTGGGCAAGGTGATCCGCGAGGCGACCCTGCACGAGATCCATGGCGGCGCGGCAGGACCCTGGCAGCTCGGCACGCGGATCGATGCGCTCGCGGCCGCGCGCTCCGTCACCTTGCGCGTCATCCTCGCCGCGGTGTTCGGCGCCGATTCCGATCGCGCGGCCGAATACGGCGGCGTGGTCACCGATTTCCTCACCGCCTTCACCACCCCGCTCCTGGTAGCGCCCGTATTACGCCGTGGCATCGGCGGTTTCGGTCCGTGGGAGCGGTTCACCGCGGCTCGGGAGCGGCTCGACGAGCTGATCCTGGCCGACATCACCCACCGACGCCGCACCGGCCCCGCCGACGGCGACCTGCTCGATCTCCTCCTCGCCACCCGCTACGACGACGGCACCACCCTCACCGACACCGAACTGTGCGAGCAGCTGCGCACCCTGCTCGTCGCGGGCCACGAAACCACCGCGACCACTCTCACCTGGGCGCTCTACCACCTGCACCGCGAACCCGGCCTGCTCGCCCGCCTGCTCGCCGAGCTGCCCACCGCGGGCGACGACCCCGCCGAGCAGGCGCGACTACCGCTCCTGGACGCCGTCTGCCAGGAGACCCTGCGCCTGCATCCACCGGTGCCGATCGTGCTGCGCACGGTGAAGGAGCCGCTGCGCTGGCTCGGTGTCGACGTGGCGGCGGGCGCCACCATCGGCCTCGCCGTCAGCGTCCTGCACAGCCAACCGTCCACCTGGCCCGCACCGCATCTGTTCCACCCCGACCGGTTCCTCGACCGCACCGTCACGCCGTTCGAGTTCGCGCCGTTCGGCGGTGGTCACCGGCGCTGTATCGGCGCGACGCTGGCCGATTACGAGCTGCGGATCGTGCTGGCAACGCTGCTGACCGAGGTCCGATTGACCCTGGATCCCGCGCTGGCGCTCGGCGGGCGACCGCGCACTGTGCCGCGCAATCTCGCGACCGCGCCGGATCGGGCGATCCACTTCACACGCACCGGGTGATCTGCCTCACGTGACGTTTGAGAGTCACACCGATGTGCTTCCCTGCTGTTCGCACGCACCGCTGCCGACTCGCCGCTGTGAGCGCGGCGTTTGACGGAAGCCAGTGAATAACAGCATGTTATGTGACCCACGGCACATAGTTGCGCGCCTGTTATCACCGCGCAACACGGCTGGCACCGTGTCACCTGGTGCGGGTAGTAATGGAGGGTCAGGGTCGGGGAAGTCGTTACCCCGTAGAGACCCGTTGCGGCCTCTGCGGCACATGAGAACGAGCGTCACTGAGTAGATCTCGCGCCGCCGCACGCGGAACGAGAGATGGAATGGACGAGAAACCTATGCACTACGAGGCAAATATGCAGCAATCACACTGGCTCCGCCGGGGTCTGCTGCTGTCGGCAGCGATCGCAGCGACCGGCGCGTTGATCGCCGTGCCCGCGCAGGCTCAGCCGACTCTGCCGGGCTTCGGCGCCGGTTCGAGCCAGCCCGCGGTGAACGAGCCCGCGCAGCAGGCGCCGTTCGCGCCGCCGAACATCAACATCGCCGACGGCGAGACCGTCGGCGTCGCGCAGCCGATCATCATCACCTTCCAGGAGCCGGTCGAGGACCGCGCGGCCGCCGAGCGGGCCATCAAGGTCACCTCGAGCACCAACGCGCCCGGCTACTTCTACTGGACCTCGAGCAAGCAGGTCCGCTGGAAGCCCACCGAGTTCTGGCCGGCCAACACCAACGTGACCGTGGTCGCGGGCGGCACCTCCAGCGCGTTCCACATCGGTGACGCGTTCGTCGCCACCGTCGACGACGCCACCAAGATGATCGTCGTGACGATCAACGGTGAAGTCGTGCGCGAGATGCCGACCTCGCTCGGCAAGACCGGCCACGAGACCCCCAACGGCACCTACATCGTGGGTGAGCGGCTCGAGAAGATGACCATGGACTCGTCCACCTACGGCGTTCCGGTCACCGATCCCGAGGGCTACAAGCTCGAGGTTCAATACGCCACCCGCATCTCCAACAGCGGCATCTTCGTGCACGCCGCACCGTGGTCGGTTGCGCAGCAGGGCTATTCCAACGCCAGCCACGGCTGCCTCAACGTGAGCACCGAGGACGCGAAGTGGTTCCTGGAGAACTCGCGCCGTGGTGACGCCGTGGTCATCACCGGCACCCAGGGCGGAACCCTCAGTGCGGGTGACGGTCTCGGCGACTGGAACTGACGCACTGAGCGCGATGCGCTGAACAAAACCCGAACAATACGATCAATCGAGGTCGTGTTGTTCGGGTTTTTGCTGTAATCGGCTCTGTGTGCCCGATGTTCAGAAAGTCGGCGGGCAGGGTTAACCAACGGTTCGCCATGCGCCGTAAAGCTGCCGCGGTGCGAAAGAGTCCAGAGCGGGTACTCCCCGGGAGAAGCCGTCCGTGGCAGGACTACGCGCTGTTCGCAGTACTCGTGGTGCCGAACCTGGCGCTGCTCACCCTGTTCGTTTACCGACCGCTTGCCGATAACATCCGGCTATCGTTCACCGACTGGAATATCGCTGATCCAGTGGCGAATTCGGTCGGGTTCGACAACTACATCGAGTGGTGGCAGCGCGACGACTCATGGAAGGTCGTCAGCAATACGGTGATCTTCACCGCGGCGGCCGTCGTGGTGAGTATGGCGCTCGGTCTTGCACTCGCCATGCTGCTCGATCGAAAACTGTTCGGGCGCAATGTAGTCCGCTCGGCAATTTTCGCGCCGTTCGTGATTTCGGGCGCGGCGATCGGCGTAGCTTTCCAATTCATCTTCGATCCGAGTTTCGGTCTGGTACAAGATGTCCTGCACCGGCTCGGAGTCGACAATGTGCCGGATTTCTATCAGGACCCGGATTGGGCGCTGTTCATGGTGACGCTCACCTACATCTGGAAGAACCTCGGCTATGCCTTCGTGATCTATCTGGCCGCGCTGCAAGGCGTGCGCGCCGAATTGCTCGAAGCAGCCGAAATGGACGGTGCGAGCAGCTGGACCCGATTCACGAAAGTCCTTCTGCCACAACTGCGTCCGACAACATTCTTTCTGTCGATCACCGTGTTGCTGAACTCGCTGCAAGTCTTCGACATCATCAATGTGATGACGCGCGGCGGACCGCTCGGCAACGGCACGACGACGATGGTGTTCCAGGTGTACGAAGAGTCGTTCCGCAATTTCCGGGCCGGCTACGGCGCCACCGTGGCCACGATCATGTTCGTGGTGCTGCTGGTGGTCACGTTGATCCAGGTGCGCGTGATGGACCGAGGCGAACGATGAAACATGTAGGCCCGCAAACGCTTTCGTACCGGCGCCGCGAACGCGCCGTGACCCTCCTCGGCTACGCCGCGATGGTGTGCGTGCTGATCATCGTCGGTGTCCCGCTGTTCTGGATCCTGATCACCTCGCTCAAGGACCGCTCCGACATCTACACCCAGCCCGCGGTCTACTGGCCGCACAGCTGGCACCCGGAGAACTACAGCCACGCCACCACCACGGTGCCGTTCTGGACGTTCCTGCGGAACTCACTGATCGTCACCGGCGTGGTGTCGGTGGTGAAGTTCGCGCTCGGGGTGTTCAGCGCGTACGGCCTGGTGTTCCTGCGCTTCCCCGGCAAGAACATCGTGTTCCTGGTGATCATCGCGGCGCTGATGGTGCCCAACCAGATCACGGTGATCTCCAACTACGCGTTCATCGCCCAGCTCGGCTGGCGCAACACCTTCCAGGGCATCATCATTCCGCTCTGCGGCGTCGCCTTCGGCACCTTCCTGATGCGCAACCACTTCCTGTCGCTGCCCGCCGAGGTGATCGAGGCGGCGCGGATGGACGGGGCGAACTGGTGGCGGCTGCTCACTCGCGTGGTGCTGCCCATGTCGGGGCCGACGATGGTGGCGTTCGCGGTGGTCACGCTGGTCAACGAGTGGAACGAGTACCTCTGGCCGTTCCTGATGGCCGATTCCGCCGACGTCGCGACGCTGCCGGTCGGCCTGACCCTGCTGCAGAACACCGAGAACCCCAGCGTCACCAACTGGGGGCCGGTGATGGCGGGCACCGTGCTCACGATGCTGCCGATCCTCATCGTCTTCCTTGCCCTGCAACGTCACATGATCAAGGGCCTCACCTCCGGTGCGGTCAAGGGTTAAATCTCGAACAGGAGTTCGCCAGTGTCCAACTCACGATTCCCGGCGTTGAGTCGCCGTGGCTTCCTCGGCCTGACCGGTGGCGTCGCCGCTGCCGCGGCGCTGTCCGCGTGCGCGGGCACCGGCGGCGGATCCGGCGATTCCGGTGACGCCAACACCATCACCTTCTGGTCCAACCACCCCGGCACCTCCAAGGAGCTGGAGCTGGAGCTGATCAACCGCTTCCAGACCGCGCACCCCGACCTGAAGGTGAACCTGGTCGACGCGGGCAAGAACTACGAGGAGGTGGCGCAGAAGTTCAACGCCGCGCTCACCGGTGGTGACCTGCCCGATGTTGTGGTGCTGTCGGATGTCTGGTGGTTCAACTACGCGCTGAGCAAGGCCATCGAACCGCTCGACGGGCACTTCGGCGCCGCGGGTGTGCAGCTGGGCGACTACGTCGACTCACTCGCCGCCGACTACCTGTTCGACGGCAAGCACTACGCGCTGCCCTACGCCCGCTCGACGCCGCTGTTCTACTACAACAAGGACGTCTGGGCGAAGGCCGGACTGCCCGATCGCGGCCCGAACTCCTGGCAGGAATTCGACGAGTGGGGCCCGAAGCTGCAGTCGCTCGTCGGCGCCGACAAGTTCGCGCACGCCTGGGGTGACGCCAAGAACTACCTGGGCTGGACCTTCCAGGGCCCGAACTGGACCTTCGGCGGCGCCTACTCCGATCAGTGGAAGCTGAAGTTCACCGATCCCGGTTCGATCGCCGCGGCCACCTACCTGCGCGACTCGATCAACGTCAAGAAGTACGCCGCGATCCGTCCGCAGATCGCGGTCGACTTCGGCACCGGCGTCGCGGCCTCGACCATCGCCTCCACCGGTGATCTCAAGGGCATCAAGAAGAACGCCGACGGCAAGTTCGAGGTCGGCACCGCGTTCCTGCCGCATCCGAACGGTCCCGGCGTCACCACCGGCGGCGCCGGTCTGGCGATTCCGTCGCGGATCTCGGACACGCGAAAGGTCAACGCGCTCAAGTTCATCGAGTTCATCACCAACGCGGCCAACACGGCGTACTTCACGCAGAACACGGGTTACATGCCGGTGCGCAAGTCGGCCGTGACCGACCCGAGCGAGATCGACTTCCTGGCGAAGAACCCCAACTCCAAGGTCGCCATCGACCAGCTCTCGGTAGCGAAGTCGCAGGACTACGCGCGAGTGTTCGTGCCCGGCGCCGATCAGATCATCGGAACCGGCTACGAGCAGATCGGTCTCCAGAACGCCGATCCGGCAACAGTCCTCGCGAAGGTCGCCGCCGACGTGCAGGCGATCATCGACCGGCAGATCACGCCCAAGCTGCCCAAGTAGTTCCCCCACGGGCCGGTGGTTCGTTGTGACCACCGGCCCGTTTCGCTTTCCCCGCTAGGAGAATTCGCCATGGCGACAGTGCAGTTCGACGGTGTGACCCATCGCTATCCCGGCGCCGACGCCCCCGCCGTCGACGCACTCGACATCGACATCGCCGATGGTGAATTCCTCGTGCTGGTCGGGCCTTCCGGCTGCGGTAAGTCGACGAGCCTGCGCATGCTGGCCGGACTGGAATCCGTGGAGGCGGGCACGATTCGGATCGGCGAGCGCGATGTCACCGACCTGCCGCCGCGCGCCCGCGACGTGGCGATGGTGTTCCAGAGCTACGCGCTCTACCCGAACATGACCGTCGCCGAGAACATGGGCTTCGCGCTGCGCAACGCTGGAATGTCGAAGTCCGACACCTTGGTTCGGGTGAAGGAAGCCGCGGCGATGCTCGAACTCGAGCCGCTGCTCGACCGCAAACCGGCCAAGCTCTCCGGTGGCCAGCGTCAACGCGTGGCCATGGGCCGCGCCATCGTGCGACGCCCCCAGGTGTTCTGCATGGACGAGCCGCTGTCCAACCTGGATGCGAAGTTGCGGGTGAGCACCCGGTCCCAGATCGCCGCGTTGCAGCAGCGGCTCGGCACGACCACCGTCTACGTCACCCACGACCAGGTGGAGGCGATGACGATGGGGCACCGTGTCGCGGTGCTCCGCGACGGAACCCTGCAGCAGATCGCCTCTCCGCGTGAGCTGTACGACAATCCGCTGAACACCTTCGTCGCCGGTTTCATCGGTTCACCCGGCATGAATCTGCTCGAAGCCCCCGTGGTGGAGGGCGAGGCAGTGCTCGACGGACTGCGGATCCCGGTGCCCCGCACCATTTCCGGAGCGCGCGTGGTTCTCGGCATCCGCCCCGAATCCTGGGAAGTCACCACCGATCCCGCCGGCATCACCGTCGTCGCCGAACTGCTCGAGGAACTGGGCGCCGAATCCTTCGTCTATACCCACGGCGCGGGCACCGACTGGTCCACCCGCTCCGGCAAGATCGTCGTCCGGGTGGACCGCCGCTTCCAGACCACCCTCGGCGAAACCCTGCATCTGCGACCGAAGCCCGAAGAGGTGTTCTTCTTCGACGCGGACACCGAACTGCGCTTGCGCTAGGACAGACCCGCCGCTGTGCGTCGCCCGATCGCGGCGTTGAGGGCGTCGAGTTCGGCGAGGATGTCGGTGGCGGCCCATATTCGGTTTCGTTTGGAGTCGGAGACGACGTCGAGGATGCCCACCTCGACGAGTCGTTCGAGGGCACGGTAGGTAGCCGAATCAGTAGTCGCCGTGATGGCGTTCGCGTCGGCGACAGTGAGAATCGGGTGCTCGAGCAGGTTCGCCAAGAGCGCCTCGTCCGCGGAACCGCCGCGGGGGCGGGCGCGGTCTCGCCATCGCTGGGGGAGCACGGCGAGAGTGCGGGCCGAGTCGATCGCCGCCTCGCTGGCGTACACCGCGGCGAGCGCCAGATAGATGACGAATTCGTCGGCGGCGCCGGCGCGGTAGGCGGCCAGTTGGGCGAAATAGCGCGAGGTGTCGGCGAGCATGACCGATGCCAGGGGAACGGTGACTCTGTCGGTCAGCCCGCGTCTGCGCAGAATGGCGCTCACCAGGGCGCGGCCGATCCGGCCGTTGCCGCTGACGAACGGGTGGATCGACACGAACTGCGCGTGCGCGATCGCGGCTTGGACCAGGATCGGCAGATCACCCCGCGCCACGAAGGCGAGCAGGTCGGCCACCAATTCGGGCACGAGCTCCGGCGGCGGCGGTACATACAGGGCGTGCAGCGGCGTGTAATCGCTACCGCCGATCCAGGTTTGGACGGTCCGGAAGCGTCCCGCCTTCTCCCACTCCGGAGCGATCAGCACGCGATGGGCGCTGAGCAGATTCGCCTCCGTGATCCGGCCGGTCGCCGCACTGTCGACCAGTCCGGTGAGTGCCCGCACCGCGCCGACCTGTGACGCCGCCTCAGGTCCGGTCGTCGCGCCGCCGAAGGATTTGCTGAATGCTCGCCACCCGGCATCGATGTGCTCGATCCGCGACGACGCGACCGCCTCGCTGCGCAGCAGGAATTCGCGCAGCGGTGCCGAGTACTGGCCCTGGCCGGCTTCGAGATGGGTCACCGCGATCACCGCGGCCTCGCTGGCCGATGTTGTTCGCCGGGTGGCGAAGTCGAGTTCGGCGATGCGCGGGGGGATCGACACCGCCGCCTGCTCGGGGACGGGGCCGACTCGCGGACCTCGTCCGTCACGCGCCTGCCAGGAACGCTGCTCCGTGCGGTGGGCCGGCCAATCCATCTGCTCTTACTGTACTTTCGCTAACAGAAACTCGACTTGCTCGTTCGCTACTCGCGCTTGCCGAAGGAAACGACAGCAACGAGGTGACTACTCGCTACTTTCGTCGTTCGGTTCTCGCGTGGGTCCGCGCCCGATCGACGGCTTGTCCGATGCCCTCCGTGAAGGGGCCGCCGTGGCCGGGGAGGACCAGGTCGGCGGCGAGAGGCTCGAGGGCCTCCAGCGCCGTCAGGGTTTCCGGGGTCGAGTGGTTGAAGAAGTCGGGAAGTAGTTGGGGGCCTTCGAATTTCGAGGTGGGATGGGCGGTAACCAGAGTGTCGCCGGTGACCACCACACCGGCCGCCGCGAGATGGAAGGCGGAGTGGCCCGAGGTGTGTCCCGGGGTGGGGATCGGCGTGGGGCGGCCGGGCAGATCCAGCTCGCCCGCGGTGCGGAAGGGCTGGATATGGGGGACCTGGTTCTTGCGGAGGCCGCCCGCGCGGGTGATCCGCAGGGCCCAGGCACAGGTGGAGACATCGGTGAGGCGTTTGATCACGTCGAGCGGCGTGGCGGACTCGTGAACCTCGCCTTTGGCGTGGGCCACCTCGAGGTGACTGGTGTAGGCGGGGATGCCGTACTTCGCCTGGAGATGGTTGAGGGCACCGACGTGGTCCAGGTGCGCATGGGTCAGCAGGACCGCGGTGATGTCTTCCGGGCGATGACCGAGTGCCTCGATGGTGGCTTCGATCAGGCCGGCGTCGCCGTACCACCCCGCGTCGATCAGGGTGAGGTCACGACCCTCGCGGAGTAGGACCATGTTCACGTCCGTGCCCGCGATGGTGAAGACGTTGTCGGCTACCTGCTGGTGACGCATGAGAATTGTCCCTCTCCGATGCAGTGGGTTTCGACCCTACCGGCGACCGGCAGGGTCGAGACCTCGTCACCAGATGGTCACACGTTCCTCCGGCTTCAAGTAGAGCTTGTCCGCCGGAGTCACGTCGAAAGCCTCGTAGAAGCTGTCGATATTGCGGATCACCGCGTTGCAGCGGAACTCCGGCGGGGAGTGCGGGTCGACGGCGAGGCGGCGGATGGCCTCCTCGGTGCGGGCCTTGGTGCGCCACACCTGCGCCCAGCCGTAGAAGACGCGCTGCAGGCCGGTGAGGCCGTCGATCACCGGAGGTTGCTTGCCTTCGAGCGAAATCTTGTAGGCGGCAAGGGCAATGGACAGCCCACCGAGGTCGCCGATGTTCTCACCGATGGTGAATTCGCCGTTCACGGTGTGCTCGTCGTCGAGGTCGGCGGGGGAGAGCACGTTGTACTGGTCGATCAGGGCCTTGGTGCGCTTGCCGAACTCGGCGCGGTCCTCGTCGGTCCACCAGTCCTGCATGTTGCCGTCGCCGTCGTACTTCGCGCCCTGGTCGTCGAAGCCGTGCCCGATCTCGTGGCCGATCACCGCGCCGATCCCGCCGTAGTTGGCGGCGTCGTCGGCGTTCATGTCGAAGAACGGCGGCTGCAGGATCGCGGCGGGGAACACGATCTCGTTCATGCCGGGGTTGTAGTAGGCGTTCACGGTCTGCGGGGTCATGAACCATTCGCCGCGATCGACTTCGCCACCCAGTTTGCCCAGGTCACGGTCATGGTCGGCGGCATGGCCACGGCGGTAGTTGCCGACGAGGTCGCTCGCGTCGATCTCGACCGCGGAGTAGTCGCGCCAGGTGTCGGGGTAGCCGATCTTGGGGGTGAACTTCTCCAGCTTGGTCAGTGCGGCGGCGCGGGTGTCGGGGCCCATCCACTCGAGGTCGGCGATATTGCGGCGGTAGGCCTCCTGGAGATTGGCCACCAGCTCCACCATGCGGGCCTTGGCCTGCGGCGGAAAGTGCCGGGCCACATACAGTTTGCCGACCGCTTCGCCGAGCAGTTCCTGCACCAGCGACACCCCGCGCTTCCAGCGTTCGCGGTTCTCCTCGGCGCCGGTGAGGGTGCGGCCGTAGAAGTCGAAGTATTCCTCGACGATCTCGTCGGTGAGGAACCCCGAGCGCGCGTGCAGCACCTGCCACGCCGCCCACGCTTGCCAATCCGCTTGCGGCACCTCGGCCCAGGCGGAGGCGAAAGCGCGCAGGTAGTCGGGCTGGCGCACGACGAGCTCGGCGAACAGGTCCGTGCCGTCACGGTCGAGTCCGGTGGCGACACCGTCTACCCAAGCGGCCCAGTCGAATTCCGGATTCTCGGCGACCAGGTCTTCGAAAGTCGTGAGGTTGTAGCTCTTTTCGGCATCACGGCGCCGCACCACATCCCAATGGCCCGCGGCGAGTGTGCGTTCCAGCTCGAACACGCGACGGGCGGCGTCGGCCGGGTCAGCGGGGAGCAGGCCCGCCAGGGACGCGTCCGCGGCGGCGATGGTGAACGTCTTGGTGATGTGCGCGAGGTAGGCGTCGCGGATCTGCGCGAACTCGTCGGAGCGGTAGTAGGACTCGTCGGGCAGCCCGATGCCCGACTGGGTCGCGTGCACGAGGTAGCGGGTGGAGTTCTTGTCGTCGGTGTCCACGTAGTAGGCGAGCGCGCCACGGACCCCCGTGCGCTGCAAGCGCCCGAGCAGCGCGGCGAACGCGCTCGGATCGCCGACCTCGGCGATCGCGCGCAGCTCCTCGGCGACAGGCGTGAACCCGGCCGCCGCGACCACATCGGTGTCCATGAAGCTCGAGAACAGATCCCCGATCTTGCGGGCATCAGCATCGTCGGCCGCGCCGGCCGCGCTATCGGTGATGATCGCCTGCACATCCAGCTCGGCCTGGTCGTAGAGCGTGCGAAACGCACCGTCGACAGCCCGGTCGGCCGGAATCTCGTACCCGGCCAACCACTGCCCGTTGACATGCGCGAACAGATCGTCCTGCACCCGCACATCTTGATCGCGGAAGGACAGATCAATACCGGAGGGAGCACTCAGATCAGAAGTCACGCCCCCCAGTATGCCGAAATACCGGCGGCCGGCGACGTGGTCTTACACGCAGGCGAACTCGTCGTCTCGGACGCCGGCTTCGAAGGCGTTCCATTCGTCGGCGGTGAAGTGCAGGAGGACGGCTTCGTGGCGGAGGGTGGTCGAGCCGTCGGGGGAGGTGTGGGCGACCAGGTCGGGGTGGGGGCGGGCGGTGAGGAGGCAGTGGAGGAAGGCTGTCCACAGGGGGGCGTCGACGGTGATGATGGGCTCGTCCAGGCCGGCGTTCATCGGGTTGCGGCGGAATTTGCTGTCTCGTATCTGGACAGCGTCTCCATCGAAACGAACCTCGACACACTGGTTGCCGTTATTGGAGCGTGACGAGGTGAACCAGCCGTGTTCGGCCGGGCGGCGGCGAGCGGTGGTGGACATACCCCGAATCTTACACGCTTGCATACTCCCTGATCAGGGCGAGAGATTCGGTGCGGGAAAGGGATTGCTCGCGAGCGCGCACGTAGGCGAAGCCGAGATCGCGGACCTGGTCGGCGTCGTCGACATGGCCGCCGAACACCGCGCTCTCGGCCCACGCGAAGGTAGGTAGCTGATCGCTTGCGAAGTCGAGCAAATGGAAGCTGGAACCGCCGAGCACGGCCCCTTCGGGCGCGCTGAACGGAATGACGCGCACGTCGACGGTGTCGAGTTCGCGCACCAGCGCGACCAGGTGCCGCAACTGCTCACGCAGCACCTCGCTGCCGCCGGTCTGCTGACGCAGGGTCGCCTCGCCGAGCACCGCGGTGAGTTCCAGCGGATCGGACCCGTGCAGCCGCTGCTGACGACGCAGTCGTATAGCGACTAATTGGTCCACCTGAACGGGTCGAATCATCACATCCGCGCTGATCAGCGCCCGCGCGTACGCCTCGGTCTGCAACAGGCCGGGCACGATCATGCTGTCGTAGCTGCGGATGCTCTGCGCGCCGGCCTCCATCCCGTACAGCCGCTGCAATTCGGAACCGATCAGCGCCGAGGAGGCCGTCGTCCACCAGCCGCGCTGTTTACTCGCCTCGAGCAGGGCGAGCAGCTCGAGACGTTCGTCGGGCGTGACATCGAGAACGTCGAGAACCGGTTCGATGGTGGTGCGGGTGAGTACCCGCCTGCCCTTCTCCACATGCGACCAGTTCGCGGGCGTGAACCCGACGCGACGGGCGAACCCGGCCGAGTCGAATCCGCGCTGCTCACGCAGTTCGCGCAGACGCAGGACGAGTTCCCACCGCGCGACGGTCGGCGAAACGGGAGCCATGGGCGAATATCGTACGCTGATCGACACACCAGCTACTGACTATTGTCAGCGCGGTTGTGCGGCTATAGGCTGCGTAGAACGGCATTTTTCCCTCACGTCCTGCCGTTATGAAAAAGTTTCCGCGCCACCTGGTCGTGATGCTCCACCTCTCGCCGAGATTCGCCCCAATCGAGCGAACTCACAGCTACATCGAACCACCGTCGACAGAGACGAGGTCGTGATGAGCACGTTGCACACTGATGAGGACAAGGGCGGGTATACGGCGGCCGAGGAATACTCGGCCACCCAGGACGCTTTGGCGCGCTGTCGCCAATACCGCAAGCACCATGGCCTCTACGGCGTCGTCGACGCGGCGCTGGGGCGCATCGTGCTCGAGATCGGCTCGGTCGGCGCGGTGGTGATGCCCTCGACGCTGGGCGAACGGGTCCGCGGACTGCTCGTCACCCGGGGCCTGCGCTGCGGACCGATCATCGCCCACCCACGCTCCGGTCGCTGGACCTTCCTCACCGGGCCGGTCGACAACTCCTACCTCGACACCGCGCTGTTCGCCGAGCTGTTCCGGGTGTGCGCCTCGGTCGCGCTGCCCGGTAGCGATGTGGTGCTGCCGTCGCCGGCCGACGAGCGCAGTGGGTATCGCACCTGGATGCAGGCGCCCGACGGCGATTTCCGACCGGACTTCGCCGAGATCGTCGCCGCTACCAGGACCAATGCCAAGTCGGCGACCTTGACCCGGCAGCCGGGTTCGGCCTGAACTCACCCGCCGCCGAGGCGCGCGTGCATCTCCCAGACGAGCACCTCGGCGTCACCGTGCGGACGGACCAACTGGCCGCCGGAGCGGGTCAGCCGGATCGCGTCGCCCTGGGACAGGGTGCCGAGGCCCTCGACGTCGACCTCCCCTCGCGCGACGAAAACGTGCAGGTAGGGAGCATCGGGGAGGGTGACTCCGGGACTGTCTGCCGTCATCCTGGCGACGTGCATGGCGGCATGCGAGGAATTGATCGCGATGGCCGTGCGGTCGCGATAGCGGGGTAAGCCCGACGCGACCGTCACCAGATCGCCGCGCGCGAGCTCGTCATCGATCTCGAGCTGCTGGTAGCCGGGGTCGACGCCCGGCTCATCCGGAACCACCCACATCTGCACGAAGTGCACGGGCTCGTCGTGGGTCTTGCCGTCGAGGCGCCACGAATCGTTCTTCTCCGAGTGCTGGATGCCGGTGCCCGCGCTCATCCGCTGGGCCAGACCCGGGTAGATGACGCCGTTGTGGCCGAGCGAATCCTGATGCACGAGGCTGCCGCCGAGCACCCAGGTGACGATTTCCATGTCCCGATGCGGATGGGTGTCGAAGCCCTCGCCGGGCAGCACCACGTCCTCGTTGTTCACCAGCAGCAGCCCGTGATGGGTGTTGTCGGGGTCGTAGTGCTCGCCGAAGGAGAACGAATGCTTGGAGTCGAGCCACGGGATCCGCGTCTTCATCCGGTCGCCACCGCGGTGTAGTTCGATCCGCGGTGGTGTCGTCGATGTGGGCGTCACCCTTCAATTCTGGCACCACTATGGTCATGACGTGTCGACTCATCCCCCTGACGGCTCGAATCCGGCGGATGAGCAGCCGATCTCGATGAGACATCTGCTTCGCGACACCCGCGAGGTGGTCCGCCGGAACCCGCGGGTGCCCCGCCTTGCCCTGTTGCGGCTGGCGGCGCAGTTCGGTGACGGGATGTTCCAGGCGGCCCTGTCGGGCGCGATCCTGTTCAATCCGGAACGCGAGACCGATCCGCTGGCCATCGCCGCCGGTTTCGCGGTGCTGCTCCTGCCGTATTCGGTGCTCGGGCCGTACGCGGGTGCGCTGCTGGATCGGTGGGATCGGCGCAATGTGCTGCTGGTGGCGAGTGTGGCGCGGGCGGTGCTGATCGGCGTGGCCGCGATCGGGCTGTTCGTTGGGGTAGGGGAGACGCCACTGTTGGTGCTGGCCCTGGCGACGGTGGGGATCAGCCGGTTCGTGCTGGCCGGTGTGTCGGCGGCGCTGCCGCGCGTGCTCGAGCAGCGCTGGCTGGTGCCGATGAATTCGGTGCTGGCGACGGTGGCCTCGGTGTGTGCCGGGATCGGCGCCGCGGCGTCGGTGGCGGTGATCGCGCTGATCGGCGCGGGTGACGCGGCCTCGGCGGTCGCGGTGGCGTTGAGCGGGATCGGCTCGCTGGTCGGCGCGGTGCTGGCCCTGGGGTTCCGCCCGCATGTGCTCGGGCCCGACCGCGGCTCGGCCGGGACCGAGAGCACCGTGCACGCCATCGCGACCGGTCTGCGCACCGGCGCGCGGGCGGTGTGGCATTCGGCCCAGGTGACCACGGCGATGATCGGAATCGGCGCGCATCGCATCGTCTTCGGGATGAACACGCTGATCATGGTGCTGGTGCTGCGTCAGCCCAGCGACGGCACCGAGATGAGCGGCGGATTGGTCGGCTTCGGGGTCGCGATCGGCTTCGCGGCGGCGGGCATGCTGCTGGCCGCGATCGGCACACCGATCCTGATTCCGCGTCTCGGCAGGCCGCGCACGGTACTGCTGGGGCTCTCGACGGCGGTGATCGTGCAGCTCACGCTCGTGACGCCGATCGCGCTGGCGACCGGGCCCGCGGTCGACAACGCGCACCGACTGCTGCTGGCAGGCGCGTTCGGACTGGGCCTCGCCGGCCAGACGATCAAGCTGACCGGCGACGCGAGCATGCAGATCGACATCGACGACGACCAGCGCGGGCAGGTATTCGCCCTGCAGGACACGGTGTTCAACGTCTGCTTCGTGTTGGCGATCGCGGTGGCCGCGCTGGTGATCCCGGCCGACGGACGTTCGATCGGGGTGGTGCTGGCCGGCGCCGGGGTGTACGCCCTCGGCATCGCGGCCATCGCGCTCAATTCCCGTCGAGCCAGGGTGGCCTGCTGAGCGTGCCCGCGGGTTCCTGGGCCAGCACCGTTCGGTGATCGGCGGTGGCCAACGGGATATCGGGGAGGAGCGTGTCGTGGTCGACGGCGGTGTCGTAATCGATCCAGAGGGCGTCGACGACGCTCGTGTCGGCCAGTTCGTCGTGGCTCGACCAGTGGTGCACGACCGCGTCGCCGGTTCCGAAGACGTACTCGATTTCGTTCACATGTGTTTGGACGCACGGCAACAGCGATCGGTTCCGGTAAGTTCTCACAAGATCACAGGTGTTCCTCGCCGACACCGATTCGAGGGAGCCAGATGCGCGCAAGACCGGTATCGCACGGAACTGCCGCCGTGGGTGTGGTGCTGTCCGCCATCCTCGCCGTCCCCGCGCAGGCGGGCCCGCTGCCGTGGGTGCCCCCGCCGGTGAATCTCTGCGGGGAAACAGGATTCGACCCGGTCAACCGGCTGCCCGACCCGGCCGCGCCGCCCGCGCCCGTCCTGCCGCCGAGCATCGATATCCCGGTCTGGGTGCCGCAGCTGACTCCGGTGCCGATTCCCGACCCGCCGCACGACAACACGCGCGTGGCGCAGGTTCCGCTGCCCTCGGATCCGTGCCGCAATCCGTGCCCGGAGGTCCGCGACACGCCGGAACCGGAACCGGAAAGTACGGACGAGTCCACCTCGACCGGTTCGGCGATCGCGTTGCCGCGGATCAGGATCAACCCGGAGATCGAGCCGATTCCGATCCCGGTGCCCGGCGGCGAGAGCGAACCGGCCCAGGAAGCACCCGAACCGGTGGTCCGGCCGATCGAACGTGGTCCGCTCGCGGCGCCGGTCGTGCCCGCGAAGGTGGAGTCCGTCCGCCTCGTGGACCAGGTCACCGGACACGGCTCGACCAACCGGACCGATATGCGCTGGCAGGTCGACGGCACCGATCTCGGGCTGTTCTGGGAAACCGAACCGGGCAAGGTCGCCATGGTTTTCGGCGACACCTTCGGCGAGGGCTGGGCCTACGGCGGCGCCGGCTCCGACGGCGCCGACTGGCGCTCGAATGTGCTGGCCTACAGCACCGACAAGGATCTGAGCGACGGCATCACCATCGACTCGATGGTGCAGGACAGCCCGTGCCACGCCGCCGAACTCCTCGGCAGCCGCAAGATCAAGAACTGGGAGACCACCACGATCCCGACCTCGGGGTTCGCGCTCGGCAAACGGCAGTTCATGAGCTACATGTCGGTGAACCACTGGTCGAAGATCCCCGGCATGTGGATGACGAACTACGGCGGACTCGCCTACTCCGACGACGGCGGCTCGACCTGGACCAAGGATCAGCATGCTCGCTGGGAGAACATGTTCGGGCTCGGGCAGTTCCAGGTAGCGGCGATGGTGCCGCACGGGGATTACGTCTACATGTTCGGCACGCCCAACGGCCGGATCGGGATGATCGGCCTGGCCAGGGTGCGCAAGGCCGACGTGCTCAACAAGACGGCCTATCAGTACTGGGTGGACGGCAATTGGGCGCCCGCGGCGCAGAATTCGGCGACACCGCTCGTGAACGGGATGGCCAGCGAGCTGTCGGTGCGGTTCGACGAGGAAAGCCGGCAGTGGCAGATGGTCTATCTCGATTCGGCCGCGAGCCAGATCGTGTTGCGGACCGCGGGCCAGCCGCAGGGCGCCTGGACCTCGACGGTGCCGCTGGTGTCCACCGAGATGTATCCGAAGGCGTACGGCGGGTTCATCCATCCCTGGTCGACCGCGCAGGATCTGTACTTCACGATGTCGGCGTGGGACAGCTACAACGTGTACCTCATGCACGCGCGATTGAATCCGCCGCGCTGAGTCAGGACGCCACCACGAACTGCAGCCGGTCGCCGGGGCGAGCCTGCGCGACCCGGTCGACATCGGCATCGAGCACGACGGCGATCACCGGATAACCGCCCGTGATCGGATGATCGGCCAGGAAGACGACCGGTTGACCGCTCGGCGGCACCTGCACCGAGCCCAGCGCCACACCCTCGGAGGGCAATTCGCGACCGATCGACCGCACCAGCGGCGGTCCGTCGGCGCGATCCAGCCGGGCGCCGACCCGGTCGGTGTCGGTGGAAACGATCCAGGAACCGCGGAACAGCTGATCGGGATCGGTGAACCAGTCCGCGCGGGGGCCAGGACACGCTCGAACCGTGAGCACTTCCGGCGGCAGCGGAACCGGCGCGAATTCCACGGTCGGGAGGGTGCGCGGCGGGGGCCCGACCGGCAACTGCGTGCCGACTACCAGCGGGTCGGGACCGATGCCGGACAACGTGTCGCGGCTGCGTGAACCCAGCACCTTGGCCACATCGATGCCGCCGCGCACCGCCACGTAACTGCGCAGGCCGGTGTTCGCCAGGCCGAGTCGCAGCACCTGGCCTTCGTCGAGTTCGAGCACACTCGCATGCCCGACCGGGGTGCCGTCGACGGTGGCGGGGGCGGGCGCGCCGGTGACCGCGACGGTGAGGTGACCGTCGGCGCGCAGAGCGAGGCCGCCGAGCAGCGCTTCGATGGCGGCGAAGTCCTCCGGATTACCGACCAGCCGGTTCGCCAGCCGCAGTGACCCGCGGTCGGCCGCACCCGCCTGGCCGACGCCGGAATCGAACCAGCCCTGTCTGCCCAGGTCCTGCACCGTCGCGAGTGGCCCCACCCGCTCGATGAAGATCTGCATGCGATCTCTCCCCGATTCGCTGTCGAGGCGGCGCACCGTTGAGCAGCCCTTGATTTTCCGCCGAAGCAGCTATTCCTCGGAAGCGACGAACCTGATCGACGAACCCGCCCGCACCAACGCGGGTGGATCGCGGTCCACCGCCCACATTCGCAGATCGGTGGTGCCGATCAACTGCCATCCGCCCGGCGTGCCGCGCGGGTAGACCGCCGAATATCCGCCCGCCAGCGCCACCGCGCCCGCCGGGATGGCCGTGCGGGCATGGGTGCGGCGCGGCACCGTGAGCCTGCCGTCGGGTGAGGTGAGATAGCCGAAACCGGGCGCGAAACCGACGAACGCGCACCGCCAGACGGTGCCGGTGTGCGCCGCGATCACCTCCGGGATGGACAGGTCGAGCAACCGGGCCACCTCGGGCAGGTCCGCGCCGTCGTAGTGAACCGGGATCTCCACGACCGGCTCGGAATCCGGCGCTGTTCCACGGGAAACATCCGGCGAATCCGCTTGCGGTAGCTCGTGATCGAGCCGGTCCAGCAGTGCGACGAGCTCACGGCGGACCTGCACGCCATAGCTCACCGAATGCATGGTGACCAGCACGGTTTCCGCCGCGGGCAGCACATCCTCGACGCCGGCGATCGCGTGCACGCGCAGCGCGGAGGCCAAGCGCTGCACCGGGCGGGGATCGTCGAGGGTGATGAGCATGGCGCGGTCACCCGCGGGTCGGATCCGCGCGTTCCAATCGATGTCCATCGTGCCTCCCACCCCTCAGCTGAACGGCTCCACCGGTATCCCGGCTTCGTCGAGCGCCCCCCGAATCCGGCGGGCCATCTCGACGGCCGCCGGAGAGTCGCCGTGGACGCACACGCTGGCCACGGACACGGCGACCGTACCGGGACCGTCTACGGTACGCGCGGTCCCTGACAGCGCAAGAGTTGTCGCCTGGGCCACGGCGTCGTCGGGCGACAGCACCGCCCCGGCAACTCCGCGCGGGGCCAGCGAACCTGTTGCAGTGTAGGCCCGGTCGGCGAATCCCTCACCGACGAAACGCACCCGCTGGGCGGCCCGTTCCAACTCGGTACCCGCCGGTCCGAGCAGCGCGAGACCGGGTTCGGCTTCGGCCACCGCGGCGACAAGGGCCTCGGCGAGCAGGCGATCGCGGGCGGCCGCGTGATAGAGCGCGCCGTGCGGTTTCACATAGCGCACCCGATCGCCCGCGGCCCGCGCGAAGGCCGCGAGCGCACCGATTTGATAGAGCACCTCGTCGCGCAGATCGGCCGGGGCGATGGCGATATCGCGACGGCCGAAACCGACCAGATCGCGATAGCCCACGTGCGCGCCGATCCGCACACCCTTGGCCACCGCGAGTTCGCAGGTGCGGCGCATGATGGTCGGATCGCCGGCATGGAAACCACACGCGATGTTCGCGCTGGTCACGATGTCGAGCATGGCGGCGTCGTCACCCATCCGCCACGGGCCGAAGCCTTCGCCCAGGTCACTGTTCAGGTCCAGCGGCATGCGATGCCCTCCGGTCTTCGCGGGTCACTCGCCGGGAATGTACCCCGGTATTTCGAGCATGAACGCACAGATTCATACCGATGTCACCGAGGCGTTGTTCAACAGGCATACCCGTGGACCCCGGTCGAACATCGTCGAACATCAGGTCACACTTCATGGCCTCCGACGACGCGGCCAAGTACGCTCAAAGCCATCATGGCCACGTATTTCGATCCGAAGTCCTGGTCACTGGCAGGCGCTGTCGATATGGGCAAACGTCTGCTCGACCCGTCATGGATCGACCAGTGGCTCGGCTTCACCACGTCCTGGGCCGACCCCGTCGCCGACCTCGGCTCCGGCACCGTCACCGCGCTCATGCCCGATGTGCTGATGACCGTACTCAGCGAGGGCATCCTCAGCCGTTTCGGCGGCCAGGAGATCAACGCCACGCTGCTCGAGCACGACCTCACCGCCACCCTCGACTCGTTCAAGCTGCGCAGACGCGGCGCGCACTTCCAGAGCAAGACGATGTTGTCGAACCTGGTCTGGGACTCGCATCCCTTCGACACGGTCACCGTGGTCGCGCACGGCGTGCGGCTGATTCCCGGTGTGCCGACCAAGGTCCGGGTCCAGCAGCTCGACATCGAGGGCACCATCGGCATCGGCGCGCTGGCGGACTGGGTGGACGCGCAAAACCTGGACTGGCGGGTGCGGCTCGACGAGCGCGGACAGATCGTCGCGACGCATCGCACGCGCAAGATGCGGGCGGTCGTCGACGGGCAGGTCTACGACAACCTGCTCACCCTCGACATCCGCAAGGCCAGTTGGTACGGCATCCGGCTCCCCAAGCGCGTGGTACCCGCGCCCGCGCTGCTGCTCGACGACCTACCCAACCGGGCCAGCATTTCCTACGCGCACCGGCGCGGTGACGTGGTGAAATTCCGGCTCGAACTGCCCGAGACCACCGGTTCGTTCGACCTGACCCAGATCCGCGACGCCATCATCGCGGGGACAACGCTGATCGTCTTCTGATCAGTTCTGGGTAGCCCACCATTCCCGAAGGGCCGTTTCGGCCTCTTCCCGCGTCATCGGGCCGCGGTCCAGACGCAGATCCTTCAGGTACTTCCACGCCTTACCGACCTGGGGCCCCGGCGGCAGACCGAGCAGTTCCATGATCGCGTTACCGTCCAGGTCCGGGCGCACCCGAGCCAGATCCTCCTGCTCGCGCAGCGCCGCGATCCGCTCCTCGAGCTCGTCGTAAGTCGCGCGCAGGGCCGCCGCACGGCGCTTGTTGCGCGTGGTGCAGTCGGCGCGCACGAGCTTGTGCAGGCGATCGAGTAGGTCGTCGGCGTCGGTGACATATCGGCGCACCGCCGAATCCGTCCACTGTCCCTTGCCGTACCCGTGGAAACGCAGGTGCAGAAACACCAGGCGCGCAACCTCTTCGGTGAACGCCTTCGGGTACTTCAGCGCCCGCATCCGCTTGCGCACCATCTTCGCGCCGACCACCTCGTGGTGGTGGAAGCTCACGCCGCCCGCGGGCTCGTTGCGTTTGGTGTCGGGCTTGCCGATGTCGTGCAGCAGCGCCGCCCAGCGCAACACCAGGTCGGCGTCGCCTTCCTCCTGGTCGATCGCCTGCTGCAGCACGGTCAGCGAATGCTGGTACACGTCCTTGTGCTGGTGGTGCTCGTCGATCTCGAGCTTCATCGCGGGCACCTCGGGCAGCACGCGCTGCGCCAGACCGGTGTCGCACATGAGGTTGATGCCGTCGATCGGGTGGTCGGCGCCGATCAGCTTGTCGAGCTCGGCGCGCACCCGCTCGGCGGTGATCCGGTCGATCTGATCGGCCATCTCGATGATCGCCGCACGCACCCGCGGCGCCACCTCGAAACCCAGCTGGGCGACGAAGCGCGCGGCCCGCAGCATCCGCAGCGGATCGTCGTCGAACGAATCCTGCGGCGCCGCTGGAGTATCCAGCACGCCGTCGAGCAGCGCCTCGATGCCGTCGAGCGGGTCGACGAATTCCAGCGACCCGTCGGCGGCGATCTTGACCGCCATCGCGTTCACCGTGAAATCGCGGCGCACCAGGTCGCCCTCGAGGGTGTCACCGAAGGTGACCTCGGGATTGCGTGAGACCCGGTCGTAGGTATCGGCGCGGAAGGTGGTGATCTCGAGCTGCTGATCGTTCTTGGCCGCGCTGACCGTGCCGAACGCCAAGCCGCCGGTATCCCACAGGTGGTCGGCCCACCCACGCATCAACTCCTGCACGACCTCCGGTCGCGCGTCGGTGGTGAAATCCAAGTCGTTGCCGAGCCGGCCGAGCACCGCGTCGCGCACGCTGCCACCGACGAGATACAGACTGTGCCCCCGCTCGGCGAACATCGCCCCGAGCGGCGCCAAAACATCATTGAGCTGCCCCAAAGTCACCGCCGCCCCCGCCAGCAGGCGAGCACGACGATCCGCCACAGCATCAGGGACAACGTCAGGGGAAACCACGAAAAGCAGCCTACCGACCCCGTCGAACCGGTTATTCAACACACCCGGCCCCGTACCCGCGACCCTGGGAAGCGGCGGCCACGAAGTGGGCGGTTCGCGGCCGGGTCGCCGGTCGGCCGCCGTTGCGTACGCGACGAAGGAGCAAGCAACGGTGGCCAACCGGTGGCCCCTCGGGGCCGCGAACACGCGCGCGCCAGCGCGCAGACAACACAGCTAAGCTGGCGAGGTGTCTCCTCCGGCCGATCGCGCGAACAGTCGACGCCGCCAGCCGCGGCGGCGCGGTTCGGCGAACAACGCCGGCAAACCCCGCATGCGCACCGTCCGGGAAACCTCGGCGGGCGGCCTGGTCGTCGAAGGACTCGACGGGCCGAAGGAACAGCGCACCGCCGCGCTGATCGGGCGCACCGACCGTCGCGGACGGCTGTTGTGGTCGCTGCCCAAAGGGCATATCGAAGAGGGTGAGACCTCCGAGCAGACCGCGATCCGCGAAGTCGCCGAGGAAACCGGGATCGACGGGGAAGTGGTCGCCGAGCTCGGCAGCATCGATTACTGGTTCGTCACCGAGGGCAGACGGGTACACAAGACCGTGCACCATTTTCTGCTGCGGTGTCTGGGCGGTGAGCTGTCCGACGCCGACGTCGAAGTGACCCAGGTTGCGTGGGTTCCGTTGAGCGAGTTGGATTCCCGATTGGCCTACGCCGACGAACGGCGGTTGGCCGAAGTGGCGAACCGATTGATCGACCGGATGGAGACCGGCAAGCGATGACGGGTGGACTGATCCGGCTGATCACGGCGGTCCTGACCATCTTGGGTTCGATGACGCTGCTGCCCGCGGTCGCGCACGCTCAAACGGACGAGTCGGGAACACCGAAGTTTCTCAAGCTGACCCTGGACGCGGTGGCGCCGGGCACGGTCACCACCGGCAGTGACCCGAAGCTGACCATCTCCGGCACGGTCACCAACATCGGCGACCGGGTCGTCGACGATGTGAGCGTGCGGATCCAGCGGGCCGCCGCGGTGGATTCGCCGAGCGGGTTGCGCAGTTCGCTACGGCTGGACCAGGCGAACTACGAGGTGACCGGTCCGTTCCAGGATGTGGCGCCGCAGTTGAGTCCCGGTCAGCGCAAACAGTTCTCGGTGAGCATCGCGTTGCGCGCGGGCTCGGAGGCATCGCTCGGGCTCACCGATCCCGGGGTGTATCCGCTGCTGCTCAACGTCAACGGTGAACCGGCCTACGGCACCCAGGCCAGGCTCGACGACGCGCGATTCCTGCTCCCCGTCCTCGGATTGCCGCCGACCGGGGTGGACGGCAGCGCGGAACCGCCGGTGACGACGCCACCGGAAGCCTCACCGATCGCGACCACGATGATCTGGCCGCTGGCCGACCGGCCCCGCATGGTCGCGGGCAAACCCGGCTCGGTGAACGGCCAGGCCGAACTGCTCGACGATGAACTGGCGGCCTCGGTCGGCAAGGGCGGGCGCCTCGAACAGCTCGTCGCGGCGCTGGAATCGGTGGTGCCCACGCCGGGCAGAGACAAAGGTGTGGCCGGATCGGTGTGCATCGCCATCGATCCCGACCTGGTCTCGACCGTGCAGACGATGACGCGCGGCTATCGGGTGCTGGCCAGTCCGTCGGATCCGAGCGGGGCGACCAGGGAGGGGTCCGGGGCGGCGAACGCGCAAGCCTGGCTCGACCGGTTGCGCGCGCTGGCCGGGTCGATGTGCACGGTGGCCCTGCCGTTCGCGCAGGTCGACGTGTCGGCGCTGGCCGCGGTGAACGATCCGGGACTGTCGGCGCGGGCCCTGCTGGCGCCCGCCGACGTGGTGGACTCGATCCTCGGCACCCAGTCGCTGCGCGGGGTGAGCCTGCCCGACTCGGGCAGCATCGACGATCCGGCGGGACTGTTGTTGCGCCGGCACGGATACGGCACGGCGGTACTGGCCGGTTCCGCGGTGTCGGGTGACGGGTCGCCCGCCGACACCGACAACGCGCTCACCTCCGCCCCGACCACGCTCACGCCCGATGTGGTCGTCGGTGGGGAACAGTCGGCGCCCGATGTCGTGCGGGTGCCGGGAGTGAGCGTCGAACCGCCCACAGGCGCCGCCGCGGGTACCGATCCCGCGCTGCGGGTGACCACCTTCGACATCTGGTCGGCGACCGCGCTGGCCGCGGTCGGATCGAATCCGCCGACGCCGTCGTTCACACCGTCGAAGGTGCGATTCGACGTGACCAACGACTCGCGCGCGGCCCGGTTGCAGGACGCGCTCGGCGCGATGGCGTGGAGTGCGCTCAATCCGTCGCCGGACCGGCCACGCTCGCAGCTGCTGATGCCGCCGCAGCAGTGGGGCGCCAGCCGGGAGGAAGGCGTCGCGCTGCTCAAGCAGGTCGAGCTGCTCACCCGCAACAACCTCGCGAGCCCGCGCAGCTTCACCGACCTCGTCACGCAGGCGCCCGATCCGCGGCCCTTCGCGCTGGAATATCTGCCGCGCGCCGCCCAGGACGCCGCGCCGGAACGGTTCATCGGACCGGTGCACGACCAAGGCGCCCGAGTGACCGAGCTGATGCGCGCGCTGGTCGAACTGCCCGAATCCGAGCTCACCCCGCTCGCGTTCCTGACCCCGGCGCGGGAGGATCTGCTGCGCGCGCTGAGCCTGTCCGACCGCAGGGCCGACAACGACACGCTCGCCGACCTGCACGCCCAGCGGCGCATCGACCAGGCGACCCGCGAACTGGACACGATGTTCTCCTCGGTCTCGGTGCTGCCGCCGGGCGGGGTGTACACGCTGGCCTCGGAGCAGAGCCCGTTGTTGCTGGTGGCGCGCAATGAACTGCCCGTCGCCATCCGGGTGATGTTCCGGATCGAAGCGCCTGCCGAGACGAACATCACCGATATCGGCGAACAGCTGCTTCCGCCGTCCGGGACCCGGTCGTTCCAGATCCCGACCGAGGTGAGCGACAGCCGTAAGCTGGTCATTCCGATCGCCCTTACCACCCCGGACGGGATAGCGCTAGGAGAGGCGACCTCGGTCTCGGTGCGCTCGAACGCCTACGGTCAGGCCCTGGCCATAATTACCGCATGTGCCGCGATACTGCTGTTGCTGCTGGCCGGGCGCCGACTGCTGCGGCGGTTCCGTGGGCAACCCGACCCCGCCGACGAGGGGTTCACCCCGGAGACGGTCGAACGGGCGGGTCGACTGCGGCGCGCACGTCAGCGGCTGCAACGGCAGTGAACACCCGCGCCTGACGCGCGGTCAGGGCACCATGACAGACAAGGACGAGAGTGGCACTGGTGAGCGAAACGCTCATCGGACCGGCGGGATTCGCGGGTTACGCCGGGTACAGGAGGCATGATGGGCGACGATGATTCCGCTCATCGGCGTGACCACGACGACGACCCGACCCTGCGCCGGGCTCCCAGTGCTCCGTGGGAACGTGGGATGACGGCCGGACAGGACGCCGACCGTGACGAGGCCGTGCCACCCGTGGATCGACGCCCCGGCGCGCCTGGTCATCGACCGGACCCCGCACCTCGCGATGGCCGGCCGCCGGTACGCCCCGGTGATCCGGCGTTCGACCAGCCCGGTGGGTTTCGTCCGCCGGGGAATCGGCCCGCGGTGGATCTGCCCGGCGCGCCACGTCATCCCGGTGAGCGTCCCGCCGCGCCAGGTCCTCGGCCCGGGGTACGCCCCGACCAGGCCGGATACCGTCCCGGGCCGGATCACGGCGCTGCACCGGCTCCCGGTCGCCCCGCTGACCAGCCACCGGCCGGGTTCCGCCCGGCACCGGGTCAACCACGACCGGCCGACTACCGCCCGGATCAGCAGCGGCCGCCGCACGGCGAACGCCAAGGGCCCGCTCCACGTCAACGACCGCCCGGTCAGGCGAATCGTTCGGGTGAGTTCCCGCAGCAGCAACGTCCCGGACCGCCACCGCGCCCCGGTGTAGGCGGCCCTCCCGGCGCGCCGCAGCCCCCTGCCGGTCCGCCCGGCCGACCACCGCGCCCTGCGGCTTACGGGCCGGATGGTCGCCCCGCACCTCCCCAGCAACGGCCCGCGCCACGTTCCGGCGAGTTTCCGCAACAGCAGCGCCCGGGCCCTGGTCCCGGCGCGCGCTCGGGTGAGTTCCCGCAGCAGCAGCGTCCCGGACCGGGTTCCGCCGGGCGCTCGGGTGAGTTCCCCCAGCAGCAACGTCCCGGACCGGACGGATTCGCCCCGCGGCGATCCGGGCCGAACCCCTCGGGCGAGTTCCCCCAGCAACGACCGGTCCCGCCGCGTGGTGGGCAGTCCGGCGCCATTCCGAGGCAGGATCGGCCCGATCAAGCCGGTGGACGCAGGCAAGCTCCGCCGGAGCAGGGTCGGCCGGTGCCGCGAGCGAGTTTCCCCGGGATGCCCGCCGCGGATCCCACGCGAGACGGGCGCCAGGCGGGTGCCGGCTTCAACGATCGTGGACGGCCGGCGAGCGGTCCCGCCGGCGATCGGTCGGCGGAGCGGACTCAGGTCATCGCCCGGCCGAAGAAGGTAGCGGCCGAGCCTGCTCACAAGGCCGACGCCGCCCCGATGAGTGCCAATGCGAAGCTGCTCAAGGACTCGGGTTCGATCGCGGTCGCGACACTGATCAGCCGGATCACCGGATTCGCCAAGCAGCTGTTGTTGCTGACGGTGCTCGGTCCGGCCATCGCGAGTGCGTTCATCTCGGCGAACCTGATCCCGAACATGGTCGCCGAGCTCGTCCTCGGCGCCGTGCTCACTGCCATCGTCGTGCCGACCTTGATCCGCGCCGAGCAGGAGGACGCCGACAACGGCGCCGCGTTCGTACGCAGATTGGTCACAGCGGCCTTCACCGTGCTGTTCGTCGCCACGGTGCTCACCTTGGCGGCCACGCCGATCCTGGCCGGTCACGTGCTCGTCTCCTCCGACGGCAAGGTGAACACGAACCTGACCGTCGCGCTGACCTACCTGCTGGCGCCCGCGCTCCTCTTCTATGGCATGTCCGCGCTGTTCACCGCGATCCTCAACACCAGGCAGGCGTTCAAGCCGGGTGCGTGGGCCCCCGTGATGAACAATGTGGTCGCGCTGACGGTGCTGGCGGTCTACGCGCTGACACCGGGCGAGATCACGCTCGACCCCGTGCGGATGAGCGACCCGAAACTGCTGGTTCTCGGCCTCGGTATCACCGCGGGCGTGGCGACACAGGCGCTCTGCCTGCTGCCCGCGATCCGCAGGCACGGGATCAACCTGCGTCCGCTGTGGGGCGTCGACGCGCGCCTCAAGCAGTTCGGCAAGATGGGCATCGCGATCATCTTGTACGTGCTGATCAGCCAGGTGGGCCTGGTGGTCGCGAACAACGTCGCCTCCTCGGCCGACGAAGCGGGTCCCGCGATCTTCGCGAACGCATGGGCACTGTTGCAGCTGCCCTACGGCGTGATCGGGGTAACCCTGCTCACCGCGATCATGCCGAGGCTGAGCCGCAGCGCCGCCGACGACGACACCCCCGCTGTGGTGGACGACCTGTCCGTAGCCACGCGACTCACGATGATCGCGATGCTGCCGATCGTCACCTTCATGACCCTCGCGGGCCCGGAGATCGGCCAGGCGCTCTACGGCTACGCGCGCTTCTCGGGTGACGCCGAGCGGCTCGGCAGCGCGGTGAGCTGGTCGGCGTTCTCGCTCATCCCGTATTCGCTCGTGCTCATCCATCTGCGGGTGTTCTACGCGCGTGAGCAGGCATGGACACCGACCTGGATCATCCTCGGCATCACGACGATCAAGATCTTGATCTCGGCACTGGCCCCGGTCATCGCCCGCGACAGTGACGACGTGGTGATCGTTCTCGGTGTCGCCACCGGCCTCGGATTCACCGCGGGCGCGGTGATCGGCGGCGTGCTGCTGCACCGCAGTCTCGGCGACTTGCGAATGGTCAATGTCGGCCGAACTGTGACCAGAGTGTTGCTCGCCTCGATCGCAGGCGGCGCGGTGATGCTGATCGTCGACACGGTGACCGGACTCGACCGCGTCTCCGGCGGCGCGGGCTCGCTGCTGCGCGTCGTCATCGATTCGGTGGTCATGTTCTCGGTGGCCTTCGGCCTGATGCGTCTGGCCGGAATCCCCGAGGTCGTCGCCATCACCGTCGCGATCTCGCGCAAGCTCGGCATCACCCCGCCCGCGCCGGATCTCGGACTCGACGACACCCCGGCAGACGACATCTACGCGACCACCGTCCTGCGCCGTCCCGATACCTATGGATTCCCCGCATACGGGCAGTCTTTGGACACCCAGACCATGGTGCTTCCCGTCATTCGACCGGGCGCTGTTGACAGCACCGGTAAAGCACAGTTCCCGTACGCTGTTCCGCAGACCGACACGGGTTTTCAGGCCGAAGGAGGACCAAGGGTGAGCGATGACGCGGTGGGCGGCGTCCCGGCCGCTGATTCTGCGGCGCGCGCGGCAGCAGGAATGTCCACCGAGGTCGGGCCCGATACGCCGGACTCCGCGGACAGCGAGCATACCGACGCGCCCGACGAACGCGACACGCACGAAGAAGACGCGCGTTCGGCTATGCCGCCGCACGACCCGACACACGACACCGGCATGTTGCCGATCCCACCGCAGCTGCCTCCCAGCGCCGCGGCCAACCGTGCCCAGCGCGGCCCCAAGCTCATCCCCGGCGCGTCCGTCGCCGGTGGCCGGTACCGGCTGCTCGCCGGTCACGGCGGTGCACGGGGGCTGAAGTTCTGGCAGGCACTCGATATCAAGCTCGATCGCGAGGTCGCGCTGACCTTCGTGGACGCCGATCAGACCTCGGGCGAGAACTCCGGTCACGACGGCCCGCAGGCGGTGCTGTCGCGCACCCTGCGACTCGGCCGGATCAATTCCCCCGGCCTGGCCAGGGTGCTCGATGTGGTCCGCGGCAGCTCCGGCGGCATCGTCGTGGCCGAGTGGACCCCCGGCCGTTCGCTGCGCGAGATGGCCGAGACCGTGCCGTCGCCGGTCGGCGCGGCCCGGGCCATCAGGGCGCTCGCCTCGGCGGCCGAACTCGCCCACCGTGGCGGCGGCTCGCTGTCGATCGATCATCCCGATCGGATCCGGATCAGCGCCTCCGGTGACGCCGTCCTCGCGTTCCCCGGCACCCTCGGCGATTCCGACGCGCAAGGCGACGTCCGTGGCCTCGGCGCGATGCTCTACGCCCTGATCACCGCACGCTGGCCGATTCGCGTCGGCGGCGTCACCGGGTCGGCGGCCACCATCGGCGGTCTGCGACTGGCCGATTTCGGGCCGGACGGCACGCCGGTGGAACCACGGCAGATCCGGCCGGAGGTGCCGTTCGAGATCTCGGCCGTCGCGGTTCGCTCGCTGGAATCCAACAAGGGCGTGCGCACCGCTGCCACCGTGCAGCACGTGCTCGAGCAGGCCTCGGTCGTCGATCAGAAGACCGACTTCATTCCGGTCTTACGTCTGGGTCAGCGGGCTGTGGCCCCCGGTGCCGATTCACTCGCCGACCCGGAACTGCTCGCGGCCGAGCGGGAACGCTCCAAGCGGATGATGTGGATCATGGTCGGCCTCGGCGTGCTCGCCGCGCTGGTGGTCGGCGTGCTGATCTGGTGGATGGTCAGCATCTTCGCGCCCGGCGCGTCGGACAAGCCGCTGGACCAGCAGATCAATATCGGGCTCACCTCGAGTGTGGCGCCGCCCGCGGCGTCCGCACCGCCCGCCGACGACCCCGCGGCACCGCCGACGAGTGTGCCGGTGCCGGTCACCGGTGCCGCGGTGTTCTCCCCGGAGGGCACCCCCGACGGCGCCGCGGCGGCGGGTGCGGTGCTCGACCACAACGCCGCGACGGTGTGGCGCACCGATCAGTACTTCCAGCAGTTCCCCGCCCTCAAGAAGGGCGTGGGGCTGCTGGCCACGCTGCCGACGCCGGCCAAGCTCACCAATGTGTCGATCACCTCACCCAGTGCGGGCAGCACCGTCGAGATCCGTACCTCGCCCACCGAGGCGCCCACTCTCGACCAGACCCAGTTGATCGGTTCGGCCAAGCTCGGTGACGGGATCACCGATATCGCCGTACAGACCGATCAGGCCGCTCGTTTCGTGCTCGTCTGGATTACCGGACTGGCGAATTCCGGCGGTCAGTTCCAGACCGCGATCGGCGACGTCCGCTTCGACGCGGCCCCTTAGTCTCAGCGCGCCGTAAAACCCTCCCACCTCCGGTATCTGCGCAGGTGGTCGATCATTTCCGGGCCCATTGCCGATCTTCATCGAACCGCGGTCCGGTTGGTGCGTAATTGTTATCAACGATATGATGCCCCCGCGCTCTCGGTTGAGGGTTTCCCAGGGTTTGTCGACGTCGATCCTGGACGCCGCGTAGTAGTCAGGTGATGGATCGGCCTTGTTCGTCGGCTTGAAGTCGCCGTAATGAGCGCTGTCCAAGGGGTCAGTTTTGTCGCCGGATGTCAACGAGCAAGTCCGCGGTATGCCGCCGCGGCAGGACGCGTCCAGCGTCCGCTCGTTCCTGGAGAACGGCAGCGACAAGCAACTGCTCGCCGCCCACGTTCGCGGGGAACCGCATGTTTTCGCCGAACTGCTGCGCAGGCATTCCGACCATCTTTGGCAGACCGCGCTGCGTACGTCCTACAGCCGCGAGGACGCCGCCGACTGTCTGCAGGACGCCCTGTTCTCGGCCCACCGCACCGCCGACTCGTTCCGCGCCGAATCCGAGGTGCGCAGCTGGCTGCACGCGATCGTGGTGAATGCCTGCCTCGACCGGATCCGGCGCAACAAGACCCGTCGCGCCGTGTCGATCCTGCCCGACACCATGCCCGAGGCGGTCGACCCGCACGACGCGTTCGCACATTACGAACTGTCCACCGTCGTGAGCGAGGCGCTGTTCACCCTCCCTGACGAACAGCGGTTGGCGCTGGTCATGACCGAGATGGAGGGCCGCAGCGTCGCCGAAACCGCCGCTGCGCTCGGCGTGGCGCCGGGCACGATCAAGAGCCGATGCGCCCGAGCGCGCGTACGTTTGCAAGAACGTTTGGAATTTTTCCGGGATCCAGGGAACCGGATGTAGTCGGGATGCGTCATTAACAGTGACGAACAAGTCAGCGATGTAAATCCTGCGATCCGATATCGACAGAACAGGGGAGGTGCGAGGGTGTCTCGATCCGTGCCGCAGCCTCCGTTCCCGTCGGAACTGCTGGCCGATCTGCATGCCGACAACCTCGCGCCCGAATTGTGCGAGCAGCTGTGGCCCGTGGTCCGCACCGACGAAGACGCGCTGCACTACCTGAACAAGCTCGACGAGGTGAACACCCACCTCCGCACGCTCGCCACCGACGAGCGGGTCATGCACCGCATGCCCGACGACGTGGCCGACCGCATGTTCCGATTCGTCGCCGAACTCGACGCGGGGGAGGGCCCGACCGAGCGCATCACACCGCTCGCGGCCGTTCCCCCCGCACCTCCGGCCGAACCGGTACCCACCGCCGATCAGGCCCCGATCTCGCTGGACCGTTACCGCTCCCGGCGCCGGCTGGGGCTACTCGCCGCGGCCGCCGCCGCGGTGGCCGTCCTGGCGGGCGCGGGCGCCGTGTTCAGCACGTTCGACACCACCGAGGGCATCCCCACCGCCGCACCGTTCACCGAACCGGCGGCCGCCGACGAACTCACCACCGCCGCCGCGCTGCGCGCACTGGGCAAACGGGACGTGATCGGCCCGCTGGCCGACGAAGCCGCCCTCACCCGCTGCGTCCGAGCCAACGGCATCGACCGCGCGGTGCTGGGAGCGTCGAATATCACTTTCCGTGGCTCCGAGGCCGTCCTGGTCCTCGTCCAGGGCGAGCAGGCTCCCACCATCACCGCCCTGGTGGTCGGCACCGGCTGCACCACCGGCACCCCCGAACAGCTCACCCTGCGCGACATAGGCTGAGCGCAAGGCGAAGCCGGTTCTCGGCGCGCCTGCGCCTATGAACTGAGTGGGGGTGCGACGACGGAGTGCCCGGAGCTAGGGAAGAGGCGGAGTCGAGCGCTGAGAACCAGTGGCGCCAGCCGCAAGACAAGCACAGGGAACAACACCGATTATGGTGTTGTTGACCGACACGTCCCCAGCTTTACTTCTCGGAAGGTCCCCATGAGCACGCCAGTTCGCGACCTGATCATCGTCGGCTCAGGACCCGCCGGCTACACGGCGGCCGTCTACGCCGCCCGCGCGGAGCTTTCGCCGCTGGTCTTCGAGGGCACCCAGTTCGGTGGCGCCCTGATGACCACCACCGAGGTGGAGAACTTCCCCGGCTTCCGCGACGGCATCATGGGCCCCGACCTCATGGAGCAGATGCGCGACCAGGCCAAGCGCTTCGGCGCCGAGCTGCGCACCGAGGACGTCGACGCGATCGACCTGTCCGGCCCCGTGAAGAAGGTCACCGTGGGTGACGAGACCTTCGAGGCCTACGCCGTGATCCTCGCGATGGGTTCGGCCGCGCGCTACCTGAACGTGCCGGGGGAGCAGGACCTGCTCGGCCGCGGTGTGAGCGCCTGCGCCACCTGCGACGGCTTCTTCTTCAAGGGCCAGGACATCGTGGTGGTCGGCGGCGGCGACTCCGCGATGGAGGAAGCGACCTTCCTCACCAAGTTCGCCGCCAGCGTCACCATCGTGCACCGCCGTGAGGAGTTCCGTGCGTCACGGATCATGCTCGAGCGCGCCAAGGCCAACGAGAAGATCAAGTTCCAGCTCAACTCCGAGGTCGTGAAGGTCAACGGTGAGAAGAGCGTCACCAGCCTCACCCTGCGCGACACCCGCACCGGCGCGGAGTCCGAGCTCGACGCGACCGGCCTGTTCGTCGCCATCGGGCACGATCCGCGCAGCGAACTCGTCAAGGGCCAGATCGCACTCGACGGCGAGGGCTACGTGCAGGTGACCGATCCGGGCACCGCCACCGATGTGGCGGGCGTCTTCGCCGCGGGCGACCTCGTCGACCACACCTACCGGCAGGCGATCACCGCCGCCGGCACCGGCTGCCGCGCCGCGATCGACGCCGAGCGCTGGCTCGCCGAGCAGGGCGACATCACCGCCAACACGCTCGACCACGCCGACGGCCCGGCCGCCGTGCGCACCAACTGATTTCGAGTTCCACCCCTGTCGAGGAGACACCCATGGCCGAGAGTGCCAACACCATCACCGTCACCGACCAGTCCTTCGCCGACGACGTCCTGCTCAGCGAAAAGCCGGTGCTCGTCGACTTCTGGGCCGACTGGTGCGGCCCGTGCAAGATGGTCGCCCCCGTGCTGGAGGAGATCGCGGGCACCCACGCCGACAAGCTGACCATCGCCAAGCTCGACACCGAGGCCAACCCCGGCACCGCCCGCGACTACCAGATCCTGTCGCTGCCCACGATGATCTTGTTCCAGGGTGGCAAGCCGGTGAAGCAGATCGTCGGCGCGAAAGGTAAGGCGGCGCTGCTGCGCGAGCTCGACGGTCTCATCTAACACAGAGCATCCGACAAAAGCGCCTCCTACCGGCCGACGCGCCGTAGGATGCCTGGACCCGGGATTCCCGCAAAGCGGCCCGGGTCTGAGACAATCGACGGACGCTCCGGCCGAAGGAAAGGGCTCTCACGCATGCACCGACTTCGTCACGGCGATTCAGGACCAGCCGTCGCAGAGGTTCGGAGCACCCTCGCAAGCCTCGGTTTCCTGCATCTCCCACACGTCGAATCCACTGACGGACCGGAGTATTGGAAGGACACCGAGGCGGTGTTCGATCGGCCCCTCGATTCGGCGATCCGCGCGTTCCAGCAGCAGCGCGGTCTCCTCGTCGACGGGGTGGTCGGTCCGGCCACCTACCGCGCGCTGAAGGAAGCCTCCTACCGGCTGGGTGCTCGCACACTGATCTACCAATTGTCGGCGCCGCTCTACGGTGACGACGTGGCCACCCTGCAGCGCAAGCTGCAGGATCTCGGCTTCTACGTGTACCGGGTGGACGGGCACTTCGGCCCGCACACCCACGAGGGCCTCAGCGCGTTCCAGCGCGAGATCGGCCTGTCCGCCGACGGTATCTGCGGACCCGACACCTTGCGCTCGCTGGATCTGCTCGGTGCGCGCGTCACCGGCGGCAACCCGCATCGCATCGCCGAGGAAGAAGTGGTGCATCGGGCGGGCCCGCAGCTCACCGGCAAGCGCATCGTCATCGATCCCGGATTCGGCGGCGCCGACAAGGGTTTCGCGGTACCCACCGAATTCGGCGACGTCTTCGAGTCGGAGATCCTGTGGGATCTGGCCTCCCGCCTCGAGGGCCGGATGGCCGCGACCGGCATGGAGACCTTCCTGTCCCGGCCGTGGGGCGCCAACCCCACCGATGTCGAACGCGCCGACACCTCCAACGCCTTCGATGCCGATCTGATGATCTCGCTGCGCTGCGCGACCAGTGACAACCCGTCCGCGAAGGGAGTGGCCGGTTTCTACTGGGGCAACTCGCACGGTTCGGTGTCGATGATCGGTCAGGTACTGGCCGGCTTCATCCAGCGCGAAGTGGTGGCCCGAACCTCGGTGCAGGACTGCCGGACTCATCAGCGCACCTGGGACCTGTTGCGCCTGACCAAGATGCCGACCGTTCAGGTCGACCTCGGCTACCTCACCAACGACTACGACGCCTCGGTCCTCACCAACCCGCGCATGCGCGACGTGATCGCCGAAGCGATTCTCATCTCGGTGAAGCGGCTCTATCTGCTCGGCCAGGACGACCAGCCGACCGGCACCTACACCTTCGCCGAGTTGCTCGCCGAAGAACTGGCGGCCGCCGACGCGGGCAACGTTCCCGCCCCGCGCGTCTAGCCCCTCACAAGACCAACGGCCCCGCGGTTTTCCGCGGGGCCGTTCTTGTTGTCTCGGGTCAGTGCGCGCCGACGCGCGAGGGCGGTTCCATCGACGCCGCGGCCAGGAGTTGGTCGAGCGCACGCTCGACGTCTTCCTTCCAGCCGTGATCGGAGTCGAGTTCCAGGCGCAGCCGGGGGAAGCGGTGGTGCGGGGCCACCACTTCGAAACCGACCTCGGCGAGGAAATCCGCGTCGATCATGCAGGTTTCGGGAGTGCACCTCGTCGCGGACGACGGGTCCCGCAGCGGCGCCGCGATCCATTCCATCAGCCGCATCGACGATCCGAAGCCGCGATCGGCTACCGAACTCGACGGCGGGCCGTTCCGAATGCCGAACGCCTCCAGTGCCCGCACGCCACGACGCACCAGATCGGCCACCACGGCCTGAACGAGGCGATGGGCTACATCGGCCTCGTCGTAGGGGAATTCGGCCTGCAGCGTGGTCAGCAGGACGGCGTCCGGGCTTACGGGGGAGGTGGGGAACAGCGCCGAACGCGGCACGGCACTCGGGGGCGAGTACAGCGCGCAGCCCGCGAGGTTGTTGTCCACGTGGGCCACCTGCCCGCACGAACCCCATTCGAGCATCACCGTCGACAGCCAGGCTTCCTTTTCGAAGACCGGATCGCTGAACGCGTGCGAGTCCGCGGCGACTGCCGGGTCGAGCTCCCAGAACACACACCGCCGGGTGTGCGCCGGGAGCTGACCGAGCCCGTCGAGGGTCAAAGCCGTGACGCTGGTCGACACCGCTCTGTTCAGCCTCCAGCTGTCGGATTCATCCACGCTCACGCCACATCACTATCCACAGTACGTGCCGCCTCTTTCAGTCACAGTGACGTTTCGGGGCCGACTTGCTCCATCAGCGCCACGATGCGCTCGAGATCTTCGACGGACCCGAACTCGACAACGATCTTGCCCTTGTTCTTGCCGAGGCTGACCGTGACCCGGGTGTCGTAGGACCCCGAAAGTCTTTCGGCAACATCTTGCAGACCCGGCATGTGGATCGGTTTGCGTTTCGGCGCCGGGGGAGCGGCCGGCGAAGGCTCGCGGTTCGCGAGTTGCACCGCTTCCTCGGTAGACCGAACCGACATTCCCTCACGGACGATTCGTGCAGCCAATTCTTCCTGTGCGTCCGCGCCGGCATCCAAGCCGAGCAGCGCCCTGGCGTGCCCGGCCGAGAGCACCCCGGCAGCCACCCGACGCTGCACAGGAATCGGCAGCTTCAGCAAACGAATCATATTCGTCACGACCGGCCGCGAGCGACCGATTCGCGAAGCCAATTCCTCATGGGTCACGTCGAATTCCTCGAGCAGCTGCTGATAGGCCGCCGCCTCTTCGAGGGGGTTCAGCTGCACCCGGTGGATGTTCTCCAGGAGTGCGTCCCGCAGCATCGAGCCGTCGTCGGTGTCCCGGATGATCGCCGGGATCGTGGCGAGTCCGGCCTCTTGGCATGCGCGCCAGCGGCGCTCGCCCATGACCAACTGGAACTTGTCGACGCCCGGTTCGACGCGGCGCACGACGATCGGCTGCATGAGACCGAACTCGCGAATCGAGTGCACGAGTTCCGCGAGCGCGTCTTCCTCGAAGACCTGACGCGGCTGTTTCGGATTCGGCTCGATCAGGTCCGCGGGCACCTCGCGGTACACCGCGCCGCCGGGGGAGACCAGATCGGATTCGGGCTCGGGCTCCGGCGTCGGCTCCGCGTCCGGAACACGATGCAGGAACGCCTCGGCCGGTTGCGGGCCGATCGGATTGATCCCGATCACGCTCGCGGCGGCACTGCTCAAGCCCGGCGCCACGGCCGGACCCGTCGGGATCAATGCGGCCAACCCACGACCGAGACCGCCCTTTTTCGCCTGACTCATCGGCTACCGATCCCTTCGTCGTTCCAACTCACGCTTAAGACGCGTCTTGCTTCAGCTGCGCACGAGCGGCGAGCTCGCGCCCCGCGTCCATGTAGCTCATCGCACCACGCGAGCCTGGATCGTAATCGAGCACGGTCATCCCGTAGCCCGGCGCCTCCGAGACCTTCACGCTGCGCGGGATCATCGACTTGAGGACCACATCGCCGAAGTGGTTGCGCACCTCCTCGGCCACCTGGTCGGCCAGCTTGGTACGGCCGTCGTACATCGTCAGCAGGACGGTCGACACGTGTAGCTCCGGGTTGAGATGCGCCTGCACCAGCCCGATGTTGCGGAGCAACTGACCGACACCCTCCAGCGCGTAGTACTCGCACTGGATCGGGATCAGCACCTCCTTGGCCGCCACGAGCGCGTTGACCGTGAGCAGACCGAGGGAAGGCGGGCAGTCGATCAACACGTAATCGATGTCGAAGCCGACCATGCCCGCTTCGCGGATAGCGGTCTTCAACCGACCTTCCCTGGCGACCATCGACACCAGTTCGATCTCCGCGCCGGCCAAGTCGATCGTGGCCGGAACACACAGCAGTCGCTCGCTGTGCGGGCTCACCTGGATCGCGTCCTTGACCGTCACTTCACCGATCAGCAGCTCGTAGCTGGACGGCACACCCGAGTTGTGTGCGACGCCCAGCGCCGTACTCGCGTTGCCCTGCGGATCAAGATCGACCACAAGGACCGTCATTCCCTGGTGCGCTAGCGCCGCAGCGAGATTGACCGTCGTAGTCGTCTTACCGACGCCGCCCTTCTGGTTGGCGATAGTGATGATCCGTTGCTCGCGAGGTTTCGGCACAGTGACCTTTCCTGGATGCAGAATCTGGCTGGCGCGTTGCGCTTCCGCCGCGATCGGGGTCTCGGCCGGGGAGATGTGCCCGAAAGGAGTATTCCCGAACGTCTCCGCGTCGAAGTTGCTGGAATCCAGCATCCCCGGGACCCGCGACGCTGTTTCCCGTGAAACATTCGCCGGACCGCTCGACATAGATTGCTCCTAACCCGAGAAACTTCAGATCACGTATCCCCGACGAACGTCGGCGCCGTGTCGTCACAAACTAACTGTGTCGGTGGAGAACTCGAAGACTCGAGGAGGGTGGCTCACTCCCGCCCGACTCTGACAGCTTGCCAGCCCCAAGACACTTAGGAAAGCTGAATCGCGGCACGCCGACAAGGACACACCCAACACTCGCGAATTAACACGCGAGATCGATGTTTCACGGGAAACAACAGGGGAGTGGACCACAAAAATCCGATCCCCGACGCGCGTTCCACCCCTCGGTTCGACCTCACCTCAACGGCTGCAGCAGCCACCCCATCCCCGAGCCAACCCCCCGGCGGATCATCCCCGAGCCAACCTCTCGGACACCCGCCTCCAGTTCCCACCGGCACCCGCCGACCAACCCCGGCATCCCCAAGCTCCCAACCCCACCCGCGAAGTCTGGCGGATCCTCCACCCGCACGCACTCCGTCCACTGCTCTACGAATCGCATCGCCATCCGCACTCCAGCACCCCACCGCCCACCATGACTGACCGCCGCCCGCACATCCCGCGCCGCGCAGCCAACCTCAAGCCGGGGCGGCAATCGCGCCCAGCCACACCGCCACACCGCCACACCGCCACACCGCCACACCGCCACACCGAAACCTCAGCCCAACCACACCCAGACCGCCACGCGGCTCCCCTAAAAATCCGCCACACCGCCCAGCCCAAAAGACCGCCATGCCTCCCTCCCCAATCACACCGTCCACCCCGGGTCCGCCATGACCGCACTCCCACCTCCGCACCCGCGACCCCTAGGGAGCGGCGGCCACGAAGTGGCCGGTCCGCGGCCGGGCCGCCGGGGGCCGGCAGCGACCGACGCGGCGCCGCGGCCCGTCTCCGAGGCC
>NZ_JBHXWQ010000004.1:0-227643 GCF_042671725.1 Nocardia sp. NPDC127606 | reverse complement strand
CGGTTAGCGCTCGAAGCGCATGCGCCGCAGGCGCGAGTCTCGAGCGCTAACCGGCGGCCCCTCAGGGCCGCGGACACGCGCGCGCCAGCGCGCCAACAAACACAGCGTCAAACCTCCTGGGACTACCGCACACCCAATCCCAGCCACCAACACACCAACACCCCGCACCACCCACGCACCCCGCATCCAGCCATCGCCGACCCGCAAACGTAGACCGCCGACCACACAAGCTCACAAAAATCCCGACCCCGACTTCACCAACGCCCCGGCGCACCCCATCATCGACAGACTCACCCCGACGATCACCTAACCAGCAAGCTGAAGATTCGATCTCACCAACCGCGACTCGCCCCAGACAACGCATCTCCCGACAACGACGCCCGGCACACGTGCAACGAGCGGAGCCGAACCGAGTAGCCGAGCCACCAACGAATCGCAGTCACGCACATCGCTGACAAGAAGCCCCTTGCGGCGATCCAGCCAATCGAGCAGATCCACCGCCAGTGCGATCCAACTCCGCAAACCCCCGTACTGCAATCACGAAGTCAGATCCGCAGCGCGGAGGGGAGGGGAGGGGAGGGGAGGAAGCGGGGAGGGGGAGGGAAAAGAAGGTATCCCACGTTCCACGTGAAACACTTCCACACCACAAACGCGACACCCCTCCGCACCTACCGAAAATAGACCCGTTCCAACCCCATGCAACGACCCTCGCCCCAATTCGTCACGTTACGAAACACGCAATCCCACCCAGCCAACCAAAACCGAAACCCAATCAGGATTCCCGACGCTTCCGCGCCTTCTTCTCCACCCCAGCAGCCTTCCGCTCACTCCGACGAGTCGGACGCTCACCCCGGGGGAGAAGCTCAGCACTGATCACCAAAGTCGGAATCTCCACGACCCCAGCCCCACACCCGACAACCCGAAGATCAGTAGCACCATCCCGAATCAACTCAGCACCATCACGCTCGAGTTCCTCAGCAGCACTCGTCCCCTTGAGCGCAAGCATCCGACCATGGTCACGAAGCAGGGGCAGCGACCAGTGCGCGAGCTTCGCAAGAGGAGCGACCGCACGCGACGTCACAACATCCGCACCCCCCGCTTCCTTGATCACCCCGGACTGCTCGGCACGACCACGAACCACCGTCACATCCAACCCGGCTTCTTCGATGAACTCGCTCAGGAAGATCGTGCGGCGCAACAGCGGTTCCACGAGCGTGATCCGAAGATCAGGCCGAGCGATTGCCAGCGGGATCCCGGGAAGCCCGGCACCGCTACCGATATCGACAACCGAAGCGCCCTCATCGATCAGCTCGCCGATGACAGCACAGTTGAGGATGTGACGCTCCCACAACCGGGGAACCTCGCGGGGACCGATGAGACCACGTTCCACACCGGCCGTCGCCAGCGCCGCGCAGTAGCGACGAGCGATGTCCAAGCGGTCACCGAACACGCGGGCAGCGGCGGCGGGCGGTTCCAGCTCGTCGGCCGGCGCACCCAGTTCTCGTTCCACGTGAAACATCCTTCCGAGTGATGGCAATGAAAAAGCCCCCGGTCCGAGACCGGAGGCCTAATCACATCGTTCGTGGTTACGGCGGAAGTCAGCCTACTCGGGCACTACCACCACGTGACGATTCGGCTCGACGCCTTCGCTCTCGCTCGCCACACCCTCGATATCGGCGACAGCGTCGTGCACGATCTTGCGCTCGAACGGAGTCATCGCGGACAGCGCTTCGGGCGCGCCCGACTCGAGCACCCGCTTCGCGGCGGCGACGCCGATCTCGCTCAGATCGGTCCGGCGCTGTGCACGCCAACCGGCCACATCGAGCATCAGCCGGCTACGCACTCCGGTCGCCTGCTGCACGGCGAGCCGGGTCAGCTCCTGCAGCGCGTCGAGCACTTCACCGTTGCGCCCGACGAGCTTGGTCAGATCACGGCCGCCGTCGATGCTCACGATGGCGCGGTCGCCCTCGACATCGAGGTCGATATCGCCGTCGAAGTCGAGCACATCGAGTAGCTGCTCGAGGTAGTCGCCCGCGATCTCGCCCTCTTCGATCAACGCTTCTTCGGCGTCGTTCACGACGTCAACAGCAGTCGTCGCCACAGTGGCGTCCCCTCCGTCGGTCTCGGTCTCAACAGTCATTGGATTCCCTCTATCCGATCGCGTCTCAGCGCTTACGCTTCTGGTTCGCACGGCCACGGTTACCCGGCCGCTGCTGCCCGCCGGGCTTGCGCTTACCGCCGCCCTGCTTGGCCGACTGCTTGGGGGCGCCGTTCGTCGCGGCGGTGCCGTTCGTCGAAGAGGTGTCTGCGGCCGGGGCGTCCTGCACTCGTTTGCGGACGTCGACCGGCTTCGCACCGGGCTTGGGTGTCGTCTCGGTACGAACAGCGGCCTTCCTGGCCTTCGCTTCCTCTTCCTTCGCCTTGGCTTCCTGGTCCATCCGGCCGAAGACCAGATGCTGCTGGCCGTAGGTCCAGATGTTGTTGGCCACCCAGTAGATCAGGATGCCGATCATCAGGAAGGGGCCACCGACCATCACGCCGAGCGGGAAGACCCACAGCGACAGCTTGTTCATGATGGCGGCCTGCGGGTTGGCGGCGGCTTCGGGCGTCTGCCGCTTCACCGAAGCCCGTGCGTTGAAGTGCGTCGCCAGACCGGCGATGATCATCAGCGGGATGGCGACGAGCGCGATGCTCAGCTTCGTCGGCGTGCCACCCCAATCCGCGAAGGCTTCCAACTGCTCGGGCGGCGCGGTGATGAACGCCGCGATCGGCGCACCGAAGATGCGGGCGCTCAGGAAGGACTGGACGTCGGCCGCGCTGAAGATGTAGTTCGCGGTGTGCGCGTTGTCGTAGTTCGACATCCCGATCTGGCCCCAGCCGGTGCCCGTTCGGTTGAACGAGCGCAGCACGTGGAACAGACCGAGGAAGACCGGCACCTGCACCAGGACGGGCAGGCAGCCCATGAGCGGGTTGAAGCCGTGCTCCTTCTGGAGCTTCTGCATCTCCTTCGCCATGGTCTCGCGGTCGTTCTTGTACTTCTTCTGCAGCTCCTTGATCTGGGGCTGCAGCTCTTGCATCTGTTTGGTTGTGCGTACCTGCTTGACGAACGGCTTGTACAGCACCAGGCGCAGCGTGAACACGAGGAACACGATCGCCAGTGCCCAAGTGAGGCCGCTGTCAGGCCCGAACACAAAGCCGAAGGCTTTGTGCCAGAACCACAGAATTGCGGATACCGGCCAATAGATGATGTCGAGCACGGCTCTAGGTACTCCCGTCGTTCGTATCGCCGATCAGCGCGGGCGATGACTGTGTGCAGGCTTTCGACCCGCGCTCAGGCACGGGATCCCACCCTCCAGGGTGCCAGGGCGCGCATTTCGCGAGCCGCACGACCGTGAGTGCCGATCCGACGACCAACCCGCGGGTACGCAAGGCAGTCACCGCGTACTCACTGCAGGTGGGGGTGAACCGGCAGATCGGCATCCGGGTGGGGGAGACATAGGTCCGGTAGAGCTCGATCAGGGCGATCAGGGCTTTCGCGGGCAGGCGGGTGAGGGTCCTCATCGCCGTTCACCGGCCGAGGTGCGACCGAGCGCGAGCTCCGGTTCCCCGCGCAAGCCGAGCTTGCGCAGGCCGGTGCGCAGCTGGCGCAGCAACTCGGCGGAATCGGCGGTGGCGGCACCGGGCAGGGCCCGGATCACGACATCGGTGCCGACCGGCAGTTCATCGACCACCTGGGCGCACATATGACGCAGGCGGCGGGCCACCCGGTGGCGAACCACCGCGTTTCCCACCGCCTTGCTGACAATCAGTCCGAACCGAGGACCACCTACGCGGACCAGAGAATCGCCGTCGGCGACATCGTCGTACGCGTGTGTGAGCGCGTGTACGACGAGATCTCGCCTCCCGATTCGCTGACCGCGGCGCACCGTGCGGGAGAATTCGGCACGGTGGTGCAACCGATACGGCTCAGGCAACACCCGAGCGTCCGACTACGCGCGATCAGGCAGTCAGTTCGGTACGGCCCTTACGGCGACGCGCCGCAACGATGGCGCGGCCCGCACGGGTCCGCATCCGGAGACGGAAGCCGTGGACGCGCGCCCGACGACGGTTGTTCGGCTGGAACGTCCGCTTGCCCTTGGCCACGGTCAACACTCCTGTAGTAGGTGGGCACCATTCGGCGCCCGAAGTCTGTACAAATGATTTGTCTGCGCTGCGGACCGCGGTCTACGCACAGATTGCCTTGGCGATCGATGTGCAGCAGACAGCCGCCAACCGCGCCAAGGGGTGACTGTACGAGGGTACTTATCCCGAAGGGACGGGTCAAACTCGGCCCCCACGTACCTGTCACCGGCACAGGTCAAGGCTACCGGACGCCCGAACGGACCAGAGGCCCGGCCCGACCAGGCACGACACGCCCGGGCCGCAGTGACGCATGCGGCCACTTTTCGTGAGTTCTTCCACACCCCTGGCGTTGCGTGGCGCGGCCAGCTAACCTCTGTAGCCGGGGGATTGCTGAAGAACCGCAGGTCCAGCCCCATTCACTGCCACACGCTGGCAGAATTCCTTTATCCCCAGGTTTGTCCACATCTGTGGATAATTATGTGGACAGACGGCCGCAGTGGCATATTCGTAAGGCCGTCGGTGCCCGCGCCGCAGTCCGGAACAACCGGACCACAGCGTTCGAACCGGCTTCGGTTGTACGCAGGATCACTGGATTACACCTGTTCACGGGTGCTTTCCGGCGTGCGCGAAGGCCGTGGGCCCCAACAAACCGGTCCGGGGAGGACGCTGTATGGACGACGAGCAGAACGTGCTGGCCACAGTGTGGCCGGAGGTGGTTGCCGAGCTCACCACCGGCTCTGCCGACGGCGCCATCCCCGCGGTGAGTCGCGCACAGCAGGCCTGGTTGAAGCTGGTGAAGCCACTCACCGTCGCGCAGGGTTTCGCGTTGCTGTCGGTCCCGTCCTCGCTGGCACAGGAGGCGATCGAGCGTGATCTGCGGGAGCCGATCCTGCGATCGCTCGGCCGTCGACTGGGTCCCCAAGTGGAAGGACTCGGGGTGCGCATCGCCGCGCCGAGCCCGGCCGCGGGGGAGCGGGCCGGTAGTTCGCCCCGCCACGCGAGGATGACGAGCAGGCCGGAGCGTCCGCGCGAGCAGGTGCGCCCGCCCGCCGGTTATCCCGGCCCCGATTTCAGTGTTCCCGATTACGCCGCCCGCGGTGAGTACGGCAGGCCGCGTTACGGCGCGGGCGAGTACCCCGTCCAGGGCGGCGAGTACGGCAACGACTATCAGTCGTCTCCCGACTATCCGGCCAACGGCGAGTACCCGAACAGCTACGGCGGCCGCGAGTACCCCGGGCAGGCCGGCGAGTACGGCGAGCGCAACGACTACGCGGGGCACCGCGAGTACCCGGCTGAATCGGAGTACCAGCAGCAACAGCCCGAATACCAGCAACAGCCGGAGTACCAGCAGAACCCGTCGGAGTTCGGCCAGCAGCCCGAATACCAGCAGGCTCCGTCGGAGTACGGCCAGCAACCGGAGTACAAGCAGCCGCCCTCGGAATACGGCCAGCAGCCGGAATACCAGCAGGCTCCGTCCGATTTCAGCCAGCCTGCCGAGTACCAGGGCGACCGCAACGAGTTCCACGGCACCGATTTCGAGCCGACCGCGGCGTACCCCGTACCCGACTATCCCGGCGCCGAGTTCGGCGGCCGCGGTGAGTTCCGTGGCGCGCGTCCGGACCAGCGAGTCCCCGAGACCGCACCGCCCGCCCGCCGCGAGCAGGCCGCGCCGCCGCGCCGCGACCATTCCGGCCAGGAGTCGCTGTTCACTCCCGACCCGGCGCCGCAGCGCGCGCCGAACCGCGGCAGGCCGTCCGAAGAGCCCGCCGCCGCTCGTGCCGAGGAGCCGAGCGCCGAGGGGCAGGACAAGCCGTTCCCCGGTCAGCCCGGCGCGCAGCCGGTCGACGACGAACCCGTGGTGAGCAACCGCAACAACTGGCCGACCTATTTCAACAAGTCGCCCGAGGCGCCGCCGCAGTCCTCGTCGTCGGCAAGTCTCAATGCCAAGTACACGTTCGAGACCTTCGTCATCGGCGCGTCCAACCGGTTCGCACACGCTGCCGCGGTCGCCATCGCGGAGGCGCCCGCGCGCGCCTACAACCCGCTGTTCGTCTGGGGCGCTTCGGGATTGGGAAAAACCCACCTGCTGCACGCGGCGGGTCACTACGCGCAGCGACTGTTCCCCGGCATGCGGGTGAAGTACGTCTCGACCGAGGAATTCACCAACGACTTCATCAACAGCCTGCGCGACGACCGCAAGGTCGCGTTCAAGCGTCGCTACCGCGAGACCGACATCCTGCTGGTCGACGACATCCAGTTCATCGAGGGCAAGGAAGGCATCCAGGAGGAGTTCTTCCACACCTTCAACACCCTGCACAACGCGAACAAGCAGATCGTGGTGTCCTCGGACCGCCCGCCCAAGCAGCTGGCCACCCTGGAGGAACGGCTGCGGACCCGCTTCGAATGGGGCCTGATCACCGATGTGCAGCCTCCTGAGCTGGAGACACGCATCGCGATTCTGCGCAAGAAGGCGCGGATGGATCGGCTCGATGTGCCGCACGACGTGCTCGAGCTGATCGCGAGCCGGGTGGAGCGCAACATCCGCGAGCTCGAGGGTGCGCTGATCCGGGTGACGGCGTTCGCCTCGCTCAACGGTCAGCCGCTCGACCTCTCGCTGGCCGAGGTGGTGCTGCGCGACCTGATGCCCGACACGGCGGCCCTGGAGATCAACGCGGCGACGATCATGGCCGTCACCGCCGAGTACTTCAACACCACGCTCGAGGAGCTGACCGGCCCCGGCAAGGCGCGTCCGCTGGCGCAGGCCAGGCAGATCGCGATGTACCTGTGCCGTGAGCTCACCGATCTGTCGCTGCCCAAGATCGGGCAGGCGTTCGGTCGAGACCACACCACGGTGATGTACGCCGAGAAAAAAGTGCGCAAGGAGATGACCGAGCGCCGTCGGGTCTACGACCAGGTCCAAGAACTCACAGCCCGAATTAAACAGCGCTCCCGCTGATTTCATCCCCAACCCTGAACACCGCCCTGACCTGGGGCGGTGTTCTTTTTTGCCCTGGGGATTCCTCGAGGAATTCCTGTGGATTCCTCGAGGAATCCCCACCTTTGTGCACCGGTCGGTGCACAGGGTGTTGGGCGAGGGTGTGCAGCGTTCATGCACAGGCAGTTGTCCACATCATCCACAAGACGCTCCACTAACACCTGTGCACTAGCGGTGACCTGCGGCGTCACCGAATCCGGCCTGTGGATTCCTCGAGGAGTCCCTGTGGAGTCCTCGAGGAATCCCCACCGTTGCCACCAGGCTGGCCCGACGTGTGAACAACTGGGTGAATCCGGTGGAACAACTCGAGGACAACTCGAGGATGGAATGGGGACAACTTCGCGCCTCCACAGCCACCGCTGATTCATCCTCGAGTCACCCCAAGGCCATCCCCATGCCATCAAGCGCTCTGACCTGCGGATTCGGGCGAAATCCACAGATTCCACAGTGCCTACTACTACTTCAGTTCTCCTTCTAGAGAGAACTCTTTTAAAACAGGGTGTGTGGAAACTCGGTTGGGGAGGCTCGAGTCAGGCGGTCGTTCACTCACAAGCAGGCAAGGAGGAGCGGGGCGGTTCGACGAGCAGAAATCGACCGGGAGGGTCGATGCGGAGTTCGCGCACTGCACGGGTACCGTTTGGTTGTCGGTTGGTTGTGCGAGACTCAATGCGCGGCCGACACAGCAGTTCAACTCCGCTGACACACCCCCGCACACGGATTCGAAACTCGGAGAGGACAAATCGGGCGATGGAGCTTGCGAGCATGAAGTTTCGGGTCGCCCGAGAGGACTTCGCCGAATCGGTGGCCTGGGTGGCGCGCAGTCTCCCGTCCCGGCCTCCGGTGCCTGTTCTCGGCGGTGTGCTGCTGGTGGCCGACGAGAACGGCCTGACGGTCTCCGGGTTCGACTACGAGGTCTCCGCGCAGATGCGCGTCGCGGCCGAGGTCGCCGGTCCCGGCCAGGTGCTGGTCTCGGGCCGCCTGCTCGCCGACATCACCAAGTCGCTGTCGAACAAGCCGGTCGATGTGTCCGTCGACGGCACCCGCGTGCTCATCGCCTGTGGCAGCGCGAAGTTCTCCCTGCCGACCATGCCGGTCGAGGACTATCCCCAATTGCCCGAGGTGCCGCAGCAGACCGGTGAACTCACCGTCGACGTGTTCGCCGAGGCCGTCGGCCAGGTCGCCGTCGCCGCGGGTCGCGACGACACCCTGCCGATGCTCACCGGCATCCGGGTCGAGATCGAGGGCAACGACGTGGTGCTCGCCGCCACCGACCGCTTCCGCCTCGCCGTGCGCCATCTGCAGTGGCAGCCCACCCGCTCCGATATCGAGACCGCGGTGCTCATTCCCGCGCGCACGCTGTCCGAGGCCGCCAAGACCCTCGGTGCCGCCGAGGCACCGGTCCAGCTGTCGCTGGGCAGTGGTGGCGGCGCCGACGGCCTGCTCGGCATCGTCAACGGCGGCCGGCGGACCACCACCCGATTGCTCGACGCGGAATTCCCCAAGTTCCGCCAATTGCTCCCCAAGGAGCACACCTCCATCGCCACCCTGCCCGTCGCCGTGCTGTCCGAGGCGATCAAGCGTGTCGCCCTGGTGGCCGAGCGCGGTGCCCAGGTGCGGCTCGAGTTCTCCACAGACGGCGTACTGCTGTCGGCGGGTGGGGACGACGCGGGCCGGGCCGAGGAATGGCTGGAAGCCGATTTCCGCGGCGAACCGCTCACCATTGCGTTCAACCCCGGTTACCTCACCGAGGGCCTGGCCGCGCTGCACACCGACCGGGTCACGTTCGGGTTCACCACTCCCAGCCGTCCGGCGGTGCTGCTGCCCGCCTCCGACGAGGAGCCCAAGGTGCTCGAGTCGGGCGCGTTCGCGGCGCTGGAGAGCCAGTACATCTACCTGTTGATGCCGGTCCGGCTGCCCGGCTGAGCAGGCAGGGGCGGCTAGGCCTACATGTTCATCCGTGAGCTGTCGGTCCGTGATTTCCGTTCGTGGGAACACGCCGATCTCGAGTTGTCCCCAGGGCGCACGGTGCTCCTGGGGGCGAATGGCAACGGCAAGACGAATCTGCTCGAGGCCGTCGGTTATCTGGCGACGCTCGGCTCACACCGCGTCTCCGCCGACGCGCCGCTGATCCGGATGGGCGCCACCCAGGCCAGGATCGGGGCCACCGTGGTGAACACCGGGCGGGAACTGCGCGTGGATGTGGAACTCAAGGCGGGCAGTGCCAACCGCGCGCAGATCAATCGCTCGCCGGTGCGCCGCTCGCGCGAGATCCTGGGGATTCTGCAGACCGTGTTGTTCGCGCCGGAGGATCTGGCGCTGGTGCGTGGGGATCCGGGGGAGCGGCGGCGGTTCCTCGACGAGTTGTCCACAGCCCGGTTGCCCAGGCTCGCCGGCGTGCGCGCCGACTACGACAAGGTGTTGCGGCAGCGTTCGGCGCTGTTGAAAACCGCTGGGCGCCAATCGCGTTCACGTGCCGATCTGGGCACCCTCGACGTGTGGGACGGGCACCTCGCCGAGCACGCGGCGGTGCTGCTCGCCGAACGATTGCGCCTGGTCCACGACCTGTATCCCCATCTGTCCCAGGCCTATCGGTCGATCGCACCCGAATCACGTCCTGCCGCAATCGCTTACCGCTCCGGGTATCTCCCACCGGAACTCCTCGATCCGGCCAGGGCGCCCGAGGCGAGTGATGCACAGCTGCTGCACGAGATCATGCTGCGCGAACTGGCCGCCGCCAGGAATCGGGAACTCGATCGCGGGGTCTGTCTGGTCGGCCCGCATCGCGACGATCTGGAGTTGCTGCTCGGCAGCGCGCCCGCGAAGGGATTCGCCAGTCACGGCGAGTCCTGGTCGTTCGCCCTCGCGCTGCGGTTGGCCTCGTTCGAGCTGTTGCGCGGTGAAGGCTCCGAACCGGTGCTGCTGCTCGACGACGTGTTCGCCGAGCTCGACCGCCGCCGTCGCACCGCGCTCGCGGAGGTGGCCGCGGGTGCCGAGCAGGTATTGATCACGGCCGCGGTGGCCGAGGACGTGCCGTCGGAACTGGCCGCCGAACCGCTGCGTGTGCACACGACCGGCGAGGCGGACCGCCGTACCTCACAGATCGTCACCGAAGTCGTCCAACACGCCGAAGATATGCACAGATCGCGATAGTTATCCCCAGCCCCTGTGGAAAACCGGCAACATGCTGGAAATATGCCGGATCGCTGCTCGACGAGGCCGTCGGCGCCCCGGCGTAGACTCCTTCCACACTCGGCCACCCTCGACACCGGAAGGCGGAAACCCGTGCCGGAAGAACCCGCACCGGAACTGCGCGGCATCGATCTGGCCCGCCGGGCGCTGGAAGAGGCGCGGGCCGCGGCCAAGGCCAGCGGCAAGTCCGTCGGTCAGGGCAGGGCCTCCCCGGTGCGCAAGCTGCGGGCCGGTGGCAGGCGTCGCAGCGGCTGGTCCGGGTCGGGTCCCGATGCCCGTGATCCTCAGCTCCTCGGCGCGCTCAGCGGCACGCTCGCGAAGAATCGTGGCTGGTCAGGCAAGGTAGCCGAGGGCACCGTGTTCGGCAGCTGGCCGCGGGTGGTCGGTGAGGACATCGCCTCCCACGCCACTCCGGTGACCCTGGAGAACGGTGTGCTCAAGATCGCCGCCGAGTCCACCGCGTGGGCCACCCAACTACGCATGTTGCAGAGCCAGATCCTGGCCAAGATCAGTGCCGCGGTCGGTCATGGAGTGGTCACGTCGCTGCGCATCACCGGCCCCGCCGCGCCGAGCTGGCGCAAGGGCGATCGCCACATCAAGGGTCGTGGCCCGCGCGATACCTACGGGTAGCCGCGCGGTGACCGGAGCGAGATCCGTTGCGCCCGCGCCGCTCTCAGGCCCCAAGTTGTGGACATGTGCATAGAGCCTGTGGATAACTTCGAAGGCGACATCTGATTTCGCGAGGACATGGGTAACTCCCCTGGAACCCCACAAATCTCACGTGTCCCGACCGCAGGTCCGAGGACATACTCTATTCGCGCCTACGACCGGCAAAATACCCGGGGAGGCGGAACCGCCTCGCGGTCGGACGATTTCTTGCATTCACGGCGAAGCCAGGGGTGTCGTAGGTGCACTGTAAGTTGGGCTTACCAGTAGGATGGTGACGTAACCAGCGGCGAACCCTCGGCGCGTGCTGTGCAGTCCGTGATATCTGATGGCTCTTCCGAGCCGTGCGCGTGCTGCCCGGATCGCTGCGCCAGGGATCAGCAAGTAAGGAGAGCTACCGAGAAGTGGCTGCCAACGACTCCAACGCATCGGGCAACAATTCAGGCTACGGTGCCTCTTCCATCACGGTCCTCGAAGGCCTCGAGGCGGTGCGCAAGCGCCCTGGCATGTACATCGGTTCCACCGGTGAACGCGGTCTGCACCACCTCATCTGGGAGGTTGTGGACAACTCGGTCGACGAGGCGATGGCCGGCTACGCCACCAAGGTCGAGGTGACCTTGCTCGCCGACGGCGGCGTCGAGGTGATCGACGACGGTCGTGGTATCCCGGTCGGGATGCACGCCCAGGGCGTGCCGACGATCGAGGTCGTCATGACCCAGCTGCACGCCGGCGGCAAGTTCGACTCCGACTCCTACGCGGTGTCGGGTGGTCTGCACGGTGTCGGTATCTCGGTGGTGAACGCGCTCTCGACCAAGGTCGAGGTCGAGATCGACGTCGACGGCTACCACTGGACCCAGACCTACAAGGACGCCAAGCCCGGCAAGCTGGTGCAGGGCGAGCCGATCAAGGCCACCGGTACCACGGTGCGTTTCTGGGCCGATCCGGACATCTTCGAGACCACGACCTACAACTTCGAGACCGTGGCGCGGCGCCTGCAGGAGATGGCCTTCCTGAACAAGGGCCTCACCATCAAGCTCACCGACGAGCGGGTCGCCGTCGGCGACGTCATCGACGAGGTTGTCAGCGAGACCGCCGAGGCGCCCAAGGACGCCGAGGTCGTCGCCGCCGAAGCGGTCGAGCACAAGGTGAAGACCCGCACCTACCACTACCCGGGCGGCCTGGTGGACTTCGTCCGCCACATCAACCGCACCAAGTCGGCCATCCACAACTCGGTCGTCGGCTACACGGTCAAGGGCACCGGCCACGAGCTCGAGGTCGCGATGCAGTGGAACTCGGGTTACTCCGAGTCGGTCCACACCTTCGCCAACACGATCAACACCCATGAGGGCGGCACCCACGAAGAGGGCTTCCGCGCGGCGCTCACCACGGTGGTCAACAAGTACGCCAAGGAGAAGAAGCTCCTCAAGGAGAAGGACGGCAACCTCACCGGTGACGACATCCGCGAGGGCCTGGCCGCCATCGTGAGCGTCAAGGTCGGCGAGCCGCAGTTCGAGGGCCAGACCAAGACCAAGCTGGGCAACACCGAGGTCAAGTCGTTCGTGCAGCGCGCCTGCAACGAGCACCTGCAGCACTGGTTCGAGGCCAATCCGGCCGACGCGAAGACCATCGTGCAGAAGGCGGTGTCCTCGGCGCAGGCCCGGATGGCTGCCCGTAAGGCGCGCGAGCTGGTGCGTCGCAAGTCGGCGACCGACCTGGGCGGGCTGCCGGGCAAGCTGGCCGACTGCCGGTCCAAGGATCCGGGCAAGTGCGAGATCTACATCGTCGAGGGCGACTCCGCCGGTGGCTCGGCGAAGTCGGGCCGCGACTCGATGTACCAGGCGATCCTGCCGCTGCGCGGCAAGATCATCAACGTCGAGAAGGCCCGCATCGACCGCGTCCTCAAGAACAACGAGGTCCAGTCGATCATCACCGCGTTCGGCACCGGTATCCACGACGAGTTCGATATCGCCAAGCTGCGCTACAACAAGATCATCCTGATGGCCGACGCCGACGTGGACGGTCAGCACATCGCGACGCTGCTGCTCACGCTGCTGTTCCGCTTCATGCGTCCGCTGGTCGAGCACGGTCACGTGTACCTGGCCCAGCCGCCGCTGTACAAGCTCAAGTGGATGCGCTCGGACCCGGAGTTCGCCTACTCCGACCGTGAGCGCGACGCGCTGGTCGAGGCCGGTCTCGCGGCAGGCAAGAAGATCAACAAGGACGACGGCATCCAGCGCTACAAGGGTCTGGGCGAGATGAACGCCAAGGAGCTGTGGGAAACCACGATGGACCCCGCGGTTCGGGTACTTCGTCAGGTGACGCTCGACGACGCGGCCGCGGCCGACGAGCTGTTCTCCGTGCTGATGGGCGAGGACGTGGAGGCACGTCGCAGCTTCATCACCCGCAATGCCAAGGACGTCCGTTTCCTCGACGTGTAAGCGGCGCGGCGCCTGAAGGGCGCGCCCGCTCGCATGTCGGCCCCTCGAAGGAGATTTGATGACTGAGACCACGCTGCCACCGTCCGGCGGTGCGGGCGACCGGACCGAACCGGTCGATATCCAGACCGAAATGCAGAACAGCTACATCGACTACGCGATGAGCGTGATCGTGGGCCGTGCGCTGCCCGATGTGCGCGACGGCCTCAAGCCGGTGCACCGGCGCGTGCTCTACGCGATGTACGACAACGGCTACCGCCCCGATCGCGGCTATGTGAAGTCCGCGCGCCCGGTCGCCGAGACCATGGGTAACTACCACCCGCACGGCGACTCGTCGATCTACGACACCCTCGTGCGTATGGCCCAGCCGTGGTCGCTGCGCTACCCGCTGGTCGACGGCCAGGGCAACTTCGGTTCTCGGGGCAACGACGGCGCGGCCGCCATGCGATACACCGAGTGCCGCCTGACGCCGCTCGCGATGGAGATGCTGCGCGATATCGACTCCGAAACGGTCGATTTCGTCCCGAACTACGACGGTCGCTCGCAGGAGCCGACCGTGCTGCCCGCGCGCGTGCCCGCCCTGCTGATGAACGGCTCCAACGGCATCGCGGTCGGCATGGCGACCAACATCCCGCCGCACAACCTCAACGAGCTGGCCGAGGCCATCTACTGGGCGCTGGAGAACTACGAGGCCGACGAGGAATCCACCCTCGCCGCCTGCATGGAACGCGTCAAGGGCCCCGACTTCCCGACCCACGGCCTGATCGTGGGCGGTCAGGGCATCCAGGACGCCTACACCACCGGTCGCGGTTCGATCCGGATGCGCGGTGTGGTCGAGATCGAGGAAGACGCGCGCGGGCGCACCACGATCGTCATCACCGAACTGCCGTACCAGGTCAATACCGACAACTTCGTCAACTCCATCGCCGAGCAGGTGAAGGACGCGAAGATCGCGGGTATCTCCGATATCCACGACGAGTCGTCCGACCGCGTCGGCATGCGCATCGTGGTCACGGTCAAGCGTGACGCGGTGGCCAAGGTGGTGCTGAACAACCTCTACAAGCACACCCAGCTGCAGACCAGCTTCGGCGCGAACATGCTCTCGATCGTCGACGGCGTCCCGCGCACGCTGCGACTGGATCAGATGATTCGCTACTACGTGAATCACCAGCTCGAGGTCATCGTCCGGCGCACCCGCTACCTGCTGCGCAAGGCCGAGGAGCGGGCCCACATCCTGCGCGGCCTTGTCAAGGCCCTTGACATGCTCGACCAGGTCATCGCGTTGATCCGCGGGGCGGCCAACACCGACACCGCGCGCACCGGCCTGATGCAGCTGCTCGACATCGACGAGATCCAGTCGACCGCCATCCTCGACATGCAGCTGCGTCGACTGTCGGCCCTGGAACGTCAGCGCATCATCGACGATCTGGCCAAGATCGAGATCGAGATCGCCGACTACAAGGACATTCTCGACAAGCCCGAGCGTCAGCGCGCGATCGTGCGCGACGAGCTGGCCGAGATCGTCGAGAAGTACGGCGACGACCGTCGGACCAGGATCATCGCCGCCGACGGTGACGTCGCGGACGAGGATCTGATCGCGCGCGAAGACGTGGTGGTCACGATCACCGAGACCGGCTACGCCAAGCGCACCAAGACCGACCTGTACCGCTCGCAGAAGCGTGGCGGCAAGGGCGTGATGGGCGCCGGTCTCAAGCAGGACGACATCGTCAAGCACTTCTTCGTGTCGTCCACGCACGACTGGCTGCTGTTCTTCACCAACAAGGGCCGCGTCTACCGGGCCAAGGCCTACGAGCTGCCCGAGGCCAACCGGACCGCGCGCGGTCAGCACGTGGCCAACCTGCTCGCCTTCCAGCCGGATGAGAAGATCGCCCAGATCATCCAGCTCAAGACCTACGAGGACGCGCCGTACCTCGTGCTCGCGACACGCGCGGGTTTGGTGAAGAAGTCGAAACTCACCGATTTCGACTCCAACCGCTCCGGCGGCATCGTCGCGGTGAACCTGCGCGATGACGACGAATTGGTCGGTGCGGTGCTGTGCTCGTCCGACGATGACCTGCTCCTGGTCTCGGCGCACGGTCAGTCGATCCGCTTCGCGGCGACTGATGAGGCGCTGCGTCCGATGGGTCGCGCCACCTCCGGCGTGCAGGGCATGCGCTTCAACACCGACGACGAGCTGCTCTCGCTCAATGTGGTGCGTCTGGAGACATATCTGCTGGTCGCAACGGCCGGCGGGTACGCGAAGCGGACCGCGATCGAGGAGTACACGGCGCAGGGACGCGGCGGAAAAGGCGTATTGACAATCCAATACGATCCGAAGCGTGGCAGCCTGGTGGGTGCGCTCATCGTCGATGACGAGGACGAGCTGTACGCGATCACTTCCAGTGGTGGCGTCATCCGCACCGCAGCCAAGCAGGTTCGTAAGGCCGGACGCCAGACCAAGGGCGTGCGATTGATGAACCTCGCGGATGGCGATACCTTGCTAGCGATCGCGCGCAACGCCGACGAGCCCGATCCCGATCAGCTCCTCGGCGACGTGGCTTCGGAGTAACACACCAAATAGCGGCGGCAACGAACGGATCTGAGGATTCCATTGACCACACCGAATCAGTCGAACGACGATCGGAACCAGACCAACGGCGTCACCGAGCGGATCGCCACGTCTCCGATCCCGCCGCGGCCGATCCCACGCCAGGGCGGTCCGGCCGAGGGCGCGGCGCCGGAATCCGGTGCGGCCGGGACCGATTCGTTCGACGGCAAGGGCAGCAAATCGTCGCCCTACCAGGACGGGTGGGCTCAGCTTCCGCAGCGTGAACCGCAGTCGAACCTGTACCGGCCCGGCGAAGCGCCGAGTCAGGGGCGGCCCTCGTCCGGGGCATCGGGCGGCGGCGGTCTCAAGGGCAGTGGGGCGTCCAACGCCCGCACCACTGCCGACCTGGCGGCCAAGGCGGCTCGCAAGGAAGCGGCGATGGTGAAGTCCGTCGGTATCGACGGGCCGACCCGCAGTATCGCGCGTCCGGAACTGGTCAAGGACATGCCCGACCTGTCCGACGTGCGCCACCCGGCACCCGAGGCGCCGGTGGCGCCGCCCGGGCTGCCGATGGCGCCGCAGCCCCAGCACCACATGGGGCCGAGCGCGCGGGCAGCCGCGGCGGGCAGCGTCTCGCCCGCGGTGCCGGTGGCCATCGCGGCCGCCGCGTCGGGTGAGCCACTACGCGCGACCGTGCAGATCCGCCGGATCGACCCGTGGTCGACCCTGAAGATCACGCTGGTGATCAGTGTCGCGCTGTTCTTCGTGTGGATGCTGGCCGTCGGCCTGCTCTACATCGTGCTGGCGGGCATGGGCGTGTGGGACAACCTGGACAACTCGCTGGGCGAGATGCTGAACCAGGAGGGCAGCTCGTCGAGCCTGATCGACGCGGGCACGGTGTTCGGCTACGCGGGCGTGATCGGCCTGATCAACGTGGTGCTGTTCACTGCGCTGGCCACGGTCGGCGTGTTCATCTACAACCAGTGCTGCGATCTGGTCGGTGGCATCCAGGTAACCCTGGCCGATCCCGACTAGAAACAGGTTTTCCGGTACGGCCGGTCGGTCCCAGGAAACTGGGTCTGACCGGCCGTTTTGGTTATCGGCAGGCAGGTAAGGTAACCTCGTTTCTCGTTGCGGTTCACTGCTCCGGCGGGGATCGAAACGAGTTCGGGCCTATAGCTCAGGCGGTTAGAGCGCTTCGCTGATAACGAAGAGGTCGGAGGTTCAAGTCCTCCTAGGCCCACTCCCGAACAGCACAGTAGGGTGGGAATCATGAAGATTGTCCTCATGGTCGGTGTTGTGATCGCCGTTCTCATCGGTGTCAACAAATTCCGCAAGCGCGACGACGCAGACCTCTGGCGCGAGGTCACCACCCGCTGATTTCGGGTTGCCAACCGGTCGATGACCGGTAAGGGGCCTTAGCTCAATTGGCAGAGCACTGCCTTTGCAAGGCAGGGGTTAGGGGTTCGATTCCCCTAGGCTCCACATCTGTGAATTCCTCGGTATTCGATTTTCTTCTCACCACCACTCCCGCCGACGCCGTTTCGGCTGATTTCGCGGCGGACTGGGCGCGCCACCGCACCAGGACGGCCGGGTTCGCGAGTTCGCTCGATCGGGCCGCGATCGCCGGATTCGACGGCGCGGGAACAGGTCCCGCTTTCCTCGGTGGATATCAGGAAGCCCTGCACGCGCTGGTTCCCTCGCTCGATCCCGCCGAGCTCTCCTCGATGTGCGCGACCGAGGGCGCCGGCGCGCGACCGTCGACGATGACGACAACCGTGCGCGCCGACGGCACCGTCAGCGGCACCAAATCCTTCGCCACGCTGGGCGCGTTCGCCGATCGGTTCCTGGTGATCGCCCGCTCCGGCACCCAGCCCGACGGCAGGCCGCTGCTGCGCGCCGTGCTCGTGTCCGCCGGTGCGTCCGCCGCGGTGACGCCGCTGCCCGCGCTGCCGTTCGCACCGGAGATCCCACACGCGGAAGTCGTCTTCGATGCCGCGCCGGGCGAACTGCTGCCCGGCGACGGCTACGCCGACTACCTGAAGCCGTTCCGGACGGTCGAGGACCTGCATGTGGTGGCCGCTGTGCTCGGTCAGCTCGTTCGGGTTGCCCGGCTAGCGCAGTGGCCCGCGGAGCCCGTAGAACAGCTGCTGGCGCTGTTTGCGGCGGTGCGTGGGGTCGGTGCCGAGGACCCGAGCTCCCCGGGTGTGCACATCGCGCTCGGGGGCATCTTCGATCGGCTGAGCGGCCTGCGTACCGAACTGGAGCCGCTGTGGGCGCCGGTGGATCCGGAGGTCAGGAAGCGCTGGGAGCGTGATGCGCCGCTGCTCGGGGTCGCGGGCAAGGTCAGGGCGGCGCGGCTGGCGACCGCGTGGCGCGCGCTCGCCTGATCGACCGGCGCTCGGTGCGGTGTCAATCGGTTCTGGTGAACGTGCCGAGGCCGCTCTCGTCGAAGTAGTCGATGGTCAGTGTGCCGTCGGCGAACCGTGCGGAGGTGACGCTGCCGGGCGGGGCGTTCTCGCCGCTCAGATCGAAGGCGAAGGTGTCGCCGTCCCAGTGCCGGAGTTGATAGGTCCGCTGTTCGGGGCCGATGGTCAGGCGCAGGCCGGTGTCGGTGGCGACGATCGTGGCGGGACCCCAGTAGGCGCTGTCGTAGGTGCCCTCGTAGGTCGGTAGTGGCTGGGCGGGGGCCGGATTCGCCGGGGCGGGCTTGCCCGACAGGTCGCCTTCGGGATCGTCCATGGTGGCGAACGCGTCGCGGTACAGGCCGCGCCAGTCTTCGCGTATCTCGCCGAACTGCACCAGATCGGCGAACTCGGCGGTCAACGTCTCCGGGATGCCGAGCGGCGCGGCGTTGGTCAGCGCGACGATGGCCACATCGGCGGACGGGATCACCAGGAAGTTGGTCGCCGCGCCGAGGCCGAAGGCGCCGGAATGACTGGTGGCGGTGCGCCCGGCCGCGGAGACCGACACATTGAAGCCGTACCCGTAGCTGCCCGCCCGCGCGGTGGGGGAGGTGGGCGGCGCCGAGACGATCTGGGGTGTGACGGCGGGCAGCAGCGCTTCGGCCGGGGCGATGGTCGTCGCGCCGGCCGTGCCGCTACCGAGCAGCATCGTGAGCCAGCGGGCCATGTCGTTCACCGAGGAGCTCGCGCCGCCCGCGGGGGACTGGGGGTCGGGGTCGCGCACGTAGCGGGCCACCCAGTCGCCGTCGATGTTCACGTGTCCCACCGCGTGATTCGGCCGGGCCAGGAAGTCGTCGAAGCGAGAGCTGGTGTCGCGCATGCCGAGTGGCGTGTAGAGGGAATCCGACGACAGTTGGGCCCAATCCTTCCCGGCCGCCGCGGCCACGGATTCGGCGCCGGCGGTGAGCCCGAAGTTGGTGTAGTGGTAGGTGATCCGGAATGGGTCGAGGGGTTCGAGGCGCAGCTTGTCGAAGATCGCGGCCTGGTCGTAGCCGAGATCTTCGAGCCGGTCGCCCGCGTGATCGGGCAGGCCGCTGCGGTGCGCGAACAGGTCGCCGACGGTGAGCTGGGCGGTGGTGGCGGGATCGGCCAGCGCGAACGACGGGAGGTGGGTGACCACCGGGGTCGTCCACTCGATCGCGTCCGCGCCGACCTGGTTGGCCACGACGGTCGCGGCGAGCGACTTCGACACCGAGGCGAGTTGGAAGACGGTGTCGGCGTCGACCTTGTCGGGCGCGCCTGCGTCACGAACACCGAAACCCTTGGCGTACGCGGTCTTTCCGCCGTGGACCACGGCGACAGCCATGCCGGGAATGCGGCTGGAGTCCATCAGCGAGCCCACCAGTTCGTCGAGCTGTCCGACGGCTTTGTCGACCGCGTCGGCGGGCAGGGCGACACCGGCGACTTGATTCGGGGGGAGCTCGGCGGTGGCCGGCGTGGTGGTGTGCGCGTCGTCGGTGGATCCGCTACAACCAACGAGGATCGTCATCGATAAGACGACCCCGGCGATCGCACCGCGACCAGGCACCATGGGCCGACGATAACCCTGGTTGCCGGGTGATCGCCGGAACGTGGCCGGACTGTGACGCCCGGCATTGGGTGCGCTTCGGCTGATCTGCCGAGCTGCGACCTTGCCGGAAAATGGGGAGCGGGCCTCGGCGAAGGGGGGGAGTTAGCCGAGGCCCGCGTAGGGTCGGCCCGGGGGGGAGGGGCCGACCTGAACGATCCTACGCGATACGCGCGGAATTCGTGTACGCGCACCGGGCGAGTTCGCGAGATTTTTCGGGTGTCGGTGCGGGTGGCGGCGGTGGCCCGCGGTGTGGCGATCGGCCGGTGCGCGCTCCCGGTACCTGTCAGGTGTCGTACGAACATCGGAATCTGCTGGTACGCAAGGTTTTACGGGGAATTGCCGATGAACAGGTTCTTGTCTGGCGTGTGGCGACCGTCCAGCGAACAGGCATTCTCGTTCGTGTCGGGAGACAGAAAATCAGTCCGATTCGCCGCGTGTCGCGACACGTCGGCATGTCGAACAATTGTGTACATCTGACATTCGGTCGCGCGGAAATTTGGGGTGCGACTTGTCGGTGGGTAGGGCAATACTGGGCACAGCATCGCCAACCACGACTTCAGGAGAATCATGCCCGACGCAATCGTCGCCGAGGGTCTGGTCAAACGGTATGGGCAGCTCGTCGCCCTCGACGGACTCGACCTGTCCGTTCCGGAAGGTACCGTCACCGCGCTTCTCGGCCCCAACGGCGCGGGAAAGACCACGACTGTTCGCGTTCTCACCACTCTGCTGATACCCGACGAGGGCACCGCCACCGTCGCCGGTATCGACGTGCTCGGCAATCCGCAGGCCCTGCGCTCGCGCATCGGCGCCTCCGGCCAGTATTCCGCGGTCGACGAATACCTCACCGGTTTCGAGAACCTCGAAATGGTCGGCAGGCTCTACCACCTCGGCACCCAGCGAAGTAAGGAGCGGGCCCGCGAACTGCTCGACCGCTTCCGCCTCACCGACGCCGCCGACCGGCCGGTGAAGGGCTACTCGGGCGGTATGCGCAGGCGCCTCGACCTGGCAGGCGCCCTGGTGGCCAACCCGCCGGTGCTGTTCCTCGACGAGCCGACCACGGGTCTGGACCCGCGTGCCCGGCTCGACCTGTGGGACGTCATCGAGGAGCTGGTCGCCGGCGGCACCACCCTGCTGCTCACCACCCAGTACATGGACGAGGCCGACCGCCTCGCCGATTCGATCGCGGTGATCGACCGCGGCAAGGTGATCGCCCGCGGCACCGCCGACGAACTCAAGGCCCTCGTCGGTGGCGACCGGATCGAACTCACCGTCGGCGCCGCCGACCAGCTCGCCGTTGCCCAGCAGGTGCTGAGCGGGCTCGCCGACGGCGAGATCCATCTCGAACCCGGCCTGCGCAAGCTCATCGTGCCCGTCGCCGACGGGTCACAGGACCTGGTCACCGCCATCGGCAGGCTCACCGAGCACAAGGTGACCATCAACGATGTCGCCCTGCGCAGACCCTCGCTCGATGACGTCTTCCTGACGCTCACCGGGCACGAGGCCGAAGAACTCGTCAACGGTGATCGCGAATCCGAGACCGTGGGCGCCGCGGAAGGAAAGAACCGATGACCGTCGCACTCGACAAAGCCGAGCTGCACCCTCCCAGCCTCGGCGAACGACTGTCGATGGTGGTGAGCGACAGCATCACCATCGCCAAACGCAACGTCATCAAGATCAAGCGCGTACCCGACGTGCTGATCTTCACGACGCTGTCGCCGATCATGTTCGTGCTCCTGTTCGCCTACGTCTTCGGCTCGGCGATTTCGATCCCCGGGCTCGAAGGCGGCTACCGGGAGTTCCTGATCGCCGGCATCTTCGCCCAGACGGTGGTGTTCGGTGCCACTTTCACCGGCGCCGGCCTGGCCGAAGACATGCAGAAGGGCATCATCGACCGGTTCCGGTCGCTGCCGATGGCGCCGTCGGCGGTACTGGTCGGGCGCACGATCAGCGATGTGGTGATCAACGTCGTCAGCCTGGTGGTGATGTCGCTGACCGGTCTGGTCGTCGGCTGGCGGATCCGCGGATCGTTCCTCGACGCGGTGCTGGCGTATGCGCTGATGCTGCTGTTCGCCTACGCGCTGTCGTGGATGATGGCCGTGGTCGGCCTGATCGTGCGCGCGCCGGAGGTGTTCAACAACGCCAGCTTCATGGTGATCTTCCCGTTGACGTTCCTGTCCAACGCGTTCGTTCCGCTCGACAACATGCCCGCCCCGCTGCGGGTGTTCGCCGAATGGAACCCGGTCTCGGCGCTCACCCAGGCGGTGCGTGACCTGTTCGGCAACGTCAACCCGATGGCGCCGCCCTCGGACGCGTGGCCGATGCAGCATCCGGTGACCACCACGCTGATGTGGATCGTGGTGATCCTGATCGTCTTCGTGCCGCTGGCTCAGATCCAGTACAAGAAGTCGGTCAGCCGCTGAGGAACAGCCGGAACTAGTGCGCCGAGCCGTTGCGGGAATACCCCAGACGCGGCGGCTCGGCGGCCGGTTCCGGCAATTGTGGACGCTTGGCGCGGGCCAGGTAGGCCAGGGCGCCGGCCCCGGCGAGCGCGATCGACGCGAGCAGCGGATTACGAAGCTTCATTCGACCACTGTGGCACAAACAGATTCGACGTGTCGCGTGGCACCATAACTGCGTGACCTCACCCAACCAGACGGCCGTGGCAACTCTGCACACCAACCACGGCGATATCAGGATCGCGCTTTTCGGCAACCACGCCCCGAAGACGGTGCGCAACTTCGTCGGTCTCGCCGACGGCACCGCGCCGTACTCCACCGTCAATGCCGGTGGTACGGAAAGTGGCCCGTTCTACGACGGCGCCGTCTTTCACCGGATCATCCCGGGGTTCATGATCCAGGGCGGCGATCCGACAGGCACCGGCCGTGGTGGGCCGGGCTTCGAGTTCGCCGACGAGTTCCACCCGGATCTGCGCTTCGACCGCGGCTATCTGCTCGCGATGGCGAATGCGGGCGCGGGCACCGAGACCAATGGTTCGCAGTTCTTCATCACCGTCGGCGCGCAGCCGCACCTCAACCGCAAGCACTCGATCTTCGGCGAGGTGGTCGACCCCGATTCGCGCAAGGTCGTCGACGCGATCGCCTCGGTGAAGACCGATCGCAATGATCGCCCCGACGAGCCGGTCATCATCTCGGCCGTCACGATCGACTGATCAAGGCCACACACAGAACTCCCCGCCGCGGATCATCGCGGCGGGGAGTTCTTTGCTTCACGTGAAACAACGTCAGTCGGTGGTCACCGAGGCGAAGCCGTTGACGACCAGAGCGTCGTACACGTCGTGGGGATTGGTGCCGAGGTCCCAGCGGCCGAAGATCAGCAATCGCTCGGTGTCCTCGTGGCGCACGTCGATCTCGAGCATCGCGGATTTGCGGCCGATGCGGCGGTAGGAGACCATCCGGATCCGGTCGATCCGGTCGAGTGGGTAGTCCTTCGGACCGGTGAGCGTGCCGACCACCAGGCGCGGCGCGGGGCCGGGAACCATGGTGAGCCGGGGGCGCTGCCGGATACCGAGCGCGGACATCGCCAGCACGGCGACCGCGGCGATACCGATGAGCAGCCTGCTCGGGCCGTCCTGGGCGAGGATTGCCATCACGGCCAGCAGGATTCCGCCGCCGCTGATGGCGAGCAGGCCTGCGACAGGGGTCGACCACGAGACGGGTTGTGCATCGTTCACGCGGTAGTTCGCCCCTCTATCCTCGAGTTGTGCACAGGGTTATCCACAGGTGTGCATGAATAACACCGGTGTAATCCGCTGCGATCAGCGCCATCGCATGGTCATGACCAGGCCGATGACCATCAGGCCGAACCCGATCAGGAAGTTCCAGGCGCCCAGATCGAGCATGAAGCCGATGTGGTCCTGCGCCAGGTAGTAGACGATCAGCCACACCAAGCCGGCGAGCATGAAGCCCAGCATGATCGCGACGTACCAGACCGGCGACGGCCCCGCTTTCACCTTCACCGGCGTGCGGCTGGCGGGGCTCGGGGTGTAGTCGGCCTTCTTGCGGACCTTGGACTTGGGCATGACGTCCTCGAATTCGGAGTACAGGTAACTCCTAGGCTATCGCAACTCCCGTACCCTCGACGCATGCGTGTATTGGTCGTCGACAACTACGACAGCTTCGTGTTCAACCTGGTGCAGTACCTCGGCCAGCTTGGTGCCGACGTCGTGGTCTGGCGCAATGATGACCCCCGCCTCGACGATCTGGACACCCTGCTCACCGATGGGGACGAAGGTGGCGCGTTCGACGGCGTGTTGGTGAGCCCGGGCCCCGGCAGCCCCGACCGGGCGGGCGCGAGCATCCCGCTCGTGCACGCGGCCGCCAGGCACAACAAGCCCCTGCTCGGCGTGTGCCTCGGGCACCAGGCGATCGGCGAGGCCTTCGGCGGCACCGTCGACCGCGCGCCCGAACTGCTGCACGGCAAAACCAGTGACGTTTTCCATCTCGGGTCCGGCGTGTTGGCCGGCCTGCCCGACCCCTTCACCGCCACCCGCTACCACTCGCTGACGGTTCTCCCGGAAACCATCCCCGAGGAGCTGGTGGTCGTCGGCCACACCGAGAGCGGCATCGTGATGGCGATGCGCCACCGCACGCTGCCCATCCACGGCGTGCAGTTCCATCCCGAGTCCGTGCTCACCCAGGGCGGCCACCGGATGCTCGCCAACTGGCTCGAGGTCTGCGGCGAACGTCCGTCGGAGGCACTCGTCTCCGCGCTCGAGGCGGAGGTCGCCGCGCTGGTGACACAGTGAGGCCGTGGGTTCTGCTCTCGGTGGCGGCGAGTCTGGACGGCTACATCGATGACGCGAGCGCGCAGCGCCTGCTGCTGTCGAACACCGCGGACTTCGATCGGGTCGACCAGATCCGGGCGGAGTCCGACGCGATCCTGATCGGTGCGCACACTCTGCGCACCGACAATCCCCGCCTCCTGGTGAACAGCGCCGAGCGCCGGGCCGCTCGGATGTCGGCGGGCAAACCGGAGTTCCCGGTGAAGGTGACCGTCACCGATTCCGGTGATCTCGATCCGGGGTTGCGTTTCTGGCACACCGGCGGCGACAAACTCGTCTACACCTCCGATGCGGGCGCCGTGAGGCTGGGTAACCGGCTCGACGGGCTCGCCGAGGTGGTCGGCCTCGGCGAGCGACTCGCGCTCCCGGCCCTCGTCGCCGACCTCGGCACGCGCGGTATCCACCGGCTGATGGTCGAAGGGGGCACCGGTATGCACACCGGCTTCCTCGCGGCCGACCTGGTCGACGAGATCCGCCTGGCGATCGCGCCGATCCTGGTCGGCGATCCGGCGGCGCCGCGCTTCGTCGGACCGGCGCAATTCCCCGGTGGCGCCGGTCGCAGGCTGCACCTGGCGGGTGTGGAACAACTTGGGGATGTCGCTGTGCTGAACTACCTGGTCAGCCCCGATCCCCAGCCCCGCAACTAACTGGTACCGCGAACAGAATCACTGCATTGACCTGGGAAAATTCAGCTGTCCACAGTTCGCGGACAACTTTGCTCCACACCTGAACATGACCGATTCCACATCACGCGAGGGTTGTGGATAACTCGCCGACCACAGGGAAACGACATGAGCCACGACGACACCGACCACCGGTTCATGCACAGGGCGATAGAGCTCGCCAGGAACTGTCCGCCCAGCGAGACGGCTTTTTCGGTCGGCGCCGTGATCGTCGCCGACGGGGTGGAGATCTCGACCGGCTACTCCCGCGAAACCGACGAGAAGGTGCACGCCGAGGAGTCCGCGCTGAACAAGCTCGACCCCGACGACCCCCGCCTGACCAGGGCCACGATCTACAGCACCCTCGAACCGTGCTCCACCCGCGCCACTGCGACCCGGCTGCCGTGCACCGATCGCATCCTGGCCGCGGGCATCCCCACGGTGGTGATCGCCTGGCGCGAGCCGAGCCTGTTCGTCGCCGCCTGCGAGGGTGTGGACAAACTCCGCACCCATGGCGTGCGGGTGGTGGAGCTCACCGACCTGGCCGCGGAAGCCATGTCGATGAACACCCACCTGGATTTGAGTTAGCTCAGGGCCGCCCGTAGATGGCGGTCACGAACTCGCCGAGCTGATTGTCGTCGAGGTGCCGAGCCAGATCGGCCTCGCTGATCATCCCGACCAGGCGCTTGTTCTCGATCACCGGCATCCGCTTCACCCGGTGCGATTCCATCTGGTCGAGCACGTCTTCCACATCGGCGTCCGCGCTGACCCATCGCGGCGTCGACTCGCACAGTTCCGCCGCTGTCGTCAGATCAGGTGACAGACCGAGCGCGACGCACTTCACCACGATGTCGCGGTCGGTGATGATGCCGCACATGCGCTCGTCGTCATCGGCGACGACGATCGATCCGACCCCGAGATCGGCCATCGCCGTCGCCGCGGTCGTCACGGTGTCACCGCGGGTGATCCACTGCGCACCGGGCTTCATGATGTCCCTGGCTGTCGTCATAGGGGGCTACCTCCTCGTCAGCAACGCTGGATGGGATGAAAGCAGCCTCATTCTGCGCCCGCACGGCCGCGGCGGACGCGTTCGCCATCCAATCGAGACCTCATCGCGGAATCGGCGACGCTCCCACGTGCAGCACCACATTGCCGTTGATCGTCACCGAGGAACCCGCCGCCGGGCTCTGCCCGACGACCTTGCCCGAGGCACTGCCGTCGAGGGTGATCACCGTGGTTTGGCTGAGCTGACCGGTCCACCCTTCGCTGCGCAGCCGTTCCTGGGCTTGCACCGGCGTGAGCCCGGTGAGATCGGGGACGGTGATGCGGTCACCGGCGGAGACATGGACCGTGATGGTCGAGCCCTTCTCCGCGTTGCTGCCGCCTGCCGGGTTCGTGGCGAGCACCTGGCCCTTCGGCAGCGAGGATTTCATTTCCTGGATCTCGACCTTGAAACCGGCGGAATCCACCAGATTCGGCTGGGCGACGGAGATGTCCTGGCCGACCACGGAGGGCACTCGGACCTCTTCCGGCCCGCCGCCGATGGTGACGATGATCGGCTGATCGATGTCGACCCGCACACCAGCACTCGGTTCCTGCGCGATCACCTTGTCGGTGTCCGCCGTACTCGACGGCTTGCGGGCCACATTCGGATCGAGTTGCAGCCCGAGCGAATTCAGCTGCCGTTCGGCGTCGGCCTGACTCATGCCGATCAGTCGCGGCAACTGCACCTGCGTCGGCCCGGTCGAGATCTGCAGCGTCACGGTGCTGCCCTCGTCGATGCGCGAACCGCCGAGCGGCTGGGTCGCGATCACATTGCCCGGCGCGACCTTGCCGTCCGGCTTCTCCTGCACGGCCACATAGAAACCGGCCTGCTGCAGTGCGGTCTGCGCCTGCTGGGCGGTCTTGCCCGACAGATCGGGGACGGCGACCTGATCGGCCCGGCTACCAGGGCCGACCAGCACCCAGAACAGCCCGAACGCCACGGCCAGCGCGGCCGCGACGCCGAGCGCGATCAGCCCGGTGCGGTTGCGTTCCTCGCCGTCGGGCCCGACCACGGGGTGTTCGGAGGTGTCGTCGCGGCGGTCGTGAAAACTGCGCGGGCCCGGCTCGTCGTCGTAGTCGGTGCGGTCTTCCTCGTTCATCACCATCGGCGCGCTGGGCTTCTGCCCGCCGAGCACCCGGATCAGGTCGGCCCGCATCTCCGCGGCCGTCTGGTAGCGGTTGGCCGGGTTCTTGGCCATCGCCTTGAGGATCACCGAATCGAGCTCACGCGGCACGCCGGGATTGACCGACGACGGTAGCGGCGGATCTTCCTTCACATGCTGGTAGGCGACCGCGACCGGCGAGTCACCGGTGAACGGCGGCTGCCCGGTGAGGATCTCGAAGAGCACACAGCCCACCGAGTACACGTCCGAGCGCGCGTCGACGGTCTCCCCGCGCGCCTGCTCGGGCGAGAGGTACTGGGCGGTGCCGATCACCGCGGCGGTCTGGGTCATCGGGTTGGCGCTGTCGGCGATCGCGCGCGCGATGCCGAAGTCCATCACCTTCACCGCACCGGCGCGGTTGATCATGATGTTGGCCGGCTTCATGTCGCGGTGCACGATCCCGGCTTTGTGGCTGAAGTCGAGCGCGGCGCACACGTCGGCCACGACTTCCATCGCCTTGCGCGGCGCGAGCGGTCCCTTGCCGCGCACGATGTCGCGCAGGGTGTCGCCCTCGACGTATTCCATGACGATGTAGGGCAGCGGCCCGCCGTCGACGGTGGCTTCGCCGGTGTCGTACACGGCCACGATGGCCGGGTGGTTCAGCGCGGCCGCGTTCTGGGCTTCGCGCTTGAACCGCAGGTAGAACGTGGGATCGCGGGCCAGATCGGCCCGCAGCACCTTGATCGCCACGTCGCGGGACAGCCGCACGTCGCGGGCGCGGTGCACCTCCGACATGCCGCCGAACCCGATGATCTCGCCCAGCTCGTACCGCGAGGAGAGATTCTTCGGGGTCGTCATGGTTGTCCTATGGTCGGGCCTACCGCCGTGTCGCTATCGGGGAACGGCAGGTCGAAGGTGGGCAGCCGGGGACGGCCGACGGTGGTGGTGCCCGCGGCCGGCGCCGTGGTGGTCGGCTCCGGTTTGGTCGGCTTCGGCGTGGTCGTCGGCTTGGTCTTGGTCGTGGTGGTCGGCGGCACCGTGGTGGTGGTCGGCGGCTCGGTGGTGGTGGTCGGCGGCTCGGTGGTCGTCGTCGGGCGTTCCGTCGTGGTCGGCGGTTCCTCGGTGGTCACCGGCGGCGGCGGGACCGGCCGGGTGGTGGTCACCGGCGGCGGCAGCGGTCTGGTGGTCTGCACGGTGGTGGTCGTGGTCCCCGAATCCCGGTTCGGTTCAGTGCCGAACAGCAGCCACAGCACACCGCCGCCGAGCAGCAGCGCGCCGACACCGAGCGCGATAAGCCACTTCTGGTTGTTCTTGGCGTTGCTCGCGGGCACGGGCGCCGGCGCGGAAGCTTGGGTGGCCGGACCGCTGTAACCGCCGGTGGGAGGACCGACCGGACCGCCGGGCTGATGGCCGAAGCGCATGGTCGCGCCGTCGTATTCGGCCGCGGCCGCGGCTGCCGCGGCGGCGGGGAGCACCACGGTCGGGCCGGGCGGAAGTACCCGGGTGGCCCCCGTCATCGATGGACCGGTGGCGCTACCGGGGATCGGCGGCATGTGTCCGGCACGCACCGCGGCCACGGCATCGGCGAACTCGCCGCCGCTGCTGTAGCGCTGCAACGGGTCCTTCGCCATCGTGATGGCGATCAGTTCGTGCACGTTCGCGGGCAGGTCGTCGGGCATCGGCGGCGGCGCGTCGCGCACGTGCTTCATCGCGACCGTGATCGCGCCCTCACCGGTGAACGGGCGGACACCGGCCAGTGCTTCGTAGCCGACGATGCCGAGGGAGTAGACATCCGACGCCGCGGTGGCGTCCTCGCCGACGGCCTGTTCGGGCGCGATGTACTGGGCGGTGCCCATCACCATGCCGGTCTTGGTCACCGGCGAGGCGTCGACCGCCTTGGCGATGCCGAAGTCGGTGATCTTCACCTGCCCGGTCGGCGTCACCAGGATGTTGCCCGGCTTCACGTCACGGTGCACCACACCGGCCGCGTGGGCGACCTCGAGCGCGCGCCCGGTCTGCTCGAGCATGTCGAGACCCTGGACGACCGAGAGCCTGCCCATCCGGTTGAGTACCGCGTTGAGCGGTTCGCCCTGCACGAGCTCCATCACCAGGTAGGCGGTCTCGCCGCCCGACGGGTCGGTGGTCTCGCCGTAGTCGTAGATGCCCGCGATCCCGGGCGCGTTGAGCTGCGCGGTGGTCCGCGCCTCGACGCGGAACCGCGCACGGAAGGTCGGGTCGGCGGAGAACTCGGTCTTGAGGACCTTGACCGCCACCCGGCGGTCGAGCCGGGTGTCCATCGCTTCCCACACCTGACCCATACCGCCCGTGGCGATGAGCCGCTGCAGGCGGTAGCGGTCGGCGATCATGGCGCCGTTGTTCAGCATCGGGGCCCCCGTGTTGTCACTCGCACACTCATTTCGTTCAGCCGCCTGCCAGGCCCGCGTCCAGTACCGACCTGGCGATCGGCGCGGCTACCGAACCTCCGGTGGCCGCCAGCGCCCGATCGCCGCCGTTCTCGACGATCACCGCGATGGCGATCTTCGGGTTCTGCGCGGGCGCGAAGGCCATATACCAGGCGTGTGGCGGGGTGTTACGGGGATTACTGCCGTGTTCGGCGGTTCCGGTCTTGGACGCGATCTGGTACGGCGACCGTCCACCGCCCGCGGTATTGGCCTCCGAGGCGACCATCAGATCCGTCAGGGTCGACGCTACCTGGGGGCTCACCGCCTGCCCGATGCTGACCGGCTTGGTCTTGCTGAGTTCCGACAGATCGGGCGCTTGGGTCTGATCGACCAGGTACGGCTGCATTCTGGTGCCGCCGTTGGCGATGGTCGCGGCGATCACCGCGACATTGAGCGGCGTCACCGACACATCGCGCTGACCGATGCTCGACTGGCCGAGCGCGGCGTTGTCCGGGATCGGGCCGACGGTCGATTCGGCGACCGGGATCGGTACGCCGGGCGGATCCTCGACGCCGATGCCGAACGCGGCGGCCTCATCCTTGAGCTTGGCCGCGCCGACCTTCACGCCGAGTTCGACGAACGCGGTGTTGCACGAACGCCGGAACGCGTCGTAGAGGCTGGCCGTCGGCTGGTCGCCGCAGGTGCTGCCGTTGTAGTTCTCCAGTGTGGTGCTGGTCCCGGGCAGGGTGATGTTGGGCGCGGCCGTGAACTGGTCGTTCGGACCGGCGACACCGTTGGACAGCGCGGCCGCGGTGACGACGGTCTTGAACGTCGATCCCGGCGGATAGGTCTGCGAGACGGCGCGATTGAGCATCGGCTGACTCGGATCGGTGCTCAGGCGTTCCCAGGCCGCGCGTCCCGCCGCGCCGTCGTGGCCCGACAGCTCGTTGGGGTCGTAACTGGGCGTGGAGACCATGGTCAAGATCTTGCCGGTGCTCGGCTCGATCGCCACGACGGCACCGGTGTAGCCCTTCGACGTCATCTGTTCGTAGGCGACCTGCTGCATCATCGGGTTCAGCGTGGTGAGCACGTTCGCGCCGCGCGGATCGCGCCCGGAGAACATGTCGATGAGCCGACGGCCGAACAGGCTCGAGTCGTTGCCCGAGAGCAGCGGGTCCGCGGCCAACTCGAGCCCGGTCTTGCCGTACTGCATCGAGTAGAAGCCGGTGACCGGCGCGTACGCCGAGGGGTCGGAGGGGTATTCGCGCAGGTACTTGTACCGGTCGTCGGTCGCGACGGAGCCGGCGAGCACGGTGCCGCCCGCGGAGATCTGACCGCGCTGGCGCGAGTACTCGTCGAGCAGCACCCGCGAGTTGCGCGGATCGCTACGCAGATCGTCGGCCTTGACCACCTGCAGATAGGTCGCGTTCACGAGCAACGCCACCACCATCACCATCACGGCGACGGCGACGCGACGCAGAGGCGTGTTCATTCGCTCACCCTGCTTTCCGGCCTGCGGACCAGTTCCGTGGCCGCGTCCGCGATCGGGGCGGGCGCGCGCTTACGGGTCGGTGCCGGTGCGCGGGCCGCATCGGAGATCTTGATCAACAGCCCGAGCAGCGCGTAGTTCGCCAGCAGCGACGAACCGCCGTAGGAGATGAACGGCGTGGTCAGACCGGTGAGTGGAATCAGTTTGGTGACACCGCCGACGACCACGAAGATCTGGATCGCGATGGTGAACGACAGGCCGGCCGCGAGCAGCTTGCCGAAGCTGTCACGCACGGCCAGCGCGGTGCGCAGCCCTCGGACGATGAAGATCAGGAACAGCATCAGCACCGCGGTGAGCCCGATCAGGCCCAGTTCCTCGCCGATGGTGGTGACGATGAAGTCGGTCTTGGCGAAGGGCACCTGCTGGGGACGTCCGCTGCCGAGGCCGGTGCCCGCGAGCCCGCCCGTGGCGAAACCGAACATCGACTGCGAGATCTGGTAGCCGGTGTTGTGGTAGTCGTCGAACGGGTGCAGCCAGGTGTCCACGCGCACGCGCACATGCCCGAACAACTGATAGGCGAACACGAAACCGAGCCCGAGCAGCCCGCCGCCGATGACCAGCCAGCCCACCCGCTCGGTGGCGATGTAGATCATCACCAGCACCGTGCCGAAGATGAGCAGCGAAGTGCCGAGGTCCTTTTCGAGCACGAGCACGCCGATGCAGACGATCCACACGATCAGGACCGGGCCCATATCGCGTGGTCGGGGCCATTCCATGCCGAGGAAGTGCTTGCCCGCCGCGGTGAACAGGTCACGCTTGGCCACCAGCACGCCCGCGAAGAAGATGATCAGCAGGATCTTCGCGAATTCGCCCGGCTGCATGCTGAATCCGGGCAGCCGGATCCAGATCTTGGCGCCGTTCACTTCGGAGAACCGGCTCGGCAACAGTGCCGGAATCGCCAGCGCGACCAGGCCTACCAGGCCTAGTGTGTAGGTGTAGCGCGCCAGCGTGCGGTAGTCCCGCAAGACGATGAGCAGGCTGATGAACACCACGATGCCGAGGCCGGTCCACATGATCTGCTGGTTGGCGTCGGGGGAGGGGACCGATGTCGCGTCGTACGCCGCCTTCTGCGCTTCGGCGAGATCGAGCCGATGGATCAGCACCAGCCCCAATCCGTTGAGCAGCGCCACAATCGGTAGTAGGAGCGGGTCGGCGAACGGCGCGAACCGGCGCACCGCGAGATGGGCGATGCCGAACAGCGCAAGGAACGCCACCCCGTACTTGGCGATGTCGGTGGTGATCGACTGTTCCTGGCTCGCCTCGACGATGAACAACGACACCGTCGTGATGCCCGCCGCGCCCGCCAGCAACAGCAACTCCTGGTTGCGTCGCGTCGACGGCGGCGGCGCCGGCGCGAATCCACCAGGGGGACTGGGGAACGCCCCAGCCGACGGCGGTGGCGGTGCGGACATCAGTCCGTCACCCGGCAGTTCTCCCCTGAGATCTGCGGGGTTGTCGGGGGGACGGTGGTGGTCGGGGCAGGCGTGGTCGTGGTCGGAGTCGCGGGCTGGTCGGGACCGGGAGTCGGTGCGCCACCGGGGATCACCGGGGTCTGCTCGGGCGGCAGCACGCCGGGCTGCGGCACCGATTCCTTCTTCGGGCACGGCGGCAGGAGCTCGTTCTGCGCCAGCACCTTCATGCTGCCGCGCGCCTTGTCCAGCGAATCCGGCGGCAGGCCCTTCTGTACCTGGTCGCGCCCGGTCTGCTTCAGATCACTGACCATCAGCGGCTTGCACCCACTCGGCGCGGACTTGCCCACCTCGACGAGCGTGAGTTCGCTCTTGCTGTTCACACAGCCCGTCAGCTCCACATCGTGGATCGAGTAGCCGAGGATCGAACCGGGCAGGCCGCGCATCACGACCACCTTGTCGTTGTCGGCGCCCACGTAGTAGTTGCTGCGAATCATCTTGTAGCCCACCACGAGTCCGACGGCGACCGCGGCGATCAACGCCAGCGACAGCAGCAGCCAGCGCAGCTTGTGCGACTTCGTCTCCGGCGGCGGCGGTGCGGCGGCGGCCCGGCGCGGTTGCGCCCGCGGCGGACGCATGGCGGCGGCACGCCCTGCGGCGGTGTTCGGCGGCGGGGAGTCCTCCTCCTCCTCGGTGGAGGCGGCGCCCGCGAGAATCGGGTGGCTCTGCCCGTAGTCGAGGTCGATCACATCGGCGACGACGACGGTCACATTGTCGGGACCACCACTGCGCAGCGCCAGTTCGATGAGCCGGTCGGCGCACTCGTCGGTGTTGCCCTCGCGCATGGTGTTGCCGATGGTCTCGTCACTCACCACGTCCGAAAGTCCGTCGGAGCACAGCAGATAACGATCACCGGCGCGGGCCTCGCGCATGATCAGCGTCGGCTCGATCTCGTTGCCGGTGAGGGCACGCATGATCAGCGAACGCTGGGGATGGGTGTGCGCCTGCTCGGCGGTGATCCGGCCCTCGTCGACCAGCGACTGCACGAACGTGTCGTCGCGGGTGATCTGGGCGAGTTCGCCGTCGCGCAGCATGTAGGCACGCGAGTCGCCGATGTGGACCAGGCCGAGTTTGCGGCCCGCGAACAGGATGGCGGTGAGCGTGGTACCCATGCCGTCGAGTTCGGGTTCGGCCTCGACGTGGTCGGCGATGGCGGCGTTGCCGGAATGCGTGGCGTGGTCGAGCTTGCCGAGGATGTCGTCGCCCGGCTCGTCGTCGTCGAGATGCGCCAACGCGGCGATCATCAACTGGGAGGCCACTTCTCCGGCGGCATGGCCACCCATGCCGTCGGCCAGCGCTAGCAGGCGTGCGCCCGCGTAGACCGAATCTTCGTTGTTGCCCCGGACGAGTCCGCGGTCGCTTCGCGCGGTGTAGCGCAGAACAAGTGTCACGATCGCAGCTCGATCACTGTTTTGCCGACTCGCACAGGAGTGCCGAGCGGAACACGGACGGCGGTGGTGACTTTCGCGCGGTCGAGATATGTGCCGTTGGTGGAACCGAGGTCTTCCACGTACCAGTCGTCACCACGCTGAGACAGTCGCGCGTGCCTGGTCGAGGCGTAGTCGTCGGTGAGTACCAGCGTGGAATCGTCGGCGCGTCCGATGAGAACCGGTTGCGTGCCGAGGGTGATTCGAGTGCCGGCGAGTGAACCATGAGTCACCACTAGATACTTGGCGCCCTTCTGGCTTCGGCTGAAGGAGGGCAGACCGATGGATCCCCGATTTCCGCGGGTTGCCCTCGGCTGTATCCGTATGCCGGATGCCGCGTAGATATCGCTGCGCAAGGTCCGCAGAACGGCCCAGACGAACAACCAGAGCAGCAGCAGGAACCCCGCGCGGGTCAATTGCAGGATCAATCCCTGCACGGCGTTCCACCTCCTGTTCGCCCGGGTACGTCGGTACGGCAGGTGCGGGGCGAACCACCCCCACCAGCGTGCTGGCTTGCGGGCCCCGAGGTCGGGACCGTGCGTGTAATGGCAGCATCATAGAGCCGACCGCGTCGACTCGTGACGTGCACCGCGCAGCTTACGGGATCAGACGATCCGGATCAGGATCTCGGAATGTCCGGCCCGGATCACGTCGCCATCGGCGAGCTGCCAATCCTGCACGGGGGAACCGTTGACGAGGGTTCCGTTGGTGGAACCCAGGTCGGAGAGCATGGCCGTCTGGCCGTCCCAGCGCACCTCGATATGACGACGCGACACACCCGTGTCGGGTAGCCGGAAGTGGGCGTCCTGGCCGCGGCCGATGATGTTGGAACCCTCGCGCAGCGCGTAGGTGCGGCCGCTGCCGTCGTCGAGCTGGAGCGTGGCCGAGTAGCTCGACTGGGCGGCGCCGTAGCCCGCGCCCTGCGGCTGGCCGTAGCCCTGCTGGCCGTAACCGGCGGCGGGCTGGGCGTAGCCGCCCTGCTCCTCCTGGCCGTAGGCGGGCTCGGCGTAACCGGGCTGCGCACCGTATCCCTGCTGGCCGTAGCCCTGCTGCTGGGGTTCGGCGTAGCCCTGCTGGCCGTAGCCACCCTGCTGGTCGTAGCCCGGGTCGGCGTAGCCCTGCTGGCCGTACCCACCCTGCTGGCCGTAGCCCTGCTGCTGGGGTTCGGCGTAGCCCTGCTGGCCGTAGCCACCCTGCTGGTCGTAGCCGGGCTCGGCGTAACCGGCCTGGCCGCCCTGCGCGCCGTAGCCGCCCTGCTGGCTGTAGGCCTGCTGGCCGTACCCGCCCTGCTGGTCGTAACCGGGCTCGCCGTACGCGGGCGCGGCGCCGTAGCCACCCTGCTGGCCGTAGCCCTGCTGTGCGGGTGCGGCGGGGTCGTAGCCGTTCTGGTATTCGCCACCCTGCTGGCCGTACGCGTCGCCGTATCCGGGCTGCGCCTCGGGCGCGCCGTAGCCGCCACCGCGGCCGTAATCGTCAGCCGGGTAGGAAGCCCCTGGTGCGCCGGCGGGCGGCGGTGCGTACCCGCGGTTGCGTGGATCGGACTCCGCGGGCTCTCGGCTTGGCTCGTAGCCTGAGTTATGCGTCATGGGGCCAGCTCCTGGTTGCGGGTGTGCGGGTCGTTGTGGCGGTCCGGGGCGAGGTGGGGCCGTCCCACGACCGGCGTCGGGGTCGACGCGGCCGCTCGCTCTGAACATTCCGGTGTGCAGCGTAGGTGATGCCTCGAACGCCACGTGTACTTCGCCGTAGGTCTGCCAGCCCTGCTCGCGGATGTAATCCTGCAGATGTTTGGCGAACGCTTTGGTCGTCAGGTCGTGATCGGCGTCGAGCTTGCCGTGATCGGTTTCGTTGATCGTGATCACGTAACTGTTCGGCGCGAGTCGGTGCCCGCCCTCCAGATCCTGGATCTGATCTGCGGCTTCCTGCTGCAGCGCGGCCTCCACCTCCTGGGGAACCACGCTGCCGCCGAACACTCTCGCGAACACGTCACCGACAGCGCCCTGCAAGCGACGTTCGAATCTCGACACGATGCCCATCACAGCCCTCCCTTCGGTGCGCGTGTCCGCCCTCCTCGACACGCTGGTTACGGCGTGTCCGGACCCGACCACGTTCCTTGCATGATATCCACGATCCTCTACCTGGGTAACTCCCGGCGGCGCGACCCAGTTCCCCTGTCCTTTCAAGCGGCATCAGCGCAGGTCAGGGAATCGATTTTATTTTCGCCCGCGGGGCATGTTAGATTTTTCCAGTCGCTCGGGCGAGTGGCGGAATGGCAGACGCGCTGGCTTCAGGTGCCAGTGTCCGTAAGGACGTGGGGGTTCAAGTCCCCCTTCGCCCACAAGACTAAAGGCTCGATCCTTCTGGATCGGGCCTTCGGTCGTTTCCGGGGTCAGTGACGGGCGATGCGAAGCAGGGCCGCGCGCAGATCCGGCCGGGGCGACTGTGAGTCCAGCTCGAGCAGGGCGGTCTCGGCGATCGCGGCTACCAACAGGACCGCGACCGGCGCCGCGTCGGACCAGCCCATCGCCGTGAGGTTCGTGGCCAGCAGGCCGGCGGCGGCGGAATTGCGGGCGCTCACCTCGGTGGCCAGGCCCGCGTCGGTTCTGGCCTGTACCAAGAGGCCCTTCGTCGCGGAGGCGGCCAGACAACCGTCGAGGTAGGCGGCGATCCCGGCCGCGAGCCGTTCTTCACCGGGCGGAAGGTCGGCGGTCGCCGCGCTGACCTGATCGTCGAGATCGTCGTGGAAGGCACGGTGCAGGGCGAGTATGTAGGACTCTCGGCTCGGCCAGTGCTGGTAGAAGCTGCCCTTGGCCATCTTGGCCTCGGCCGCGATCGCGTTGACCGAGAGCTTGCTCAGATTCTCGGTGGCCAGTAGCTGCCTGCCCGCGTTCAGGAGGGCGCGGCGCCCGGGTTCGGCGGATCTCATTGCCGCATTCCAGCACGGGTGGCGAGGAACTCGCGCACGGCGTCGAGGAACAACCCGGGCGCCTGTGCGAACGGTTCGTGCCGGGTGGGCAGTACGACGACCCGCGCGTCGGGCAGGGCGCGGGTAATGCCGCGCCGGTTCACCAGCCAGGGATTGGTGGGGTCGTCGCGGCCCCAGACGACCTGGACGGGGAGGCCGGGCAGCAGGGGCGCCGCGGCGGGCAGGTCGACGCGCGGGTCGTCCAGGCTCCGCCAGAGACTGCGGTACACGGCGAGCCGGATCGGATCTCCGGATACCTCGCGGGCCCGCTCGAAGAGGGGGCGAACACCCTCGTTGCGCAGCGAGCCCAGATACAGCCGCGCGTGCGGGACGACGAACCACCGGGCGATCGAGGGGCGGGCGATCAGCTGGAACATGGCTCTGGTCAACCGATTCAGCGGTGCGAAGCCTGCCGACTGCACCAGGACCAGCCCGCGCACCAGGTCCGGTGCGCGCTCGGCCAGCCGCACCGCGGCGTAGCCGCCGACACTGTTGCCGATCACGGTGAGCGAACCGAAACCACGCTGCGCCAACGACTTCGACACCTGCACGGCGATGTCGCCGAGTGCGTCGACGGTGATGGTGTTCGGGTCGACGGCCGTGGACGCGCCGTAGCCCGGCCAGTCCACTGCCGCGACGGCCCATGTCTTGCCCAGCACGGGGACGATCTGATCGAAGTCGCGATGGTCACCCGGATTCGCGTGCAGCAGGAGCAGTCCCGGTGCGTCGTCGGGCGAGCATCCGCTCAGGTGGACCGCGATCGCGCCGTACCGCGTGGTGACGGTGATCGGTGTCATGGACTGACGGTAGCCATGACCGACCGGTCGGTCAAGGGCTGGGTCAGTCCTTGCGGGCGATCAGCAGGTGATGGGGGATCGGCGGATTCGGCACGGTGCGCTGCTCCACCGTCAGTCCCGCGGAGCTCAGCGCCGCCACCACATCGGCAACCGGACGCAAGGTGAATCCATAAGGAGTGAAGGGCATTTTCGCCATGGCTTCGGGATCGCCGATGCCGATCACCGCGGCGCCGCCGGGGCGAAGGACACGGGCGAGTTCGGTGCAGGCGGCCGGCAGGTCGGCGAGGAAGTAGATGGTGTTGACGGTGATCGCCGCGTGCAGGCTCGCGTCGGGCAGTGGGAGCGCGGTGAGAGTGCCGTCGGCGAGGACGAGGCGACCTTCCGCGACCTCCACCGCGAAACGGCCACGGGCGCGGGCGCGCATGTCGGGGGAGGGCTCGATGCCGTGCACCGCGCCCTCGGCGCCGACCCGGGCCAGCAGCAACTCCAGTCCCACCCCGCCACCGAAGCCGATATCGGCGACCGTCGCCCCGGTGGTCGGCGCCGCGGCATCGACCGCCGCCGCGATGGCACGCTTGTTTCCGCGATTGAGGACGAACGCCACACCCTTGCCGAGCACACCGTGCGGATTGCCGAGCTGCCCGGCGATTGTCGTGAGCAGGCGATCTTTGACCCCGGTCATTTCGCCATCGTAGGCGGCATTTTCTCGCCGCCGGTCCCGCAGGGTGATCCGAACACTTCTCCCCGGCCCGGAATTCGGGTTCGATACACATCGTGCCGTCTGTAACCCGCCGCCGCCTCGCCCGTGCCGCCGTCCTGACCCTCGTCTCGGCATGCGCCTGGTCGGGTCCGGCGTCGGCCGCGCCGCCGGTGACCGGACCGCTCGCGGCCAATCCCTTCCTGGGCCCCCTCGGGACGGCGACGATGCACGGGGACGCGGGCTCCTCGGATGTGACGCCGCTGGCCGGGCCCGCGCCCGGAGCCGGTGTCACGGTGTATCCGCTCGGAGCGGCGTGCCCGACGCTGCTCGAAGGCGCGGATGGCTTGGTGGTCGGCTTGTGCACCGCCATCGCGGGGCAGACGCCGACGGTGTTCCTGTTCGACTCGGCCGCGTCGGGGCCGGTCGGTGGTGCGCTGGCTTCGTTGCCGTTGACCAAGGGGAGCTTGCTCGGCGGCGTGTACGCCTATCTCGACAACGAGGATCGGCTGGTGGTCGTCGACGGTGGGCGACGGCTGTTGCGGGTCGCCCACGTTCGCGGTGACGACGGTGCGTGGCGGTTGACCGCCACGGTGCAGGCGGACCTGAGCGGCGCGATTCCGCAGGGCGACAATGTGACCGGACTGGTTCCCGATTGGTCGGGCAATGTCTGGTTCGCGACGGGACACGGGGTTGTCGGCCTCGTCGGACGCGATGGGCGAATCGGGACGGTGGCACTGCCGTCCGGGGAACTGGTGGCCAACAGCATCTCGTCCGCCCCCAATGGCGGTGTCGCCGTGGCGAGTACGCACGCGCTGTACGAGCTGCGCGCGAAAGCCGGTGAACCCGAGATTCTTTGGCGAGCCGCCTACGATCGTGGATCAGCGCGGAAGCCGGGTCAGCTCAGCTGGGGCACCGGCTCCACGCCGACGTACTTCGGGCCGGTGCGCGGCGACGAATATCTCGCCATCGTCGACAATGCCGACGACCTGGTGCGTCTCGTCGTGGTGCGTTCCGGTTCGGGTGAGCAGGTCTGCTCCCTCCCGGTGCCCGTCGGCGGCAGCGAGAATTCGCCGATCGGGGTCGGTGCGTCGATCTTTGTCGCGAGTACCTACGGCTACCCGTATCCCACCGTTCCCGAGGGCGCGGGCCCGGCCGTTCCGGCGAGTGCGCCGTTCGGCGGTGGTCTGAGCCGGGTCGACCTCACCGCCGAGGGCTGTGTCCCGGTGTGGGACAGCCGGGTACGCAGCGCGGCCGTTCCGCGGCTGTCGCTCGCCGACGGCGGCATCCACACCCTGCGGCGTGTCGGACCCGACGCGACAACCCCCCTCGACGGATTCGACTATGTCGTTCTCGACCCCTCGACCGGCGCCGTACGCACCTCGACTCCGCTGCCGGGCACGGTCGCCGAGGACCCGCTGCAGATGGCCGCGCTCATCACCCGGGGCGGCGCGCTCTGGCAGGGAACCGTCACCGGGGTCGTCCGAATCGGCTGAGCCCGTCTCGCGCGCTGAACCCGACCTCGCGCCTGTTTCGCGGCCCGATGACCACCGTGGCCTGCCGGTATAGCTGCTGCCCTGCCGAGGGGCGCAGCGGGCTCACATGCCCGCTCGCACCGCAGGCTACTCCCAATTCTCGCAGGTGAGGCGAAGGTCACACTGCCCGTGCAACCTTGTATTCCGGATGTTCTTCTGCCGATTTCTGTCCGTTCGGCGGACAGTTCGCAACCAGTCGTTCGTCCAGTTAGAGGCGATGAATTCGGTGTTTCACCGTGATTGCTGGGCGCGCATCTCGTTTGCAACGTAGTTAACAAACCTGAGGTTTCTTTTAACGTTTCAAGTAGGCGGCAACTGTAATTCCGTTGCCGAAACCCCAGGTGACAGCTATGCCAGGGCCCCGGTGTGATCCGAAGCAACCTTGCCCGACATTCGCGCGCGGGACCCCTCGGGGCTGCGTGATTCGTTATCGAAGGTTTGCTCGGGGTGAATTCTCGGTGCCGCCGACTGCGCGGTGAGGGTCACGCCAGAAGTTTGCTGAAGGTGTGAAAATCGCTGCGTCCACAGGGCATTACAGGTTCACAATTCCTACCTCGGACCTGCGCGTTGGGGGTTGCGTGGGCATAACGATTGTGTACAGTTGACGGTAACGCTGGCCGCAGTTCGAGCCCGACTCGCTGCGGCCAGCGGAACTCAAATGGGGGAGTTCGTCACCGTCTCTTAATCTTCCGTAGCTGCCGATTGTCCGGTGCTGTCCCGGCGCGGTGTGCTCGGAGTTGTCGGCCTCACAAATGCACGCACAGTTGCGAACTCACGCCCGGTCAAGGGCCTTCGCCGGCGCCATCAGCCACCGATCGGCCGGATCCGCCGACGTGACCGGCACCACCGCCGCGGCATCCTGTTCCTCGGCCACCCGCCTGCCGATCCCGAAGACGTAGTAGAGGAACAGCGCCTCGGCCGCGAACCCCAGCGCGATCCGTACCGGCGCGGGCAGCGGACTCGGCGTCACGAAACCCTCGAGCAGGCCACACACCAACAGCACGCACACCAGCCCGAGGGCCACGGTCGCGGTCGCACGCCCCTGCCTGGCCATCGCGGCCGCTCTGCTGCGCCGTCCCGGGTCGACCAGCGTCCACCCCAGCTTCAACCCCACCCCGCCCGCGACGAACAGCGCGGTGAGCTCCAGCGTGCCGTGCGGCAGGATGAAGCCGAAGAACGAATCCAGTCGCCCCGCCTCGGCCATCAATCCACCGGTTATCCCCAGATTCAGCGCATTCATGAACAGTGCGTACACAGCCGGGAGGATCAGGACACCGGTGAACAACGCGATCGCCGACACCAGCGAATTGTGTGTCCAAACCTTCGCGGCGAAGGCCTCGTTGGGGTGCGCGGAGTAGTACGACTCGAACGAACCCCCAGGTCCAGTGACATCCGACAGGTCGCCCTCCGGTATCCCCAGCGCATCGCGGGCCGCCGCCGAACGATCCACAAGCACGGCGATCACGCCCGCGACGGCGAGGAAGATCGCAGTTGTCCCCAACCACCACGGCCAGGCTCTGTACACAGCCGCGGGAAAGTGCCGGGTGAAGAACCGGCCGACTTCGCGCCACGGCTGCGACCGCGCCGCCAGCACCCGCCCGCGGGCCCGCGCCAGCAGCGCGCTCAGCCGGCCGACGAGCTCCGGGTCCGGATGATGGCCCTGCAATCTCGCCAGCTGCTGCGAGGTGGACCGGTACAACCGGACCAGCTCGTCGGCCTCCGCGCCGGACAGCTTGCGCTGGCGGACCAGCTGATCGAGCCGATACCACGACCGTTGACGTGCCCAGCTGTAGGCATCGGTGTCCATATCGGGAATGCTAGCCACATGGCTGAATTCACCACCGGCGAAGCGGTGGCGCTCGACCTCCCCATCGCGCGCATCCCCAGCCGTGCGGGCGCTTTTCTGCTCGACCTGATGCTCCAGATCGCCCTCGCCGCGACGCTGGAGTACGTCTTGATGCTCGTGCTGTTGGCCACCGATGCCGACTCGGCCTGGTTCTCGGTGACGGCGGTCATCACGCTGGTGGCCGTGCTGATCGCCTATCCGGTGGTCAGCGAAACCGTCTCGCGCGGCCGGTCGCTGGGCAAGCTGGCCTTCGGCTTGCGCGTCGTGCGCGCCGACGCCGGGCCGATCGACTTCCGGCACGCGCTCACCCGCGGCCTCGCGGGCGCGATTGTGGATTTCTGGATGCTCGGTGCGTTCGGCGCGGTCGCCGTTGTCACGTCGCTGTGTTCGCGCGAGGGCAGGCGGGTGGGTGACGTGCTCGCCGGGACGGTAGTTGTGCACACTCGCCAGACCATGCCGGTGCCGTCGCTGGCCGTCGCCCCGCCGTGGCTGACCGGCTGGTCGGCACAGCTGGATCCGAGCGGGATCTCCGACGAACTGGCCGCGGCGGCACGGCGGTATCTGACCAGGCTGCCCACGCTGACGCCGCCCACACAGCACTATTTGGGTACACAGCTCGTCGAGTCCATGTGCGCTGCGCTGCGCTGCCCGGTGCCCGTCGGCTACCCGCCCTATCACGTACTCGGCGCGATTCTCGCTCGGCGACAGCAGCTTTCACGGGTGTAGCTCAACAGCCTGTGGATGAATCAGCCTGTGCACGAATCAGGTTGTGCGGGAACCCACCTGTGCACAAACCCGCCTGTGGATGAATCTGTTGGTGAGTCGGTGGATGAACTGTGAGTACCGGTGGAAACTGCGGTTATCCACAACCACGTGCGGTTGTGCACAATTCGCGATGTCCTCCGATCACAGCGAGCCGGACTGCTTGAGCTCGAGGTATTCGTCGGCCAGCGCCTCGGGCAGTCGATCGGGGTCGGCGGCCACCACGGCCACACCGCGCCGCCGCAGCGATTCCTGCACGAGCGCGCGTTCGGCCAGCACAGTTTCGGCGGCGGCCGCCGTGTAGACCTGCGAACTGTCACCCGCCGCGGCGGCGATGTCGGGATCGATCACGGAGACGATCAGCACCCGGTGACGCCGCGTGAGCGTCGGCAGCGCGGGCAACAGGTGCTCGGTGACGGTCGGCCCGTCGAGACTGGTGAACCACACGATCAATGCCCGCCGGCGAACCCGCGAGATCACGGTGCGCACCAGCCCGTCGGTGTCGGTGTCCACCAGCTGTGGAGTAACACCGGCGAGGGTGTGCATAAGTTTCAAGGGCAGCTGATTGCCGCCCACGCCACTCACTTCCGCGCGGACTCGACGGTCGTAGGCCAGCAGGTCGACCGTGTCGCCCGCGGCGGCCGCCAGACCACCGAGCAGCAGCGCCGCTTCGATCGCACTGTCGAGCCGCGTTCCCTCACCGACCCGGCCCGCACTGGCCCGCCCGGTGTCCAGGACCATCAGCATGTGCCGGTTGCGTTCCGGCCGCCAGGTCCGCACCAGCACGTCATTGGCGCGCGCGGTGGCCCGCCAGTCGATGCTGCGCACATCATCGCCCGCCACGTACTCGCGGAACGAATCGAACTCGGTGCCCTGCCCGCGCGTATTGGCGACATTGCGCCCCTCGAGATGATGCAGCCGCTTCACCTTCGAACGCAGCAGTCGCTCACTGCGAAACGCGGGCAGCGCGCGCACCCTGGCAGGCACGTCGACCCGGCTCTGCCGTCCGGCCAGACCCAGCGGCCCGAGCAGTCGCACCGTCACCGGGCCCGCGACCCGATCACCGCGATAGGTGGGAGTCAGGCTGGTGCGCAAGCGGATTCGGGTGTGCGGGGCCAGATCCAGATGGTGTTCGCGGATGTCGGCACGCGCGCTGTCGGGCCAGGCGTCCCACAGCAGGCCGCGCACGGTGGCCGTGCCGGTATTGGTGACCGCCAGTTCCACCTCGGTGCCGCGACCGAGCCGCACCACCGTCAGCGGATCGCGGGTCAGCGACAGCGCGTCCGCCCGTGCGGTGAGCGCGATATCGGTCAGCAGCAGCGCCACCAGCACCGCGCAGGCGCCGAGCACGCCGACCCACGTCGGCACCACGAACATCACCACCGCCGCCGCCACCGTGGCGAGTAGCGCGAACCGGCCTGTGACCACCACGTCGCTAGACCGGAACCGGCACCGAGACCAGCAACGACGAGAGCACGCCCTCGGTGCTCACCCCGTCCAGCTCGGCCTCCGGCCGCAACTGCAGACGGTGCCGAAGTACCGCCATCGCCACGGTTTTCACGTCGTCGGGCGTCACGTACGCGCGGCCGTTGAGCCAGGCGAAGGCGCGGGCGGCGGCCAGCAGCGCGGTCGCGCCACGGGTGGACGCGCCGTGCGCGACGGCGGGGGAGGAGCGGGTGGCACGGCACAGATCGACGATGTAGGCCAGCACCTCCGGACTCACGGTCACCTGGCCCACCGCGGCGCGCGCGGCCGCGATGTGTTCGGGTCCGGCGACCGGGCGCAGTCCGGCGGCGCCGAGGTCGCGCGGATCGAAGCCGCTCGCGTGGCGTTGCAGGATGCGGAACTCGTCGTCGCGGTCGGGCAGCCGGATGTCGACCTTGAACAGGAACCGGTCGAGCTGTGCCTCTGGCAGCGGATAGGTGCCCTCCTGCTCGATCGGGTTCTGGGTGGCGACCACCACGAACGGATCGGGCAGCGGCCGCGGCTGACCGTCCACCGAAACCTGGCGCTCCTCCATCGATTCCAGCAGCGAGGACTGGGTTTTCGGTGGGGTGCGGTTGATCTCGTCGGCCAGCAGCAGGTTGGTGAAGACCGGACCCTTGCGGAAGGTGAACTCGGCCGAATGCGGGTCGTAGATCTGGGAACCGGTGACATCGCCCGGCATCAGGTCCGGGGTGAACTGCACGCGTGCGTGCTCGAGCGCCAGCGAGGTGGCCAGCGCGCGCACCAGCAGCGTCTTCGCCACGCCGGGAACACCTTCCAGCAGCACGTGGCCGCGGCACAGCAGGGCGAGCACGAGGTACAGCACGGCCTGGTCGTTGCCGACCACCGCCTTGCCGATCTCGGTGCGCAGCGCGGCCAGTGCCGCCGCGGCCTCCTGCGCGCTCGGCGTCTCGAGCAGCACAGCGTCCTTGGAAATATTTGTCATCCGAGCTCCGTCTCGATCCATTCGAGGTGTGCGGCAATGTAATGGAGGGTTGTCTCGTCCGGCACATCGCCGAACAGGACAGTGCCGATCTGCTGACCGGGTACGCCGAGACGGCTGGACACGGCTTCGACGAGTTGATCGTCGGTGAGTTCGCCGCCCAGCCGCGGCTTGATCCGGCGCAGCGTCGCCGCGCGCAGGACATGGGCCACATGGGCCACGTCGCCGGAGCGGCGATACAGGCCCGCCTGCCCCGCGAGCAGTTCGTTCGCGGGGACCTCGACCGGGCGCGGCTCGCCGACCAGCGCGCCACGCCTGCGCGCCCGCCACCAGATCAGCGCCGCGAAGGCGAGCAGGAACTGCAAGCCGCCGAACGCCAGCCAGCCGGGCAGGCGGGTGAAGATCGAGTCCTTGCCGCTGCCGAAATCGAGGTCGTTGTCATCGGGGGGCGGCTCGGGCGGGTCGGGTGGGTTGGGCAGATCGGGAGGGTGGGGCGCGTTGGGGGCGCCGCACGACTGCATGGTGGCGTAGACCAGCAGGGCGATGGCGAGTCCCGCCGCGAGCACCGCCCAGAAGCGGGGGCTGCGCAAGATCGGGGGCAGCGGCGGAAGCTTCCTGCGCTGCTTGGGTTCTCGCTCGACAACCTCGACCTCGAGCGGATCGAGGACGGGCGGTGGTGCGGACTGGGAGTACCGATCGGCGTATTCGAGGCGGCGGTACTCGTCCTCGGTCGCGCTGCGTCCGCCGTAGACGACCTCGTCGAAACTCCGCGCCGCCGGATGCAATTCGGTGGACTGCTCCAGCGGCAGTGCCGTGGTCGCGTCATCGGCGGTCTCCTGCGCGGTGCGCGAGCGGCGCACCGGCAGGCTGCCGTCCTGTTCGAGTCCGCGCAGGACGGCGCGGAAGCGTTCGCGCAGTGCTCGGTCGTAATCGCGGCGGCCCGCGGCGTTCTCGGCGGCGGCGCGGTGTTCGGCGGCGGCGCCGAGACGAGGCTTCGGTGGGACACCGTCAGGAAACTCGGTCACCGGCGATCACCGGGAATGCGAATGTCCATGCCTTCGCGCACACACCGCCGACTGATGTAGCAGAGCACGCGGCTGGTCGCCTCGACGATCTCGCTCACGGTCACCACCAGTACGAACCCGCCGACGAGCAGGGTGATGAAGGCCCAGCGATGAGTACCGGAGAAGTCGGAGAGGAAGAACGGAATACCGAACGCGGGCACCGCGAGGACCGCGAAGATGCACCGCTGGGTGAGCCACAGACCCGCGGTCGACCAGTCGGCACCGTGCACGAGCTCCTTCGAACGGGCAACGCCCCTGCTGAAACCCGCGTGTTCGGCCATGATCACCGGTTCGGTGACGAACCGTCGCGCCCGCACATGCGAGAGCCAGATCAGCGCGAGCGGATAGGTGATCACCAGAATGCTGCCGAGCAGCAGCACCCCGATTCCGGTGAGCGTGAACATGATCTGCGCGAGCACCAGCGGCGTCGCTCGCCTGGCCGCGGCCCGCAACCCGTCGAGCACGCCGTAGCGCACCCCGTGGAAATCGGCGAGCGCGATCGCGACGGTCGCGCCGCGCAGAACAAGGCGTACCAGCCACACACCTGCCGCGGTGGCCAGGATCGCGGCCCACGCGGTACCCGCGTCGGAACCGTCGGTGAGGTGGGAAACCAGCCCGGTGACCCCCAGCACGCCGAGCACCGCCAGCACCAGCGCACTGCCGCCGAGCACCGCGAAGGTCCGAAGATGGGCCTGGATCAGGGCGAACGGCTCATCGAGCAATTCGCGGAAACGCAGGGGGCGGATCGGCACCGTCGGCGGTGTTGGCGGCACCGGCGCGGGCGCCCGTGCCGGATCGACTCCCGCCCCGACGGCGCCAACCGTTTCGACGGCGGGACGCACAGGCCCGAGTGTAGTCAATCCCACCCGAACCGCCCGGTCATGCGTACTGCGCCGGGGCACCCTCGTCAGCCCGCTCGGACAGCCTCGGCAGCGCAACCTGCGTGGGCTTCAAACGCCCACGGAGCGTGACCGTCTCACCGAGAATCCACTGCGCGGATTCGGAGTCGGCGGCGGCGGCGAGCGTGGTCGCCGACGTGAGCAGACGTTCGTCGTGCTGCTTGGACAGCTCACACAGCCGAGCGGCCTCGTTGACCGCGTCGCCGATCACCGTGAATTCGTACCGGTTGTGCGTACCGACATTGCCCGCGACCACCCGTCCCGCCGCGACACCGATACCCGCGTCGAGATCGGAAGCATCACGCAATCGACGCTGGATCGCACGCCCGCACGACAGCGCCGCACCCGCCAGGTCGTCGAGCGGAGCCGGAGTGCCGAACACGGCCAGCGCCGCGTCGCCCTCGAACTTGTTGAGCAGCCCGCCGTGCCGTTCCACCTCGTCGACGACGATGTCGAAGAACCGGTTGAGAATGCCGACGATCTCGGGCGCGGGCAGCGTGGCCGCCATCGTGGTGGAGCCGATGATGTCGATGAACAGGGCCGCTGCCTCGGTTTCGGTGCCGCCGAGCACCGGCTGGGAGGCGATCGCCGCCATCGCGACATCGTGGCCGACGTGCTTGCCGAACAGGTCCTCGATCATCGCCCGCTCGCGCAGCCCGTGCACCATCGTGTTGAAGCCGCTCTGCAGTTCGCCCAGTTCGGTGCCGTCGTAGAGCGCGATCTCGGCGTCGAGGTCACCGTTCTCCACGCGGCGCAGCGCCTGCCGTACCCCCTTGATCGGGGCCACCGTCGCCGCGACGACCTGGGCCATCAGGATCAACCCGAACACCAGCGCCGAGCCGCCGAAGCTGAGCATGCAGACCGCGAGCCTGGCCTTGCTCACCGCGGGATCGGCCAGCGCCCACACCGCCACCGTCATCGTCAGCGCCACTGGCACCCCGACGCCGACGAACCACGACAGCATGGTCCGGCCGAACACGCCGATGCCGCGGCGGCGGTGCGGGTCGGCGGCCAGTACGCGCGCGGTCACCGGACGCAGCGCGAATTCGATGATCAGGTAACTGTTGGCGCACACGACGATCGCGGCGGCGCCGGTCGAGAGGATGACCTTGGGAATCAGCGCCGGCTCCAGCACCCCGTAGACGACGGTGAGCACGGTCAGGGTCAGCGTCCACAGGATGGCCTGCTGCAACACCATCCAGCGCGGCGCCGACACGGTGACCTGTTGCTCGGCCGGCGTCGGCACGTGTTCGGGATCGGTGGCCCAGCCCATCGAGCGCACCCCGGCCACGGTGCCCCACACGGCGCCGCCCACCAGCGCGAGCGCGGCGCACAGTGGCGTGAAAACGCTGTTGACCAGCAGGAGTTGCCGAGTGAACACGGTGGGACCTGGCAGGACGAAGCCCGCGAGCACCACCACCATGGCGATGCCGATCAGATTGGCGATGAGCAGCGGAACGGTGAGCAACAACTGCACCCGAACGCGACGGATCTTCGATGCCTCGTCGACCGGCCCGAGCAGCGGCGAGCCCCATGGCGCTGATCTTGCCGCGCCCGCTGGTCCATCGCGGTTGATCACTTCTGAACTGTAAACCGGTGAACCCGGTATCGGCCACAGAGTTGCGCAGGTCACTGCATCAGTCAGGTGGCTATACCAACTGGTCGCACCCAGTTTTGTGACCGTCCACCGGCCTGTCGACCGTGCTGTTGTCCACAGCGCCGGTCGGTGTACATATGTGCACTCAACTCTGGAGCAGGCTGTCGACGACGGCGCGGTAACGCGCGGGTTCGATCTGCGGCAGACCGAGCAGGGCGCGCAGGTAGACCCCGTCGCCCACCAGTCGGATGGTGTCGGCGCGGACGGGGTCGGCCACCTCGGTCTCGAGATTGTCCGACCAAGCCGCCATCACCGCGTCGAGCGCGCGCTGTACCTCGTCGGGTTCGCTGCCCGCCGACGCGTCGATCGTGCGCATGGTCGCCAGCAATGAGCGGTACAGGGCGAGTTCGACGGCGTCGTCCTGCGCGGTGGGATCGGGCGTCTGCAGGTACCACTCGGCGATCGAGCTCCCGCTCGCTCTGGCGGCGTCGAGTTGGGAGCGGGCCCGCTCACCGAGTCGCTGGACCAGGCCGACGAGCAGGGCGTCCTTGCTCTTGAAGTGGTACAGGAGCCCGCCCTTCGACACGCCCGCCGCGGCGGCGACGTTGTCGAGGGTCATCTGGGCCGCGCCGCGTTCGAGCAGCAGGGTCTCCAGGGCGTCGAGGATGCGATCACGGGTGTCAGAGCTCACGGCAATCACTGTACCGTCTGGACGGTTTTCTTGTTACTGTACCGTCTGGACGGTTTACCAACCCCGAAAGACGAGAGAGCGATGAACACCCCCACAGCACTCACCCCGCCGCGCGCCACCCCGCGTGAATGGGCGGGCCTCGGCGTACTCGCCCTCGCCCTGCTGCTGCTCGCCGTGGACGCGACCGTGCTGGATCTGGCCGTGCCCGCGATCAGCGCCGACCTGGCCCCGAGCACGCCACAGCTGCTCTGGATCATCGACGTGTACTCGTTCGTGCTCGCCGGTCTGCTGGTGGTGATGGGCAATCTCGGCGACCGGATCGGCAGGCGCAGGCTCCTGCTGATCGGTGCGGTCGGCTTCGGCATCGCCTCGGCGCTGGCGGCGTGGGCGGTGTCGCCGGAGATGCTGATCGCGGCGCGCGTCCTGCAGGGCGTCGCGGGCGCCACGCTGATGCCCGCCACGCTCGGCCTGATCCGATCGATGTTCCAGGACCCGCGTCAGCGCACCGTGGCGATCGGCGTGTGGAGCGCGATGGCCGGTGGCGGCGCCGCGGCCGGTCCGCTGGTCGGCGGCTGGCTGCTCGAGCACTTCTGGTGGGGCTCGGTGTTCCTGGTGAACCTGCCGGTGATGCTGGTGCTGCTGGCACTCGCCCCGCTGCTCATCCCCGAATCACGTGACCCGAACCCGGGCCGTTTCGACGCGCTGAGCGCGCTGCTGTCGATGCTGGCGCTGGTGCCGGTGGTCTACGCGGTGAAGGAAACCGCCGCGCACGGTCCGGCGGTGGGCGCGCTGCTGGTCGGCCTGGTCGGTGTGGTCTCGGCCGTGCTGTTCGTGCGCAGGCAGCGTCGTCTCACCGATCCGATGCTCGACCTGCGGCTGTTCGAACTGCCGAGGTTCCGGGTGGCGGTGTTCACCAACCTGCTCGCGGTGTTCGCGCTGGCAGGCGTGCTGTTCTTCGGCTCGCAGTACCTGCAGCTGGTGCTCGGCCGCACGCCCTTGGAGGCGGGTCTGCTGATGCTGCCGGGGCTCGCGGCGAGCGTGCTCGGTTCGCTGGCGGCGGCCTGGCTCGTGCGGCGCTGGCGCGCGGCGCTGGTGCTGGCCGGTGCGCTGGTCGTCACCGCGATCGGCGCGGCGGCTTTCCTCGCGGTCGACGCGGTGAGCGGCGCCGAGGCGTTCGTGCTCGGTTTCGTCGGCATCGGTCTCGGCGCCGGCGTGGCCATGACCGTGGCCGCCGACCTGGTCGTCGGATCGGCGCCGGAGGAACGTGCCGGTGCGGCCGCGGCGATCTCCGAGACCGCCTACGAGACGGGGCTCGCCCTGGGTGTCGCCCTGCTCGGCAGCACCGTGATGGCGATCTTCCGGCGTGGCCTCGACGTGTCCTTGCTGCCGGATGACGCGGTGGCGGCCGCGTCGGGTTCGCTCAGCGGCGCGGTCGAGGTGGCCGGTGAGCTACCCGCCGCGGTGGCGGAGGAGTTCCTGTCGTCGGCGAATCAGGCGTTCGTCAGCGGCATCCATCTGACGGTGCTCGGCATCGTCGCGGTGCTGTTGTTCGCGGCCTACAGCGCCGTGCGGACGAAGACCACGCGCGGCTGAGCCGAGGGGTGGCCGACAGCGGGCTGTCGGCCACCCTCGTGCGATCAGCGGGCCGGCGGCAGCTGACGCCGGTTGCCGGGGAGTTCGTTGGCGTTGCCGCCTGCGAGCTCGCCGTGGCCGTCCGCCTCGGGCAGGCCGTTGCCCTGACCGGCGGGCAGCGCGGTGTAGTTCGGCGCCGAGGGGTACTGACGCGGGTCCGGGTGGAAGCGGCTCGACGGTGCGTCGACCACGTTCGAGGCGATCTGCTGGGCGTAGGGCTGGTACGGCTGCTGGTACTGCTGCTGCGGGTACGCGCCGGGCGGCAGGAAACCCTGCGCGGGCTGACCCTGCAACTGATATCCGGCGGGGACCTGCTGCTGCTGCGCGGAATCCTGTGTGTCGACGGTGACCTTGCGCGTGCGGCGCAGCGTGAACGTCACCTCTTCGACCTCTTCGAACGCCTGTCGCGCGGTCCGCATCGGGTGGGTGGCCGAGTCGAAGGCATTGGCCACGAAGGCCGGTACCAGCGGACGGATCCAGCGGGCGGCGGTGTCGGTGAACGGCACCGTCCCGATGATCGGCAACTCCAATCCGCCACCGCTGGTCGGCGCCTGCGCGGGCGGCTGCTGCGTGGGCGCCTGGTGGGCGGGGACGAGAGTCCCGGCGGTGCCGGCAGGCAGCGCGTGCTGGATGTACCCCGCGGGCAGCTGCGATGTCACGTTCGGCTCCAGAGACACGGAGTCGTCCTTTCGATGCGGCTCGGTGAACCCGAGCTCGAAACCGCCGATCGCGGCGATGATCCTGGTGCGCTGACGTTCTCGATCGATCACGGTATCGGCTTCGATGGCCAGTTGCGCGGCGGTGAGCTCGTGTTCGGCGCGCAAGGCGGCCGTCTCGGTGCGTACCTCGGCGCGTTTCACCGCGATGGCGGCGTCGGCCTCGCGCTGGGCCCGATCGGCCACCTCCGCGGCGTCGACCCGGCGATCGAGCGAGGTTTCCCCGCGCCACCAGCGCAGCAGCAGCGGCAGCAGGGCCACGACGATGCCCGCGAGCAGGATCAGCAGGCGCAGCGACGCGGCGCCGGCGTGTGACGCGGTGTAGCTGTTCATGGCCAGCCAGCGGGCGCCCAAACCACGGTCCCCGTCGGCGAACGCGCTGTTCCGTGCGGTGGCGAGCGCGGCGGATTCGGTGCGGACCCGCTGGTCGAGGCCCTCGATGCGGCCCTGCGCCGCGGCGAGCTGTTTGCGGGCGTCGTCGAGCATGTCGTTGGCGGTCTGGGTTTCCGGACCGCGACCCGGTACCCCGGTGATCCTGGTCTGCGGGCATTCCGCGGTGGGGTTGTACTCGCAGCGGGCGATCACCAGCGCGCGGTCGATGTCGGCCTGCGATTTGGCGATGCTCAGATCGAGCGCGGCACGGTCGGCGGTGGACAGGTCGAACGAGGTGCGGGCGGCGACCACGGCGGGCGCGTTCTCGGCACTCGCCTGGGCGCGCACATCCAGTTCCCGGTCGACGGTCCCGCCGAGCAGCACGGTGGCGGCGAGTTCGGCGACGAAGACCCCGGCCAGCACCCCGACCCCGATCCGGGCCGCGATACCGAACCGATCGTCGTCGGCACCCGGCCGCGTGGTTGCCAGCGCCCGGCCGAGCGCACCCGCGGCGACCGCGATGACCAGCGCGAACAGCACCGCGACGAGCACGCCCGCGTCGGCGGCGAGCAGTGCGGACACCGCGACGAGACCGGCGATCACCGCGAACAACGTCACGGCGGCGCCGGTGACGAGATAGCGGCCCTGTTCATGGCTGAAAGCGAGGTCGGCGCCCGATTCGTGGTCCCGGCGCCGTGGCGAGGCGAGGCCTCCGCCGAGCCAGGTGAGTAAGCCGGTCATGAGTTCTCCCCGGGTCGTGCGCTCCACTGGGCATGGCGAAACTGGTAGGTAAGGCGAAACTGGCATGGATTCGTTGTGTCAGCGTGACAGGCCGGAGACCGACACACCGAGTGCCGAGGTACTGCTTGTGGTCAGCCTCACAGTCGAATGGGTCCACTCATCGCGCTGACCGAAATATTTCTGTGCCGACCTCGGCGTGTCGTGCGCGGCGAGCCGGGCCGCACCGCCGTCCGCGCCCGATTTGTGTCGAACGACACTGCCAGAAGTTTGCCAGCGGTGTGCTGTGGCGCACATTTCGCAATACAGACCGTACGGTCGGCTGACTGGAGCGCTTGTGGGGGCCCGTGTCGGGAATATCTCACAGTCGCCACCCCCGGTTAGCGGAGGTGGGAGGTTTGACCAGGGCATCTGCAGGGAAATCTGCTGCGGTGCAGGTGAGTTCAGCTTTCGGCCCCCGGCCGACGGTGGAACCGAGTCTGCTCGTCGACAGTGTTCACGCAGGTAGGCGGGGGTTGTCCGGGATCGATCCGGTCCCCGGTCTGCTTTACACTGGACGACGCGCGCGACGATGCAAGCAGCCGTTACAAACCCCAGCTAGACGGGTTACTTAGCACAACCTTAGTTGGTTGGGTCTGCGGTCTGACTTATCGTTTGCTCTTACGCCGAACGCACCCATGTTCGGCACAACCACCTGTTCGAGGTCCGGTGAAACCGGGCCAAGAGTAGCGGGTGAAACCCCGCGCAGAGGTAAGGGAGAAGTAAGCATCCCGTTACCTCTGAGCACCCCAACTACGTCAACGCCGCAAACCACCACCGTCGCTGGTTTCGGATCGTACGGACGCAGTCTTGACGGAGGCGAAACGACGAAGGGCCCACGCTCAGCTTGCTGGGTGGCCGACATCGACAGCCGACTTTCTTGAAGGCAGAGGCATGACGCAACTTCCTGGCCACAGGTCACCCGGAGTCACCGGGCTCTACGATCCGGCATTCGAACACGACGCCTGCGGCGTCGCGTTCGTCGCCGACATGCATGGACGACGCAGTCGAGACATCGTCGACAAGGCCATCACGGCCCTCCTGAACCTGGAGCACCGCGGTGCTGCGGGTGCCGAGCCGAACTCCGGCGACGGCGCGGGCGTCCTGATCCAGCTCCCGGACAAGTTCTTCCGCGCGATCATCGCCGAAAGTGCAGCCCCCTTCGAGTTGCCGCCGGAAGGCTCCTACGCCTCCGGTATCGCCTTCCTGCCGCAGGCCCGTCGCGAAGCCGCGCGTGCCGCCTACGGCGTCGAGAAGATCGTCACCGAAGAGGGCCTGGCCGTGCTCGGCTGGCGCGAGGTGCCGATCGACGAGACCTCGCTCGGCGCGCTGGCTCGCGACGCCATGCCTACCTTCCGGCAGATCTTCATCGGTTCGCCGAAGAACTCGGCCGAGCAGCTGTCGGGCATGGACCTCGAGCGTCGCGCCTACGTGATCCGCAAGCGGATCGAGCACGAGCTCGGCAAGGCAGGCCCCGGCGAGGGCACCGTCGGCAAGGAATCGGTGTACTTCCCGAGCCTGTCCGGCCAGACCTTCATCTACAAGGGCATGTTCACCACGCCCCAGCTGCGTGCGTTCTACCTGGACCTGCAGGACGAGCGCGTCGAGTCGGCCATCGGCATCGTGCACTCGCGCTTCTCCACCAACACTTTCCCCTCGTGGCCGCTGGCGCACCCGTTCCGCCGGGTCGCCCACAACGGTGAGATCAACACCGTCACCGGTAACGAGAACTGGATGCGCGCCCGTGAGGCGCTGCTGCGCAGCGACGTGTTCGGCAAGGACGAAGCGGGCAAGGACCGTCTGCAGAAGATCTTCCCCGTCTGTACCCCCGGCGCTTCCGACACCGCGCGTTTCGACGAGGTGCTCGAACTGCTGCACCTGGGCGGTCGCGAACTGCACCACGCCATCATGATGATGATTCCCGAGGCGTGGGAGCGCAACGAGAACCTCGACCCCGAGCGGCGCGCGTTCTACGAGTACCACTCGATGCTGATGGAGCCGTGGGACGGCCCGGCAGCGGTGTGCTTCTCCGACGGCACCAAGATCGGCGCCGTGCTCGACCGCAACGGTCTGCGCCCCGGTCGTATCTGGGTCACCGAAGACGGTCTCGTCGTGCTGGCCTCCGAGGTCGGCGTGCTCGACATCGACCCCGCCACCGTGGTCCAGAAGATCCGCCTGCAGCCGGGCAAGATGTTCCTGGTCGACACCGAGAAGGGCCGCATCGTCACCGACGAAGAGGTCAAGTCGGAACTGGCCGCGGCGCAGCCGTACCAGCAGTGGCTCGACGAGGGCGTCAGCCGCCTGGCCGACCTGCCCGACCGCCCGCACGTGCACATGTCGCACGACCGCGTGCTGATCCGTCAGCAGATCTTCGGCTACACCACCGAGGACCTGAACCTGCTGATCACGCCGATGGCCAAGACCGGCGGCGAGGCACTCGGCTCGATGGGTACCGACACCCCGATCGCGGTGCTGTCGAACCGGTCGCGTCTGCTGTTCGACTACTTCTCGCAGCTGTTCGCGCAGGTCACCAACCCGCCGCTCGACGCCATCCGCGAGAAGGTCGTCACCAGCCTCAAGCGCAACCTCGGCCCCGAGGCCGATCTGCTGCACCCGGGCCCCGACTCCTGTCGCATGATCGCGCTCGAACAGCCCATTCTGGACAACGACGAGCTGGCCAAGCTCGTCCACATCAACGACGACGGCAGCCAGCCGGGCCTGCGCTCGGTGGTCGTGCGCGGTCTGTACCCGGTCGCCGAGGGCGGCGAGGGTCTGCGCAGGGCACTGGCGGCCATCAACACCCAGGTCTCGGCCGCCATCGACGGCGGCGCGCGCATCATCGTGCTGTCCGACCGTGAGTCCAACGAGAAGCTGGCGCCGATCCCGTCGCTGCTGCTCACCTCGTCGGTGCACCACCACCTGGTGCGCGAGCGGACTCGCACCATGGTCGGCCTGGTCGTGGAGGCCGGTGACGCCCGCGAGGTGCACCACATGGCCCTGCTGATCGGTTTCGGCGCCGCCGCGATCAACCCGTACATGGCCTTCGAGACCATCGAGGACATGCTCGAGCGCAGCTCGCTGCAGATTCCGGGCAGCACCGGCGATCTGGCCGCCGACTTCCGCAAGGCCGTCGCGAACTACTGCACCGCGGCCAGCAACGGCGTGCTCAAGGTGATGTCGAAGATGGGCATCTCCACCCTCGCCTCCTACAACGGCGCCCAGCTGTACCAGGTCATCGGCCTGGCCCAGGACCTGGTCGACGAGTACTTCACCGGCCTGCGCTCCCCGCTGGGCGGCATCGGTCTCGACGAGATCGCCGAAGAGGTGGCCATCCGCCACCGCGTCGCGTTCCTGGAGAACCGCAACGAGCGCGCGCACCGCGAGCTCGAGGTCGGCGGCGAGTACCAGTGGCGTCGTGAGGGCGAGTACCACCTGTTCAACCCGGACACGGTGTTCAAGCTCCAGCACGCGACCCGCACCGGTCAGTACTCGATCTTCAAGGAGTACACCAAGCTGGTCGACGATCAGTCCGAGCGCCTGGCGGCGTTGCGTGGCCTGTTCAAGTTCAAGTCGAACCAGCGCGCGTCGATCTCCATCGACGAGGTCGAGCCCGCGAGCGAGATCGTGAAGCGTTTCTCGACCGGTGCGATGAGCTACGGCTCCATCTCCGCCGAGGCGCACGAGACCCTCGCCATCGCGATGAACCGCATCGGCGCCCGCTCGAACTCCGGTGAGGGCGGCGAGAGCCCCGCTCGCTTCGAGGTCGAGGAGAACGGCGACTGGCGTCGTTCGGCGATCAAGCAGGTCGCGTCCGGTCGCTTCGGCGTCACCGCGCACTACCTGACCAACGCCACCGACATCCAGATCAAGATGGCCCAGGGCGCCAAGCCGGGCGAGGGCGGCCAGCTGCCCGCGCACAAGGTGTACCCGTGGGTCGCCGAGGTGCGTCACTCCACGCCGGGCGTCGGCCTGATCTCGCCGCCGCCGCACCACGACATCTACTCGATCGAGGATCTGGCGCAGCTGATCCACGACCTGAAGAACGCGAACCCGCAGGCTCGGATTCACGTGAAACTTGTCGCGGAGCCGGGCGTCGGCACCGTCGCCACCGGTGTGTCCAAGGCACACGCCGACGTCGTGCTCATCTCGGGCCACGACGGCGGCACCGGCGCTTCGCCGCTGACCTCGCTCAAGCACGCGGGTGGACCCTGGGAGCTCGGCCTGGCCGAGACCCAGCAGACCCTGCTGCTCAACGGCCTGCGTGACCGCATCGTCGTTCAGGTGGACGGTCAGATGAAGACCGGCCGCGACGTGATGATCGCCGCGCTGCTCGGCGCCGAGGAGTTCGGTTTCGCGACCGCGCCCCTGGTGGTCTCGGGTTGCGTCATGATGCGCGTGTGTCACCTCGACACCTGTCCGGTCGGCATCGCCACCCAGAACCCGGTGCTGCGCGAGCGCTTCACCGGCAAGCCGGAATTCGTCGAGAACTTCATGATGTTCATCGCCGAGGAGGTGCGTGAGCTGCTCGCCGAGCTGGGCTTCCGCACTCTCGACGAGGCCGTCGGCCGGGTCGACCTGCTCGACACCGCCAAGGCCAAGCAGCACTACAAGGCCGCCAAGCTGGACCTGTCGCCGATTCTGGACATGCCGGAGACGGCGTTCATGAACCAGAACACCCGGTGCACCGGAACCCAGGACCACGGTCTGGACAAGGCGCTGGACAACGAGCTGATCGCGCAGAGCGCCCCCGCGCTCGAGCGTGGCCAGGCGGTCAAGATCGAAACCAAGATCACCAACGTGAACCGCACGGTCGGCACCATGCTCGGCCACGAGGTGACCAAGCTCTACGGTGGCGCGGGCCTGCCCGACGACACCATCGACATCACCTTCACCGGTTCGGCGGGCAACAGCTTCGGCGCGTTCGTCCCGGCCGGCATCACGCTGCGGGTCTTCGGTGACGCCAACGACTACGTCGGCAAGGGTCTGTCGGGTGGCCGCATCGTGGTCCGCCCGTCGGCTTCCGCACCGGAAGCCTTCGTCGCCGAGGACAACATCATCGCGGGCAACGTGATCATGTTCGGCGCCACCAGCGGTCGCATCCTGATCAACGGTGTCGCGGGCGAGCGCTTCGGCGTGCGTAACTCCGGCGCCACCGCGGTCGTCGAGGGTGTGGGCGACCACGCGCTCGAGTACATGACCGGTGGCCGTGTGGTCATCCTCGGTGACACCGGCCGCAACCTCGGCGCCGGTATGTCCGGCGGCGTGGCCTACATCTACGACCCCGAGGGCAAGCTGCCCGGCCGGGTCAACCCGGATCAGGTCGACGCGATCGAGCAGCTCGCCGGTGACGACTTCACCTGGCTGCGCGACATCATCGCGACCCACCGTGACGAAACGGGATCGGCTGTGGCCGAACGCATCCTGAGCGACTGGTCCCAGCAGGTGAACCACTTCGTGAAGGTCATGCCCCGCGAATACAAGAAGGTTCTACTCGCCATTTCCGAAGCCGAGAAGGCAGGCAAGGACGTGGATACCGCGATCATGGAGGCGGCTCGTGGCTGACCCACAGGGATTTTTGAAGCACACCTCGAGGGAAACCCCGGCCCGTCGCCCGGTCGAGCTGCGTCTGCTCGACTGGAAAGAGGTCTACGAGGAGAAGAAGTTCTCCCAGGACACCTTGAAGAACCAGGCCAGCCGCTGCATGGATTGCGGAATTCCCTTCTGCCACCAGGGCTGTCCGCTCGGGAACCTGATTCCCGAATGGAACGACCTGGTCTACAAGGGTGCGTGGCGCGAAGGCATCGACCGCCTGCACGCCACCAACAACTTCCCGGAGTTCACCGGCCGCCTGTGCCCGGCTCCGTGTGAGGCGTCCTGCGTGCTCGGCATCAACCAGGAGCCGGTCACGATCAAGCAGGTCGAGGTCGAGCTCATCGAGAACGCCTTCGACGAGGGCTGGGTCACCCCGGTGTACCCGACCCGCCTCACCGGCAAGAAGATCGCCGTCGTCGGCTCCGGCCCGGCCGGTCTGGCCGCCGCCCAGCAGCTCACTCGCGCCGGTCACACCGTGACCGTGTTCGAGCGTGACGACCGCATCGGCGGCCTGATGCGCTACGGCATCCCGGAATTCAAGATGGAGAAGTCGGTCATCGACCGTCGTCTGGCCCAGATGGAAGCCGAAGGCACCATCTTCAAGGCGGGCGTCAACGTGGGTGTCGACATCACCGCCGAGCAGCTGCGTGAGCGTTTCGACGCGATCGTGCTGGCCGGTGGCGCCACCATCGCCCGCGACCTGCCGATCCCGGGCCGCGAGCTCGACGGCATCCACCAGGCGATGGAATTCCTGCCGCTGTCCAACCGGGTGCAGCTCGGTGACGACATCGCCGACGCGGACGGCCTGCCGCCGATCCACGCCAAGGGCAAGAAGGTCATCATCATCGGCGGTGGCGACACCGGCGCCGACTGCCTGGGCACCTCGCACCGTCACGGCGCCGAGTCGGTGCACCAGTTCGAGATCATGCCGCGTCCCCCCGAGGAGCGCGCGGGCTCGACCCCGTGGCCGACCTACCCCCTCATGTACCGGGTCGCCTCGGCACACGAAGAGGGCGGCGAGCGTCTGTTCTCGGTGAACACCGAGCGTTTCGTCGGCAAGGACGGCAAGGTCACCGGCCTCGACGCGCACGAGGTCAAGATGGTCAACGGCCGTTTCGAAAAGGTCGAGGGCACCGACTTCACCCTCGAAGCCGACCTGGTCCTGCTGGCCATGGGCTTCGTCGGACCCCAGAAGCCGGGCCTGCTCACCGATCTCGGCGTCGGCTACGACGGTCGCGGCAACGTCCAGCGCGACAAGAGCTGGGCCACCAACATCCCCGGCGTCTTCGTGGCCGGTGACATGGGCCGTGGCCAGTCGCTCATCGTCTGGGCCATCGCCGAGGGCCGCGCCGCCGCGTCGGCCGTCGACAAGTTCCTCGAGGGCGAGACCGCGCTGCCCGCGCCGATCCCCCCGACGGCTGTCGCCCAGCGCTAGCCGCTGAACCAACTAGGCGCCCGCAGGCTTCCGAGCCCGCGGGCGCTTTTTTTGTCATTCCCCCCACACGAGGCATGTGTCGCTGCGAATCCGGATGCGTTGCCGGATACCTGCGGGTTTGCGGGGAATGTGCGTAGGGAGTGAACGGGGAAGGGGTGCAAGGGGTTCGGTAGGCGGCCAAACGACGTGGCTGATCTTCCCTGCAGCACATAGACTTTCCGTGTCGAGGTGTACGGGAGATCCGAGGGGGAGCTGTGCCGTTGCCGCCGGAAGCGTTGGCGAACCTTCGCCGCGCCGCAGAGCGTGGTGACGGTACCGCCATGCACAATCTCGCCCACTTCTACCATGACCACAGCGATTTCGAAGCCGCCGAGTACTGGTTCCGGCGCGCCGCTGCCGCGGGGCACACGCGTTCGATGAACAACCTCGCCGTGCTGCTCGACCAGTTCGGTGAACTCGACGAGGCCGAATCCTGGTACCGCCGTGCGGCTGCCGCGGGTAATGCCAACGCCATGTTCAATCTGGCCACCATGCTCTACCAGTGCGGTGACCGCCGTGATGCCGAAACCTGGTACCACCACGCCGCGATGGCGGGCCATGTCGACGCCATGTACAACCTCGCCCGCCTCTTCGAGGATCAGGACCGCCTCGACGACGCCGAAGCCTGGTTCGGCGAGGCCGCCGACCACGGCGACATCGATGCTGTGAACAACCTCGGCATCCTGCTGCGCCACCGCGGCGCCACCACCGAGGCCCGTCGTTGCTTCCGTCGCGCGGCCGATCTCGGCCACCCCCGAGCCATGGCCAACCTCGCCGCCCTGCTGGAATCCCAAGGCGCCCACCGCGAAGCGGAGACCTGGTACCGCCGCGCCGCCGGCTGATCGCACACTTCGAGCACATCGGTGGGGGACCGGTGTGCGGGGAGATCGGCGAGGTCTGCGAAGACACAATTTTCGATGTTTACGCGATGATCGCTGGCGAGTGGAATAGGCGAGTGATCACCGGTTATAGCGGTCCGCAGCGAATGGGCGTCGAAGTTACTCAAAAGTATTGATACCGAGCGGTTTTCCAGCAACCATCAGCAAACATATTGTGCGGCAGCAATTTTCCGGCGTTCAAGATGCGAGGAATAGCCGAGGGGTATAACGTCTCGTCTCGATCAATAGTCGATGACGGTTCGGGGGCTCGGTGAATTCTCTTGATGGGTGTCTGAAACGCATCATGGATATTCCTGGAGCGCGCAGTGTGACGCTGGTGGACGGGGCGAGCGGGTTGGCTGTCGCCGGCGCCGGCGAGCGCCAAGGCGTCGACGAGCACGAGGACGCGGCGGGGACCACCGATGTGGTGCGGGCCGCCCTCGCGTGTCCGGCCCTGGGGAGCGCCGACGACGACCTCACCGAGATCGTGGTGTGCCGGACCAGGGGATTTCACCTCCTACACCTTGTCGACGGCGATTTCGACGGCAGGTTGTTCATGCATGTCGTCTTCGACGGCGACACCGGCAATCTCGGGATGGCCCGCTATCAACTCAGGTCGGCACTGGAAGAATTGACGGGCGGGAATCGATGAGTGTCGCGCTCGCCGATGAATTGCATCGGCTCGGCGAAGAAGGCTCGACCGGAGTATTGCGCGCAGGCGACGGCGAATTCCACTTGGTGCGTGGAACTATCGCCTCGGTCGGCTGCGGACGCACCATCGGACTCGACCGATTGGTAGTCGAAGCGGGGGTGGCAACGGCGGAGGACTGGCGTCGCGCCGGTGCGGGCGACCCGGGTCCACTGCTGGACCAGCCACAACTGGAAACCCTTGCGCTGCTGTCGGTCTTCGATGCTGCCTACTTTTTGCTGGCCTCCGCGGGCGAGCCGGAATTCCGGCCGACGCCCGAACATTGGCTGGCCCCGGTCTGCCACATCGCACCCCGCGCACTTGTTCACGAATGCGAACGCCGCACCGACAACGAGTACGGCCCGTGGACCGCCGACCTCGTCACCGCGGTCCCGGTGGTCCCGGCACGCCGGATCAAACGGAACCAGGTGGTGATCACCGGAAGTCAGGCCGAAGTTCTCGCCGCCGCCGACACCCGCCGCAGCATCGCCGACATCGCCCGCGACCTGGGCCGCACGACCTACGGCTGCCTCGTCGCGGTCCGCGACCTGACCACAGCGGGCCTGATCGAAGCGCCGGAACCTGTCGCGACCGAACAACCACAGCGCGGGCGCCACCTCGCCCTCGCACCGGACCCGGCCGACCACCGAACCTCGGCTCGGTCGACAACATCCGTGCCCACGCTGCCCCGACGTGTTCCGGGCAGCGCGGGACCGATCCGCCCCCATCAGGAGGCGGGTGCACGACAGGGTAGGCACGCGATCGACGAGGAAGCGACCGCGACCGCCCGACACCGCGGAAAACCGGCCGGCGCAGCGGAACCCGAACGCTGGCGACAGGTCGACCGCGAAACACTCATCCGGCTCAGGGCGGCGTTGGAGGAGCTTGCGTGACCGTGCGGAAGAAGCTGCTCGGTGAATGGAGGGGAAGGTTGACCAAACCGGCGATGACCGCGCCCGAACCCCGGGCGCCCGAACACACAGCGCCAGAACACTATCCGGCCGTGCTGGCCGAATTGAAGGCGTTGCGCGAGCGGCTACCGCAGCTCACCGGGTCGCTGGTGGCCTCCAGCGACGGGCTGCTCATCGAACACGACCTGCCCGTCCATCTGGAACCCGCGGGCATGGCGGCGCTGTCGGCCGCACAGTTGTCGCTGTCGTATCGGCTGGCGAACGTCGCGCACGGCGGCGGGTTCAGCGAAGTCGTCGTGCACGGCACCGAGGGGCAGGTAGTGATCTACGCCGCCGGCTACACCTCGTTGACCGTGCTCGCCGGACCAGAGGTGAATGTCGGTCGGCTCCACCTGGAGTCGCGACCAGTAGCTCGCGCCATCGCCGGCCATCTGGCGGCGGCGCACTCGCCCGGGAACGACCTGGCGAAGATCGACGAATGAAAGGCACGATATGTCGAACATGGATCTTGCTCTGAAGGACATGATGGTGATCGAAGGCGCGATCGGCGCCGCGATCGTCGACTACAGCAGCGGGATGGCGCTCGGAATGCTCAGCAGCACCAAGTCGCTCGACCTGCAGATCGCCGCGGCGGGCAATACCGAGGTGGTGCGGGCGAAGATGCGCACTATCGAGCAGCTCGGGCTCAACGAGGACATCGAGGACATCCTGATCACCCTCGGCACGCAGTACCACCTGATCCGCCCGATGACAGGACGCAAGTCCAAAGGGCTCTTTCTCTACCTCGCCCTCGATCGTGGCCGGGCCAATCTGGCGCTGGCGCGGCACAAGCTCAAGGGCATCGAAGAAGACCTGGAGGTGTGAGTTCCGCGAACGGGGGGTGTGTCGGCGGTGACGTGCCGCCGACATCCCATCACTCCGGTGCGTGGCCTGCTCGATCCGCCGGTGTTTTCGGCCATGAAATCGAGAGGTCGTGTGGCACGGGATCGCTCGTACGCCTATTGTGATTCGCGGCGAGGTCTGGGGCCACAACGTCAGTATTCGGGGTTTGCTCTCACATCGACGAGCAAGGGTGAACTGGAGCGGTATGCAGGTGAAGAAGGTTGTCGCGGCTCTGGGAGCGTCCGCGGCGATGATGTCCGGAATTGTTGTCGGCAGCACGAGCGCCAGCGCGGCGCCCGCCTGCCCGAGTCTGTATGTGGTCGCCATTCCCGGCACCTGGGAAACCGGCCACGAGAAGGCCCCCGGCCCCGGCATGCTCGCCGGCGTCACCAACGGCCTACCGAGAAACACCGACGTCGACTACGTCACCTATGCCGCGACCGCGTTCCCCTGGGAGGGCGATGTCTACGGCAACTCCAAGAAGCAGGCGGTCGACGCCGCCCGCGGGCTGATCAGCGAGAAGCTGGCCTCCTGCGGCAACACCAAGGCCGCGATCGTCGGCTACAGCCAGGGTGCCGACGCCGCAGGCGATCTGGCCGCCGAGATCGGCACGGGCATCAGCCCGATCCCGCAGGACCGGGTCGCCGCTGTCGGCCTCATCTCTGATCCTCGTCGTTCGCCGACCGATATCCAGGTCGGCCCGCACGCCGCGGGCGCCGGTGCCGGTGGCGCTCGGCCGGGTGGCTTCGGTTGGCTGAGCGACCGCACCCGCACGATCTGCGCGGTCGACGATCTGTACTGCGCGACCGCCACCGACGACTTCGTGACGCGGTTCGCCGGCTTCCTCGCACAGAGCTCGGATGCGAACCCGGCCAACCTGTGGCGCTACCAGCTCGAGGCCGGGGCGATCGTGAGCGACCTGATGTCGTTCGGCGGCATCCCGACGCTGGGGGCGCAGCTGACCGACGCGGCCAACCAGAAGCGGGCCAAGGACCTGGAGCAGTTCTACCGCTCGCAGGCGCACACGCTGTACGGCAGTTACTCGGTGGGTGGCGGGCAGACCGCGATCACCTGGATGCACAACTGGATCGCTCAGCAGGCCTGAGTCGTTCGCGCAGAGCCCGGTATCGCTTCGGTGGTGCCGGGCTCTTCCGTATGTCGGCAACCGCGGATCAGGGTGTGCTTCGCGACAGGGCCCTGGGGAGCAGGTTCCAGACGTGGCCGTTTTCGTTGATGGTTGCCGCTGTGCGGGTGCCGGTGCGGGAGTAGAGGATTCGGGTGATCGAGCAGTAGTCGATCGGGAAGGTGAGGGGGCGGGGAAGGGCGAGGATGTCGGCCAGGAGGACGTTGATGACGCCGCCGTGGGCGAAGGCTACGACCGTGTCGCCGGGAGCTGTCGCGGCGACCAGGGTTTCGACGGCGGTGAGGACTCGCGCGGTGAAGGCGGGACCGTCGATCTGGTCGGGGAGGTGGCCCGCCTTGATGCGGGCGTAGGCGTCGGCGAATTCGGTTTTCGCGTCTTCGATCGGGATGTAGGCGGGCAGGTCGCGGTCGTACTCGGCGAGGTCGTCGACGACGTCGACCGGTAGGTCGCGGGCGGTCGCGGTGGGGAGCGCGGTGTCGCGGGCGCGGCGCTGGGGGCTGCTGACGATGCGAGCGATGTCATGGGATGCGAGCGCGGCGGGGACGCGGTCGGCTTGGAGCTTGCCGATGTCGGTGAGGCCGGGGTCGGCGGCGGTGGTGTCGCCGACCACGCGTTCGGGTTGGGCATGACGCACGAGTATCAGCTGCACGGTCAACACTCTGCCCTATCCGCCGGGGACCAGGGCTGCGGGTCGACCTCCTCGCGGCCGGTGATGTCATCCCGTGGCGGAGAGCCCCTTGGCGAACAGGTGGTCGTTCGAGGACTCGCGGGGATCCCTCGTCATCGACGGAGGGTATCGCCGCGAGTCCTCCGGTCAGGTCAGGACTGGCCGTAGGGCGGCTGGCCGTACGGCGGCTGACCACCCTGCGGGCCGTTGTACGGCGGCTGACCACCGTTGTGCGGCGGCTGGTCGCCCTTCTTCTTGTTCTTGAGCAGGAAGATGCCGCCGACGATGAGCACCACGATGATCAGGCAGCAGATACCGCCGATGATCAGGCCGGAGCTGTTCTTCTTTTTCTTCTTGGCCGCGAGTTCCATCGCGGTGTTGACTGCGTCCGAACTCGCCAGGGTGTCGAAGCTGCTGGTGAGCATGTGCGGATCGACGAGTGCGGCTGTGGTCAGCAAGTCCAGATACATGAAATCCCATCCCGATGTGTTGGTGGCCCGACATCCTCCCGGTGCCGGAACTCCGAGAGTAACGGTCTCACTGTGGCTTTCGGTACGAAAGCCTCGCAAGCGCCACACAGAGCATTTGTTGATCGCGAACGCGCCGCGATCCGTATACACCTGTACCCGAATTCATCGTGGTTTCACCAACGGGAACGGCAGGGTCTCGCGGATGCTGCGTCCGGTGATCAACATGACCACCCGGTCGACGCCCATTCCGAGCCCGCCGGTGGGCGGCATCGCGTGTTCGAGCGCGGTCAGGAAGTCCTCGTCGAGTTCCATCGCCTCCGGATCGCCGCCGGCGGCCAGCATCGACTGCTCGGTGAGCCTGCGCCGCTGGTCCACCGGGTCGGTGAGTTCGCTGTAGGCCGTGCCCAATTCGACGCCCCAGGCCACCAGGTCCCAGCGCTCGGCCACCCCCTCGATGCTGCGGTGCGAGCGGGTGAGCGGGGAGACCGAGGTGGGGAAGTCCAGGTAGAAGGTGGGGTAGGTGGTCTGCGATTCCACCAGGTGCTCGTACATCTCCAGCACCACTTGGCCCGCGTCCCAACCGTGTTGGTAGGCCACGCCCGCCTCGTCGCACAGCTCGCGCAGCCGGGCCAGTTCGGTGCGCGGGGTCACCTCGGTGCCGATCGCCTCGGAGACCGCGCCGTGTACGGTCTTGACCCGCCACTCGCCGGAGATGTCGACGGTGTCGAAGCCGCCGTCGTCGTTCGGCCGCAACGCCACCTCGGCGCCGTTGGCGGCCATCGCCGCGTGCTGGATCAGCCTGCGGCACAGGTGCATCATCTGCTGGTAGTCGCTGTGCGCCTCATAGGCTTCCAGGATCGTGAACTCGGGATTGTGGCTGAAGTCGACGCCTTCGTTGCGGAAGGTCCGGCCGATCTCGAACACCTTCTCCATGCCGCCGACGCACAGCCGTTTGAGGTAGAGCTCGGGGGCGATGCGCAGGTACAGGTCGAGATCGTAGGCATTGATGTGGGTGCGGAACGGAGTGGCGTTGGCGCCGCCGTGCACCTGTTGCAGGATCGGTGTCTCCACCTCGAGAAAGCCCCAGACATAGAGCGAATCGCGCAGCGAATGCAGGACCGCGCTGCGCTTGGCCATCACCTCGCGGGTCTCGGGGTTGATCGCCATGTCCACATAGCGCTGCCGGACCTTGGCTTCCTGATCGGCCAGCCCACGCCACTTGTCGGGCAGCGGATGCAGGCATTTGCCGTTCATCCGCCAGTCCTGCGCGAGCAGCGAGAGCTCACCGTTGCGGCTGGCGCCGATCTGTCCGCTCACCTCGATGAGATCGCCCAGGTCGAAGAATTCGGTGAACTCGTTGCTGCGATCGGCGCCCACCCGTTCGCGATCGATCACCAGCTGGATCTCGCCGGTCCAATCGCGCACCAGCGCGAAGATCACGCCGCCGTAGTCGCGAATCCGCAAGAGCCTGCCCGCGATACGTACGGTGGTGCCCTTGGGGCAGCGTCTCGCCTGGGCGATGTCGTGGGTCGGCGGGTAGGCCACCGGATAGGCATCGATGCCGGAAGCCGTGAGCCGGTCGAGTTTGTCCAGGCGCACCCGCACCTGCTCGGGCCTGCGTGGACCCTGTTCGGCGTCGGCGCCCTCCGGTGCGTCCGGTGCGCTGCCGTCGGCGTGCAGGCCGGTGACCGTCGCGGGGACCGCCGCCTTCGTGCCGGTGTGCACCCCCGCGTCGGGCGCCTTGCCGATGCGCGGCAGGAACCCTTCGGCCAGCCCGCTGGCCGTGGCCACCCGCGGCAACTGCCTGCGTTCCTCGAACAGGAAGAATCGCGGCACCCAGCGTGGGTGGTATTTCACATTCGACCGGTACAGCGCCTCGAGCTGCCACCAGCGCGAGAAGAACAGCAGCACTCCGCGCCAGGCCCGCAGGATCGGACCGGCGCCGATCCGGCCGCCCTCCTCGAACACCGATCGGAACACCGCGAAGTTCAGCGACACCTTGGTGATGCCGTACTGATCGGAGTTCAGGGCGAGCTGCGAGATCATCAGCTCCATCACGCCGTTCGGGCTCTGCGGGTCGCGGCGCATCAGTTCCAGCGAGACGCCGGTGCGGCCCCACGGGACCAGCGAGAGCATGCCGTGCACGCGGTCGTCGTGATCCACGGCCTCGACCAGCAGGCAGTCGCCGTCGAGCGGGTCGCCGAGGCGGCCCAGCGCCATCGAGAAGCCGCGCTCGGTCTCGGTATCGCGCCAGGCGTCCGCCCGCGCGACGATTTCGGCGAACTCGGCGGCGGGGATGTCGCGGTGCCTGCGGATCCGCACCTCGAGGCCGTTCTTGCGCAACCGGTTCGCGGCCTGACGCACCTGCTTCATCTCCGGGCCCGCCAGCGAGAACGTGCGGGTGTCGAGAATCGCCTCGTCGCCCAGCCGCAGCGCCGACAGGCCCGCCTTGCGGTACGCGGTGGCGCCGAGTTCGCTCGCGCCCATCACCGCAGGCTGCCAGCCGAACCGGTCGGCCTGCTCCAGCCATGCCCGAATCGCCTGTGGCCACGCCTGTTTCGGACCGATCGGATCGCCACTGGCCAGGCACACACCCAGCTCGACGCGATAGGTGATCGCCGCCTTACCGTTCGGCGCGAACACCACCGCCTTGTCGCGGCGGGTCGCGAAGTAGCCGAGCGAGTCCTCGACATCGCTGCCGGCGAGCAGGCCGCGGATCGCCGACTCGTCCAGCGCGGTCATCGCGTTGTCGGCGCGCTGCGAGCGCAGCAGCACGACCACCGCGGCCAGCAGCGCGAGCGCGCCGAACAGGCCCAGCAGGAAGTTCACCCAGGCTCGCGGATGCCCGTCGAAATGCTCGTTGTTCACCAGCACGGCGGCGGTGACCCGATACACCGCCCACAGCGGACGCTGCACACCCGAGGGCAGCGAACCGGGGAACAGTTCGACCAGTCCCCAGCCGAGCAGGCAGCCGAGCACGAGCCCGGACACCAGCACGCCCAGCGCCTTCCACAGCGCGCCGGGCCGAACCCGGGTGTAGAACTCCTTACGCGCGGCCAGCAGTATCGCGATGACCGCCACGTGCACGATGAAGGCGACCAGCGCGTCCACATCGTCGTCGGCGAAGAAGTCCAGGATGTTGGCCACCGCGTACAGCAGCAGGTACACGACCAGCAGCCACCAGGCGATCCGCTTGCGAGCCGCGGTCGCCCCGGCGAGCAAGCCGACGATCAACGCCCACACGAGGCTGGTGTCGGGGGCATCGAAGTAGTAGGTGTCCACATAGTGGCGCGGCACCTGCGTGAGGATCCGCAGGCTGGGCGAAACACTCCACAAGAACAGCAGCACCGCGAACACACCGAGGATCAATCCGGCGATGTGCGGTACCTCGGACAACTTGCCGTGCGCGCGATGGGGCACCGGCGTGCGGTCCTCGACGATGGGGTGCTGCTCGGCCTGCGTGGGAGTCACCGATCCAGTGTGCGTCCAATCGAGCCGGATCCGGGTGGCGGCGGCTGCGGCGTGTTCGTCACCGCCCGCAACGCCGGGGCCGGTGGCGACCGGTTTCGCGCGACCGGGTAAGTATTAGCGCATGTCGGAACCAGTTGATGTGCCGATCGATGACGTTGTCATCCGGCTCGGGCAATTCCTGAAACTGGCCAACCTGATCGATTCGGGTTCCGAGGCCAAAACGGTGATCGCGCAGGGATTGGTGCGCGTCAACGACGAAGTGGAGTTACGCCGCGGCAGGCAACTGCAGATCGGCGACATCGTGATCCTCGCCGGAAACAAGGTACGGGTGTCCGAGGGCTGACCCTCGAACACCCGCGTCGCCGTCAGTCTTCGGCGCGAACGACCACGCCGTCGGAGTCGCTGTAGAGCATCTCGCCCGGCACGAAGGTGATGCCGCCGAACTCGACGGGCACGTCCTGCTCGCCGCTGCCGGTCTGGGTGCTCTTGCGCGGGTTGGTGCCCAGCGCCTTCACCCCGATGTCGAGGGTGCGCAGGATCGCGGAGTCGCGCACGGCGCCGTTCACGATCACGCCCGCCCACCCGTTGTCCACGCCACGGCCGGCGATGATGTCGCCCACCAGCGCGGTGTGCACGCTCGCGCCGCCGTCGACGACGAGCACCTTGCCCTCGCCCGGCTCGCTCAGCGTCTGCTTGACCAGCAGGTTGTCCTGGAAGCAGCGGATCGTGGTGATCCGGCCCGCGAATTCGGCGCGGCCGCCGAACTGGATGAACTGCGTATCGCAGCTACGGATCTCGGGGCCGATCTCGTCGGCCAGATCGGCGGTGGCCACAACATTCGCTGATTCGGTCATGGATCAGATTGTGTCAGGCCCGCCCGGCCGCGCCATTCGTAGGCTCTCAGACCTGCTCGCTGTGTGATTTCTCGATCTCGCGAATGAGCGCGTCGGTGGTGTGCTGAACCGCGATCTTCACGAACGGCTCGATCGTCTTGCTGAGCATCTTGCCCGTGATGCCGCCGCCGACGGAGAAATCGATGTCCGCGTCCACTGTGCACGCGATGTCACCCTTGGGGATGAACCTGAAGGTCGCGACGATCTCGATGCCCTTGATCGACTTGGTGGCGATCAACCGGCCCTCTTCCCAGCCGACGACCTCGACACGCGAGGTCAGCGACGCGGGGCCCAGCTTCATCTTCCCGTCGAACGTCGCGCCGAGGCCGTCGGTCTGCGCGGTGAGGGGTGTGAAGGATTCGATGCCGTACCAGAACTTCGGCAGATTGCGGTAGTCGTTCATGAACGCGAACGCCGCTTCGGCGGGCGCGGCGCAATCTTCGGCAATCCTCACTTCGGTCATACCGGCCACTCTAATCGGTGGAATCGACGTCGAGCGGCACTCGGCGCCGAACGTGATCGAGGTGACTACCCGGTCACCGCCAGCGTCGCTGCCAGGCCGAACGCCACCGCCATCACCAGTACCTCGGTCGCCGCGTTGCGCAGGGAGACCTCGGCGGTGACCCGGTGGTCGGCGGCTTTGCGGACCCAGGATCGACGCCACCACCAGCCCAGCGCGACAAGCGCACACAGGATGATGAGCTTCGCCAGCAGAATCCGTCCGTAGCCGCTGGTCAGCAGCGAGGTGATGCCGCCGAGGCGGACCAGGCCGTTGATCAGGCCGGTGAGCGCGACGACAACGACCAGGGGCGCGGCGAGCCGCGAGTAGTGGGGCAGGGTCGCGGCCCATTCGCCCCGGGTGCGCAGGATCAGGACCATCGCGAGCAGCAGGCCGAGCCACAAGGCGGCGGCGAGTGCGTGGACCGCGGCGAGTACCGAGCCGAACATCTGCTGGGACATGTGCCCGGTGATCGGCCGCAGCGACAGCGCGACTGCCGCGAACACGAGCACCAGATCCGCCGACGCGGTGTCGGGTCTGCGGAAGGCCAGTGCCGAGTAGCAGGCGATCGCGCCGGTGCAGAACAGGATCGCGATCCCGATCTGGCCGCCGCTGAGCCTGCCGAGGAAGGTGAGGAAATCGCCCGCGTCGAGCTGGGTCACGGGCACGCCGACGATCTCGGCGGCCTCACACACCAGCACGGTGAACTCGGCGGCGAACCAGACACCGGCCAGCGCGGCCAGCGGTCGCCAGGTGACCGTCAGCCGGTCGTTGAGCCGGGGCAGCGCGGCGAGGCCGATCACGACCGCGCCGACGCCGTCGGCGAGCACGCGCGCGAACGCCACCCACGCGAACCCGCCGGAGCTGCGCAATATCCAGGCCAGCACCACCCCGAGCAGCGCGGCGACCACGACCGGCACCAGGACACGCCACTGCCGCAGCACGGCACGGGGCGCCCGGCGACCGGTCGTCATCGTCGACTACTTCTTGCGACCGGACCGGCCGCCGAGCAACGCCACCGCGAGGCCGGCGCCGAACAACACCACGCCGCCGGCGATGAACACCCACACGGGCACCCCGCCGTCGCCGCCGTCGTCGGCCTTGTCCTCACCCGGACGCGCGCCCGGCGTGCCGGTGCCCGCCTTGCTCAGCGTGAAAGTCCTCGTGCCGCTCACGGGATGACCGTCGGCCGAGGTGACCCGGAACGCGATCGTGTACTCGCCGACCGGCCCCAGCTCACCCAGTTCCACACTGACACTGCGTCCTTCGACCAGCGCCTTGCCCTTCGACCACAGCCTGCCATCCGGGCCGACCACGGTCAGCGACGGAAAGTTCTGCTGCAGTTCCTCGTTGAAGGTGACGCTGGCCCGCGCCGGTCCGGCCTCGACGGTCGAACCGTTCTCGGGAACGCTGCTCACCGCGCCGGAATGCGCACTCGCCGTGCCCGCCGCCGCGAAGGCGCAGGCGAACAGCACCGCGAGCAGACCGACGAGCATCTTGCGCATCACGACGACCGCCGGGAGCGGAAGACCAGGCCGAGGCCGAGCGCGGCGGCGAACAGGCCGAGGGCCAGGCCGATCCCACCCATCCAGCGGGCGACGCTGTCGGTTTCCGACTGGGTCGACTCACCGGAGGCGACCTGGTGATCGCCTCCCTCGGCGCCGCCGTTCGCGGTCAGCGTGATCGCCGGCGCGGGGTGCTCGGGCTCGGCGCCGCCGGTGCTCGGCTGGTCCCAGGCCACGACCTTGCCGTCGCTGTAGGTCTGCTGGGTCGGGAAGTTCACGGTGTCCTGCGTCGGCAGCGGGCCGAGCGAGAGCACGAACCGCTGGAACTGGCCCGGGCCTACCCCGGGGTTGCCCGGATCGGCGGACCACGCGACGGCTACCGTCTCGCCCTTGTCGTTGCGCTCGACCTTCGACGTCCAGCCCGGCATCGGCTCGGTCCGAACACTTTTCAGGTTCGGCACGGTCACGCGCAGCGCGGTGGTGGACGCGGTCTCGGATTCGGTCGGCACCTTGAAGGTGGCGACGGTGTACTTGCCCTGGGCGGCGCCCGGAGCATCGACGGTTACGTGGGCGGCCGCCGAACCGCAGGCAGCGAGCACCAGGCCCGTCGCGAGAGCGACGGTGCCGGTGCCGCGGGTGATGAAGTTGTGCATGGAATGCCTTGTCGTCCGAAGAATACTGAAGTGGTCGCGAATCAGGCGAACAACGGCGGTGCGCGCGGACATCGCGCACCCTTCGGACGAGCCCCACGCGCGACGGTGGGCGCGGCGAACCAGCGAACGGTCCGGTGGACAACAGCGGAGGGCCTGCCGAGCACAGCCCGAAGCACGCTCGACGCAACGAGATACAGCCGCTCGGCGACGAGAATCAGTGCGGCACAGGCACCCGCCGCCACCAGGTGCGCGGCGATCATCGGCAGACTCGGGAGATGCAGTAGTCCGTGATGGTCGAGTGTCGCCGACAGCGCGAAGTGCCCGGCCCACTGACCACCGATCAACGCGGCGCCCGTGCGCATCGTCGCGGCATTCGTGAATCGGGACGAGTGCCCGCGTGGCCCGGCGCCATGGGCGAACATCCCGGCGGTCAGCGAAACCAGCAGCAGCAGTGCGATTTCCGACGACCGTGGCACCCCGCCGCCGCCGATCCCGTGTGCGGCCGTCGCCAGCGCACCCACGAGTACGCCGCAGCCACCACCGCGTAAGCGGGAGGTGAGCTGCGGCGTTGTCACGGCAGGATCAGCGGACGCCGAGGCGGGCGAGCACGTCGTTCTCCAGCACGGACAGCTCGGCCGAGATGGACGCGTGCACGGCCTTGCGACGCGCGGCCGGCATCTGCTCGGCCGTGCGCACGGCCACGTTCAGATCGGCCATGCGCGAGCGGGCCGCTTCGACGAACTTCGTGGTGTCGGCGTCGCCCGCCTTGTCGGCGGCGATCTTGTCGAGGGCTTCCTCGGTGTTGGTGATGCGGGCCTGCAGGCGCGCACCGTGCCCGCTGAACTCGCCCAGCTGGTCCATGCCGATACCGAGCTGCTGGGCCTTGCGCGCGTCGAGCTGCCCGCGCACCATCGTCGCGCCGCGATAGGCCAGCGGGGCAAGCACGGGGATCAGCACCCTGGCCACGCCGATGTACTTGCGGATCTGGCTCGCGCTGAACAATTCGCGATCGGCCTTCGCGGCCGCCTTCTGCGCGGCCTTCTCCTCGGCGTGCAGGGTCGCGATCTGCGCCTTGGCCACCTTGTCGGCCGTGCGTGCCTGAGCCTTGGCCGCGCGCCGGTTGACGCGCTCGCCCGCCTTGGCCGCCTTGCGCTCGTTCTTGGCGCTCAGCTTCGCCTCCACCGCGGCTTTGTGCTTGAGTGCTTTCGCCTCAGCGCGTCGGCTCGGCCGCCGCTTCCGCTTGCTGAACAACCCCATGGGATCAGGCCCTCCGTCATGCTCGCCAAGTCATGAGGCAGGACCGCCTCCAAGCGGCCTGCCGTTCTTCGTAGCGTAGTGGGTTGACATCCCCCAGCCGTGAACGACTGGGATTCCCTGCTTCACAACACAGAGTTCCTGTTTCATCGACGGTTGCCTTCCCGCGCTGGACGCGGGGCGGTCTCACACCATCTCCGCAGGCGAGCACCGCAAGCCCTGCGGCGCGTAGTATCGCTGATTCGCCCGCATGTCGAACATGTCTTCGACGACGGGTAGAACCGGTCCACGGTCACAACGGTGCGCCCGTACCAGTGGGCCTTGTACTCCAGCATCGACCGGAACTCCGACCACGACGCGTCCGAGATCGCGCGAGCGAGGCGGTGGTTGCTAATCATGTTCCGAACACTCAGATGCTCGATGGCGATCACTTGATTTTCGCGAACCAACCGAGTTGAGAGCTCGTGTAGATGGTCGCGGCGACGATCCGTGATCCGAGTATGAATACCGGCTACGAAAGACGTGCCTTTGTCCGATTCGCTGAGCCTTTCTGTTTCTTCGACAACATTCGTTGGGCTTTGACCAGGCGGCGCGGTCATGCTTTTCATGGCGAGGATTGGACACCTTCTCACTGGTCGAGAACGTGTACAGCGAAGTGGTTCCCGCATCCGAACCGATGGCGGTGTCGGTGCGGACATGGTCAGCGATCGTCTCCTCGACCAGGATCGAGATGTGATAGCGGCCTGCGCTGTCGCGTGACACCGTCACCTGCGTTGGCACCGAACTGTCGGGCAGTGGTCGAGACCATCGGATATCGAGTGGCTTGGAGTGCTCAGCGAGCAACGCCCGGTTGTAGACGTACCTCGCACACCCAAAGGTTCGTGAGAGCTGCTCGACTGTTCGGAGGTCGGGTAGATGCGGTTTAGCAAACCCGGAGGACTGACGGTTTGCGCGCTCAGGGGAGCGATTGGGCATCGTGTCGGGGGTAGAGGCCATACTGCTTGCGTGCGTGCAGCCGAGGACGACTTCGACGGCGGGCCGGTGCGTAGCCCGGTCCCCGCTTCCGCTGCGGATTTCCGCACCGCCTTCCTGGACGCGCGTTCACTGATCGGATGCAGGCATCGGCTGCGCCTCGATGCCGAGAATCCGGGCGTGCTCGCCGAGGTCCGCGAGGATCCGGGCGTGCAGCAGCGGCGCGATGCCGCCACCGCCCATCGCACCAAGGTCCGCGACGAACTGGTCGCGGCCGCCCCCGCCGACTGGGTGGTGATCGACCCGGAACTGCGTGGCGCCGCCAAGGCCGCGGCGACGATGGCCGCCATCGAGGCGGGCGCCCCGCGCATCTGGGGCGGGCTGCTTCCCCAGGAAGCCGATACCGGGCGGCGCGGCGGCGTCGAAATCCTGCTGCGCGACGAGGATCGCGGCGGCTATATCCCGATCATCGTGGTCAACCACAAGGTCACCGACCCGCGCAGGCCCGACCCGGCCGATTTCCACCCGCTGACCTCGGACCTGTTCCGCTGGCAGCCCCGCCGCGACAAGCACGTGAAACTGCGCCCGCAGCCGCGCGACCAGCAGCGCCTCGCCCACCTGTACCGCATGTTGCAGCGCTACGGAATGGCCAGCCCCGCCCTGATCGGCGGCGCGATCGGCCTGGTCAGTGACCGCATCCTGGTGCACGATCTGACGAATGTGCTGGCCGACTACGACCAGCGCTACGCCGACCGGATCGCGGTGGTGCGCGGCGAATTGCCGACCCAACCTTCGAAGGTGCCCGAGTGCAGGCAGTGCCCGTGGTGGGTGCGCGGGCCGGACGGTGAACCAAGTTGTGAGGCCACGCTGGCGCAGATGCGAGATGTGAGCCTGGTCGCGCCGGGTTCGCGGGCCGACGTGCTGCGCCTGCACGGGATCGAAACGGTCGACGAACTGGCGGCGTGGGAGGGCGACGATCCCGACGACTGGCAGCACGGACCGTTCGCCGAAACCGTCGTCACCGCCCGCGCCTGGATCGACGGCGCCCCGCTGGTGCGCCGGTTCGAGCAGGTCAGCGTGCGTCGCGCCGATGTGGAGATCGACGTCGACCTGGAGAGTTACCAGGAAGACGGCGCCTACCTGTGGGGCACCCTGCTCGACGACGTCTACCGCCCGTTCGTCACCTGGGATCCGCTGCCCACCGAGGATGAGGGCCGCTCGTTCGGCGAGTTCTGGACCTGGCTGATGCAGCGGCGCGCCGAAGCCCATGCCCAGGGCAAAACCTTTGCGGCCTACTGCTATTCGCGAACCGCCGAGGACAAGTGGCTCTACGAATCGGCCCGCCGGTTCGCGGGCCGCCCCGGCGTCCCGACCCACGAGGAAGTGCGCGCGTTCGTCGACTCCAAGGAATGGGTCGACATGTTCCAGGCTGTCACCGAGCAGTTCATCTGCCCGAACGGCAAGGGGCTCAAGAAGATCGCGCCGGTCGCCGGATTCGGCTGGCGTGATCCGGAAGCGGGCGGCGAGGCCTCGATGGGCTGGTACCGCCGCGCCGTCGGTTACGACGACGCCATCGACATGTCACAGCGCACCCGCCTGTTCGTCTACAACGAAGACGATGTCCGCGCCACCCAGGTGCTGCGCGACTGGATGTCGAAGCGCGCGGTTGCCGAGGTGCCCTCACTGGCCGATTTCGGGCGGTAATACCATCGAGGGCGTGACTGAGCAGCACGTCGAAACCCTCGAGTTCCAGGCCGAGACCCACCAGCTCCTCGAGCTGATGATCCACTCGGTCTACTCCAACAAAGACACCTTCCTGCGGGAGCTGATCTCGAACGCTTCCGATGCGCTGGACAAGCTCAAACTTGCCACCTACCAGGACAAAGACCTGGGCGCAGACACCTCCGACCTGCACATCGAGCTGGAGGTCGACCAGGACAAGCGTGTCCTGACCGTCCGCGACAACGGCATCGGCATGTCCCGCGCCGAAGTGATCGACCTGATCGGCACCCTCGCCAAATCCGGCACCGCCGACCTGCGCCGCAAGCTGACCGAGGCCAAGTCCGACGCCGCCGCCGAGGAGCTGATCGGCCAGTTCGGCATCGGCTTCTACTCCACCTTCATGGTCGCCGACAAGGTCGTCCTCACCACCCGTAAGGCGGGCGAGACCGAAGGCACCCGCTGGGAAGCCGCCGCGGGCAGCTCCACCTACTCCATCGACACCGTCGCCGACGCACCACAGGGCACCTCGGTGACCCTCGAGCTCAAGCCCGCCGACGAAGACGATCACCTCTTCGATTACACGCAGGAATGGAAGCTGCGCGAGATCGTCCGCAAGTACTCCGACTTCATCGCCTGGCCGATCCGCATGCAGGTCGAGCGCACAGTGACCGAGGGCGAGGGCGAGGACAAGGTCGACAAGACCATCGTCGAGGACCAGATCCTCAACTCGCAGAAGGCGTTGTGGACGCGGCCGCGCAGCGAGGTGAGCGAGGAGGAGTACAAGGAGTTCTACCACCACGTCAGCCACGCCTGGGACGAGCCGCTCGAGATCATCCCCATGAAGGCCGAGGGCACCTTCGAATACCAAGCGCTGCTGTTCATTCCGTCGATCGCGCCGTTCGACCTGTTCACCCGTGAGCACAAGCGCGGTGTCCAGCTCTACGTGCGTCGCGTGTTCATCATGGACAACTGCGAAGAGTTGATGCCGGAGTACCTGCGTTTCGTCAAGGGAGTCGTCGACGCCCAGGACCTTTCGCTCAATGTCTCCCGCGAGATCCTGCAGCAGGACCGCCAGATCCAGATGATCCGCAAGCGCCTGGTGAAGAAGGTGCTGTCCACGGTCAAGGACATGCAGGGCGCCGAGGATCAGACCAAGTACCAGACGTTTTGGGCGCAGTTCGGCCGAGTCCTCAAGGAGGGCTTGCTCTCCGATACCGACAACCGCGAAACTCTGCTCACCGTCTCGTCTTTCGCCTCCACCGCCTCGGAGTCCGAGCTCACCACGCTCGCGCAGTACGTGGAGCGGATGAAGGACGGCCAGGACTCGATCTACTACATGACCGGTGAAAGCCGTGCGCAGGTGGAGAATTCGCCGCACCTGGAAGCCTTCACGGCCAAGGGTCGTGAGGTGCTGATCCTCACCGATCCGGTCGACGAGATGTGGGTCGGTTCGGTACCGGAATTCCAGGGCAAGACGTTCCAGTCCATCGCCAAGGGCGAGGTCGACCTGGAAACCGAGGACGAGAAGAAGGAAACCGAAGCCCTGCGCGAACAGCAGGACAAGGACTTCGGCGACCTGCTCACCTGGCTCGGCGGCACGCTGACCGATGTCGCCAAGGAAGTGCGCCTCACCAACCGTCTCACCACCTCGCCCGCCTGCCTGGTCGGTGACGTCTACGACTTCACCCCCATGCTCGAGCGCATGTACCGGGCCTCGGGCCAGGCACTGCCGGAGTCCAAGCGCATTCTGGAGCTCAACCCGACCCACCCCCTGGTGACGGGCCTGCGCGACGCCTACGACGCCCGCAAGTCCGACGCGGACGAGGGCAAGGTCCCCGAACTCGCCGAAACCGCCGAGCTCCTCTACGGCACTGCGGTACTCGCCGAGGGCGGCGAACTCAAAGACCCGGCCCGCTTCGCCCAGCTGCTGACCGAGCGCCTCACCCGCACGGTCTGATCTGGGAAATCCTGAACTGCCCGCTGCCGTTTCGGCGGCGGGCAGTTTTGTTCACCAGCAATTCCGGTGCTGAGCGCCCACATCGGGGTCACCATGGAGTGATGGTGGGGCACGAGATTCGTCGCGCAAGACCCGATGACTACGACAGCATCATCGGCGTGGTCGACAACTGGTGGGGTAGAGCGGCCGTCCACAACCTTCCCCGCATGTTCCTCGACCACTTCCATCGCACCAGCCTGATCGCCTCCGACGACAACGGGATCTCCGGTTTCCTGGTGGGTTTCGGCTCACCCTCCGACCCCTACACCGCCTACATCCACTTCGTCGCCGTCCGCCCGGATGCCCGCAAGGCCGGCCTGGGCAGAACCCTCTACGAAGCGTTCTTCACCATCGCCCGCTCCGACAACCGCACCACGGTCACCGCGATCACCTCGCCCGCCAACTTCACCTCGATCGACTTCCACCGCAGCCTCGGCTTCGCGGTCGCCGGCCCCGTCCCCGACTACAACGGCCCCGGCCGCGCCCTGATCACCTTCTCCCGCCCGGTATGAATGTTGTTATGTCAGAACAGTTGTCCTCCGATGTTCGTCCGTGGGACCTCGTCGCCGAGGGATATGCAGAGACCGGTGCGACCGTGCTCGCGCCCTTCGCCGCGCACGCGCTCGAATACGTCACTCTCAGCTCGGAATCGGAGATCGTCGACGTCGCGGCGGGTACCGGGTTGTTGAGCATCGCCGCCGCCGAGCTCGGCGCTCGGGTGCAAGCCATCGATCTCTCGCCGTCGATGATCGACCAGCTGGTCGCGGCGGCCGCCGATCACCCCACGATCACCGCGCAGGTCGGCGACGGACAGGCCCTGCCTTACGAGGACAACCGATTCGACGCGGGCTTCTCCCTGTTCGGGCTGATGTTCTTCCCTGACCGGCCCGAGGGCTTCGCCGAGCTGCGTCGCGTCCTGCGCCCCGGCGGCACCGCGGTGGTCGCCGCCTGGGCGCCCGCGGCCGAATCCTCCCTCATGCGTGCACTGTTCGGCGCACTGACCGCGGCGGACCCGACAGCCACACTCCCGCAGCCGGATTCGCGCAGCCTCCAGAATCCCAAGGTGTTCGACGCGGAGATGCGCGCGGCGGGCCTGCTCGACGTGCGGATCCAGCAGCACACCGCCGAGATCCGCTACCCGGACGCCACCGCCCTGTGGGAATCGGTGACCCGCAGCAGCGCGCCGCTGGCTGTCGTGAGAGACGAAGTGGGCGAAGAGGAATGGCAGCGGCGCAGCGAAGCGGCCATCGCCCACCTCACCGTCACCTACCGCCCGAACACCCCGCTGCGCACCACCGCCCTCTTCGGCATCGGCACCGCGCCCTGAAGACGCCGACGGCGCCCTGCCCGGGTGGGCAGAGCGCCGTGAGGGTGTGCCGCGTGACTAGCGCGGGGCCATGCGCAGCGCACCATCCATGCGGATGGTCTCGCCGTTGAGGTAGTCGTGGGACGCGATGTACTCCACCAGCTGGGCGTACTCGTCGGGACGGCCGAGGCGCGACGGGAACGGGACGCCGGCTTCGAGGCCCGCGCGGTATTCGGGGGTGACGCCGGCGAGCATCGGGGTGTCGATGATGCCGGGGGCGATGGTGTTGACGCGGATGCCGAACTGGGCGAGGTCGCGCGCGGCGGGGACGGTCATGCCGTGGACGCCGCCCTTGGACGCGGAGTAGGCGATCTGGCCGACCTGGCCCTCGAAGGCCGCGACCGAGGCGGTGTTGATGACCACGCCGCGCTGGCCGTACTCGTCGACCGGTTCGGTCTTGGCGATGGCGTCGGCGGCCAGGCGCATCACGTTGAACGTGCCGAGCAGGTTCACGGTGATGACGGTGCGGAAAAGCTCCAGGTCGTGCGGGCCGTTCTTGGACAGGATGCGACCCGCCCAGCCGACACCGGCACAGTTCACCACGATGCGCAGCGGCGCCGGGCCCTCGGTGATCTGGGCGATCGCGGCGGCGACCTCGTCACCGCTGGTCACGTCGGCCGCGATCAAGGTGACGCCGGCGGGCACGTTGTCGCCCGCGCGCTCGATGGACGCGGGAACGTCAAGTCCGAACACAGTGGCGCCCGCGTCGGCGAGGCGCTTGGCGGTGGCGGCACCGAGACCGGACGCGCCTCCCGTAACGATGGCAGCGGAACCCGAAATCTCCACGACAAATCCTCCTGTATTGAATGGCGGCTTATTGTGCCGCTTGCCAATAGTGGCACCCTAGCGTGAACCGGGTGTGGTCTGGAACACGCATCCGCAGTGCTGGGGAAATCGTCGTGAACACCGGTGTTTACCGGTGGTAGCGTGCCGTCATGAGATCGTTCGCCGGTCCTTCGGTAGCCGGACGCAAGGTCCTGATCACCGGGGCTGCTCGTGGGATCGGTGCCGCGCTCGCTCGCAGGCTGGCCGCGCACGGAGCCCATGTCGCCTTGCTCGGGCTGGAGCCGGAACTGCTGGCCGAAGTGGCCGCAGAATGCGGTGATGTGCCGTGGCGGTATTGCGATGTGGCCGATCGGGCGCAGGTCGAGCGGGTGGTCGAGGTGCTGGTCGCCGAACTCGGCGGGCTCGATGTGCTGGTGGCCAACGCGGGAGTCGCCAAGCAGATGGCGATGATCGGCGGGGATCCGTCGGTGCTGGAGGAAACCCTCGCGGTGAACGTGCTCGGGGTCGCCTACACGGTGTCGGCGGCGGGCGCGCATCTTTCGCATCCGGGCGGGTATGTGCTGATGATGTCGTCGATCTCCACCGCCGTACAGTTGCCGCTCGGCGGGGCCTACAGCGCCTCGGCCGCGGCGGTCGCCTCGCTCGGCGCCACACTGCGCGCGGAACTCCGGTCGACCGGGGCCAAGGTGGGGGTCAGCTATTTCGCCGGAATCGACACCGACATGACGGTGCGTGGATTCGGTACGGCGGCCGCGCACACCGTGCTGGGGGAGACCAGCCTCACCGGGAGTTCACCCGTCGGCCCCGCGGTCGAAGCGCTGGAACGAGCCATCGCCCGACGGCGCAAGACCGTGGTCTCACCCTGGTGGGTAGCGTTGGTCCGGCCGTTCCGGCTGCTGGCCCAACTGGTCGTGCAGCGCGTGCAGGGTGACCGCCTGGCCCGCGCCATCGACATCGCCCGCACCGAGGACGTCCCCTTCACCACCGAACAACCGGCCCGGCCCCGCAGAATGGAACGGCAACCATGAGCGATTCGACACTGCGGCAACAACTTCCGCGTGGACGCCACCACCTCTCACGCGAAGAAGTCATCGCCTCTCAGCGTGAGCGCATTCTCGTCGCGATGGGGGAGGCGATGACCGTGGGCGGCTATGTCGGCACGCCGGTCGCGGCCGTGCTCAAGCGCGCCGGGGTTTCACGGGAAACGTTCTACGAGCTGTTCCGGTCGAAGGAGGACTGCTTCAACGCGGCCTTCGACCGGGTATCGAGCGCGCTGGCCGAGAAGCTCCAGACGGTGATCGCCGACTGCGCCGACACCGACGCACTCACCAGAATGGACCGCATCCTCACCGCCTACTTCGACCACATGATCGACGACCCGGCCTCGGCCCGGCTGTTCCTCGTGGAGGTCTTCGCGGTCGGTCCGTCGGCCATCGAGGCGCGCATGGCCCTGCAGCAGCGATTCGTCGAGGTGGTCTCCACCATGCTCGGCGCCGAAACCGAGGACCAGCGATTCGCCTGCGCGACCCTGGCCGCCGCCATCGGCGCCATGGTCACCGGCCGCATCGCCGCCGACGACCCGGAAAGCCTGCGCGGCATCAAGGACCAGCTGATCGCCCTGGCCCGCCGCTCCGGCACCCTCTACGGCAACGCCTTCGCCTAGCCCTTTTTTCGGCTGAGCCCGGAAACCACCCGACCCGCTGGGAAGGACAGCCTGCCGACCTGGTGAATCCACCGCTGCCACGCCGTGATGTCCTCGGGCAGCACAATCCCGACCTGTTCGGCGCGCGTACCGATACCGCGCAATGCCGACGAAAGCAGCTGCCACGCTTCGGCTTCGGACGCTGTGAGCTTGGTGTCGGCGGCGTTGGCCCACTGTTCGGTGGACGACTGTGGGTACAGTCCATCGACGAATTCGGGCCAGGTCGAGGTCGAGGGTGCGGCGTCCAGATGCGTCAGCAGCACCGGCCCCAGCTGGGGGAACGCGACCAGAGTTCCGAGCAGCACGAGGGCGGGAAGACGGGCTTCGTCGGTACCTTCATCGGATCGGATGCGCTCGATCGCGGAGAACAAGCCGTAGCTGTTGGCCAGGCGTTTGACCGAGCGCGGCGTATTGATGAGTGGCGGACCGAGGAGTCCGAGCAAGGTGATCTCGTTGTCGCTCATGGTCATCGGCGCGATGGTCTCGGTGAGCTCGATGTGGCCGAGGTCGGGGACCGTGGTGGTGCTGCGTTGCTTCGCGGGGAGGGATTCCTGGCGATGGGTTTGCACCTGCGGTGGGGGAGTCGCTGTCACGGTGGACCGTTCGACCGGCACGGCATCGTTCGGCGCCTCGCCTCGGCGACCGATGAGTGTGTTCATCATCGACAGATACCCGCCGGATGCGAGCGGAGGCAGGGTGAACACCACCTGGAAGATCTTCTCCAAGTACTGCGGCGGAGTCGACGACCAATGGCCGTCATCATCGGGATCGACCACCAGGCCGTCTGATTCAGGTCCGGACATGAGCATTTCGCGGTAATGCGTGGCGATCGAACGCAGCATCCAGCGTGGGTCCACGGCAACGACAACGACGAACAGCTCGACCGCGAGTAGAAGGTGGATGGCCTCGAGGAGCTGCACGACGCGCTGGGGCGGGCAACGGTCCAGGTCATCGATGTAGAGGACGATGCGGTCGATGGACGGTAGCCCGTCTCCCACAGAATCCACTGCGGTGCGCGGAGAGTCCGGTTCATTGCCGAGCAACAGCCGCGACATCTCCTCGAAGTCCTCGCGGATGCGGGTCATCACGCCGAGGCTGCTTCGGTAGCCGCCCTCGGCCGCGCGGTCGGTGACCAGGCCCGCCAATTGCCCTGCGGCAGTGAGTCGGTGCTTCTCGCGGCGCAAGGCGTCGAGATTTGCCCGGCTGACTGCCAACGCCGTCGCGCGCTCGCCTTCGATTCGCGTGCGTTCGATGTCCACCTTGCGCATGAGCTCGGCGATCGAGTTAGTGTACCGCTTACTCGTGTGGTGCAGCCGCTGCAGGAACGCGATGGCGATGACCACTGCGGCCGTGCTGGCGCCACGGGCCAAATCGGTGAGGAAGAACAGGCCGACGACGCCGGTGGTGATCAGGATCATTGTCAGCGTCCAGCGGATTCGGTTTCCCTTGTTACACAACGCTGCTACGTCGCGCGCGTCTTTCCACCACTGCTCGTCGGTGGCGGTCTGGATCCGCTGATCCAGCGCATCGCTCTGCTGCTTCGCCTGCTCCCACAATGTGTTCGAGAACGCAACGCGCAAAGCTGACAATTCCATCCGCCACCACGGTGGGGTCGGGTCGGACTCCAGTTCCGCGATGCGCTCCGACTCCGCAGCGATCCGTTCGTCGATACGATGCGCGGCAACGAGTTTGGCCTCCAGCCGCGACATCTGACGTTGCGCGGTCACGAGATCGGTGCCTTCAGGGCGGGACAACTGCCCGAACATCTCGGTGACCAGACTGGACCACAGATCGGTTTCGGCATAGTGCCAGGCATTGAAACTTACCTGCCGTACGTGGTGGCACGCCCATTGCTGCTTCTTGGCGTCGCGCACTTGTTCGCGCAAGAGCCCGAGGAAATGACTTTTGCCCTCGCCCCACTCACCGAACAGCCCAACGGCGAGCGGGAGGCTGGTCGAGGCGGAGGTGACAAGTTCGGCGAGAGCTTTTGCCTCGGTGGTTCGGTCCAGCTGGTCGACGGTGGTGGTGTTGTCGGTGCGGTAGGCGGGGAGTCTGGGGTGTTGGACTTCGGCGTGGAGTCGCCAGACGGTGACAGTTCCGCTGGTCGCGTCGCCGGTGGTGAGCGTGGGGATGTCGTCGATCAGCTGCCACATTCCCCAATTGCCTTGGGATCGTCCCGATGTCAGGTCGACTACCAACCGATGATCGAAGACGTGCAGCTGCACGCTGCCGTTGGCGTAGCCGGCCGCCAACACTGGGATGTCATTGACCTTTGCCCACGAGCCCCAGGTGCTCGGTCCGATCGGTGAGGGAGGCAGCTCCATATGTGCCACCTCGATTCCCGCGGGATTCAGCGGGTCGGGTGCTCGGGAGGGCCGGACGTCGATGCGGACCTTCGACAGGACAGACAAGCCGTCGTCGAAGCCGCACGCCAACCAGAGGTATGTGTCCTCGAACGAGGTCAACCATCGGGCGCCTCTGCCTTGCGTGTTTGCCACGCTGGCTTGACGTGCGGGGTGGTTGTCGAACAGTGGGGTGCGCTCGAGACGTCTGTCCCCGACGGACAGGAAAGCTTCGACCTCCCCGCGCTCGGTGCCGACGATCAGCAACCGATCGTCTTCGGTGTGATCGATCCAGGTGCCGCAGGTGACGGCGCTGCCGACCTCGACTCTCCCTACGCTTTCCCAAGGGACGGGGTCGTTCGGTCGAATTCGCCAGACGATGATGACGCCGTCGTCGTCCCCGGTAGCGAGCAGTTGTGAGCCCTCGTTCCACGCACCCCAGCGCGTCGGGGCGACGTGGCCCCGGAGTAGGTGTTCGATGTCGCGTGAAGCCGGATTGCCCGCGGCGGAGGCAGATCGCCTGCCTGGGACTTGACGGATGACCACCGCACCGTTGCCGTATCCGCAAGCCAGGGTCGGCCGCCCGTCGATCGAGGACCACGCGCCCCATCGTGCCGGGCCGCCCGGTTGGGCGCTGAAGACCCAGAGCGGGTCCCAGTCGGGGATCTCGGGAGGGATCCGGCGCGCCGAGAGATCCGTGTCGCTCCACTCGGGTGGGGCGCAGACGCGAACATCGCCATTGCCCATCCCGACAGCCAGCAACCACTCCCCATCCGCCTCGGTCTGCACGCCCCACAGCGCAGGCCCGCTGCCGTCGACCCGCGAGTACATCGACCGCCCGGTGGATTCCTCCCGCGACTCGCTCCGGGTGAGAACAGACCTTATGACGCTGCTCGAGCGGCGGCCCGTGAGGTGTCCGGTATCCCCCGACTGAAATCGCAAGGTCCCATCGCTGCAACCACAGACCAGCACCTGCTGACCCTCGATCGTCGCCCACAGACCCCATTCGGTAGGGGCTGCCGCGAGGCTGTCGGGGTCATCACCGCCGAAATAGGTGGCGGACGGCGCGAGATGTAGATGATCAAAGGCCGTCGTCGATCGGCCGAGTGTCGCTGAGCCCGCATCGTCGGCGGCCGCTGTCATCGAGTAATTCAACCGCCGAATGCTGGGGACACGCAACAGACTCGCCCGTATCGAACTTCGTGGGGTGGCCCAGATCCAGTGCAAGCGGCGCGGCGACCGCTCGGTGCCGCGCCCCCCGAAGGTTTCCGAACTCAGCTCTGGACGTCAGCGAGCTCGCTCGCCCGCGCTGCGGACAGCCCGCGCCGACGCCACACCAGGACGCCGAGGCCGAGCACCGCGGGCGCGATCAGGGCGACGCCCGCCGAACCCCAACCGCTGAGCGCGGGGACGAACGCGTCGAGGACGGTTTTGCCGGCGAAGAACAGGAACAGCAGGCCAGAGGCGATGGCGATGCCGCGTTCGGGAAGATGCTTGCCCGCGAGCTTGCCGACCAGGATCGCCAGTCCGCCCGCGGCGACCATGCCGGCGACCGAGCCGATCCACACGGCCAGCCAGTTGTTGTTGGAGGCGAGGGCGGCGGCGGCGAACATGGTGCGGTCGCCGAGTTCGGCGAGGGTGAAGGCGGAGATGACCACCAGGAAGGCGTTGCGGGCGCTCGGCGGCTCCGGGGCTTCGTCGGAGTCGTTGTCGCTGCTCAGCGCGTCGCGCAGGGTCCAGAGGCCGACCACCAGCAGGGTGAGCGCGGTGATGACGGCGATGGCGTTGGCGGGCAGGGCGGCGCCGAGGAAGTGGCCGACGCCCGCGGCGATGAGGTTCACGGCCACGCTGGCGACGCTGATGCCCGCCAGCACCACCCACCAGCGGTAGCGCAGCGAGAAGGTCAGCGCCATGAGTTGCGATTTGTCGCCGAGTTCGGCGAGGAAGAGCACGCCGAAGCTCAGCAGGATCGTGGCGATCATGAAGTCAGCTCCCAGGAAAATACTCCGGCCTGTGGCTGAAAGACGGGTGCGCCCTCAGCCACACCGGTCGACGGATCGGTTCGTGGCCGAAGGTCTCGCCCACCGGTGATCACCGGTTCACACAGCCGGACCGCGCCGAATTCGGCGGCGATCAGTATGTCGACTGGGCGATTGCGGGCTACTCCCCTTCGCTGTCCACCACTCTAGTCCGGTTGCTCCCGGTATGCCAAGTCCTGGTAATCCAAATCTCAATGGGCACAATAAGTTTGGGTATACGGCGGTGATAGTTCGGTTTCCCTGATTTCTGTGGCACGCAGACCCGTTGCTGAACATTCGCCCGCCCGTCGCGGGCGAAAGATTCAGGCCGCCAGCAGCATTGCGAGCACGGCGGTATCGGGGTCGCTGATCAGATCCATCCCGACCCGGCTCACCAGCGAGGTGATCGTGCCGTCGAGCTCGGCCTCGGCCCATGCCGCGCGATGCTCCAAACCGAGGTGCGGCACGCCGGGCAGCAACACGCAGCCCGAGGCTGCGCCCGCGCATTCGGGCAGCGATGGACGGGTCTCCGACGGCGGATGCAGCATCAGCAGCGCCGGCGGGGTGTGCGCGGCGAACCGGCCTGGTTCGATCGCTTGATCACCGAGTACCGGCCCCTCGGCCATCACCAGGCCCACCGTGCCCGGTTCCGGGTCGTCGGGTAGCTCCTCGCGCACCCCGAACACCGTGCTGGTCACCAGCAGGCCAGGCATCGACGCCACCCGCACGGCCAGCACCAGCACCTGAGCCCATTCCTTGGTGGTATCCGGCCACCGCCCCGACACCACGAACCCGCTCAATCGTCCACGCGCCTGAAACGGCGTGATCCCGATCGGACCCTGTGTATTCATGATGGCCTCCCGACTAACGGGGGCGACTGTGCCCGTATGACAGGAATAGCCCCAAACCCGTCTGGCACACAAGTACCAAAGAGTGCTAATCGGGCAAAACGACAACGGGCCCGCATGCGAAAGTCGCATGCGGGCCCGTTGAAAGGCTTAACTCACCCGAAGATGAGGCCCTTGCCCTGGCCGACGGCCCGGGCGAAGCGGTCCTGCACGTCAGCCCAGTTGACGACGTTCCAGAACGCGGTCACGTAATCGGCCTTGACGTTCTTGTACTGCAGGTAGAAGGCGTGCTCCCACATGTCCACCTGCAGCAGCGGGATGATGCCGGTGGGCACGTTGGCCTGCTGGTCGTACAGCTGGAAGGTCAGCAGCTTCTGGCCGAGGGTGTCGTAACCCAGGACGGCCCAGCCGGAGCCCTGCAGCCCGTTGGCGGCAGCGGTGAACTGCGCGCGGAACTTGTCGAACGAACCGAACTGGTCGGCGATGGCCGCGGCCAGGTCGCCGTCCGGCTGGTCGCCACCGTTGGGGGAGAGGTTCTTCCACCAGACGGAGTGGTTGTAGTGGCCACCGAGGTGGAAGGCCAGGTTCTTCTCCAGCAGCAGGATGGCAGCCAGGTCGCCGGACTCACGGGCTTCCTCGAGCTGCTCGAGTGCCTTGTTCGCGCCTGCGACGTAGGCGGCGTGGTGCTTGGTGTAGTGGATCTCGTTGATCTCACCGGAGATGTGAGGCTCCAGTGCGCCGAAGTCGTAATCCAGTTCCGGCAGCGTGTAGACGGCCACGATGTCCCTTTCCGTGTGTCGGGCTGTGTGCGCCCAGTTCGGACGACAACACCAACCATCATTCGTACACCCGCCCCGTGCAACCCGCGAACCGTGCCCCCGATTCCCTGAGGCCCGGATGTCTCTGAAGGGGCCCGCCCTGATCTGGCTGAGTGGAGGGTGCGACGAAGGAGTACCCGGAGGGAGGGAAGATCAGGGGCCCGAAGGGCCCCGCTCGAGCGCGCCAGCGCTCAAAATTACAGCGGCGGTGCGATGTCGGCTTTGGTGGTCCTGGCGTCGCCGGTGGCGTGCGCGTCCCACCAGCGCCGTCCACCGTCGATGAATTCGTTCATCGGAATCTCACGCCCCGTGGTGTCGGTGACGGAGATCTTGTCGAACCACACGCGGACGTCGAGTTCGCGCGGGTCGATGCCTTCTTCCTGGGAGAACTCGATGACGTGCGCGGCGATGCGCTGATCGAGCACCGTGTCGAAGCTGAGCAACTCGCTCCACAGCGTCCAACCGCTGTCGTCGAGGTCGATGAACTCCCAGCCGTGCAGCCCGCCGCCACCGAAGCTCTCGATGGCCTCGTCGAGCTGGTCGAGGCTCAGGGGAAGCACGCGGGCGTCGACATCGTCCCAGCGCTGGATGCGCAGGGAGGCCGCGACGCGGGTGACTCCGGTGAAGGTGAGCAGAACTTTCGTGTCGATCGGCGCGGGTCCATCCGTGGGTAGCGTCAGCACCTCCAGAGCGAGTTGCAGCCGGCCCGCCGCGGCATCCACTTCTACCCCTAGACACGTGGATTCGGACAAAGCGGTATTCAAGCCGTTGATGTCGAAACTGTCGAGTAGCCCCCTGCTCACGTTCATGCGCCCAGGCTACCGATCTGGCCGCCCAGATCCCAGGATTTAAGATTTTCTCTAGTGTTCTCGTTTTTATGGAACCGAATCGGTCCCGCTTGCGTCCAAGTAGATGTCGGGACAGAACACACTCCACGAATCCCGACGTCAGCGGCGAACGACCGCTCCGGGATGACATGGAGGGGAGTCCCGGATCGGTCGTTCCCGGCTGGTTCCACCCGGCTGTCGGCGTTGTCGGCAGCCGGTTCCCGTTGACTGTGTGCTGACCGATAGCTGAGGCCCGCGCAGCACCTCGTCCTCGCACAGGCTCGCCCGGCAACGCGCGTGGCATGGCAGGATCGAGGCGTGACGAGCTCCGATGTCCCCGCCGTGCCGGTGGGTGCGGTACCCGCCGCGTTCGACAACGCGGACCCCGCGCCGGGTGCGCAGCTGCTCGACGTGCGCGAACCCGACGAATGGAACCTCGGGCACGCGCCGGGCGCGATCCACATCCCGATGGTCGACGTGCCAGCCCGCCTCGACGAGCTCGATATCGACGCCGAGCTCTACGTCGTGTGCAGACAGGGCGGCCGGTCCATCGAGGTCGTCCGGTATCTCGCCCACATCGGGTACGAAGCGGTCAACGTCGCGGGGGGCATGGTGGCCTGGCAGCAGACCGGCCGCCCGGTGGTCGCCGACGGCGACCACGAAGCCAAGATCTACTAGTCCGGAAGCGGGGTGCGCGGGTGAGTTCGGTGGTGCAACCATGTGCACGCTGTGGTGCGCGGTGGGCTGTGCAGGGCGCGCCGATGCACTGGTGCCCGCGCTGCCGAGGGGTGCTGCTCTCGCCCGGCAAGGTCGACGCGCCCGCCACCCAGCGCAACTACCGCTGGGTCGCGCGCCGACCCGACCACCGCACCCGTAAGGCGGGCGCCACCACCTCGGCCCCGCTCGGGCCGACCCCGCGCTACACCCAGACCCCGCCCTGGGGCCTGCTCGACCCGCCACCGTCGCCGGCTCCCACGCCGGAACGTCCACTGCGCGGCATCGCCGCCCAGCGCGACCGGCTGCTGATCGGCACCACGATCGTCTTCCTGCTCGCCGGGCTGGCCGAGTACGGCCGCTACCTGATCCTGTTGCAGAACCGCGCCCGGCTCATCCCCGGCTGGCTGCTGTCGATCTCCGACGCGACGGTGCTGGTGTTCGGCGTCATCGCGCCGATCTACGCGCTGGTGACCGCGGTGGCGCTGGTCGCCTGGCTGATCGAGGCGCGCACGATCGTGTTCACCGCCTACGGCAGGCGTGACCCGCGCAAGCGCTGGTCGCTGATCGCGGGATGCCTTGTGCCGGGCGTCAATCTGATCTGGCCGGGAGTGTTCCTCACCGAGCTCCTCGGCACCGACCCCGATCCGCGCTCGTGGCGGGCCGTGCGGATCTGGTGGGCCGCCTGGGTGTTCAGCGGGCTGCTGTTGATCGCGGCGACGCTGTGGCGCGACGCGTCGACCCTGCAGGCCGAGGCCGACGGTGTCTCGTTCACCGGTTTCACCAACCTGTGCGCGGCCGGGTTCGCGGTGCTCACGCTGTGGATGGTGCGCACGCTGGAAGGTCGCGACCTGCGCGGCGACATCAGGTCCGCGCATCGTTGGGTGATGGCGGCCGACCCCGCGGAGGTCGTCATCGCGCCCGTCGAGCCGGGCGCTGTCGCGGCGCTCGACGATGCCGGGCACGATGAGGTCGAACGCGCGGATGCTGTCCGGACAGGCGAGAATACGCAGGAGGAGGTCGTGGCCAAGTGAGCCAGAACAATCGTCCACCCTTCGTGGTGGCGCATCGTGGCGCGTCGGCGGCACGACCCGAGCACACTCTCGCCGCGTACGAGCTAGCCCTGCAGGAAGGGGCCGACGGTGTGGAATGCGACGTCCGGCTCACCCGCGACGGCCACCTGGTCTGCGTGCACGACCGCACCGTCGACCGCACCGCCGACGCCACCGGCCTGGTCAGCGAACTGACGCTGGACGAGCTGCGCGACATGAACTTCGGGACCGACGAAGCGCCGCAGGGCGTGCTCGCGCTCAGCGACCTGATCGGACTCGTCCTCGACTGGCGCACCCGCCCGACGAAACTGTTCATCGAGACCAAACACCCGGTGCGCTACGGCGCGCTGGTGGAGAACAAGGTGCTCGCCGAACTGCAGCGCTTCGGCATCGCCACGCCCGCTTCGGCCGATCATTCCCGCGCGGTGGTGATGTCGTTCGCGGCGACCGCGGTCTGGCGGATCCGCCGCGCGGCACCACTGCTGCCGACGGTGCTGCTCGGCGAATCGTCGCGGTTTCTCGGCGGCGGCGCGGCCACCACGGTCGGCGCTACCGCGGTGGGCCCGTCGGTGAAAACCCTGCGTGAGCATCCCGAACTGGTCGACAAGGCCGCCGCCGCGGGGCGGGCCACCTACTGCTGGACCGTCGACGATCCCGAAGATGTCACGTTGTGCGCCGACCTGGGCGTCAGCTGGGTCGCGACCAACCACCCCGGTCGCACCAAGGCGCTACTCGCCGGAGTCTGACCGGACGCGGCTTTCGGCGGGTCGGCAGGGGGCGCGGTAAGCGAACGTGCCGCTCGGCCATAAACTCCACGCGTGGGTAAAAGCAAGCGGAACAGTCCGAAGCCCGACAGTAATCGGGCTCAGCGTCTCGCGCAGCGGCGTGCGGCGCAGGAGCAGGCATCCGCGGCCGTGACACGGCCGTTCGAGGGTCTTGCCGCCGAATGTGATCTGGTGGCGCTGCGGGAGTTCGTGCCGTCGGCGACCGCGACCTTGAAGCTCGCGTCCGGTGTGGCCGCGCAGCGTGAGGTCACCCTGGCGACGGTGCTGCCCGGCGCGGTGGCCGCGCTGGTGCGCGCCGGTGACGAGCCGGTCGGCTTCGTCGGCACGCAGATGCAGTTCCGTGGCGAGGACCCGTCGGCCGATATCGCGGCGGCGATCCTGTGGACCCAGTCGGCCGAGCCCGGTGAGTCGCTGAACTCCGCCGACGCCGCCGATGGTGGTCCGCGCCTGGCCGATGTCATCGATCCCGGCGCCGATCTCGAGCTCACCGTGCACCAGGACTTCGACTGGTGGGTGCCCGAGGGCGTCACCCCGGATCCGCAGGTGGCGGCGACGATCGAGCAGGCCAAGCAGGCCATCATGCCGTCGGCGCGTCTGGACCTCGGCCCGGATTCCGTCGGCGCGGCCTGGTGGGTCGACGCGGGCGAGAAGGCGCATGTGCGCTGGGTGCGTCCCGAAGACGAGGACGCGCTGATGCTGGCGCTGGCTCGCGTACACGCCACCGGTGGTCTGCACCTGGGTGAGGGTTCGCGTTTCGCCGGTTCGTTCCGCACGCACGGTCTGCTGGTGCCGGTGTTCGACCTCGATCCCGAGCGGCACCCGGCCGAATGGGAGGCTCCGGCACGTGAATTCGGTGCTCGCCTGGCCGAGGCGCTGGCCTCCGACGCGCCGATGACCAGCGAAGAACGTCGTTCGCGCGACGGTCTGCGTTCGCGTCAGGTCACCCTGCGCTGAACTTAATGAAACATGCCTCTTTCACAGATTTGGTCGGCTAGGTTCACGACTGAACCGGACAATCGGTGACAAGGAAAGTAAGAGGCATCGTGGAATTTCTCGGATCTATCGCCGGTCTCGCCCAGATCTTGATCGGCACCGTGCTGGCCAACACCGGCTCGGGCGGCTCCGGCTCCGGCTGGTAAAACGCACACAAAGGATTCGGCTCGCAGCCCGCGAGCCGAATCCTTGCGCGTTCGAGCTAGACGCTGCCGCCGGCAACCGACGGTGCGCCGGCCGCGTCCTTCGGGGTGCTCAGCTCACGCCACATGAACGCCTCCAGATCGAACAGGTTCGACCCGGCGCGATCGGCGATATTGAGCAGCGTCGTCATGTGCGCCACTTCCTCGACCTGTTCCTTCAGGAACCACTGCATGAACTGCTCGCCGAGGTAATCGCCCTCTTCCCGGGCGGTGCTCGCCAGCTGCACGATCTGGTCGGTGACCGTCTTCTCCTGGGCCAGCGCCAGCTCGATCGGCTCACGGGCGGACTCGAACTTCGACTTCGCCGCATCGATGCCCGAGATCTCCACGGAGATATCGCGGTCGACGAAATACTGCACGATCATCATCGCGTGATTTCGCTCTTCCACCGACTGCGCGTAGAAGCGCTTGGCCAGCTGCGGCAGGTCGTTGTTGTCGAACCACACCGCGATCGCGATGTACTGGTGCTCGGCATTGAACTCATGCCGGATCTGGTCTTGGAGCAGAGTGTGGAACTTGCTTCGCGGGCTTTCCGGATGAATCGACATGGCGGCAACATTAATGCTGGTCATAGGGGGTTGTCATCCAAGTGCAGCCTTATTGAGGACAGTATTCCCTAACCAAGTATTTCCTAAGCCGCGCCTGCCATTCGGGGTGCGGTGGTATCGATTCGCACCGTTCCGCGCAGCTCACGGCGGATGAATTCCTCGACGTCGAACAGGTTGTCCTGTCGGTCGAGAACGGTGAGCAGGGTGGTCATTCCGGCGACATCGTCGACTTGCTCACCCAGGAACCACTGCATGAATTGTTCGCCGAGGAAGTCGTTTGTGTCACGCGCGGCCGCGGCAAGAGCGCTGATCTGCGCGGTGGTGACTCGTTCACGGTCGAGCAGAAAGGCGATCGCGGCACGCGGGGAATCGAATTCGGAACGTACTTCGTCGAGACCGCCGATCGCGATCGGCATATCGCGGTCGAGCAGGTACTGCACCATGCGCATCGCGTGCCCGTGGTTCGCCGTCGAACGCGCGTAGGTTTGCCCGGCCAGCTCGGGTAAGTCCTGGGCGTCGAAATAGACGGCGGCGGCCAGATACTGATGAGCCGCGGTCAGACCAGCTCTGACCTGGTCACGGAGGAGTTCGGTGAACGACAGGTACTCGGGCATACCTCGACGTTACCGCGTGAGCAGCTCCTCCGGAATCTGCTGATCGGTCGCGAGCGCCTCGAAGAACCCGGAGGCCTTCGACTTGTCCCAGAGCAACACGTTGCCCACGTCGGTGTCGTCGAAGCCGCCGATCGGGACGCTGGTGGTGACGGTGTCGCCGCGCATCGCCCAGCCCAGCGCGGCCAGGTTCCAGATGTGGTCACCGTCGTCGACCTTCAGCGAACCCGCGACCCCGGTTGCCATGGGCCACAAAGCGAACGGATTCGCGAGGGTGCCCATGCTCGTCGCCTTCTTCAGCAGCGCCGCCATGAACATCCGCTGATGGTTCATCCGGTCGACATCGGCGTTCGGGGTGGCCCTGGTCCGGACGAAACCGAGCGCCTGCGGACCGGACAGTTCCTGGCAGCCCGCCGGCAGGTCGAGCCCCGCCAGCGGGTCGACGATCGGTTCGTCCAGGCACATCTCCAGCCCACCCAGCGCGTCGACGACGCTGGCGAAACCACCGAAACCGATCTGCGCGTAGTGGTCGATCCGCACGCCCGTCGCTTCCTCCACCGTCTGCACCAGCAGCGACGCGCCGCCGATCGCGAACGACGCGTTCAGCTTGTCCTTGCCGTGGCCGGGAATGTTGACGTAGGAGTCGCGCGGGAGGCTGACCATGGTGGTCGCGCCGGAGGACGGGATGTGCACCATCATGATCGTGTCGGTGCGCTCGGGCCCGGTGTCGCCGCCGGTCGCGAGTTCCTGTTCCTGCTCGGTCGAGAGGTCACCGCGGCCGTCGGAGCCGACCAGCAGCCAGTTGGTGCCGGGGGTATTGCTCACGCGGTCGCTGTAGGAGGGCAGCGCGGTGATGCGGGTGAGCGAGTTGTCCAGGTGCACGACCGCGGCGATGAGGCCGGCGATCAGCAGCACGACGATCACCGTGAACCACCGGAACGGATGACGTTTGCGCCTGCGCCGTGGCGGCTGCGGCTGCCTGCCCGCGTCGACCGGCGGCGGCGTGCGGCGGGGCGGCAGCGCGTCGTGATGGGGGACCGGCCGCTGGGTCGGCGCATGTCTGACCTGCTCACGACGTGGCGGCGGCGGTGGTGGGGGCTGACGAGGCTTCTCGCGCTCGTACGGCATCTGCGAATAGGCCAGCGGCTGGTCGCCGGAGTTGCCGCGGTGCAGCACCTGGGTGGGTTCTACGTGCGATGCGCCGCGGCGGGGCGCCGGGTTGTAGCGCACCGTCGGCCCGTCCTCGGGATTCGGGCGCCGATCGTTGCCCGGCGGGCGACCGTAGCGCGGATCGGGCGGCATCGCGCGGCCCGGCGGCGGCACGGGACGACCTGGTGGGGGCACCGCGGGACCGCCTGGGCGGCCGGACGTCGGCGGCACCCGGCGTCTACGGGGGTCCTCGCGGGGATCGTCGCCGTTCATCACCGTCAAACTCTACTGATCGTGGAGAGCGCGAGTCGGTTCTGCGCGCTCGGTTACTACTGGGATACCCCGTCGGCGGGCCACTGTTAGCGCGAAACGCGGTGATGTGGTGAAACTCGCCGCGACACGCCGTCCACATCAGTGCGTTGGCACGGTCTCACGGCAGCCAGCCGACACGTCCGCGCAGCACGTTGTAGCCGAGATAGGCGACAGCGTCGATCGTCGCGTGGGCCAGGATCAGCGGCCACAGGCGGTTGGTGCGCTGCCAGTAGCGGCCGAAGATCAGGCCCATCACGATATTGCCGAGGCCGCCGCCGATCCCCTGGTACAGGTGATAGCTGCCGCGCAACAGCGCCGACGCGGCCAGCGACGAGTTCTCCGACCAGCCGAGCCTGCGCAGCCGGGTGATCAGATAGCCCACCACCAGTACTTCCTCGGCCACGGAATTCGCGCACGCCGACAGGATCAGCACCGGCAGCCGCCACCAGTGTTCCGACAGCGAACTCGGCACGATGGTGACGCTCACCCCCATCGCGTGCGCGATCAGATACAGCGCGAGCCCCGGCACCCCGATCACCGCGGCCAGCACCAGACCCGCCACGACATCGCCGCGCCGGATCCGCGCCAGCCCGATCATTTTCGGCCCGATCCCGCTGCGCCACAACAGATACAGACCCAGCGCAGCCCACGCCAACAGCCGGGTCACCCCGACGAGCTGGAACAGCAGATCGAGGAACGAGTTGTTCGACCGCGACGCGTTCAACGCCACCGTCCGCCCACCGACCCCACCCGGCGACAACGCCGAATCGAGCAGGGACAGACCGGCGCTGATCCCACTCAACCCGAAGGTCACGAGCAGAACGATCGCGATCTCGACTCGCAGCCCGAGCCTGTCCCGCTCGCTCAGCGGGGCCTGGGGAGGATCGACACGCATGCCGCGCAGTGTAAGCAGCGAACCTGTCGCAGTCGGTTGTGCCCACCGTCCGGGCCGGGTAATCCCGATGTGTCTCTGCACAAGGGGCCTCAGGGGCCCCGCTCGAGCGCGCCAGCGCTCCGAAAGCACAACTCAGATGCGGCGCAGACCATTCAAGAACGGGCAGCCGGCCAGCACCCGCACCGCGCGGCTCAGCGACTCGATGTCGTCGGCCGGGGTGGGGAAGGGCAGCCGCACATCGTGGTCGCCGTCGTTGCTCTCGACCCGCAGCGTGAGCCCGTAGCGGTCGATGGCCAGCGGATGCACCAGCCCGCCCCGCAGCCGAGTCGGCAGGTGGCGGGCCAGCTGGGCGACAACGTCGGCGTGATCCTCGGACATGTGTTGCAGCCAGGCGCTTTCCAGTTCGCAGAACGGGTCGGCAGTGGCGGCGCGCAGGTCGGCGTGGTCGACGGATTCGGCGCCTGCCGTGTCGGCCAGCACCGCCGAGTTCACCACGATCCGCAGCAGTGTGACGCCGTGCCCGACATCGAGCAGACCCGGATGCGGGTACTCCTTGGCGATTTCGATGGCGAGCGCGCGTTGCGCCTGCTCGGGCACCTGGCGCACCCAACCGCGCAACCACACCAGCGCCCTGACCGGCTCACGCAGCGGCAGCGGCGCGTGATCGGTGAGTTCGAGGACCGCGGAGGTCTCGTTGGCCGTGGCGGCCAGCGCGGCCGCGAGTGAGGACCCGGGCACCGCGATCACCGCGTCGCCGCAGCGACGCAGGTGGTGCAGCGTGGTGGGGACCGGGTCGATACCGGGGAGCGCGAGCACCGCAGTCTCGGCATGGGTGCACGCACTTCGCACCCGCTCGGCGGTGGTCGGCGCGAGGATCGTGGTGGGGCTCGACATGACAACCTCCGCGAACGTTTGATTAGGTAAACCTAAGCTAAGTTACAAACGCCCGACGCGCAAGAGGACACCCCGATGAATCGAGCCGATACGGTGGACGGATGACGCACGACGACCACGGCGACGACCATTCCGCCCCCGCCGAACCCGTCCTGCTGAATCTGTCGGCCCCCGCCCGCCGCAGCCTCGTGGCAGACCTGGTCCGCCCCGACGGCAGTTCCCCCACCCCCGTCGACGTCGACATCCCCGACCCCGACCTCACCGCCTTCCTGGCCGGCATCGCCCACGCCGACCGCGGCTTCGTCGCCCGCACCACCAGCGGCCCCCGCGCCCTGGCCATCGTCGCGGGCACCGTGGCCGCCCTCTGCGGCGACGACATCCCCACCGCCCTCACCACCCCCGACCTCCCCTTCCTGAAATCACTGAAACCCGCCGCGATCGAGGCGACCCGTACCGTCCTGCTCGCCATCGAAACCCCCAACCAACAGGAAATAGCCGAAGCGCTGCGCATCCTGGATTCCTGAGGCGGGCCGTCCCACGGCGGCAGTCCAGCTAATCTTTCTGTGTGCCGTCTATTGCGTATTTCGGGCCGTCCGGGACCTTCACCGAGATGGCTCTGGTCAAGTTCGAGAGCTCGGGGGCCTTCGACGGGCCGGTCGAGCGGATCGCCGCGCCCAGTCAAGGGGCGGCGCTCGACCTGATCCGGACCGGCGAGGTCGACGGTGCGGTGGTGCCGATCGAGAGTTCGGTCGAGGGCTCGATCCCGGCGACCCTGGATTCCCTCGCCATCGGACCGCGCCTGCAGATCATGGCCGAAACCGAGCTCGAGGTCACCTTCACGATCCTGGCGCGATCGGGCACCTCGCTGGCCGATGTGCGCACCCTCGCCGCCTATCCGGTGGCGGCGGCGCAGGTCAGGGAGTGGGTGGCCCGCAACATGCCCGAGGCGCGCCCGTTCACCTCGGCATCCAACGCGGCGGCCGCCGAAGACGTGGCCGCGGGCACCGCGGATGCCGCGATCTCGACCGCGCTGGCGGGCGAACGACTCGGCCTGCAGACCCTGGCCGCGGGCGTGGCCGACCACGACCAGGCCATCACCCGCTTCGTCCTGGTCACCCAGCCGGGCATCGCCCCCGCCGCCACCGGCGCCGACCGGACCTCCGTCGTCCTGGAACTGCCCAACGAGCCCGGTTCGCTGATGCGCGCGTTCGCCGAATTCGCCACGCGTGGCGTCGATCTCACCCGCATCGAATCGCGCCCGACCCGCACCGGCATGGGCACCTACCGGTTCTACCTCGACTGTGTCGGCCACATCGACGACCCGGCGGTAGCGGAAACTCTGAAAGCCTTGCACCGCACGACCCATGTCCGGTTCCTCGGATCATGGCCTGCGACAGCGGCAGTCGGCACGCCACCGCCGTCGGACGAGCCGGCGGCAGAATGGTTGACGCAATTGCGAAAGGGGGTCGCGGACCTATGACTACCCGCGCGAAACTGATTCTGGTGCGCCACGGCGAGACCGAGGGCAATGTCGCGAAGATCCTCGACACCGCCGTGCCCGGCCTGCCGCTGACCGAACGTGGCGTGGCACAGGCGAAAGCGTTCGGTGCGGGCCTGGAGCGCGCACCCCAGGTACTGGTGTCGTCGGACGCGCTACGCGCCCGCCAGACCGCGAGCCACATCGAAGAAGCCACCGGCACACCGGCTCACGTCCTCGACGGCCTGTACGAGGTGCAGGTGGGCGATCTGCACGGCCGCTCCGACCGGGAAGCGCACGAACTCTTCCAGCAGATCTATCGCGGCTGGCACCTCGGCGAACTCGACGTGCGAGCCCCCGGCGGCGAATCGGGACACGAAGTGCTGGCCCGCATCCTGCCCGTCCTCGACGGCCTGCGCGAGGAATTCCTGACCGCCGACGCCGACGGTGACGTAGTGGTGGTGAACCACGGCGCCGCCATGCGCCTGATCGGCAAGGCACTGGCCGGGGTGGCGCCGCCGTTCACGACGAACAACCACCTCGACAACACCGAGACCATCGAACTGCTCCCCACCGAAGACGGCGGCTGGGAATGCCTACGGTGGGGCAAATTCACCCCACCGTTCACCATCAAAGCCGACCCTTCCGCCGACGACCCCATGGGTTGAACGCTCCGGCTGCGCCTACGGTTTACAGCTGAGTTGTGGGGGCGTTTGGTGGGGCGGTTCCGGTGGGGTGGGGTGGGCTTACGCCGGGTTACTGGCTGCCGCGGTAGGGAATTCGGTGCGGACTGGGAGGGACTCGATGAGGTCGGCTACCGCGGTGCGTAGGCGGGCGTTGGTGCCGCTGGCGATGGACGACCACTTCACCCCGTCGTCGGCGACGCTGGCGGTGATGATGAATCTGCCTGCGCGCGTGTTGAATACGGCGATGTGGTTGTCCTGGATATCGCGGGTGCCGTCGCCGTAGGCCACGCCGACGATCTCGGCGTAGGAGTGGATCTCCACCAGCGCCGAGGCCAGTGCCTGCGCGTCGGTGGCCGGATTGCCCACCGCTGTAAGGCGCTTCGTGGTGGCGGCCGCGTCACCGGTGTCGCCGAAGATCGGCGCCAATTGTTCGGTGGGAGCGTTCATCCCGTACAGCTCGAGCGCTTCGACCGGACCGAGCGCCTGCAGCACCGCGCCGGGCAGATCGAGCCCGGCGTCGTCGATGACGTAGGACTCCGGCCCGCGCAGGGCGACGACCGCGCGGTCGTCGCCCTGCGCCAGACAGAATCGGTTGACCTGGCCGGCCACCACCCACCGCAGCGCGATGATCCACTGCGGCCGGTAGAGCACCCGCAGCCGTTCGGCGAGCTCGGGTGCCACCGCCTGGCCGAACAGCAGCTCGCGTTCGGCCAGGGCGGCCTGTGCCACGTTCATGGCGGCGTCGTGCGCGGTGACGTTGTCATAGCGGCCCATGGCGTCGAGCACCACGGGCATCTCGTCGAACTCCAGTTTCTCCAGGAGGAACTGCATGTCGTCGAGCGAGAGCACGACGGCGCCGAGCAGCGAACCTCCGCTGCCCGTGCCGAGAACCGTCACTTGGCCGTTCCGGCGAGGTCGGCGCCGATCACACCTTCGGCCGCGTAGCGACCATCGGTGAACTCGTCGGAGCGCACGTAGTCGACGCCATCGTGCTCGTCGTCTTCCTCGCCCTTCTGCCGGTTGCCCATCAGCGGGTTGCCGCCGCTGTTGGCGTTGCGCACGGGTGCGCTCTCGACCCGGTTGACGATCGATTCCGAGACCGGCGCGCTCGCGGACGCGCTCGCGGCGGGCGCACCCCAGCCCTCGGGCAGCTTCAGCGACCCCGCGCTGACGCCACCGAGACCGGCCGAGGTGGTGGCCATGCCACCCACCGCGGCACCGGCGGCCCCGACACCCGCCATGACGGGCGCGGCGGCGGTGCCCGCGGGCACGGTGGCCGTGGCCGCCGAGATCGCGGAGGCGCCGATATTGCCGACCGTGCTGACGCCGCTGGTGAGCACGCCACCCGCGGTGTTGGCCGCCTGGGTGGCCGCGCTGACCACACCGGGGTTGGAGACGAAGGCCTGCGCCGCGGCGACCGCGGTCTGCAGCGGATCGCCGCCACCGAAGTCGCCCTCCGAGGCGGAGCCCGCACCGCTGGCGATGGCGGGCGGCATGGTGAACTCGCTGGGGATGGCGACGGTGGCCGACGTGGCGGCCTCGTAGGTCTCCATCACCAGCGCGGCGCGGATGTCCATGGCATGGCGCGCGACTTCGGCGACCTCGAAGGCGCCGGAGACGACACCGGGCGGGTTGGCCGAGGCGGCCACCGCGGCGTTGGTGCCGACGATCTCGGGCAGGCTCGGCATCGCGATCGAGGCGACGGTGTAGGCGGTGGCGTTGGCCGCGCACTTGGCGCTGATCGCCGCGGACGCGATGCCCTGCTGGCTGGCCCAGCCCGCGAACGGCGCCAGGCGGGCGAGCACGGCGATGCCGTTGACGCCCTGGAGGCCCACACCGACTTCGGCGATCACGCGCGTGATGGTGAAGGCGGCGTCGCCCCACGCGGCGGCCAGCGTGCCCCACGAGGTGGCGGCGGCGCTGATCGGGATGGCGTGTGCGCCCGTGTTGAGGGTGGTTGAGTTCACTTCGGCCATACGAGGCAGCCAGAACACCCCGGTGATCCCTGCGGTCATGCTTGTTTCTCCCCTGAGTAAATGATCGTCGACAGGATCGGTGCGACTACACCTGGACGGCGTTGATCGTCGCCGCGCGAGCCACGTCTTCCCCGATATGAGTGGTCAGCTGCGAGCGCAGGGTCGCGGCCGCGTGATGCAGCTCGAGGATCGCCTGGGCGACCGAACCGTCGTGCTTGCCCGCCGCGGTGTTGAAGTGGGTCGCCGCGAGCAGCGACACCTCTTCGGCGCCGGAAGGCAGCACGTGCGTGGTCGGCCCGGCGAGCCCGGCCGCGATGGCGAGGCGCTCGGCGAGCAGATCCAACTCCGCGGACGCGGCGAGGACGATTTCAGGTGCAACGAGAACGTGTCCAACCATGACCCGACTCCTTCTGGTGGCGGCTATCGGGAACCACGAGAATTCCCCCTACGAGTACTAGGACGCGAGAGCGGTTCATTCGGTTCCATCGATTCCCCACCCAGTTTCGCTAACCCCATCCCAGCTCATGCAACCGGTCGTCGTCAATCCCGAAATGGTGTGCTATTTCATGGATCACGGTGATCGCGACTTCTTCGACCACCTCGTCGTCGCTGTTGCAGATGTCGAGAATAGCTTCTCGATAGATCGTGATCGTATCCGGCAACGATCCGGCGTAGTAGCTGTCGCGCTCGGTGAGGGCGATGCCGTGGTACAGCCCGAGCAGCGACGGTTCCTCGTCGTTTCGGGGCTCTACCAGCACCACAACATTGTCTATGGCACTGGACAGCTCCGCCGGGATCTGGTCGAGCGCATCGCTCACCAACTCCTCGAAACGCCGCTCCGGCATCCGCTCGGACAACGTCACCTCGGCTGGGGCTGCGGCGGCAGCGGCGCGGCACCCGGCAGCGGCGCGGGGGTGGACCGTCCGGTGTTGGGCGGGGGCACCGGGGCCTGTCCGTCGATCAGGATCTCGCCGCGGGCCGAGCCGACGATGGGCGCGAAACCCTCACGGTCGGCGCCTTTTCCGAGCCAGCAGTCCAATTTGTGGCTGCCCGCGAGCCAGCTGGCGGGCTCCAGATAGTCGAAGAACAGGGTGAGTGTCTTGTTGCGGATGGCATCGGGGCTGCCGAGGTAGTCACCCGAGAGCCGGTTGCATTCGGCCTCGACGAACTTGTCCTGATCGGCCTCCGACGGGGGACCGCCGGTGAAGGCGGTGGCCAGATCGACGGTGCCGACGATCTCCACCGAGTGCGGCTGGGTGCAGTCGACCGGGTCGGTGGGCAGGTTCTGATTGATGCCGAGGCAGGTGCCGGTGGCATGGATCTTGGACTGATCGCTCTCGGCGAGGCTGCCGGTGGTTGCCGGGCTCGTGGCGGTGGCCGCGACCTGGACACCGCAGCGCAGAGTCCGGTCGCCGTGCTGCCAACCGGCCGGGCTCGGCGACATCACATTCACCATGAACTTGCCGCGCGGGTCGAACCGACCGCCCAGGTATTTCTGGACGGCGGTCACGCAGTGCTCGTCGCGCAGCTCGGTCATCCGCAGTGAATCGGGGTGACGGGTGCCTTCGGCGAACTCACGCCCCGGATAGGCGCTGAGGTCGATGACACCCGCCACCTCGAAGAGGTGCTTGTCGCCGCAGCCCACCTTCACCAGGTCGCTGCGGTCGGGTTTGGACCAGGTCAGACAGTCGCCCCGCGCGGCGCTGCTGAACTCTTTGTCGCGCACGACCGGTTCGGCGCCGGGCTGGTGCGCTTCCACCTTGTCGGTGTCGAAGCCTGTCACGGTCATGGTGACCATGGCCGCGATGATCGCCCCGAGGGCGCCTATCAGCAGCCCCCAACGCAGTTTCGTCGCGGACAGGTGCAGGGCGCCGCCACGACTGGGCGCGGCGGGTCCCTCGGCTGGGTTGCTCTGCTTCTTCGACATCGTCGACGAGTGTATTTGTCGTGGCGGACTGCCGGGTCAGCCCCGCAGAGCCGACACGAAGATGCCCGGTATGCGGCGCAGTTTGCCGTCGCCGTAGAAATCGGTCAGTTTGCGTCCGGTGGAGGTGCCGGTCTTGTTCGAGACGAACCACGGCGGCTTCGGGGTCAGCGCGAATTCACCGCGCAGAATCGAGCGCGGAGCGGGGCGGAAGGGACCGCGGACCACGGTGCGCTCGACGTCGTCGAGGAGGAAGGCGTTGTGCACTACGCCGATGCCACTCTGGATGTCGTCGATGGTGTGGCCGGGGTAGGCGCCCCAGCTGGCGCGCGGCGTCAGGAACGCGAGACCGGTCCAGGCGTTGAGCGCGACGGTGCCGTAGCGCAGGTTCTCGATCGCGGTGTCGAGTTTCGCGCCGAGCGCGGTGATGGTCGCGGGGTCGGCGATGATGTTGGCGCCGAGGGTGCCCATCAGCTCCTCATTGGCGAAGTCGACCGCGTTGCCGAGGAATTCGGCCCCGGCGCCGGGGAGCTCGACCACGCCGAGCACCGGCGAGAAGTACTCGGTGCGCAGCAGGGGAGTGTCGCCGGCGGGCAGGTTCTCGACCAGCAGGCGGCCGTTGGCGCGGGCGGCGTCGGGGTAGGACTCGAGCGCGCCCGCCACGCGGTTGTCGCTGCCCGGGTAGTAGGCGGTGCGGGCGGGAGCGGTGTCGATCGCGGCGCGCAGTTCGGTGAGGAACTGCTCCTTGAGCGGCCAGTCCGCGGCGAGCACCACGGTCTGGGCGGCGACGCAGTTGTAGCCGCCGTTGTGCAGGCGCTGGGTGGCCACGTGCTCGGCCTGGAACTTCAGGTCGGCGGCCGACCACTCACCGGGCACCACGATGCACGGCGCGACACCGCCGAGCTCGCTGGTGATCGGCTTGTCCAGGATGGGCTCGCCGGTCTTGTCGGCGCCCGGACCCCAGACGATCGCGTCGTGGGTCGGCGCGCCGCCGGTCATGTGCACGTGCGCGACCAGCGGATGGTTCACCAGGTAGCCGCCCTCGGGGGCCCCACCGGTGAGGATGCGTACCACGCCGAGCTCGATGAACGGCGCGAAGATCGCCTGGAACACCGGCAGCAGCGGATCGGTGATCGGGTTGAGCTTGAGCGCGACGACGCGGTTGTTGGCGTAGAGCTCGTAGAGGGTGTCCAGCGGCGCGATCGACATGATGTTGCCCGCGCCGAGCACCGCGCCCACACCGTTGGTCTTCGCGGGGTCGCGCTGGGCGAGGCCGGCCTTACGGCGCGCGGTCGCGGCATCGACGCCGGGCTTGAGCCACACGTCGGCGCTGAAGCCACTCAGCAGCAGCTTGTCGTAGACGCCGTGCGGCAGCGCGGGCACCGCCACCCGGCCGCCGGGCGCGGTGGTGAGGTCGACGCCGTCGATCGGGCTCGCGCCCTTTTCGAGGGCCGCCATCGACTCGCTCAGCGCCTGCGCGCCCGCGAGCATCGTCATCGGGCCCGACATCCACTCCTCGCCGAGCAGCGGGCTGTCGGCGTCGAGTTTCTTGATGGTGCGGGCGGCGGCGACCCAGGCCTCGGCGTCGCGGGCGGTGAGCGCGTGCAGTTCGTCGAGCAGTTCGCGGCGGCGACGCAGGTCGGTCGCGGCCCAGGTCTTTTCCCCTTGGGTGAGATCGGCGAGCGCGGTATCGATGACGGCGGTGTCGAAAGAGGTACTCACACCGTAACTATGCCCCTGTCCTGCCCGATTGGCATAGGCCGAAGAATTAAGGGTTGCGTAAACAACTAGGCTGTTTTCTCATGATCGACCTCCGATTCCTGCGCGAGAACCCGGAAGCCGTCCGTGCCTCGCAGCGGACCCGCGGTGAGGACCCCGCGCTCGTCGACGCCCTGCTCGAAGCCGACGCCGCGCGCCGGGCCGCCGTGGCCACCGCCGACAACCTGCGCGCCGAACACAAGGCCATGGGCAAGGTGATCGGCAAGGCGAGCAAAGAGGAGCGCCCCGCGCTGCTGGCCGCCGCCACCGACATGTCCGCCAAGGTCAAAGAGGCCGAGGTCGCCCAGAACGCCGCCGACGCCGATTTGGACGCCGCGCAGCGCGCGATCTCCAACGTCGTCCAGGAAGGCGCGCCCGCGGGTGGCGAGGACGACTATGTCGTGCTCGAAACCATCGGCACCCCACCGGTTTTCGATTTCGAGCCCAAGGATCACCTCGAGCTCGGCGAGTCGCTGCACATGATCGACATGGAGCGCGGCGCGAAGGTGTCGGGCTCGCGGTTCTACTTCATGACCGGCTACGGCGCGCTGCTGCAGATGGGTCTGTTGCAGTTGGCCGCGCAGAAGGCCGTCGCCAACGGCTTCACCATGATGATTCCCCCGGTGCTGGTTCGCCCGGAGATCATGGCGGGCACAGGTTTCCTCGGCCAGCATTCGGCCGAGGTCTACCACCTCGAAGAGGACGACCTCTACCTCGTCGGTACCTCGGAGGTGCCGCTGGCCGGCTACCACTCGGAGGAGATCCTCGATCTGAGCACGGGCCCGAAGCGCTACGCGGGCTGGTCGTCGTGCTTCCGCCGCGAGGCGGGCAGCTACGGCAAGGACACCCGCGGCATCATCCGCGTGCACCAGTTCGACAAGGTGGAGATGTTCGTCTACACCACCCCTGACCAGGCCGAAGCCGAGCATCAACGGCTGCTGGCGTGGGAACGCGAGATGCTCGACGCGATCGAGGTGCCGTACCGGGTGATCGATGTGGCCGGTGGCGACCTGGGTAGCTCGGCGGCGCGCAAGTTCGACTGCGAGGCCTGGGTGCCCACCCAGCAGACCTACCGTGAACTCACCTCCACCTCGAACTGCACCACCTTCCAGGCGCGCAGGCTCTCGGTCCGCTACCGTGACGAGAACGGAAAAGCGCAGGTCGCGGCCACGTTGAACGGAACTTTGGCCACCACGCGCTGGATCGTGGCGATCCTGGAGAACCACCAGCAGGCCGACGGTTCGGTGCGGGTGCCCGAGGCGCTGGTCCCGTTCGTCGGTACCGATATCCTGAAGCCGTAAGATGCTCATTGTTTGCTGGCGACCCATTTGTCGGATGTGGCAAACACCCTGACCCATCAACATCTAGGCTGGTGCACGTGCGAGGAATCGGGGCGCGCGGCGATACCCGAACCCGGGTGCGGGCGGCATCGGCGTTGGCGACGGCAAAAGTCATGGCCAGGACAACGGGGGCGTTCTACGTTCTCGGTGGTGTCCTCGGCCTGATGATCACTGCCGTCGCACCGGGCGACGACGGCAATCGCGCCGTGGTCGGCACCGCGGCGGCGATCTCGGTGGTACTCGGTCTCACGCTGCTCGCGTGGGGCCCGCGGATGCCGCACGGCCTGCACCACGCCTACCTCGCCACCGCGGCGGTGCTCGTCGCGATCGCGGTCTACGACTTCCCCAACCTGGTCGGCGCCATCACGCTGGCCTCGTTCTTCGTCTTCGTCGCCTGTGACGCGGCGCTGTTCTTCGCCTGGACCCAGGCCGCCGCGCACATCGGTTTCGCGATGGTGCTGTGTCTGCTGGTGTTGCCCGCGCGCGGGTTGCCGTGGTGGTCCGGGCTCATCCCGGCCGGTGTCACCTTCGGCGCGGGCGTGGTGGTCGGCATCCTGACCAGGATGGCGTCCGAAGCGGATATCGACGTGCTCACCGGCCTGCTCAACCGGCGCGGTTTCGAGAAGCAGCTCAACCCCGCGATCGACGCGGCCGGTCGCGGGGGCCAGGGCATGGCCCTGGTGCTGGTCGACCTCGACCGATTCCAGAAGATCAACGACCACCTCGGCCACCGCGCGGGCGACGCCGTCCTGCAGCGGGTCGCCGATACCTGGCTCGACCTGCTCGCACCCGGCCAGGTGCTGGCCCGCTTCGGCGGCGACGTGTTCGCGCTGCTGTTGCCCGGGACCACCGAGCAGGCCGCGATCCTGCTCACCGAGCAACTGCGGGCCGCGGTGACCATGGGCTGTTCGGCCGGTGTCACTTCCTGGCAGCCGGGCGAGTCCGGATCGCTGCTGGTCAGCCGCGCCGACGTGGGCCTGTATCGGGCCAAGCAGGCGGGCCGCAACCGCACGGTGCTGGAATCGTCGCGTCAGCTCCCGCTGGCGGTGGAACTGCGCGAGGCCATCGACCGCGGTGCGCTCGACGTGCATTACCAGCCGATCGTCAGCCTCACCGAGGACGGCGGCCAGGCGGTCGGCGTCGAGGCGTTGCTGCGCTGGTCGTCGAGCGCGCAACCCGAGGTCACCACCGAGGGCCTGATCCGCGTCGCCGAGGAATACGACCTCATCTCCGACCTGGACGAGCTGGTCCTGCGCCGCGCCTGCGCCGACGCCGCCCGCCTGCAGGAGAGTTTCGCCTCGCTGAACCTCACCCTCAACGTGAACGTCTCCGGCCTCGAACTGGCCGAAACCGAATACGCCGAGCGGGTCGCGACCATCCTGTCCGATACCGGCTGGCCCGCCGATCAGCTCGTCCTCGAGGTGACCGAGAGCGAGCTCGCCGCCGAATCCCAGACCGCGATCACCAACCTGCACACCCTGCGCGACCGTGGCGTGCGCATCGCCATCGACGATTTCGGCACCGGCTACTCCTCGCTGAGCCGGCTGGCCACCATCCCCAGCGACATCCTCAAGGTCGACCAGTCCTTCGTCGCCGCCATCCGCTCCGATTCCCCCGCCCCGCCGCTGCTGAGCGTCATCGCCGCGCTCAGTAAATCGCTCGACCTGCAGGTCATCGCCGAGGGCGTGGAAACCGAATACCAGGCCGCCGTCCTCACCGAACTCGGCTTCGCCCTGGCCCAGGGTTACCACTACAGCGACTCGCACCCGGTCTCGGAACTCATCAACGATCTCAACGACGGCCGTCCGCTGGTGAGCACCACCGACGAGGACGATTCCCTCGCCGCCAACGGCTGGATCCCGCTCGGATAATCGCTTGACCCGGCCGGTCGTGGCGCGAACGATAGAACCCATGCGGATGCTCGTCTACGGCTGTTGATCTTCCCCGCTCCGGCACGCGGTGGCCTGGTTGAGGCGTGAGCCGACCGGTGTCCGCGACCTCACGGTGCGCGCGGTCCTGTTCAAGGGCACCCGCGACCTGCTACCGATCTATGCCCTCTACGGCGTTCTCTTCGCCGATCACGGGCTGAGTACCGCACAGATCTCGCTGCTGTTGGCGATCTGGTCGGTGACCGCGTTCCTGCTCGAGGTGCCTTCGGGTGCGTGGGCCGATACGGTGTCGCGCCGACGCCTGCTCGTCCTGAGCTGTCTGTTGCAGGCCGCGTGTTTCACCCTCTGGATGCTGGTGCCGTCGTTCGTCGGCTTCGCGCTCGGCTTCCTGGTCTGGGGTATCGCGGGCGCACTGGAATCGGGGACTTTCGAGGCGTTGATCTACGACGATCTGGTCGCGCGTGGTGAGCCGTCGGCCTATGCGCGAATCATGGGGTGGACGCGCGGCGCGCAGGAGAGCACCGTGCTCGTGGCGATCGTCGCCGCCGCACCCTTGTTCGCCCTCGGCGGTTATGCGCTGGTCGGCTGGGTCAGCGTCGGCGTCGGCCTCCTGCACACGCTGACCGCGCTGGCTCTGCCCAGCGCCCCCGTCGCCATCTCCGCCACCGCGGTCGACGATCTCGAGGACGAGCCCGCACCCGGACCGGTCGGCCCGCACGTCAAACCGGGAGCGGTGGCGCCGCAGTCGAGTTCGGACGGTTCCACCTCGTCGCGCTACCTCGCCATGCTCAAAACCGGCCTCTCCGAAGCACTGCACGTCCGCAGGGTGCGTCGAGGCGTGCTGCTCGGCGCACTCCTGTACGGCGTCACCGCCTTCGACGAATACTTCGGCCTGCTCGCGGTGTCCGGCGGCGCGTCGACGGGCACCTCGGCGTTGCTGGTCGGCGTCACCGTCGCGGGTTCGCTGATCGGTTCACTGCTGGCGGGCCGCACCGAGGTCGTGTCGTCTCGCACGTTGGCGATCGCGCTGTTCGTCGCCGGAATCCTGTTCATCGCGGGCGCGTTGGCTGTTGGGCTGGCGGCGGGCCCGGCGCTGGTCTGGGTGGGATTCATCGGCATCGGCATCGCCTACGGCATCGACTTCAATGCCGAGGTCATCGCGGGCGCGCGGCTTCAGGATGCGATCGAGGGCCCGGCCAGGGCCACCGTCACCTCGGTGTCCGGGCTGCTCTCCGAGATCGTCGCGCTGGGTGTGTTCGCGTTCGTCGCGGCCGCGACGCAGTGGCTCGCGATGTCCACGACTATCGCGCTTCTCGGGTCGGTGATATTGGTCGCCGCCGCGTTGACGCCTACCTGGCTGCCGCCGCGGCACGGTGCCGAGCGTGGTAGGACTGAGAACGCAACCCCTGATCACGGGGGAGAACCCGGGTAGCTCGCCCCACCCACCTCGCATCAAGGACGCCCATCACGTGACGCCGACTGCCAACCGTCGAGGTCCCGGACGAGCGACGAGCTTCGCTGGGAGGCGCAAGACCGTCGGGCTCGTATTCGGGTTCGGTATCGGGGCGGGGGTCGCGGTACAGGGGCGGATCAACGGTGCGCTGGGTGCGCGGCTGGCCGACGGGATCGCGGCGGCCACCATCAGCTTCGGCACCGGGCTCATCGCTCTGCTGATCGCCTTCGCGGTCAGCCCGGCGTTGCGAGCGGGTGTCACCAAGGTGCGTGTGGCGGTATCGGAGGGCAGGTTGCCGCCGTGGCAGTTGCTCGGCGGATTGTGCGGCGCGTTCTTCGTTGCGGCACAGGGACTCACCATCGCGGCGATCGGCGTCACCGCGTTCACTGTCGCGGTGGTCGCGGGCCAACTCCTGAGCAGCCTCGTCGTCGACCGGCTCGGCCTCGCCCCGAACGGCCGAACCCCGATCACTCCGTGGCGCATCGTCGCGGCCGCGCTCGGCATCACCGGGGTCGTGCTCTCGGCAGGCGGCAGTTCCGCCCCGACCACCGTCGCCACCGGCGTCCCGGACATCCCCGCCCTGCTCATCGTCCTGCCTGCCCTCGCGGGTATCGGACTGGCCTGGCAACAGGCGATCAACGGCCGGGTAGGCGCCACCGGCGGCCCTTTCACGGCCACCCTGATCAACTTCGGCGTAGGCCTGATCGCGCTGCTCCTGCTCGACCTGTACACCCTCGCCACCACGGGCCTGCCCACCGAATTCCCCACCGACCTCTGGCTCTACACCGGCGGCCTGATCGGCGTAGCGTTCATCGCCCTGGCCGCCGTGACGGTCGGCCTGATCGGCGTCCTGCTGCTCGGACTCACCTCGGTAGCGGGCCAGCTGGTCGCCGCGATGGTCCTCGACGCCGCCGACGGAAAACTGTCGCTCACCACCGCTGTGAGCTGTGCGATCGTGCTGGCTGCGGTGGTGGTGGCGAGCCGGAGCAGTCGCTGACCCAGACGCCGAAATGCTAGGTTTCTGGCGAAGTGCGGCTGGGATCTCGGCCGTTCCGCCCGGTGCGGCGGAGAAGCGAGTTGGGGGAGTACCGAATTGATCGAGCCGCTGTCGACGAGTGACTCGCCGATGATCGGGCGCTATCGGGTGCGTGGTGTGCTCGGTGCGGGCGGGATGGGCCGGGTCGTCCTGGCGACGGGCCCCGACGGGCGCTTCGTCGCGATCAAGCAGATTCATTCGCATCTGCTCGACGATCGTGAATTCCGGGCGCGTTTCGAACGCGAAGTCGCGATCTCCGCCCGGGTTTCCGGGGCATTCACGGCCGCAGTGGTCGATTTCGAGACCACCGGCGAAACACCCTGGCTCGCTTCCGTATTCATCGCAGGGGTCGAGCTGGACAAAGCGGTGCGTGAGCTTGGCCCACTGCCGGTCCCCGCGCTGCGCACCCTGGCTTCCGGCATGGCCTCCGCACTGCACTCGATCCACAGCACCGGCCTGGTGCATCGAGATCTCAAGCCCGCCAACGTGATTCTGGCTGCCGACGGACCACGCGTGATCGACTTCGGCATCGCGCAGGCGGTCGGCACCGGTGCGCAGCTCACCGAAGTGGGCGCCGTGGTCGGCTCGCCCGCGTACATGTCACCGGAACAGGCGAACAGCGAACCGATCACCTCCGCGAGCGATGTCTTCTCGCTCGGCTCGCTGCTGTGCATGGCCGCGACGGGAACGGCACCGTTCGCGGCGTCCTCCGCTCCCTACACCTTGTTCAACATCGTCCACAGCGAGCCGCAACTCGATCAGGTCCCCGCGCCGCTGCGCGACCTGATCGCGGGCTGTCTGCGCAAGGACCCGAGGGCCAGACCGACACCCGCTCAGATCCTGGACTACCTGGGGGTCCTGCCCGTTCAGGCGCAGCCGTGGCCCGCCCCTGTCCATGCCGAAATCGCCGCCCAGACACAGAAACTGGTCGCGCTGACCTCGGACCCCGAAGCGACGCAGATCATTCCGGCCTACACGCCGATCGCACCGACGCCTGTCGATGTGCCTGCCGAGAAGCGCCGGACCGCACTTCGGCTGGGAATCGTCGCGGCGACCGCGGTGGTGATCGCCGGTGCGATCACCGCTGTTGTGCTGCGCGGCAACGAGTCCGCGCCAACGCCTCAGGACACACCGCAGGCGATACCGACCGCTACTCTGCCCGGCTTGGACCAGCTGCGTGGCACCGATGCGTGCACCTGGGTGCCGCAGGCTCTCGGAAAGACCCTGCCCACCGAGGTCGCCGCGAAGGCATCGCCGGATGTCTCGTCCTGGCGCTGGCAGGCGACATCGAGTTGGGGATGTGACGGCAACTCGGGTGGCGCGCGCATCGCCGTCGAGATCGGTGCCGCGCTGGACGGATTCGAAGCCGGCGAGCAGGTGGTCAACGGTTACGCGATTGCCCGCCGCGGCGACGACTGCGCGTTCGCCATCGAGGGCGGCGGGCAAGCCGCGCGCTGGGGGATCATCGTCGACACCTTCGCGCGCAGCGAATGCCGCCTCGCCGACCACGTCCTCGAGCGGCTCACCGCCTCGCTCGGTGAACTGCGGCCCGACACCGCCGCGCAGAAATCGCTGTCATCGGTAGACCCCTGTGCCCTGGTGGACAACTCGGCCTTCGCTGCCCTCGGCCCCGCCGTCGCGAAATCCGCGCACTCCTGCGAGTGGTCGGGTGACTCCACCGTGCGGATCACGTTGTCGCAGCCACGGCGGCGAGCGACCTCCATGGAGGAGAAGGTGATCGATATCGGCGACGGTGTGCTGGTCGAGGATCTCGGCAGCGTCATGCTGGGGTTGAACGAATGCCGCCGGGTGTATCAGTTCCGCAAGGTCGGCGAGACCTTTCGTGAGGATGTCGAAGTGTCTGTCAGCAACCCGAACCAGCGTGAAGGGCAACTCTGCGCGATCGCCGATCCGCTCGTGAAGCAGGCGGTCGGCCGGTTACCCGCGCGGTAGCGGCGCCGAACTCGCAGGTGATAGTTTCACGGCAGAGTTCGGGAGGGGCCTGGCGTTTCGACGCTGCGGTCGGAGGGGAAATGTACGTGCGTAATCGGTTGCGTTGGCTGGCGCCGTTGTTGTCGCTCACCCTGCTCGCCGCGGCATGCGGTGACAACGCCGCACCCGATCACGGTGACTATGCCCTCGAACCGGTGGCGGGCGACTACGACGACGCGCCGAACACGGTGCGCGGAACGCTGGTGGAATCCGTGCGCATCGGCGAGCGGTTGCTGTTCGCCGACCGTGTCGACCCGCAGCTGACCTACGGCAACGGTGGCGGCCTGATCGTCGGGGTACACGGCGTCGACAATCTGCTCTCGGGCGTACAGCGAACCGCACTCGGGCCGTTCGACGTGCTGGCCGGCTACGGCGCGATCGCGAGCAACGGCCAGTCCGACAACGAGTCGAAGCACAAGCTGCTGTCGATCGCGATCCTGTCCCTCCCCGATGAGGCCCAGGCGATGGCGGCCGCGCAGGCGATGGCGGCCGCGGATTTCACCGCGAACACCGAGAACGCTCCGCTGCCTCTCCCGGAATATCCTGCCGCACTGTCACATTGGCGACCCGGTGTGCCGACGGTCGGGAGCTGGCTGGTGTGGAAGAACCTGGTGATCAGGGTGTACGCCAAGATCATCGAGCCCAGCCCCGAACTGTTGACCGATCTGCTCTCGCGGACTTACCGCGCACAGCTGGCCGAGCTCGGCACCTTCGTTCCGACGCCTGCCGCCGACGTGCCGAAGCTGAAACTCGACAGCGACAAGTTGCTCACCCATGTGGTGAAGACCGGCGACTACTGGCCCGACAAGTGGGATTTCATGGTCTACGGGCCTCGTTCCTATGCCCTGTTGCGCGACGATCCGTCGGTCAACCTGCGTGAGTTCGAACAGAGCTCGATCGACGCGATCGCGGTGTCGTACAACAAATTCCTGTACCGCACCCGCGACAGCGAAGCCGCGAAGACCTACGCCGACACCGAGGAAAAGCATTCGCTGGCAGCCGATTACACGCCGATTGCGGGGCCGCCGGGACTCTCGGGTGTTTCCTGCTACCGCGCGGCGAGGCCGGACAACAGGTCGGTTCCCGCCCGGCGGTTCTCCTGCCTGGTGCGCCACAACCAGTTCGTGGTCCGCCTCTACAGCAACCAGGAAACCGATATTCGACAGCAGGCGGTGGCGCAGCACGCGCTACTGAGCGGGTCGTGGTGAACACGGGAGGCGCGGCGATGAAACCGCTGGGTTCGCAGGATCCCGAACAGCTGGGCCGCTATCGCCTGCTGGCCGTGATCGGCCGGGGCGGCATGGGACAGGTGCTGCTCGGCCAGGGCCAGGACGGCCGGTTGGTCGCGGTGAAGCAGATCCACCGCCAGTTCACCGGCAATCCGGAGTTCCGTGCCAGGTTCCGGCGGGAGGTGCTGGCGTCGCAGCAGGTCACCGGTGCCTATACCGCCGGCGTGGTCGACCACGACGCGGAATCCGAAACGCCATGGCTGGCTTCGGAATACATCGCGGGTCCCGGCTTGCAGGACATGATCGGCGAGTTCGGCCGCCTCAACCTGAACGGGCTGAAACTCCTGGCCACCGGCTTGGCGATGGCACTGCTCGAGATCCACCGCACCGGCCTGGTGCACCGCGATCTCAAGCCGAGCAACATCCTGCTCACCAACGACGGTCCACGCGTGATCGACTTCGGCATCGCCAGGGCGCTCGAGGACGACGTCAACCTCACCGCCACCGGTGCGGTGATCGGCTCGCCCGCGTACATGTCACCCGAGCAGGCCGAGTGTCGGCCGCTCACACCGGCTTCCGATGTCTTCGCCGTCGGTGCGGTCCTCGCGATGGCGGCCACCGGCGCGAGCCCGTTCGACGCGGCCTCCACCCCGCAGGTCCTCTACAACGTGCTCTACAGCTCCCCGGACACCACCGGAATTCCGGAACCGATCCGCGCGCTGGTCGATGCCTGCCTCGCCAAGGACCCGTCGGCGCGACCTACTCCCGAGCAGTTGCTCGACGCGGCGAGCCGGATCGACGCCGAACCCGTCTGGCCGGTCCGGATTCGCCGACGCATCGCCGACTGCCAGGCCGAGGCGGGTCGCTGGGCTGACGGAACCGCTGCTGCCGCGGCGTCGATCGCGCCCGAACAGCCGAAACCGAAGTGGGCGCGACTGGTTCCCGCCGCTGCGACGGTATCGGCACTGGTACTGGCCGCCATCGCGTTCTGGGGCGTCGGCGTCGAGGGCAACGCGGTGGCGATGGACGATCCGCCACTGGCGCTGACCCACGACGAATCCCGCCGGCTCGACATCTGCGCGCTGCTGGATCCGTCGGTGCTCGGTGAACTGGGCACGGCGACAAGTGAGGTAGTCCCGAACACCTTCGGCGGCTGCACTGTCGGGTATCGCGATCAGGCCGGTCGCAAGATGTCCTTCGGCCTGGATACCAGCGAGAGTGTCGCCGACGTGCGTGATGACGAAGAGCCGATGGGTAGCACCATCAATTGGATGCCGGTGCTCGGACGCTACAAGGAGTCCGCCTCCTGTGACCGCATGGTGGTGACGCAGAGCGGTTTGCCGATGGTGCTGAAGATGAGTGCGAGCACCTATCCGCCCGCGGGCGACCTCTGCCCGGAGTCCGAACGCGCACTCGCGGCGGTGGTCCGGCGACTGTCGGTCAATCCGCCGCTGCGGACCTACCCGCAGGGCTCGCTGCTGCCGCTCGACCCGTGCTCGCTGGTCGACCTCGCGGCAACTCGTTCGTCGCTCGGTGACCTCGTTCGCTCATCGACTTCCCACGGCTGCGCGTTGACCGGCGCAAACGGCCTTTTCACGGTCGACGTCGTCGAGAGCGTCCGGCCGGACAATGTCACGGGCGGAAGGGTCCGGCCAACACGCACGATCGGGAAGCACACCGTCTATCTCGACGGCAGCGGTCCCACATACTGCACTTTCATCTTCATGGTGATGCCGACCAAGGACGATCAGGCCGAGCAACTGCGGGCCTCGTACTACCCGAACACCCTGCAGGCCGATGGTAACTGCGAGACCGTCGCCGATCTGTTCGAACCCGTACTCGAGAAGTTGCCCCCATCATGACGATCCATCCGCCCGGTCCCAGCGATCCACCCACCATCGGCCGCTACCGAGTGCTCGGCACGCTCGAGTCCGCGGCCGGATTCCGGTCCGTGCTCGCCACCGGCCCCGATGACTCGTTGGTCGTCGTGCGCCAGGCGCTACCGGAACTTCTCGACGAGCCGGAGTTCCGGATCAGAATGCGGCACAGCGCGATTGCCGCGATGCGTGTCTCCGGATCCGCCAACACCACGGTGATCGATGTCGACGCCGACGCTGAGAAGCCCTGGGTGGCCACGGTATTCGTACCGGGCATGCGTCTCGACACGGCCGTAGCCGAGCACGGACCACTGCCGGTGGCCGCCGTCCGTATCCTTGCCGCCGCCCTCGCCTCGGCGCTGCGGACCGTGCATTCCGCAGGCCTCGTCCATCAGCGCATCCGTGCCGACACGGTGCTGTTGGCAAGGGACAGTGGTCGTCTCGGTGAAGTCGGTATCGCCCCGGCCGCCGGGACCGCCACCGCGACGGCCATGGGCACGCCGGACTTCCTGTCACCGGAACAGTCGCTCGGGTATGAGCTGACGCCGGCTTCGGACGTGTTCTCCCTCGGTTCCGTCCTAGCTTTCGCCGCCTCCGGCATCGCACCGTTCGCCGCACCATCGGTGCCGTACACGCTGTTCAACATCGCCCAGCGTGAACCCGATCTGAGCCGCGTGCCAGAGCCGCTGTTCGAGATGCTGGCCGCGTGCCTGCGCAAGGATCCGGCAGCCCGCCCCACTCCGGGGCAGATCCTCGACTATCTCGGTGCCCAGCCGAGCGGTCCGCCACCATGGCCCCCCGCTGTGCTCGATGACATCGGCCGCCAGCAGCACGAGATCTCGGCGCTGCTCGCCGCTCTGCCCGCGATCGCCGCGCCGGAACCCGTACCTGGACGGCCCTTTTCGGTGGTCCTGGCCGAGTCGGGTCGTGCGAGCGTCGAATACGCCAGGCGTGCACTGGAATCCGGGCGTCGTCGCTGGGGTTCGGCGAGTCCGAGGGTCCGGAGCGGCCTGGCAGGTGGACTGGCAGCACTGCTCGTGGCGCTCGTCGGGATCACCTACTTCGCGACCCGCGAAGAGAGTGAGCCGGGGCCGGTGACCGGTCTGACCCTGGCGCAGTTGCGGCAGATCGATGCCTGCCCCTGGCTGACCTCGGCCCTCGGCGACTCGGTGCCGGTCGCGCCGACGCCACTGGCCGCGGAAACATGGGAGCTGAGTCCGTCGCCGAGCTGGGGGTGTACCGCCAGTTCCAACCGCTACTCCCTCTACCTGTATCTGGGGCGGGAGGACGAATACCTGACGCCCAATAAGACGGTGGTAGAAGGTGTTCCGATCATCGACGGCAGCGCGGCAGCCTGTACGCGGGCGATCGCGAGCCCCGGCGCCGAGAGCGATTCCGGCATCGTCATCTTCCTCAACAACCCGTCCGGGGTGAAGGAATGCGCGGGTCTGGACTACATCGCGGCCAACCTCGCCCGTTCACTGACGACCGCGCCGCGCGCCGAGGGCCGGGAGGCCTCGCTGGCCCTGCTGGAACCGTGCGCGCTGCTCGACCGCGACGCTGTCGCCGAGAAGATCGGCGTCCTGCCGCCCGAGCCCACGATCGCCGACGCGCACACCTGCCGGTGGGACGGGCGCGTGCGAGTCACCCTGGAGCTCGTCAGCACCAGTACGAGCACTACGGGCAAGGACCTGGAGCTCGTCACGGTCGACGGGGTCCAGATCCATCTCGGCAAGGGCGGTTCGAAGGCCATCTGCTCCCGCGCCTACCTGATGCCGGATGCCGGGGAGGAGACCATCGAGGTCTCGGTACACGGGACCGAGGGATTCCGCGACGACTATTGCGCGATCGCCTCGTCTCTCCTGCGACAGGCGGTCGGGAAACTGCCCGAGCGCTGAGGCAGGCCCGGCTACGGTGAATACTCGATTCCGTCGACCACCACGAAAGGGCAACGATGGACCAGCTCGGAGTAGCGGTAGTCGGATACGGCCTGGCCGGGTCGGTGTTCCACGCGCCGCTCATCGCCGCCGATCCGCGGATGCGAGTGGCCGCGGTGGTGACCTCATCGCAGGAGCGCGCCGCGCAGGCGCGGGCCGAGCATCCGGGGGTGCGGGTGTGGGCGTCGGCGCAGGAGATGTTCGTCGAGGACGAGGATGTCGATCTCGCGGTGATCGCCACGCCGAATCGCTCGCACGCGCCGCTGGCGTTGCAGGCGCTGGCCGCCGGGTTGCCCGTGGTGGTGGACAAGCCGTTCGCGGTGACGGCGGCCGATGCCGAGGAAGTGGTCGAGGCTGCCGCGCGGGCCGATCTGCCGTTGAGTGTTTTCCAGAATCGTCGCTGGGACAACGACTTTCTGACCGTACGTGCGTTGATGGATGCGGGTGAGCTGGGTGAGGTCCGGCGGTTCGAGTCCAGGTTCGAGCGGTGGCGGCCGGTTCCCAAGGGCGGTTGGCGCGAAGTGGGCGATGCCGAGGACGGTGCCGGCATCCTGTTCGATCTGGGCAGTCACCTGGTCGACCAGGCGCTGACGCTGTTCGGCCCGGTCACCGAGGTGTACGCCGAACTCGACCGCCGCCGCCCTGATGTCAAAGCCGACGACGACGCCTTCATCGCCCTCACCCACGCCAACGGCACCCGGTCGCAGTTGTGGATGAGTGCCGTTGCGCCGCAACTGGGTCCGCGTCTGCGCGTGCTCGGATCCGCCAACGGCTACACCGTGTCCGGCCTCGACCCCCAGGAAAACGAACTGCGCGCAGGCCGCCGCCCGGACGACGGGAAACCTTGGGGCACAGTCCCACCCGAAAAGTGGGGCACCTTCGGCGCAGGCGAGGATCTACGCCCGATCCCCACCCTCCCCGGCGACTACCCCGCCTTCTACGCGGGAATGGCTGCCGCCCTGCTCGACGGAGCTCCGGTCCCGGTCGACCCCCGCGATGCCGTGGAAACCCTGCGAATCCTCGAATACGCCCGCCACGTAGCCGAACCCGCCGATCTCACTTCTTGACCACCGGCACCGAGTCGAGCCGAAGGTGTGATCCGACGGCTCCGTCGAGCGCATCCGTGCACAGACGCAGCACGATGGTGCGGAACGGCCGCTAGCCGACTACTGCGCCGGTGCGATGTTCTGGTTGAAGTGGAACAGGTTGGCCGGGTCGTAGGTCTTCTTGACGGCGGCCAGGCGGTCGAAGTTCGGGCCGTAGTTGGCGCGGATGCGGCCCTGGTCGTCGGAGGCCATGAAGTTGATGTAGCCGCCGTCGGCGGTGTGCGGCTCCAGCGCGGCGTGGTAGTCGCGCACCCACTTGATGTTGGCGTCGTTGTCGCTCGCGTCGGGCCACATCCCGGCGATCACGGGGGCGAAATTCGCGGTGCGGTAGGCGAACGCGGTGTCGTCCACCGCGACGTCCTGCACGGCGCCGTCGATCGGGTAGAGGTGCATGGTGGACTGCACGGCGGGCACTCGCGGGCCGAACTCGAGGTGGGCGGCGAGGGCGCCGTCGGTGAGTTCGGGTTGGAACGCGGCCTTCCAGTAGTGCTGCAGACCGGGCGGCAGGAGACCGTCGAATGCGCTGTTGAGGGCCGGGTAGGGCATTCGGCCGACATGCTCGGCCACCGGTGTCGCGACCGCCCGCAGGTCCGCGAGCAGTGCTTCGGCCTCCTGGTCGGTGCCGTTGAAGCAGGACACCAGGAGTACGAACGGTTCGCCGACGCGTTCGGAGGGGATGAACGGCAGCGGCGGCGCGATCTGGAAGCCGGGGAAGGCGCCCATCGCGCGCGGTGCCGCGGCGATCCAGTCGCGGTAGGTCCGCAACAGCTCGTCGGCGACGTCGAGCTCGAAGAACATGGGTCCGCCGTAGATCGTGTCCACCGGGTGCAGGTCGAACTCCATTTCGGTGACCACACCGAAGTTGCCGCCGCCGCCGCGCAGCGCCCAGTACAGGTCGGGGTGCTCGGTCGCGTTCGCGGTCACGAAGGTGCCGTCGGCCAGCACCACATCGGCGGACCGGAGGTTGTCGATGGACAGACCGTAGGCGCGGGCGAGGTAGCCGATGCCGCCGCCGAGGGTCAGGCCGGTGACGCCGGTGGTCGAGATGATGCCGCCGGTGGTGGCGAGCCCGAAGGAGTGCGCGGCATGGTCGAAGTCGCCCCAGTCGCAGCCGCCCTGGACGCGGGCGGTCCGCTGTTCGGGATCGATACGGATGCCCTTCATGGCACTCAGATCCAAGACGATGCCGTCGTCGACGGTGCCGAAACCCGGCACGCTGTGGGCGCCGGCGCGGATGGCGAGGTCGAGTCCGCTCTCGCGGGCGGCGGCGACGGTGGTCCGCACGTCGGCGACGTCGACCGCGCGGACGATCGCGAGGGGACGGCGGTCGATCATCGCGTTGTAGACCGAGCGCGCCTGGTCGTAGCCGGGCGAGTCCGCGGTGATCACCTCACCGCGGATCGCTTCGAGCATGGTCGATACGTGTGTGCCGGTCATCGTCGCTCCCTGGTCGGGTAGGGAATGAGCCGAACAAGCGCAGTGCGTGATCGTGGAGACGCGGCGGGGTGGATCGGACGATCTCGACGGTCCCCGAACTCAAGCTACCTCGGTCGCCGTCCCCGGTTCAAGGTTCAGAGCTTGCGCGAGCGCAGCTCGTGACCCTTCGAGGTCTTGCAGCGACCCGATTCCAGGTCCCACTGCCAACCGTGCAGGTTGCAGGTGAGGTTGTTGCCTTCCACCACACCGAATTTGGAGAGGTCGGCCTTGAGGTGGGGGCAGCGGCGCTGGACTTCCCAGCCGTCGAGTTCGGTAACGGCGGAGTCGTCGTGCGCCTCGGAGAACCAGCCGTCGGCGTAGGCGATCCGCTCGTCGGTGAGGCACTTGAAGAAGGTGTAGAGGAACTCGTTGTAGCCGCCGATGCGCCACGCCTGGAAGCGGGTGGACAGGAAGATCGTGTTCACCCAGTCCGGCTCGTTGTCGCGCAGCACGGTGCGTACCAATTCGGGGGCGATGCGGAAGCCGTAGCGGTAGCGGCCTTCGCCTTCGAGCGGCGCGCGCACGGTGCGGTGCGGGAAGTCCAGGACGATGGTCTCCTCGCCGATCACCAGGCCCACGGGGTAACCGATGCCGTCGCTGATCAGCGCGCTCTGCTTCATGATCGGTTCGAAGAGCTCACGCAGCGGCTCGAGCAGCGAACCCTCGCCGGTCTCCCACGACGCCTTCTCCGCGGCCAGCACCGGCGCGAAACGCTGCGCCATCTCCTCGATGTAGGCGGCCTTGTCGCCGTAGATCCGATCCGGGTCGAACGGGTGCGCGAGGTCGAGTTCCTTGCCACGCACATCGGCGACCGAACCGGGGATCATCAGGATCCCGCCCGCGTTGCCGTGGATGTTCATCTGGTCGAGGAACACGATCTGATCGGGGAAGATGTTGCCTTCGTCGCCGCGATCGTCGTTGAGATAGCGCAGCTCGGCGTCGAGGAACACCGGCGGACCGGCCGAGGGCACCACCCAGGTCGCGCCGACCTGCTCGATGTAGGAGCGCGCGCGATCCATCCCGCGCTGACGCTTCTGCTTGCCGAAGTTGGCCTTGGTCCGCGCCGGGATGTCGTACACCGCCGGGTACCAGATCGCGCCCGAGTACTGCAGCAGGTGGATGTCGATATCGCCGAACGCGTCGTGGATGACGTCCATATCCACCGGTCGGGCGTCGTTCATGTTGAAACAGGTGGTCTCACCGTCGGAGATGAGAATGCCGGAGTCACCGATCGGGCCGTCGGCGGGCGCGCGCAACGCGACGATCATGATGTCGACGGACCCCTTGGGCCCGGTGATCGTGTGCTTGACCGAGTCCTCGGTCTCGAAGAACTTGGTGAAACCCAGCGCCTCGAGCTCGCGGCGCAGGTCGAGCACCGGGTAGTCGGGCAGCAGGATCGTGGCGTCCTTGTTCACGTACTTCGCCAGGTGGGCGGCGTCGAAGTGATCGCGGTGCAGGTGCGAGACGTACAGGTAGTCGACATCGCCGAGGGACTCCCAGTCGAGCTGGGAATTGTCGGGGAAGGGGAACCACGACGCGAAGTACGCGGGGTTCACCCAGGGATCGCACAGGATCGTGCCGGCCTCGGTTCGGATATGGAAGCCGGCGTGTCCGACGCTGGTGATCTGCACGAGCTGTTTCCTCCTACCAGGATCTGATTCGCCGGATCAATGGCGAGCTACCGCCTCAGGGCCCCCTGACTGCTTCGGCGTACCAGCCAACCAGGGTAGTGGCTAAATCGTTACGTCACCGATGCAATAGCCCTCAGCGGTCGCGACAACCGTGAAAGTGCGCGTCCGCGTGCCCCCGGGTGAGGTGGTCACAGGGACGTGAACTGCCAGGTAGTCGCCACGAACCTGCTCGGATCGTAGCTCCTCGGCGGTGTAGGAGGTGACATTGCCTACTTTGCCCGAGTCGCCTGTCAAGGGGGCTGCTACGGGGTTGCCGGTGCCCTCGGGATCCCAGCTCGCGGGTGAGGCCTTGCAGGTCAGCGGATGGTCTGCTTCGATGTCGGCCGCGTCGAGCGGTTTGCCGGCGGCGCGGGCGAGGTAGCGGCGGACGGCGTGGCGCGCGTCGGCGTCGTCGTAACCGGGCTCGACGCCCGCGGCGGACACCCGTCCGCAGGCGTATCCGGACGCCACGGACTCGCGGTCGACGGTGACGGTGACGGTTCGGTTACGCCAGGTCACGGTGTCGGCGGTCGCGGTGCCCGGGGTGGCGAGGGCGGCCAGCACCGACTGAGGGTCGGCGTACATCTCGGCGACGGTGGCAGGCGGGATGGTCCAGCAATTGTCCTGGAGTTCTTTCACCGTGCCGGTCTGTAGGTCGGCGGCCCAGCGGCGCACGGCGGTGACGGCGTCGGCGTGGCCCGCGACCGCGCCGACCTGGGGTGCGTCGGCGGGGAGTGGGCTGTTCGGCACCGGTTCACCGGGTGCGATGGCCTGCGTCGGCGTGGTCGTCGGCGCCGCGGTGGTCGTGGTCGACGCGGTGGTGGTCGCCTCGACCGGATCGCCCGGGATCCCCGACACCGAATCGCACCCGGCGACCAGGGCCGCGGCGACGGTCAGTCCCGTGACCAGCGCGTAGGCGCGGTGCGGGCGGGTCAGGGCAAGCTGGGCGCGTTCCACTACGACGTTCCTCGATTCCTAGGTCGTGGCACCCGCTGCGACGACGGCGGGGGAGTGACTGTCGGGGCGAGCGGACTCGCCGGGGTGTAGACCGGTGTGCGCGAAGCGGATTCGCTGCGCGGGCGAACGCCGCGATTCTACGGTGGCGGCCCGCGCCGATGGCACCCCTGCCGATGCGGACATCTACGACTACGCTTGCGTACTTGTGGAACCCCTCTACTTCTCGATCATCGGCGTGGCCCGAACCCTGTTCTTCCTCGAAGGTCTGAAGTTCACTGTCAAGGGGGCGGAAAACATCCCCGCCACCGGCGGCGCCGTGCTGGCGGTCAACCACACCGGCTACATGGACTTCACCTACGCGGGTCTGCCTGTGCGTACTCCCCGTCGCTACATCAGGTTCATGGCAAAGCAGGAAGTGTTCGACAACAACATCTCCGGCCCGATCATGCGCACCCTCAAGCACATCCCGGTCGACCGCACCGCGGGCGCCGACTCCTACCAATCGGCCGTGCAGTACCTGCGCGACGGCGAGCTCGTCGGCGTGTACCCCGAGGCCACGATCAGCCGCAGCTTCGAGATCAAGGAATTCAAGTCCGGCGCGGCCCGTATGGCGCTGGAGGCGGGTGTCCCGATCATCCCGATCACCATCTGGGGCGCCCAGCGCGTCTGGACCAAGGGCTTCCCCAAGCGGCTCGGCCGCACCAACACCCCCATCTCGATCGCCGTCGGCACCCCCATCCAGCCCTACGAACCCGCCGCCGATCTCACCGCACAGCTCCGCTCCACCATGCAGGAAATGCTCGCCGACCTGCAAGAATCCTATGAGCACGAGCCCGGCGCCTACTGGGTTCCGAAACGGCTCGGCGGCAGTGCCCCTTCCCTCGAAGAGGCCACCGCCCTCGACGAAGCCGAAGCGGCCGAACGTTTCGCCCGTAAGGCCGAGAAAACGCAGGAGACCGAGGGCTGACATTTCGCTCTCGTGCGGGCATACGCTCGAGAGATGACCACCGCGGCGGAGTTGAAGGCCCTGCAAGCTCCGGTCAAACAGCGCTACCGGGACGACCCGGCCGCCGCGGTCACCGCCCTGCGCGGCACCGCTTCGTTCGCCGACCCCGGCATCACCTGCACGGTGCGGACCTTCGCGGGCCCGGTCCGTGCCGGGCTGCACCGCGCCACCGGCGGTGACGGCGCCGACGCCTGCTCGGGCGACATGCTGCTCGAGGCGGTGGCGGCCTGCGCCGGGGTGACCTGCCGAGCGTCGCCACCGCGATGGGCCTGCCGCTCATCGGCGCCGACGTCGAGGCGGCAGCTTCCTTCGACGCCACCGGCACGTTGGGCATCGATCGGACCGCGGAGGTCGGGGTTTCACCGATCGCCGTGACGATCACCGTCACCACCTCGGATGCCGTCGACGAGGCCGCCTTGGTCAAGCTCGGCGAACTCACCGAGCGTTATTGCGTGGTCGGTCAGAGCCTGCGGCATCCACCGACGATCAGGGTGGTGACCGCACCCGCGTCGTGATCGCTGCCGTGCCCGTTCGGCCGTGTGGTGGATGCCCGCCGAGGGCAGACTCAGCGCGGCATCTGGCAGCGGCTCGGTGCCGGGAGCTTGCCCCGAAGGTACGCGGCGGGTGGGACGCCCATGAGGGTGCGGAAGTCGGCGGTGAGGTGGGACTGGTCGTAGTAGCCGGTGCTCGCCGCGAGGTGTGACCAGGGGGTGTCGCCCGCGTAGGCGAGGACCCGGCGCAGGCGCTGAATGCGCGCGAAATGCTTGGGGGACAGTCCGATTCCCGTGGTGAACAGGTTGCGCAGCTGGCGCTCGCTGACAGCGAGGCGCGCGGTGAGTTCGGAGAGTGCGGGGGCGTTGTCGGCGGTGAGCGCCGAGATCGCCTCGCGCAGCACGATCCGGTGCGCCCGATCGGTATCCGACTCCGAGATCCTTTGCGGCAGTAAATCTTCCAGATGCGTGATCGCGTGTGCGGTGGGCACGCCCGTCAGCTCCTTCGCGAAACCGCCCAGCGGACCCGGCAATTCGTCGAGGCGAACGACGCGGTCGGTGAGTTCGCCCGCGGTGACGCCGAGGAGCTGGCGGGTCACGCCCGGTTCCAGGCGCAGCCGCACGCACCCGGCAGGCTCCTCGGGTTTCGAGTAGGACGCCTTCGTCTGCGCGCCGACGACGAACGCGCTACCGCGACCGGACTTTTCGGTGCGCAGGACGACCATGGTCGTCGCGACGGGCGGATGCGCGAACGGCTGAGCGAGGTCGTCGAACAGTGGCGTGCTGGTGAGTTCGGTGAGCCACGGGCGCAACGATTCCGGTGTCGTCACGGGTGTCTCGATGTGCGCCGGGGTCAGATACTCCACCCGGTCGACTGTAGGCGGCGCGGGCCGGGATGTCCGTGCCGATTTCTCCTATCTTCGCAGGCAGCCCGGCGGCCATGCTCGTTCCATGATCCTGATCACCGGTGCGACAGGCACCATCGGAAGCGACATCGTCCGACAGTTGGCAGCCGAGGGCGTCGCCGTCCGGGCGGTGACCCGCGACCCGGAGCGGGCCGGGTTCCCCGCCGGGGTCGAGGTGGTGCGGGTGGACTACCGCGACCCGGCAACGTTCGGGCCCGCCATGACGGGCGTCGAGGCCGCGTTCCTCGTCGGGATCCCCGGGCCGGACGGCACCGGCACCGACGCCGAACTGGTGGCTGCCGCGCGAAAGGCCGGTGTGCGGCGAGTGGTGAAGCTGTCCGCCGTCGGCACCGGCGACCCACGTCTCGGCGTGCCGGGTTCCTGGCATGTGCCAGGGGAGCGGGCCGTGCGCGACTCCGGCTTGGAGTGGACGATCCTGCGCCCCAACACTTTCGCGTCGAACACGTTCAGCTGGATCGAACCGCTCGGCAACGGTCACCCCGTCCCGAACCTCACCGGCGACGGCAGGCAGGCCGTAGTCGACCCGCGCGATGTCTCGGCGGTCGCCGCGGCGGCGCTGCGCTCGAACGACCACCACGGCCGCATCTACACCCTGACCGGCCCCGACCTGCACACCGGCCGCGACCAGGCCGCCGTTCTCGCGCAGGTGCTCGACCGCCCGATCGCCGTCGCCGACATCGCCGAAGCCGACGCCCGCGCGTTCATGGTCGCCGCGGGTCTTCCGCCCGCTTTCGTGGAAGGCTCTCTGACCGGCCAGGCCTTCATCCGCGGCGGCCACAACGAGCTGATCACCGACGACATCGAACGCGTCCTCGGCAGACCGCCCCGCAGCTACGCCGCATGGGCCGCCGACCACCGCGCCGCCTTCGCCCCCGTCGTTGCAGGCGTCACGGCAGGACCGAGCTGACCGGGCGGGTCCGGTGCGTGGCGGCGCACCGGACCCGCCCGGCTCAGTTCATCGTCAGCACCCACGACCCGTTGCAACCCCTGCGGGTGTTCATGTTGCCGTCGTAGACCCAGTTGAACCTGATCGGCGGGTTCGTCCGCACATTCCAATTCCCGGACGGTGAGGTGACCACCTTGCCGTTGCGCATCAGCACGCCGACCTGATCGTGGTCGAACAGCCACTTTCCGCCGCTGGTCGGGTAGTTCAACCGAACCGTCACCCGCCCGCCCGTGTGGTTCTGCACCACCAGGCACGAGTTCGGGTCGGAACGGTTGACCGCGTATTCCCCGAACCCTTCGTCCTCCACGTTCTCCCCGCTGTCGGTGAACTCCACCGGGTCGGTGAAGTCGGCGTGCGCCGGTCCGGCCCCCAACACGGTCAGCGCCGTCATCGCAACGCCCGCCGCGATCATCCCCAGAGACTTCATTGCCGTTCCTCCCATGATTCACGCGGTCACAACCGCTTGCGAAAGACCTTCCCCCGCAGCCTTTTCCGCATCCTTGTGACCTGCTTAACGGTGCCCGCCGACGCGGGTTCTCACCGCCGACCCGGGTGACGAGTGAGCCCGGATTTCGTAGTTCGGGAGTTTCGCGCTAAAGTTCGTACTCGCACGACGAAGTCACCGGCGGTCGCCGGATCGGTTTCGGAAGGCACGCGGATGTGGCGCAGTGGTAGCGCATCACCTTGCCAAGGTGAGGGTCGCGAGTTCGAATCTCGTCATCCGCTCAACGAAAAGCCCGGCCATCGTGCCGGGCTTTTCTCATTCCCGGCGCCGGTCGAGGCGTTCGTGACTCAGCGGCGGCAGGAACTCGCCGATCAGGGTTCGGCGCCACCAGATCCGTTCGCGGAACAGTTCGGCGGGCGTACTGAAGTGGTACTCGTACAGCCGGGCGCGCACGTAGTGCGGCGGTGCGTCGGGGAAGGGGCAGCGCCGCAGCAGGCGCAGGGTGTCGGGGTCGTTGTCGAGCAGCCGGATCACCAGCGCCAGTGCCCACGATCGCGCGTAGGCCGGCGACAGCGCGGCGAACCACATCAACCAGTCCAGCCGCAGGTGATAGGGCGCCCACTGGCGCGGACGGTACCGGGGGTCGCCCGGCTTGCCCTTGAACTCGTATTCGCACCACACCGTGTCCGGCGTGAGCTGGGTGGCGTCGGTGCCCTCGAGCACGATCTCCTGGCGGACCCGGGTGATACTGCCGAACGCGCCATAGGTGTTGACCAGGTGCAACGGGTCGAACGAGGCGTTCATCGCCTGCCGCGTGGAGAGAAGATTCCGCACCGGCCCGAAGCTCAGCACCACCACCATCGCGACGAAGGCGACGACCGCGCCGAGGAACCAGCCGGGCGGCTCGGCCACCGACGGGGCGTCCGGCAGTACCGGGTACGCGCTGACGGCGGTCGTAGCCAGCAGCAGAGTCACCCAGTTCAGCCAGGCGAAATTGCCCGAGAGCACCAGCCACAACTGCGTGACGATGATGATGACCGCGGCCACACTCGCCACCGGTTGCGGCGCGAACAATCCGAACGGCACGATCAGCTGCGCGACATGATTGGCGGCGACCTCCACCCGGTGCAGTGGCCGGGGCAGATGGTGGAAGAACCAGCTCAGCGGCCCGGGCATCGGCTGGGTCTCGTGGTGGTAGTACAGGCAGGTCAGATCGCGCCAGCACCGATCGCCGCGCATCTTGATCAGCCCCGCCCCGAACTCCACCCGGAACAGCAGCCAGCGCGCGGCCAGCAGGACGAGCAGCGGCGGCGCGACGGTGTCGTTGCCGAGGAAGATCGCCAGAAAACCGGCTTCGAGCAGCAACGATTCCCAACCGAACGAGTACCACGCCTGCCCGACATTGACGATCGACAGATACAGCATCCACAGCGCGAACCACAGCGCCATCGACGCCCACAGCGGCACCAGATCGGCCGCGCCCAGCGCGACAGCCACCGCGAGCACCACACCGAACCAGGCGATACCGGCGTAGAACCGATCGGTGTAGCGCAGGTGGAACAGGCTGGGTGACCGGCGGAACGGCGTCCGAGCCAGGTACCGCGGGATCGGCAGCATCCCGCGCTCACCGAGCAGAGCGCGAAATTGCAGCGCCGCGGCGAGGAACGCCAGGGCGTAGATCACCGCCAAGCCACGCTGGAAAACCAGCCTGCCCTGCCAGTATTCCGGTGCCGTGAACCACTCCATGCGTGTGCTCCCGTCCCCGCAACCAGGGAGTACCCGCGATCGTCCGGCGAAACCTAGGCCGGCTCCAGTCCGGTACCGCCGAGCAGCGCACCCCGCAGGTCGGCCTCGTTCCACTGCCCGGCGATTCCGGGCCGCACGCGCAGGTACTCGACGACGCGATCCGTGCTCCAGCCGTGTGATTCGCGCAGACCGGCGCTGATCATCGTCAGATATCGCGCCGAGGGACGCTGCAGGGCAACGGTTTCCGGGTCCCAAGGTGAGGTGAAGGTGAGGACGGGAATTCCGTCGGTGGTACCCGCGTGCACCACTGTCTCGTACCGCCCCGGCCCGAGCCGCACCGAACCTCCGGCGAGGACCGGCGCCGGATCGAAGTCGGCCGCCGGTGTTCGGTACATCTCCTGAGCGAGCAGATCACCGAACTGACCTACGGTCAGCAGATACCCCCGCGCCGCCGCACCGGTCGGCCAGCCCGCAGGTGGCCGCGCGGTATAGAACCCGACCCCACCCGTCCAGACCGGGCTCTGCCAGGCGAAATACAGGCTCCCCGGCAGGTCGATCGCCGTCACCGCAGCCGGTGCGGACGGGTCACGGAAGCCGGGATAGGTGTGGTCGGTGCCGGGCGGGGTGCCGCCTTCACGGTAGTAGTCGAACCGCTCCGCGTGCATGTTGGAGCCGTACGCGGCGTACCAGACGTGCTGAGTTGCGGTGACTGGCTCACCTCGGGTGGTCACGGAGTCGATTGTTCCCCTGTGTCAGCTCGGCCTGGGGATGTAGACGCCGGCGGCCCGCAGTTTCGCCTCGATCAGCGCGGCCAGCCTGCCGGGCGCCGAGGTCTCGTCCTGGTTGTGATGGGCGATCATCTCGTAGCGGGTGGCGGCCTCGGTGCGCGCCTGCAGACCGGTCACGATCCGCAGCTGCGCGGGGTTGGCGAGGAGTTGTTCGACCAGGGCCGTGGCGAGTTCGTCGATCCGGGGATCGTCGGGCTCCCAGTCCCTGGCCGCCACGCCCCGCAGGAACAGCGCGAGGTACACAGGGTCCTCGACGGCGTTCTCGACGTCGGCGAGGTAGTCGTCGAAACCCTCCGGCACCAGTGCCCTCGCCAGCACCCACCCCTCCCTGGTCGCGGCCACTTCGGCCGGCGGAAAGCCGAGCTCGGGCATCCGTTCGAGCAGCGCCACCGCGCGGTCGGGTAGCAGTGCCCGGTTACCGTCGGCCAGCCGGTGCAGGGTGTCGTGCCGGGCGGTCAGCTCATCGATCCGTTCGCTGAGCTGACGCCCGACCTCGGTGAGCGCGGCGGCGAACCGGTCGGTGTCGGCGTCGAGCAGTGGCTCGACCTCGGCCAGCGGCACCCCGGCCTCGGCCAGCGTTCTGACCTTGACCAGCCGCAACAGCTCCGTGGACCCGTAGCGCCGGTACCCGGAGCTGTCCCGGTCGGGCTCGGCGACCAGGCCGAGCTTGTGATAGTGCCGCACCGTCTTCACCGTGACACCGACGAACGCCGCCGCCTGCCCGATCGTGACCCCGTTCCGCATCCGCTCAGCTTGCCTTGTCCGCGAACGGTTCTCAGCCGAACACCGCGTCGAGCAGTGCCTTCTGCGCGACCTGGAACGCGGGCGCGATCGTTATCTCGGCATCGTCGACGCAGGTCAGGTACGCGGTCATGGTCCGGCTGCCGTCGGGCGTGCTGAACATCAGCGCCGCGAAGCCGGCCATGCCGCCGTTGTGGGTGATGACGGTGGTGCCGCCTTCGGTCTGCAGCACGAACACTCCGAGTCCGTACTCCATGTTCGGGATGCCGGTGGCGTGGGTGGAGTACATCTCGGCCAGCAACGCCTCGGGCACGAGCTTGCCGCCCACCAGTGCGGTGATGAAGGTCCGCAGGTCGGCGGTGGTCGAGATCATGTCACCGCCGGTGGCCACCCAGGAGGGGTTGTGCTCGGTGACGTCGACCGTGCGCTGCTCGTCGCCGTCGGCGTACCGGTAGTAGGCGTGCGGATGTGGCTCGGGCAGTTCGGTCGACGCGCCGGGCATGCTGGTGCCCGTGAGTCCGAGCGGGCCCAGGATCAGGCGGTCCATCTCCGCGGCGAGCGAGTTGCCGGTCACCTTCTCCACGAGCAGCCTGGCGATGACGTAGTTCGTGTTGGAGTAGCTCCACCCCGTGCCGGGCTCGAACCGTGCGGGCTTCGACAGCGCCAGCGTGACCAGGTCCTCGGGCAGGTAGGTCTCGAACCGCTTGTCCACCCACTCCTTCCCCGCGATGGTGGAGGTGATCCCGGGTACGACGGTCCCGTTCTCGTAGAACTCGCCGGTGAAGTTGAAGACTCCGCTGGTGTGCTGCAACAACATTCGCACGGTGATCCGCTCGTCCAGCGCGAACTCGGGCAGGTAGTGCAGCGCCGGGGTGTCCAGGTCGATGCGGCCCTCGGCGACCAGCTGCAGGACCACGGTCGCGGTGAAAGTCTTGGTGTTGCTGCCGATCCGGACGTGTCCGTCGACCGGAGGCAGTGCTGTCCCGCCGAGCTCGCTCAGCCCGGCGCTGCCGACCCACTCGCCCTGCTCGTCGTTCACGCGAAGCGTTACCGCGAGGAATCCGGCCTCGACGGTCTCGTCGATGATCTGCTGCAGGTCCTGTCGCGCAATGCTTTTCGTGCTCATGATGCTTCTCCTCGAATCAGCTGTTCCGGCTCTGTGCCGCTGAAATGAGGCTCCACCCTGACCTTAGGTCAACCGCAAGAGTGAACTGGATCACATGGTGAAGGTACGGGCGTAGGTCACGGTTCCGTCGCGTTCCATGACCTGAGGAAACGACTTCGCATCCGCCGTCGATCTTTCCTCGACGGGTCGGGAGCAAAGAGCGGAGCAATCGTGAAATCAGTTGTCGCAGCAGCGGCGTTGGTAGTGCTGACCGGGGTGCTCACCGCCTGCACCGGGGCCGCCGACCAGGGGGCAGGCACGGTTACCGTTGGCCGGCCGTCCGGTGCACCTGGCCAGTCTTCGGGCGCGCCGAGCACGGCCGTGCCGGATGCCGGTACGCCCGATAGCGAGGCGCCGGGCGGCTCGGCTCCGACGGTCGCGCCGGGCACTGGTTCGGTGCCGGCCAGTGCCGGCTTCGCCACCGTCGATGCGAGCAGATATCAGATCGACGGCAGCTACTACTTCCAGTCGCCCACCGGGAACATCATGTGCGGCGTCCTCGCCACGGCGCCGTACGGTGTCGGCTGCCAGCTGCGCAAGGCCAACATCATCACGCCGAAACTGCCGAATTGCACCGACGCGCCCAACCGTAAGGTCGCCGCGCATCTCTATGAAGGCAAGTCGGAGTTCCTGTGCACCAGCCAGGGCATCTTCGTCGGCATTCCGCAGGACGGCTCAGCCGCCGGTGGCGCGGTGCTGAACTACGGCGAATCCCTGACCGTCAACGGCTACACCTGCGACTCGTCCTCGCAGGGTGTCCGCTGTCGCGCGGGCGGTCACGGCTTCGCCATCTCCGCAGACGACCAGCACATCTTCTGAGCGTGAAAAGGGCGGGGCGGCAGAAGAATCCGCCGCCCCGCCCTTTGTCTTGGTGAGCTACCGCGCGGTCGAGGAGAACCGGCGCAGGCGCAGGCTGTTGCTCACCACGAAGACCGAGCTGAACGCCATCGCGGCGCCGGCCAGCATCGGGTTGAGCAGGCCCGCCATGGCCAGCGGGATCGCGGCAACGTTGTAGGCGAAGGCCCAGAACAGGTTGCCCTTGATCGTGGCCAGGGTGCGCCGCGACAGGCGGATCGCGTCGGCGGCGGCGCGGAGGTCGCCGCGGACGAGGGTCAGGTCGCTGGCCTCGATGGCGACGTCGGTGCCGGTGCCCATCGACAGGCCGAGGTCGGCCTGGGCCAGGGCGGCCGCGTCGTTGACGCCGTCACCGACCATGGCGACCACCTTGCCCTCGGCCTGCAGCCGCTTGACGGTGTCGACCTTGTCCTGCGGCAACACCTCGGCGATGACCTCGTCGATGCCGACTTCGTCGCCGATGGTGCGGGCCGCGCGGGCATTGTCACCGGTGAGCAGGATCGGCGTCAGCCCGAGCTCGCGGAACTGCGCGATGGCCTGCGCCGAGCTCGGCTTCACCGCGTCGGCGACCACCAGCACGCCGCGCGCTCTGCCGTCCCAGCCGATCGCGACCGCGGTCTTGCCCGCCGATTCCGCCTCCGCCAGTGCGGTTTCCAGTGTCTCGTCGAGGGGCTGTGACCAGTCGGCCAGCAGTCGCGCCCGGCCGACGATCACCGCGTGACCGTCGACCACGCCCTGCACACCGAGACCTTCGACATTGGCGAAGCCCTCCACCGGCAGCAGCGTGCCGAACTCGTCGCGTGCGCCCTTGGCGATGGCCTGCGCGATCGGGTGCTCCGACGAATCCTCCAGCGCACCAGCGAGTTCCAGTACCTTGCTGGACAGTTCGCCCTCGGCGGGGATCACGTCGAGCAGCGTCATCTTGCCGGTGGTGACGGTGCCGGTTTTGTCCAGCACGATCGTGTCGACCTTGCGGGTCGATTCGAGCACCTCGGGTCCCTTGATCAGGATGCCCAGTTGCGCGCCGCGTCCGGTGCCGACCATCAGCGCGGTCGGGGTGGCCAGGCCGAGGGCGCAGGGGCAGGCGATGATCAGCACCGCCACGCCCGCCGTGAAGGCGGCGGCGATGGAACCGCCGGTGCCGAGCCAGAATCCGAGGGTGGCCACGGCGAGCGCGATGACGATCGGCACGAATATGCCGGAGATCCGGTCGGCCAGCCGCTGTGCCTGCGCCTTGCCGGTCTGCGCGTCCTCGACGAGCTGTGCCATCTGGGCGAGCTGGGTGTCGGCGCCGATCCTGGTGGCGCGCACGACGAGTCGGCCGCCGACATTCACGGTGGCACCGGTGACGCCGTCGTCGACGCCGACCTCCACCGGCACCGACTCGCCGGTGAGCATGGACGCGTCGACTGCCGACGTCCCCTCGGTGATCACCCCGTCGGTGGCGATCTTCTCGCCCGGCCGCACGATGAACTCGTCACCGACGGCCAACTGCTCCACCGGAATTCGCGTCTCGACGCCGCCGCGAAGAACCGCGACATCCTTCGCGCCGAGCTCGAGCAGGGCCTTCAGCGCCGCGCCCGCCCGTCGCTTCGACCGTGCCTCGAAGTACCGCCCGGCCAGGATGAACGTGGTCACGCCCGCCGCGGCTTCGAGGTAGATGCTGCCGGTGCCGTCCATCCGCGCGATGGTGAACTCGAACGGGTGCTTCATCCCCGGCGTGCCCGCCGTGCCCCAGAACAGCGCGTACAGCGACCAGCCGAACGCGGCGAGCGTGCCCATCGACACCAGGGTGTCCATGGTGGCGGTGCCGTGCTTCAGGTTGGTCCACGCCGCCTTGTGGAAGGGCAGCGCACCCCAGATCACGACCGGTGCGGCCAGCGTGAGCGAGAGCCACTGCCAGTTGGTGAACTGCAGCGCCGGGATCATCGCCATCGCGATCACCGGCACGGTGAGCAGGGCCGACACGATCAGCCGGGTGCGTAGCGAGGCCGCCGGGTCCGCGTCGGCGATCGGCGTCTCGTCGGTCTCGGGCTTCTTCGGCGCGGGGAGTGCCGCGGTGTAACCGGCCTGCTCGACGGTGGCGATCAGCGCCTCGGGGGAGACGTCACCGGTGAAGTCGACGCGCGCCTTCTCGGTCGCGTAGTTGACCGTGGCGGTGACCCCGTCGAGCTTGTTGAGCTTCTTCTCGATCCGGTTCGCGCAGGAAGCGCAGGTCATGCCACCGATCACCAGTTCTACCTGGCCGGTGCCCGGTGGGTGTGTCACGGCGGTCATGGGGTGCTCCTTCGTTCCTGATAGCAATTCTCGCTGAGCGATCACGGGTGAAACAGGTGGGGTCAGTGGCCGTGGCCGGGGGTGCCGTGGTCGGCGGGTGCGCTGGTCGGGGCGGGGTTGCTCGCACCGGTGGCGTTCGGCGTGGCGACCCGCACCGTGAACTCGGCGGTGCGCACCACGCCCTGGTGCTGGAAGTCGAGGAACAGGCGATAGTCGCCTGCGCTCGGTGCGTTCACGATGAAGTCGATGCCGGGTCCGGCGGGGGTGACTCCGTCGCCGGGCGTGCCCTCGGGATGAACGTGCAGGTAGGCGAGGTCGGCGGCGCGCAGGGCTACCAGGTGACCGTAGGCGCCGAGGTAGGGCTGCAGGTCGGTGACCGGGGCGCCGTTGCGGCTGACCGAGAGCGTCACCTTCGACGCGGTGCCCGGGGCGACTGTGCCGTTCAGCGCGACCGTGTACTCGCCGACCTGCGCGGTGGCGGCCGGGGCGGGCAGCGCCTGCACGTCGTAGTTGCCCGCGACCCGCAGATCGGCGCCGAGCGTCAGGTTCGACCCGCCCTCGGGGGTGAAGTCGGCGTAGACGCGATAGTCGCCGCCCCGGCTGAGGTTCAGCGGAACGGTCCAGGTTCCGGCCGGATCGAGGACCGGGTGTACGTGCTGGAAGCCCGCCATGTCGCGTCGGACCACGATCAGGTGCAGGTCCTTGTCGTGGCTGTTCACGTACTTCGTCACCGGTGCGCCGTTCGCGTCGAGGATGCGAAAACTTGTCGGCGACTGCGGCGCGGTGGCGGTGTTCGGCTTGTCCAAGGCGAGCGTGTAGCCCTGGTCGGTGGCGAGCAGCCCGCCGGGAAGATCGGCGGACGGTGCCGCCCCGGCGGAGTGCTCGCCGTGCCCGGCCGGCTCGGAAGGTTGCGGACCGACCAGGGCGCCTGCGGCCAGAGCGATCCCGAAGACCGCCGCGAGGCCGAGGGTGAATCCGGCGAACTTGCCTGTTGCGTTCATCGGGATGCTCCGTATCCGTTCAGTCTGCGAGGTGGAAGCCGGCCGCGGCGACGGCGTCGGCGAGGGCGGTGCGTTCGGGCTCGGTGCCGTCGATGGTTACCGAGCCCGCGGCCAGGTCGACATCGACGCCGGTGACGCCGGGTAGGGCGCCGACCTTGTCGCGGACCTTGTTGACGCAGCAGCCGCAGGTCATGCCGGTGACGGTGACGGTGGTGGTGCTCATGGAACTCTCCTCGTTTCGCTCTCGATCATTACCATACCCCCCTAGGGTACTTTGTCAAACGGTCGCGTCGGCCTTGTCGGTGGCCGAGGTCCGCATGGTCGCCGCGGTGATGCCCGCGCCTGCCAGGGCGAGCACGCCCGCCCCCAGGAAAGCCGCGGAATAACCGTCGGTCAGCGCCGACGTGTCGCCGAGCTCGCTCGCGCCGAACGCGGCGGCCACCGCCGTCATCGCGGCCAGGCCGAGCGCGGAACCCACCTGGTAGCTGACGTTGACGATGCCCGAGGCCAGGCCGCCTTCCTCGGGTCGTGCCGCCGAGATGGCGGTGCCGAGCGAGGGAATGAAGGCCAGCGACATACCCCCCGCGGCTATCAGCGAGGCGGGCAGCACGTCGATCCAGAAGTTGCCGGTCGGCCGCACCAGCGACATCACCCCGAGGCCGAGACCGAGCACGATCAGCCCGGTGACGATCATCGGCTTCGCGCCGAAACGCTGCATCGCCTTCGGGGCGAGCACCACCATGCCGAGCATGATCAGCGTGGTCATCGGCAGCAGAGCCGCACCCGACGGGAACGCGCTGTACCCGAGCACCTGCTGTAGGTACAGGTTGAGGAAGAACCACATCGGCACCCACGCGGCGGCCAGCGCGAACTGGGCGAAGTTGGCGGCGGCCAGGTTCGGTGCGCGGAAGATGCTCAGCCGCATGAGCGGCTCGCCACGCCGGGACTGAATGGCGACGAACCCGGCCAGCAGCGCGGCGGCCGGCGCCAGCACGCCCCAGGTCTCACCCGAAGTCCAACCGACCTCCGGTGCCTGCACGATCGCATACACCGCGGCTGCCAAACCGGCTGTCACAGTGACAGATCCGGCGATGTCGATGGATCCCTTCCGTGCCGGGGCGCCGGGCATCAGCAGCGGCACGGCGATCAGCGCGAGCACGGCGATCGGAACATTGATGTAGAAAACCCAAGGCCAGCTGATGTATTCGGTGATCACACCACCGAGGAACACGCCCGCGGTACCACCGGCGGGCGCGGCCGCGCCATACACGGCGAGCGCCTTGGTGAGCTCCTGAGGCGAGCCGCCGAACAGCATCATCAGCAGCGTGAGCGCGGAAGGCGCGATCAGCGCCGCACCACCACCTTGGATCGCCCGACCCGCCAGCTCGACGCCGACGTTGCCCGCGGCGCCGGCGATGACGGAGCCGACGCCGAGCACCACCCAGCCGGCGGCGAATACCCGGCGAGCGCCGAGCAGGTCGGAGAGTCTGCCACCGAGCAGCAGCAGACCGCCGAACGCGACCACGTAGGCGTTGAACACCCACGTCAGATTGCCCGGCGTGAATCCGAGCTCGGCCTGCATCTTGGGCAGCGCGATCCCGATGATCGAGGTGTCCATGATGACCATGAACTGCGCGGCGGCGATCACCGCCAGCGCCCACCACTTCCGGGTGGATTGCGATTGCGTAGTCACGACTTTCGTCCTTTCGAGCGGAGTGCGTCCTGCGCTCGGTACCATACCCCCCTAGGGTATTAACCTGTCAAGCAAAAACCCGGCTCGCGTGATGGTGCGAGCCGGGTCTGAGTGCTGCCCCGAGGTGGTACCTCGGATCTAGTCGGCGTGGAGGTTGCGCGCCGTGGGGGAGGTCGGTGTCGTGGCCGGGTCGGGGGCGGTGCCGAGGAGGCGGTCGGCGGTGCCGGAGGTGGTCACGGTGAACCAGTAGTGCTCGTTCTTGTAGTGGTGGTGGCGGTGGTTGCGCCAAATGGCCCGGTAGAGGGCATGTTTCGGCTTGTAGTCGGTATGGATCAGGTAATGGGTCCACTCGTAGAGCAGGCCGAGTGTGGTGATGGTGAGCAGGAAGGTGAGGCCGAGGCCGGTGCGGGGGAAAGCGAGTAGGGCGATCGCGACCAGGGCGACGATCGTGAGCAGCAGCGACTTCGGCGGGATGAAGATCAGCGGGATGTCGCGCGGGTCGACGTGGTGCTCGCGGTGTTTGCGGGCCAGCTCGCTGTCGAGGGTCAGCGGGCCGAGATGCCGTGGACGCCAGTGCAGCACGGTGACGTGGATGATCCACTCGACGAGCGGGAACGCGGCCAGAATCACCACGGGGACAAGGGCATCGGTGAGCTGCCAGCCGCCGATGACGAAGCGGGTACTCGCCGCGACCACGAAGACCGCGGCGATCATCCAGGGTGACGGATGTCGGAGGAATTCCCGCGCCGCCTCGCTCAGGGGCATGCTGCGCCGGATCGCCCGCGGCGAGCCGCGGTCGGGGGTTCGGCGGGTTTCGGTCGCACGGGATTCTTCGGAGTCGTGCGACGTCGTCGTCGGACGGTGATCGGTCATGTCATTCCTCGGGTGGATCATGCCCCGTCGAGGGCATGGATCAGGGCGGTGGTCGCCGGCCCGAGCAGTGCTCGGGCGGTGTCGGCGGCCCGTTCCGGCTCGCCCGCGGCGATCGCGGCGGCCAGGTCTCGATAGGCGACGTCATTGCCCACCTCGGCGGACATGATCGGCGCCAGCGCGGCCAAGGCGGGTTCGTAGGCGGCGCGCAGCATGGAATACATCAGCCGGAAGGCGATCGAATCGGCGAGGTCGAGGATGTGGTCCCAGAATTCGAGGGCGATCCGCTGCTGAGTGAGTGGATCCGATTCGGCGACAAGGGAATCGACGGATTCGCCCAACAGCGCCAGTTCGCCCGCGACGCGCGGATCGTCCGCACCTCGCGATCGAACCCGCGCGGAGGCCAACTCGGCGATCTTCGGCCCGTTGTGCAGCCGCGCCTCGAGAATGCTGCGAGCGACCGCGGGATCGATCGAATCACCCCGGATCAACAGTCGCGGAAGCACTTCCAGCCCGGCGCTGCGCCGATAGTCGAGCACAGTCGTCGCCTCACCTTGCCGAACGGCCACCAGCCCCGCCGCGGCCAACCGCTGCAACGCCTCCCGCACCGCGGGCCGCGACACCCCCAACGCCTCGGCCAACTGCCGCTCACTCGGCAACGTGCTCCCCGCCGCCAGCTCCCCGCCCAGCACTTCGGCGGCGATCTGCTCGAACACATCACCGGAAACCGAGCGCTTCACCACGGGGGTCCATGCCATACCCCGATCCTGCGCCATCAGCGGTAAGAGGTCAAGTGGTCAGACCAGTTGTATTGGAAAAGAAGGGTGGCGAAGCTGCCTGGTGGTTTAGCTGGGGTCGGAGCCCCGGATGGCGGAAAGCCAGGTGAAGGTGGCGGCGGCGACCGTCGTGGTGGCCACGAACGCGCCCAGTCCGCCGTTCATGACGTACACCCAGAGCAGGCCGACGAGGGGGGCGCCGACCGCCTGCTGAATGTCGAGGATCAGGCGGCGGGCGATCCCGAACGTGGGTGGATCGATGGCGCGGGAGGGATTGTCCACGAGCTTGCCCACCGGCTCGGTGGTGCGCACACGCCCCGAGGGGTAGAAGCGCGTGTCCCCCTCGTGGATGGATCGGCCGGTCAGCTCCAGCTCGGCCGGAGTGAGCGTCGACAGCGCCGGCTCATAGAACACCGGCTGCCACACCATCCGATCACCACTGCTGATCTCCAGCCACGACCGGCTGACCAGCCGATACTGCTGCCGAACCCGCCTACCGCGCACGGTCCCTGTCGCAACCAGCCCCGTCGGGAAAACCCCGAAGGCAAGTCCGAGTTGATACGCGGTGTAGGCGAGTACGGCGAGAGCGACCACGGCGAGCGCACTCAGCTGATCGATATCCGCGAACGGCACCCACGCGGCGATCACCGCGAGGGTGCCGCTCGTGACGAGCAGCGGGTAGGTGAGTGCGCGCGCCGGGCCGTTGCTCACTTCAGGAAGCCGACCTTGGTGTAATCGGCGGTGGCGAGCCCGAACGCGCCGTAGTTGGCGAGGTTCTCCCGCACCGCGTAGGTACCCGAAGCCTGGTTCAGCGGAATCGAATAGCCTTCGGCGAAGATCATCTGATCGCACTGATTGGCGAGTTCACGCGCCTTGTCGGGGTCGAGTTCGGCGATGGTCCGCTCGATCAAGGCATTGAGCTCTGGCGAACCGATCCGTGCCTTGTTGGACTGCAAGTTGTTCGGATCATAAGCGTAGATCTGTGGCAACGCCCCGAGCGGGAGATAGCTACCGCCCCAGCTGAATTGCGCCAGCTCGAAATTGCCCGGATCGATCACATCCTTGAAAAGTCCACTACCCGGCACAGTTTGGATGTTCAGCTTCACCCCGATCTGCGCCAGATTCTGCTGGACGATCTGTGCGGTCTGGACCCAACCGTCCTGCTGGTACATCACATCGCGGATCTCCAGACGGCGGCCGTTCTTCTCACGCACGTCGCCGTTGAGCTTCCAACCCAGGTCGTCGAGCATTTTCGCGGCCGCGGTCGGGTCGAAGGAGATGGGTGCCGAATTGTCCTGGTACCCCTTCTGCCCATTCATGAAGATGTGGTTGTTGAGCGGCTTCGGATCGTCCACTACGCCATTCTGGGATGCGTTGACGATGCCCTGCCGGTCGATCGCCTTGGAGATAGCGATCCGCACCTGTGGATCTTCGAGCAGTGAACCCGGCGCGCCATTGAACGTGATGTGCGACCAGCTGGGCTCCGGCGTGCGCCGCAGCACTACGCCGGCGGCCTGCTTCGCGCCGGTGACATTCTCGATGCCCGACATGTAGGCGATGTCTAGTTCGTTGTTCTGAATCGCGGGCAGCCACGCCGAACTGTCGAGCACGCTGAAAGTGATGGTGTCGAGCCTAGGGGTGGCGCCCCACCATGCCGGATTGCGGGTCAACGTGATTCGGTTCTGTCCACGATCGATCGCGCTGATCTGGAACGGGCCCGCGCTCACTGCGAGCCCGTTGCGATCACGGTCGTTGAACGCGGCGGCGGACTCGGTGGTGGCCTTCGGATACAGCGGACTGAACTGACCCTGCCATTCGGCATAGGGCTGGGAGAAGGTGACGATCGCCTGCCGGTCGTCGACACCACGCTCGACCTTCTCCACCCGCTCGAAGCCGCTGGTGGCTGTCATCAGATACGACGTGTCCCGTCCACTCAGCGCCGCCGCCTGCGAACGCATGTCCTCCCAAGTGATCGGCGTCCCGTCGGTCCACACCGCCTTGGGATTTATCGTGTAGGTGACCTGCTGCGGGTTGTTGCCGGTGAGCTGGATATCGGTGAAGTAGTCGTGGTTGATCGCCAGTTCCCCGGCCGCATTGCTGGTGTATGCCACTGGCAACGTCGGTTCGATCACGTCACCGGTGCTCTCGGTGCCGCCGTCGACCTGCAGATAGTTGAACGACTCCGGGAAGGAACTCAACACCAGCCGCAGATTGCCGCCATCACGCAGGTCCGCCACATCATGAGGGTTGATGTCGTTGGTGCTGCCGATTGTGGCGGTGCCCGGTGTTACGGCGTTGTCAGAGGAACAGCCTGACAGGATCAGGCCGACCGCCACGCACGGAATGGCGAACTTGGTACCCAGCGAGCGAATTCGCATGGTGATCCTTCCTTTCCGCGCGTGGCGGAGGGTTACTTGACGAAGCCGACCTTGGTCGCATCTGTCGATGCAAGACCGAAGGCGCCGTAGTTGGCTACCGTGGAACGCACCGCAATCGCGCCGGGAGACTGCACGATGGGGAGCGAGAAACCGATATCGAAGATCATCCGGTCCGCCTTGTTGGCAAGCTCGATGGCCTTTTCCGGGTCGAGCTCGGCGATGGTCTCTTCGATCAACGCATTGAGTTCCGGGGTTCCGATTCGGCCCTTGTTGCTCAGCCGGTTGTTCGGATCGTAGGCGTAGATCTGCGGCAGTACGCCGAGCGGCAGAATGCCACCGGACCAGCTGAACTGGACGATATCGAAGTTGCCCGGGTCGACGACATCTTTGAACAGGCCGTTGCCCGGCACGGTGCGAATATTCAGCTTCACACCCACTGCGGCCAGATTCTGCTGAGCGATCGTGGCGATCTGCACCCAGGCGTCCTGCTGGTACATGACGTCGGTCAGCTCGAGCTTTCGCCCGTCCTTCTCCCGGACCTCACCATTGAGTTTCCAGCCCAGGTCGTCCAGCATCTTGGCGGCCGCCGCAGGGTCATAGGACAATGGGGCGGAGTTGTCCTGGTAGCCCTTCTGGCCCTTCATGAAGATGTGGTTGTTCAGCGGCTCCGGCTTCTCGACCAGGCCGTTTTGGCGTGCGTTCGCGATCGTCTGTCGGTCGATTGCCTTCGAGATCGCGACGCGCAATTGCGGATCCTCGAGAATCGCACCCGGGGCGCCATTGAAGGTGAAGTGCGAGTAGGTCGTCGACGGCGCGCGCCGCACAACCAGCCCCGGCGAACCGGCCGCAGTCTTCACTTCTTCGATGCCGGAAACGGAAGCCGCATCGAGTTCGTTGTTCTGCAGAGCCGCCATGCGCGCGGAGTAGTCGAGCACGGCGAAGGTGATCGTGTCGAGCTTGGGCGTATTGCCCCACCACTTGGGGTTGCGGTTCAGCGTGATGCGCTGTTGTGCGCGGTCGATCGCGCCGACCAAGAAGGGACCTGCGGATACGGGCAGACTATTGCGTGCCCAATTTTCGAACGTGGCAGGTGATTCGGTGGATGCCTTCGGATAGAGCGGATTGAACATGCCTTTCCACTCGGCGTAATGCTTGGCGAAGGTGACCACGGCCTGGCGATCGTCGACGCCACGCTCGACCTTCTCCACTCGATCGAATCCGTCGGTGCCGCGAACCTGGAACGCGACGTCCTTGCCGCTCAGCGCCTGCGCCTGGGAGCGCATGTCCTCCCAGGTGATGGGAGTGCCGTCAGACCATACTGCTTCCGGATTGATCGTGTAGGTCACCTGTTGCGGCGCGGTGCCGGTGAGCTGGATATCGGTGAAGTAATCGTGGTCAATCGACAGTTCACCCGCCGCGTTAGACGTGACCGTGCCCGGCAGCGTCCATCCGACAACTGCGGAGACATCAGCACTCGCGTCAACGTGGTCCGAATTGAAGGTTTCAGGGAAGGCAGTCAGCGCCAGACGGAAATTGCCACCGTCCTGGACTTCACTGACATCCTTGGGATTGATGTCGTTCACGGCACCGATGGAGTCTGCGCCGATCTGCGAACTGTCATCGGACGCACAACCACCAATCGCCAACGTCATAGCGAAAACGGGCACCGCGATGCGGAAACCTGCCTGGCGGAGCCGCCTGGCGTACGTAGCTGTGGTCATTTCGTGAATCCGATCTTCGTGTAGTCGTACGTTGCCAACCCGGGGGAGCCGATGTTGGCGAGGGTGGTGCGGGCGCCGAAGCTGCCGTCGGACTGCATCAGGGGGAGGGAGTGGCCTTCTTCGAATACCTTGCGGTCGACCTGGTTTGCGAGGTCGGTGGACTTTTGCGGATCCAGTTCGGTGAGTGTGCGTTCGATGAGGGCGTTGAGTTCGGGGGATCCGATGCGACCGAAGTTGCCTTGGAGGTCGTTCGGGTCGTAGTAGTAGATCTGGCGCAGGCTGGCGAGGGGGAAAGGGTCGCCCTGGAAGGTGAACTGCGCGGCATCGAAATCGCCGGGCTGGATGACGTCGGTGAAATAGCCTGTGGCGGGCTTGGTGTCGATGGTGAGTTCGACGCCGATGGCGGCCAGGTTCTGCTGGATGATCTGCGCGATCTGGACCCAGGTCGGGTCGTTGTACATGACGTCGCGGATAACGAGCTTGCGACCGTCCTTGGTGCGGCTGTCGCCGGTGCGGACCCAGCCGAGGGCATCGAGTTCGCGGGACGCCGCATCCGGGTCGTAGCCGAGGCTGTTGTCCTGGTAGCCCTTTTGGCCCTGGAGGAAAACGTGGTTGTTCAGCGGCCGAGGGCTCTCGACGAGCCCGTTCTGGATGGCCGAAACGATGCCCTGTCGGTCGATCGCCTTCGAGATCGCCACGCGGACAGCTGGATCGGCCAGGATCGAACCGGGCGCGCCGTTGAAGGTGATGTGGCGCCAGCGATTACCGGGGGCCCGGCGGATGACCAGGTTCTCCGTGCCGCCGACTGTCTTCACGTCGTCGATGGTGGAGAGCTGGGCAAGGTCGAGTTCGTTGTTCTGCAAAGCCTGTACCCAAGAGGTGCGGTCGAGCACGCTGTAGGTGATGGTGTCGAGGACCGGCTTGTCGCCCCACCATTTCGGGTTGCGGCCCAGGACGATTCGGCCTTGCGATCGGTCGGTGTTCGTGACGACGAACGGACCAGCCGTGAGGCTGATCGCATCGACGAGGCTGGTGTTGAAGGCTTCTGGTGTGCTGGTCACCGATTTGGGGTACAGAGTGCTGTTACCCGCGAACTGGCCGCGCCAGTCGGCGAAGGGGGTGCTGAAGGTGAGGACCGCCTGGCGGTCATCGATGCCGCGCTCCACCTTCTCGACGAATTCGAAGCCGTTGGTGATCGCGATCAGGTAGCGCTTGTCCCGGCCGCTGAGCGCGTTCGCTTGGGCGGCGATATCTTCCCAGGTGATGGGCGAACCATCCGACCACACCGCACTCGGGTTGATCGAGTACGTCACTCGCATCGGGTCGGTGCTGGTCAGTGCCACATCGGTGAAATAGTCCGTGTCGACGCTGAGCTGGCCCGCCGCATCGATCTCGAAAGAGCGCGGCATCATCGGGCGCACGATCTCGGCGATCTCGGCTTCGTTTCCGTCGTTGGACAGCGTGTTCCAATTCGCCGGGTACGAGGTGGTCGCCAAGCGCAGGTTGCCGCCTTCGCGCAGCTCGTCGACACCCTTGGGATTGATGTCGCTGGTGGACCCGATCGCATCACTCAACCCGGCCGCCGACTCGTCGCCACCCCCACAACCCGCCACGATCATCCCGGCAGCCACCACCACGGCAGCACATCGCAATCGAGCACTACGCCCTGCTTGCATTCGACGGGTTCTCATGGCGCCTCCTCTTTCGGCTGGACCGACGTTCTCAGCCGCTGACGACGGGTTCCGGTACGGCCGAGATGAGCGAGCGCGTGTATTCGTGCTGAGGATCGGCGAAGATCTGCTCGGCCGGACCGGATTCGACGATCTTGCCCTGCAGCATCACCGCGATGTCGTGGGCGAGGTTGCGCACCACCGACAGGTCGTGGGAGACGAACAGGTAGGACAGTCCGTGCTCGGCCTGTAGGTCGCGCAGCAGGTTGAGGACGCCGGCCTGGATCGACACGTCCAGCGAGGAGACGGGTTCGTCGAGGACCAGCAGTTGGGTGTCGAGGGCCAGTGCGCGGGCGATGCTGATGCGCTGCTTCTGGCCGCCGGAGAAATCCGAGGGGTAGCGATCGGCGTGCTCGGGCCGCAACCCGACCTGCCGCAACAACTCCGGCACCCGCCGGTTGACTTCTTCGCGGGACCGGCCGTCGATGCGCAGTGGCTCGGCGAGGACGTCGAAGATCGGCAGGCGCGGGTCGAGGGAGGAACTCGGGTCCTGGAAGACGATCTGCATCTTGCGCCGGATCTCGCGGGTGCGCGCCTTGGTGAGGGTGGCGACGTCGTTGCCGAGCACTTCGATGCTGCCCGACTGCGGAGGCGCCAGATCCATGATCTGCGACAGGGTGGTCGACTTGCCCGAACCGGATTCGCCGACCAGCGCCAGGGTGCGGCCGGCGCGCACGGAGAAGCTGATGCCGTCGACCGCGCGGACCTCGCCGGTGCGGCGGCGCAGCAGCACGCCGGAGGTGAGGGGGAAGGTTTTCACCAGGTCGGTGACGCGCAGGACCACGTCGTCGTCGGTGCGGTCGGGGTGCGCCGGGGCCGGGATCTCCTTGCGGTAGGCCTCGAAGAGCTGATGCGTGCCGACCTCGGCGGTGCGGATGCAGGCGACCGAGTGACCGGGGCTCACCTTCTCCAGCGGGGGTTCGGCGGCGGTGCAGTCGCCGATCGAGACCGGGCAGCGTGGCGCGAACGAGCAACCGGGCGGCAGGGCGTGCATGGCAGGCGGGGCGCCGAGGATCGGGATCAGCGGCGTGCGCGGCGGGCCGTCCATGCGCGGGATGGAACCGAGCAAGCCGACGGTGTACGGCATCCGCGGGGCTGCGAAAAGCTCTGTGACCGGCGCGGTTTCGACAACCTTGCCCGCGTACATCACGGCGACCCGGTCGGCGACGGTGGCCGCGATGCCCATGTCGTGGGTGATCATGATGACGCCCGCGCCGGTGATATCGCGCGCCTTGCGCAGCAGCGCGAGGATCTGGGCCTGCACCGTCACGTCGAGCGCGGTGGTCGGTTCGTCGCAGATGATCAGCGCGGGATCGTTGGCGATGGCCATCGCGATCACCACGCGCTGGCGCATACCGCCGGAGAACTCGTGCGGGAACGCCCTGGACCGGGCCCTGGCATCGGCGATGCCGACGAGTTCGAGCAGCTCGATGGCCCGCTCGCCCGCTTCCTTGCGGCTCATCTCGCCGTGTGCGAGCAGGGCTTCCGCGATCTGATCACCGACGCGGTACACCGGGGTCAGCGCGGAGAGCGGATCCTGGAAGACCATGCTGATCGAGGAACCGCGCAGCTTCGACATCTGCTTGTCGCCGAGGCCGAGCAGTTCGCGGCCGCGCAGGCGCACCGATCCCTGCACCCGTGCCTGGTCGGGCAGCAGCCCGATCACCGCGAGCGAGGACACCGACTTGCCCGAGCCGGACTCGCCGACGATGGCGAGCACCTCGCCGTCGGCGACGGTGTAGTTCACCCCGCGCACCGCCTCGACGCGGCCTTCCTCACCGGGGAAGGAGACCCGCAGGTCGGTGACCTCGAGCAGGGGTGCGGTCGACGCGGTCATCGCTTCTCGGCTTTCTTCAACTCCACCTGCGCCTGCTCCTTGTGCTCGGCGACCTCCTTGCGCGACTTGCGCGCGCCGCGGGCGCCGGGGTCGAACGCGTCACGCAAGCCGTCACCGACCAGGTTGGCGGACAACACGATCGTGATCAGCAGGCCACCGGCGAACAGGAACAGCCACGGATAGGTGAGCGCCGATTTGGTGCCCGCCGCGATGAGCGATCCCAGCGAGACGTCCGGCGGCTGCACACCGAAACCGAGGAAGCTCAAACCGGTTTCGGCGCTGATCGCGGCACCGACCGCGAGGGTGGTGTCGATGATCAGGATCGAGGCGATGTTCGGGATGATGTGACTGAGGATCACGGTGCGGGTCGGCGCGCCCATATACCGGGCAGCGCGGACGAATTCACGGTCGCGCAAGCTCAGGGTGAGGCCGCGGATGATGCGCGCGGCGATCATCCAGCCGAACACGCTCAGCAGCACGATCAGGATCGCGATCGACCCCGAACCCTTGGTGCGCGGTGCGAACAGCGCGATGATGATGAAACTGGGGACCACCAGCAACAGGTCGACGAACCACATGATCGCGCGGTCGGGCCAGCCGCCGAGCAGTCCGGCCACCGCGCCCGCTGTCGCCGCGATGACGCTGGAGCAGATCGCCACGCAGAAACCGATGATCAGGGACTTCTGTAGGCCGCGCATGGTCTGGGCGAGCACGTCCTGACCGATCTGGGTGGTGCCGAACGGGTGCTCGAGACTCGGCGGTTTCAGCAGCGCCTTGTAGTCCATCTGCTGGTAGTCCCACGGCAGCAGTGGCGGCAGCACGAAACTGGCCACGAACATCAGCACCAGGATCACCGCGCCGACCACGGCGGGCTTGTTGCGCAGAAAGCGCCGCCAGACCAGTTTGCGGCGACCGGCCGCCGCGACCTCGGGGGCGCCGACGGCGATGAGTTCGGTTTCGGTCATGAGACACGCACCCTCGGGTCGAGCAGGGCAAGGACGACGTCGGAGAGCAACCCCGACACCAGCACCACCAGGCCGGCGAATGCTGTCACCGTCACCACCACGTAGAGGTCCTGGGAATTGATCGAATCGATCAGCCATTCGCCGACACCGTGCCAGCCGAAGATCTTCTCGACGAAGGTGGCGCCGGTGATCAAGGCGCCGAGGCTGTAGGCGAACAGAGTCGCCATCGGGATCAGCGCGGTGCGCAGGCCGTGTTTATAGAGCGCGTGATTGCGGGTCAGGCCTTTGGCTCTCGCTGTTCGGATGAAGTCGCTGCCGAGCACATCGAGCATGGCGTTGCGCTGGTAGCGGCTGTAGCCGGCCATGGATCCGAGCGCCAGCGCCAAGGTGGGCAGCACCAGATGCTGTGCGCGGTCGAGCATTTGGTTCCAGAAACCGTTGACCTGCGTGGCGGAGGTCTCGCCGGTGTACAGGAAGATCTGCGTTCCGGTCATCGTATTGATCTGTAGCGCGCCGTATTTCAACAGCGTCGCCAGCAAGAAGATCGGTGTCGAGATGATCAGCAGCGACAGCACCGTCGAGAAATAGTCGCTGAACTTGTACTGCCGGATCGCCCCCGCCGCGCCGATCAGCACGCCGAGCACGGTGCCGATGACCGAACCGAGGATCAGCAGCCGCAGACTCACCGCCACCCGTCTGCCCAGTTCCTCGCTCACCGGCTGCCCGGCCAGGGTGGTCCCGAAATCGCCTTGCACGACGCCGCCGAGCCAGGTGAGATAGCGCTGTGGGATCGGCTCGTCGAGATGCAACTGGTCGGCCTTCGCGTCGATCACCGACTGCGGCGGGCGCGGGTTGCGCTGCTCGAGGCTCTCGAGCGGGTTGAACGTGAGTGATGCGAGGCTGAACGTCAGAAATGATGCCAGCAGAAGGAGCACAACGTAGTTGAGTGTGCGCCGCAACAAGAAGCCGGTCATCAGTCCCCTCTGGATCGGGTAATCAGGCCCTGATCATAGGGACAGTCCGGCATCCCCGCGTGGCGACGTGCGGCAGGATAGATGGGATGACGCACCTGCACCCGAAACCGCGGCTGGTGGCCAGCGACGTCGACGGCACCCTGATCGACGACTCCGACAAGATCTCGGCGCGCACCAAGGCGGCCGTCGGGGCCCTCGTCGCCGACGGCGCCACCTTCGTGCTGGCCACCGGCCGCCCGCCGCGCTGGATCGACCCGGTCGTCAGCGAACTCGGGTACGCACCGCTCGCCATCTGCGGAAACGGCGCGGTCATCTACGACAGCGCCACCGATCGGGTGCTGTCGAGCCACACCCTCGACGTCGAGACCCTGAGCTGGTTGGCCGACATCGCCGAGCACGCGCTCCCTGGTTGCGGCCTGGCGACCGAACGGGTCGGGGCCAGCGCGCACGACGCCGTGACCCAGCAGTTCGTCAGTTCGCCGACCTACGAACACGCCTGGCTCAACCCCGACGACACCGTCGTCTCACACGCCGAGGTGATCGACTCACCCGCGATCAAAATGCTCATCCGGCTCAGTTCGGCCCGCAGTTCCGACATGCGCGCGGTGCTGGCTCCGCTCATCGGCGACCGCGCCGAGATCACCTACTCCACCGAGAGCGGGCTGATCGAGCTGGCGGTGCCGCAGGTGACCAAGGCGTCCGGGCTGGCCGAGGTCGCGCGCCGGATCGGCGCCGAACACTCGTCGATCGTGGCCTTCGGCGACATGCCCAACGATGTCCCGATGCTGGCGATGGCCGGGCACGGCGTCGCGATGGGCAACGCCCATCCCGAGGCCCGGGCGGCGGCCGACGAGGTGACCGGCAGCAATATCGACCACGGTGTCGCGATGGTCCTCGAACGCTGGTGGAGGTAACCCAGCGGCGCACCTCGTATGTCTCTACCCGAAGGGCCCCGCTCGAGCACGCCAGCGCTCCAATAAAACGGCCGGTGCCCCTCGCTCGGAGGGTGCACCGGCCGTTCTTCGCCGTGACCGGGGGTTAGCCGGTCGGGGCGGGTTCGGGAGCCGGCGGGTCTGCCGGAACCTGCTCGAGGGGGATCTGTTCAGCGAGTGCCGGTTCGGCGGGCGGGGCCTGCGGTTCGGCGGGTGCCTGCGGGTCAGCCGGAGCCGGCGCCGGAACCGCCAGTCCGAGGGTCGGGGCGGTGTGGGCCTGACCCGGCTTCGGCTGACCGTTCATTTCCTGCTTGTAGGTCTCGTCGTAGGTCTTCCAGAACGTCGTGACGATGCCCGTTAGCTCGTTGAGCACCAGCGAACCGTGCTGGAAATCGGTGCGGAGACCGTTCGGGACGAGGTACGAACTCGCGGTCGGCAGACCGAGTACGCCCGAATCGGCGCCCAGGCTCAGATACCGGTCGAGAATCGCGCCGACCACCTCGAACACCTGACCGCCCTCGCCCGAATAGACGAAACCGTTGGCGAACTTCGCGTACTGACGGCCCTGCGCGCCTGAGATCAGGTCCGACTGCGGTGCGCCGAGCGGACCGTCGACCCCGCCTTTGGCCACCCAGTGCTTGGCGATCGCGTTGTCGACGGACAGGCCGAGGAACTTGTCCACCATCGCGCCCAGTTCGGCCATGTTGCCCTGCGGTGCGCGGGCTTGCTGGCTCGGCGGACGATACGCGGTCGGGGGCGAGGTGTAGGTGCCGGAATTGCCCGCCGCGATCCCGCGGATGCGATCCATCAGCGCGTAGGCGGCGTCACCGGGGCAGTCGGTGTTGCCGACATCGCGGTGCGCGAACACCACCGGCAGGTCGACCGCTTCGTCGTACGCGTACGGGGTGAACTCGGTGCCCTCGGAGTACATCGTGGTCGTGCCCTTGGGATTGATCCCGGCGAGCTTGGCCCGCCAGCCGATGAACTTGCCGATCGCGTTGATCGACTCGTTGCTCGGATCCTCGGTCTCGTAGTTGCCCATCAGCGCCACACCCGCGGTGTTCTCGTTGAAACCGCCCGCGTGCGCGCCCTGGACCGCGCGGTCGAGGCCACCGTAGCGGCCTTCGAAGATCTGGCCGTACTGGTCGACCAAGGCGTTGTAGCCGATGTCGCACCAGCCGAGCGTTTCGGCGTGATAGGCGTAGATCGCGCGGACGATGCCCGCGGATTCGGAGCGGCTGTAGTCGTTGCGACCGGCCGTGTGGTGCACGGTGATGCCGCCGACGCCGTCGTCGTAGGTGGGTTCCTGGCAGCGGATCGACTCGTCGGCGCCCCACTGCGCGCGGGTGATGACCTTCGGTCCGCCACCGGGCAGCGCCGCGGCGACGTCGTTGAGCGCGGCATCGATCGCGGCCCGGCCCGGATTGATCAGGACGGCCTTGAGCGCGGCCTCGGTGAGGTGGGCCGGATCGTGGTCCGGGCCCGCGGTGGGCTTGCGGGTGACCAGCATCTGCACCGCGGTGGTCTCGCCGACGTAGATCGGTTCGGTGCCGGTGGGTGCGTCGGCCGGGGTCTGATCGGTGGCCCTGGTATCGACCGGATCGGCGTTGTACCAGGGGCCCCAGTTGCCGTCGAGCTGGCGAGCCCGCAGCTTGGTGGTGGTGTTCGCCATGTCGCGGGCGGTGACGGCGACCATGCTGAACGGGGTGTCCTGGGTGAGTTCCTTGACCTGCGCGCCCACCTGGTCGATGACGTCGGCGCCGACCGCGCCCGGTGAGAGGGCGGGGGTGTCGGGGGTCGTGCCGGGTTCGAGGTTCTCCGGGTCGGCGATGAATTTGGCTCCGCCGGAATGGCTTTGGGAGACCGGGGCGCCGGTGGCGGGTGCGGCCGGAGCCGCTGGAGGCTGGGTGGTTGTGCCTCCTGGCGCCGGAGCGGGCGCGCCCGGAGCGGGGGGTTGGGCTTGGGGTGTCGCGGCCGGTGGAGCCGGGGGCGCGGTCGGGACCGATGTGCTCGGGACCGGTGGGCGCGCGGGCGGCGTAGCGGCCCCGGGCGCCGCGGCACCCGGTGTGGCCTGCTGCGTCGGGGTCGGCTGCGGCTTCGTCGGCAGCTGCGGCAGCGGGATCTCGGCGGGCAGCGCCACGCCCGGGGGCACCGGTAATCCCGGGGGGATCGGGATCGAGCTCGGCAGCTGCAACATGCGCAGGTCCGAGAGATGCAGGTCGGGGAGGTCGAGGCCGGTCAGGTCACGCAGCGGGACCGTGATGTCGGGAGCCGCGGTCAGCGCGACCTCGGCCAGCTGCGTCGGCACGGCCGCGACCTGGGAATCGTTCGCGCTGCGGTAGTCGGTCGAGTCGCTGAGGGCGAACGCGCCGATCGGTGCGGCGACAACAAGGGTCGTGACCACCGGGAGCACGTAGGAACGTTTCGGCTTTCGGTATCGCACGTGCGACTCCTATCGGGTCGAGCTCGTGTTTTTTCGCGCATGTGATGCTTGCTTCCTCTAACCTCACGCATCACACTAGTTAACATACGTCACACATCTCAACCTCAACTCGAGACTTATGTGATTGCTCGAATGTAGCCCTCGGATCCCGCTAGGCGACGACGACATGCCGACGCGAGCTCCGCCGGTCGAACCGTGAAACCGTGGGAGCGCAGTATGAGAGCGGACACCAAGATCACCCGCAGTACCGGCCGTGGCGCCCGTCGCCGGGCCGTGCCGATGATCCGGACCGTGCCACTGCCGGTGCTGGTCAGCGGAACTGTCCTGGCGATGACCGGGGCGATCGGCCTGTGGCAGATCCTGCCGGGGCAGATCACGCCAACCGTCGGCGCCGGACACGGTCGCGGTATGAGTCAGGTCGGGGCGTTCGACAACGCGCGGGCGGGCTGGACGGCCGAGGAAATTCTCGGCCACTACTACCCCGGGGCTGATCTCGGGCAAATCGGACCGACAACGATCGGTGTCCGGCTCCAGGCGCAGGACGACGCCACCCTCGACACCTTCGCCGCCGCCGGTGCGCAGGTCGCCGGTCGCACGATCGGACCCGGCGACGCGGCCCATCTCACGCCCCTGCCCGACGGCGGGGCGAACGTGGTGGTGACCGCGGGCTGCGACGGTGAAGTGTTGTGGCAGGCCGCGACCGACGATCCCTTCGTCTATCCGGTCGGCGCCGGTGCGGGCAGACCCGCCGACGAACATCTGACCCTGTGCGGCGGCACCGCCTATCGCGGCGCGCTCGGGGTGGCGCTCGAAGGCGAGTCCTTCCGCACCGTCAACCAGGTGGACCTCGACGACTATTTAGCCGGCGTACTACCCGCGGAAATGCAGGCCAACTGGGCAGACCAGGGCGCCTTCGAAGCCTTGCGCGCACAAGCGATCGCGGCCCGCTCCTACGCGCTCGCCGAGAGTCGCTACGCCTACGCGCAGACCTGCGACACCACCGACTGCCAGGCGTATCCCGGTACGGTGAAAGAGGATTCGCGCAGTACCGAGGCCGTCGCCGCCACCACGGGCACGGTGTTGTTGCGTGACGGGCAGATCCTGCGTTCGGAATACTCGGCGGCGCCGGACGGCGGTAGGCCGGCCGATATCCAGACCTTCGAGGTCGGACCGGCGCCCAGCGAACTCGTCGAATCCGCCCCCGCCCCAGCGGTTCCCGCGACACCGGCACAGCCCGATCTGACCATCGAGGCGCTGGCGGGAGAGTCGGTGATCGACACCGAGTACCGGCGGATCGGCGGTGCGAACAGTTCGGTGGGCGAGCCGATCGGTCCGGAAATGCTGCTGCCGCAACGGGCAGGCACGTATCGGCTGTACACGAACGGTGTGATCGTCGCGACGAAGACGCTCGGCGCGCAGGTCGTCGACTTCTCCACGCTGCTCCAGCTCGTTCCGGACGTGGGCGACCAGTTGCCCACGACAGCATCGGGTCGGCCCAGGCTGAAGATGCCGGAAGGCAATGTCCCCCAGGCCGTTTCACCGGGCAATCCGCAGGGAGTGCAGTTCCCTTCGGATGCCGAGGTCAGAGGCGAGCCGGTACACGGTCCGGTGAATCCCGCTGCGCCCGGCGCGCACAACGGAGGGTCGCACGGCGTACCCGGCGTGCACGACGGGGAGTAGCCGGACGAAACCGCTGGGCCGCTGCGTCAGTCGAGCGTGGTGTCGTCCAGTGCGACGGCCAGGGTGCGCAACAGGTCGGCGAGCTGCTCGCGGTCCGTGGCGCCGAGGGCGGAGAGCAGGCGCTGCTCGTTGGCCACGTGCAGCGGCAGTAGCCGGTCGACGAGTTCGCGGCCCTCGGCGGTGAGCTGCACGAAGACCGAGCGGCGATCGTCGGGGGAGGGGACGCGCCGGACCAGGTTCTTCGCGGCCAGGCGGTCGATGCGGTTGGTGATGGCCCCCGAGGTGACCATGGCGGCGCGGTTGAGCGCACCGGCGGTGAGGCCGGTCTCGCCGCCGGAGCGACGCAGCGTGGCCAGCACGTCGAACTCCCAGAATTCCAGGCCGTGACCTGCGAAGAAGCGCTTCAGATCCTGTTCGAGGATGCGCGAGAGCCGGGTGATCCGGCCGACGATCGCCATCGGTGACACGTCGACATCCGGGCGCTCGATGTTCCAGTGCTCGGTGATCAGGTCGACCGCGTCGCGCATCATTTTTTTCCTCTCGATTGAAACTCTCAATGTTCATCTACTTGACGCAGAGATACCTGGGCGAGTAGATATTTCAATGTTGAGATTATCAATCAGGAGTGAACATGACGACCGCAACCCGCTCCACCGGCTACGCGGGCACCCTCGCGCTCACGGCTCTCACCCCGATCGTGTGGGGCTCCACCTACGCGGTGACCACGGAATTCCTGCCCCCGGACCGGCCGCTGTTCACCGCGCTCATGCGCGCGCTTCCCGCCGGATTGGTGCTGCTCGCGCTCACCAGGGTGCTGCCGCACGGCAAGTGGCTGGGTCGGGCCGCGGTGCTGGGCGTGCTCAATATCGGCGCGTTCTTCCCGCTGCTGTTCCTGGCCGCGTACCGGCTGCCGGGTGGTGTCGCCGGGGTACTCGGCGCGGTCGCGCCGATGTTCGCGCTCGGATTCGCCGCGGTGCTGCTGGCCGAAGCGCCGACTCGGCGCAAGGTGATCGCGGGCGTCGTCGGGGTGCTCGGTGTCTCGCTGGTCGTGCTCCGCGGCAATGCTGAACTCGATCTCCTCGGCGTGCTCGCCGGTCTCGCCGGTGCGGCCTCGATGGCCGCGGGAACCGTGCTCACCAAGAAGTGGGGGCGTCCCGACGGTGTCGGCCCGCTGGCGATGACCGGTTGGCAGCTCACCGCGGGCGGGCTGTTCATCGTGCCGCCGGCCCTGCTGATCGAAGGCGCGCCGCCCGCGCTCGACGGAGAGGCCGTCGGCGGTTACCTGTACCTCGGCATCATCGGCACCGCGCTGGCCTACTGGCTGTGGGTTCGTGGAATCTCGCGGGTGGCGGCGACGTCGGTGTCCTTCCTCGGTCTGCTGAGTCCGGTGTCGGCCGCGGTGATCGGCTGGATCGCGCTGGGTCAGGCGCTGACCGCCCTGCAGATCCTCGGCCTCGGTGTCGCGCTCGCGGCTACCGTCTTCGGGCAGATGCCGCCGAAGTCTGTCGTCGGAGGTGTCGCGGGAGAGCAGGTGTCGCCGGTGGGTGCGGTGCCGGATCCGGCCGAGCGGCGCAGTGACGCCGAGCCGACCGTGAAGTCTGGTGCACCGGAACTGGTTTCGGCGACTGCTCGGGTCTGAGCGCTGAACAGGTCAGCCGCGCATCGCCTGCATCAACTGGTCCTCGGTGAGGGCCGGAACCGGCAGGGGGTGCGCGGCTTTCGCGCGTAGGCCGTCGAAGATGAGGGCGAGATTGCGCCGCCAGAGGTCGGGGGCGACGGTGCTGGTGGCGGCGAGAACGCTGATGTGGGACCAGGTGATGAAGGCGATGTCTTCGAGGGTCCAGTCCGGGCGAAGGGCGCCGGCTTCCTGGGCGCGGACGATGATGCGGCGCATGAGGTCGTGGCCGTATTCGCGGGCGCGCTCGACGGCGGCGCTGGGGGGATTTCGCAGGGCGAGGTCGCCGAGAATGCGGTCCGATGCCTGGAGTTCGCAGATCTTTTCGACCAGAAAGACGAACGACTCCCACGGGTCGGTGAGTTCGAGTGCCTGTTCGGCGACCCGGCCGCCCGCTTCCAGCCGGTCGGCGACGGCGGCGGCGATGAGTGCGTCGCGGGTGGGGAAGCGGTTGTAGAGGGTGCCGATCGCGACGCCCGCGCGGGCGGCGATGTCTTTGAGCGGGGCGTCGAGGCCGCGTTCTTCGAAGACCTCGCGGGCTGCCGTCACCAGCGCGACGCGGTTGCGTTCGGCGTCACTGCGCAACGGCTTGTCCTCGGGCATCCGCTGATCCTACAAATCCGGTGGTCGAAATATCTTGAGCATGGGTTCAACTTAGTGCTACGTTCGGCATAACTTGAACCACCACTCAACTTAGGGGTATCTGATGAGTACGCTCGCGATCTTCGGCTACGGACCAGGACTCGGTGCCGGGACGGCACAACACTTCGGCCGCAACGGTTTTCGGATCGCGGTGATCGGGCGCCACCCGGTAGAACGCGCCGCGGCCCTGCGCGCAGAGGGCATCGACGCCGAACCGTTCATCGCCGACGTCACCGATCCCGCGCAGGTGCTCGACGTGATCGGCCGGGTCGAGGAGAACCTGGGGCCGATCGATGTCGCGCTGCATTCGGCGGCCGCCGATATGTCGGTCCGCAGCGCCACGACCATCGACGTCGACCTGCCTTCCCTCGCGCTGCCGATCGCGCTCAAGGTGCACTCGCCGATCCTCCTCACCCGCGCCCTGCTGCCCGCGATGATCGCCCGCGGCAGTGGCACGCTGCTGTTCACCTCGGGCGCCTCCGAGGAGTATTTGCAGCCCTACCTGGCAAATGTCGGGGTCGCGCTGGGGGCGCAGCGCGCCTACGTACGGCAGCTGGCTCGCGAAGTGGAAGGCACCGGCGTCTACGTCGGACTCTTCGCCATCGGCTCGCTCATCGAGAACAGTGCGGTCCAGGCGGTCATCGACGCCGACCCCGACCTCGTGCCCGCCGGGCTGGTGCTGCCGCGGATCGGCAATGCCGAGCTCGGCGCGCGGCTGTGGCAGATGTACACCGAGCGCGACACGGTGGAGGTCGAAGTCGGTTTCGCCTCTTGACCTTGACGTAGCGTCAACTTGCAGAGTGGAGGTACCGACGAGAAAGGAGCAGGTCATGGTGGGTGAATGGTCCATTCAGGACCTCGCGAAGGCCGCGGGAACCACCAGTCGTACGTTGCGCCACTACGGGCAGCTCGGGCTGTTGGAGCCGAGCCGGATCGGGGCCAACGGCTATCGCTATTACGACCAGACCTCTCTTGTTCGGCTACAGCGAATTCTGCTGCTGCGCGAACTCGGCCTCGGCCTTCCCGTGATCGCCGAGGTCCTCGCCGGGGAACAGGACACCGCCGGTGCGCTGCGCACCCATCTGGAACTGCTTCGGCAACAACAGGATCGGGTGGCGCGACAGATCGAATCGGTGTCGACCACTTTGCACAAGACGGAAAGAGGTGAACCACTCATGGCCGCAGAGGTTTTCGATGGTTTCGACCACACTCAGTACAAGGACGAAGTCACCGAGCGCTGGGGCAGGGAGGCATACGAGAGCGGTGATCGCTGGTGGCGTTCGCTGACCGACGCCGAGAAGAAGGACTTCCAGCAGACCCAGCTCGACATCGCCACCGACTTCGGAAAGGCCTGCACCGCAGGACTTCCCGTGGAAGGCGACGTCGTCCAGTCGATCGTCGCCCGGCATCGCGCCTTCCTCGGCGTCGGTACGCAGGGCAAGACGGTGTCGAACGAATATCTGCTCGGCCTCGGCGAGATGTACGTCGCCGACCCCCGCTTCCGGGTCAACTACGACGTGCACGGTCACGGCGTGGCCGAGTACATCCTCGAAGCCTTCCGGGCTTACGTCGCAGCTCATCCCGCCTGAGCGGTTGGCGGGCGCCCGATCGGGTAGTGAGGTGACCATCGCCCACACAGTGCTCGATCGGGCGTTCCGCCGTATAACTGACGGCGACGTCGACAAACAGCGGGGGCAGTGGTGGAACAGGTGCGGCCGGAGCGGCCTTCGCGTGCGGTGACCGCGCTGATCGCGGGCCGGCTCGGAGTGCTGGTCGGCGCGGCGGGAATCTTCGTCGGCACGGCGACCGCCGTACTCCGCTCGCTCGGGCGCGAGATCGACCTCGACTACGTGGGCGCGGGGATCGTCGGCGGGCTCGGGGTGGTGTACCTGCTCGGGGCGGTGCTGCTGTTGCGGCGGCGGATGCTCGGCAGGCGAATCCTGCTCACCATGGCCGCGGTGATGGCGGCGGCGACGTTGCTGGTCATCGTGCTCAACGGGGCCAGTCACGGCTGGCGGTTCGGGCCGCTGGACGCTTGGCTGGCGCTCAATGTGGTGATCCTCGCGCTCAGTTTGAGCGAGCCGACGCGACGCTGGACCATCACGCGATAGGTCGCGGCGGTGGCGGACGGTTCGACGCGCGTGGTTCTCGAACTCGGTACGCCGCGGCTGATGGCGCTACGGTCGGGGGATGGTCGTGCTGGAGACGAAGTCGAAGAGCGGTGAGGTGGCGGCGATCGTCGCCGTGTGCCTCGCGGGGGTCGCCGCCGCGGCGAATCTGGTGGGTGCTGTGGTTCTCGTGCGGTCGTTCCTGAGCGACCCCGGCGAACTCGACGACTCGCTCACGCTGTTCGCCACGCTCGGCGCGCTGGTGTCGATGTTCGCGTTCGCCTACGGCGGCCTGCTTCTGGCGCGCAGGGACGACACCGGGCGCTGGGTGATCGTGGTCGCCGCCGGAGCGCAGCTCGCCCTCGGGGTGCTCGGCCTGCTCGCCACGCTGGTGAACTACGACTCCGGGTACGGAATCCACTGGTTCGCCGACGAACCCGTTGTCCGCTCGATTCCGACCGGTCTCGGCGGGGTACCCGGCGCGGTGACGGCGATCGTGAATCACAGTTGGGCGGCGGCACTTTCGGGCGCGCTGTTCGGTGGGCTCGTGCTGTTGTCCGCGGCGCTGCCGTTGACCGCGGCCTACACACTCGCTCGCCCGGACGATGTTGTCGGACCGAACGTATAGTTTCAGCAGGTCAGCATTGCCGCGGAGGGTGCTGCGGGGCCGGGGAACGAGATAGCGGCTACAGGTACAGCTCGCCAGGAGGGGGAACACCATGGGGTATCCGTACGGCCCACAGCAGGGCCATGACCCGTACGCGGGGCAGGGGTATGCGCAACCCGGCTACGGACCCGACCCGTACGGTGGTCAGCCGGGCTATCCGCAGCCCTATGGCGCACCCGTCCAAAACAGTTATGGCGCACCGGTTTACGGCGCCGCGCCCTATCCGTACGCGCCGGGCTACGGTGAGCCGCGAGCGGGCGGCGGCACGGCGATCACCGCCGCGGTCATCTCACTGCTGCTGTCACTGCTCGCACTGGCCGGCCTCGGTATCGCCGCGGCGATCCTGTTCGGCGAGAACACCGGGAGCGCCGCCGGGGACGCGGTTCGATCCGCGGCGACCGTCAGCCTGCTGGTCGGGGCCGCGGTGGGCCTGCTGTGGTTGCTCGGCGCGATTCTGCTGTTCCGCCGCAAGACCGCGGGCCGGGTGATCCTCATCCTGCTGTCCACGCTCGCCCTGATCCTCAGCGCGATATCGATCGTGGCGGCGGTCTCGAGCGGGTCGGAAGAGCCGGCGGTCACCCTGGTCGGCGGCATCATCACCAGCATCATCCCCCTCCTGATCCTGGTCCTTGCGGCCGCGCCGTCCACGGGCCGCTGGATCCGAGCCGGGCGGCCCGGCGGATACCCGTTTCAGGGGTACTGACCGTGTCTGCTGGGCCTGCGCTTTCCTGAGGGATGGATCGGCCCTGGTCAAGGCGTGGTCGGAGACTCCGCCGGGACAAACTGTGGTCTTCCGATACGCTGGGCACCCGTGACCGCCGCATCGTCCTCGGGTAACTCCGTCAACGCAGATTCCAATGCCCCGGCAAACCAGTACGACCTGATCGTGGTCGGCTCCGGCTTCTTCGGGCTGACCGTCGCCGAGCGTGCAGCGAACGTGCTGGGCAAGCGGGTATTGGTGATCGACCGCCGCTACCACCTGGGTGGCAACGCCTACTCGGAACCCGAACCGGAAACCGGTATCGAGATCCACAAGTACGGCGCGCACCTGTTCCACACGTCCAACAAGAAAGTCTGGGACTACGTCACCCAGTTCACCGAGTTCACCGGGTACCAGCACCGGGTGTTCGGGCTGCACAAGGGGCAGGCGTACCCGCTGCCGATGGGCCTCGGCATGATCTCGCAGTTCTTCGGCCGCTACTTCACCCCGGAAGAGGCCCGCAAGCTCATCGCCGAGCAGGCCGCCGAGGTCGAATCCGCCGATGCGCAGAACCTCGAGGAGAAGGCGATCTCGCTGATCGGGCGCCCGCTCTACGAGGCGTTCATCCGCGATTACACCGCCAAGCAGTGGCAGACCGACCCGAAGGAACTGCCCGCGGGCAACATCACCCGCCTGCCGGTGCGCTACACCTTCGACAACCGCTACTTCAACGACACCTACGAGGGTCTGCCCAAGAACGGCTACACGAAGTGGCTGGAGAACATGGCCGCCTCCGACCTCATCGAGGTCAGGGTGAACACCGACTGGTTCGACGTGCGTGACGAGATCGTCGCGGCCAACCCGGAGGCGCCCGTCGTCTACACCGGCCCGCTCGACCACTACTTCGACTACGCCGAGGGCGAATTGGGCTGGCGCACCATCGACTTCGAGACCGAAGTCCTCGAGACCGGTGACTACCAGGGCACGTCGGTGATGAACTACAACGACGCCGACGTCCCGTTCACCCGCATCATCGAGCCGCGCCACTTCCACCCCGAGCGCGACTACCCGACCGACAAGACCGTCATCATGCGCGAGTTCTCCCGCTTCGCGCAGACCGGCGACGAGCCGTACTACCCGATCAACACCCCCGAGGACCGCGCCAAGCTGCTGGCCTACCGCGAGCGGGCCAAGCAGGAGACCGCCGAGAAGAAGGTGCTGTTCGGCGGCCGTCTGGGCACCTACCAGTACCTGGACATGCACATGGCGATCGGTTCGGCGCTGAGCATGTTCGAGAACGTGCTGCGTCCGCATCTGGAATCCGGTGCGCCGCTGGTGGACGAGGCATGACCAAAGCCATGCTCGAAGACGTGACCACCGAAACTCGCGCCATCTCGCTGCTGCAGCGGGTCATCCTGCCGCGGCCGGGTGAGCCCCTCGACGTGCGGACCCTCTACCTGGAGGAGTCCACCACCAACGCCCGTCGCGCGCACGCCACCAGCCGCACCGCGCTGTCGATCGGCGCGGAGTCGGAGGTGTCGTTCTGCACCTACTTCAACGCGCTGCCCGCCAGCTACTGGCGTCGCTGGAGCGTGCTGAAGTCGGTGGTCCTTCGCCTGGAACTGGCCGGGCACGGCCGCGCCGACGTCTACCGGTCCAAGGCAGACGGCTCGCGAATTCACGTGCAGGGCAAGGAGTTCGCCGTCGCGAAGGGCGCGGACTCGGTGGTCGTGGAGTTCGAAACCGATCTCGGCCCGTTCGAAGACGGTGGCTGGATCTGGTTCGACATCACCACCGACACGGCCGTCACGCTGCTGTCCGGCGGTTGGTACGCACCGCAGGAAGCGGCAGGCACCGGCTCGATCGCGGTCGGCATGCCCACGTTCAACCGGCCGACCGACCTGGTCAAGACGCTCGGCGCGCTCGGCTCGGATCCGTTGGTGCTCGACAACATCGCCGCGGTGATCGTCGCGGACCAGGGCAACCGCAAGGTGGTCGACGAGCCCGGTTTCACCGAAGCCGCCGCGACCCTCGGTGACCGGCTCTCGATCTGCGATCAGCCCAACCTCGGTGGTTCCGGCGGGTACAGCCGGGTCATGTACGAGGCGCTCAAGACCGACGCCGAGTACATCGTCTACATGGACGACGACATCGAGATCGAGCCCGACTCCATCCTGCGTGCCCTCGCGTTCTCCCGGTTCGCGAAGTCGCCGCTGCTGGTCGGCGGGCAGATGCTGAACCTGCAGGAGCGTTCGCACCTGCACAGCATGGGCGAGGTCGTCGACCGCGGGATCTTCATGTGGTCCTCGGCGCCGAATGTCGAATACGACCACGACTTCTCGAAGTACCCGCTCAAGGACCGCGACAACTCCAAGTTGCTGCACCGGCGCATCGACGTCGACTTCAACGGCTGGTGGACCTGTGTGATCCCGCGTCAGGTCGCCGAGGAGATCGGTCAGCCGCTGCCGCTGTTCCTCAAGTGGGACGACGTCGAGTACGGCCTGCGCGCCCGCGAGGCCGGCTACCCGACCATCACCCTGCCGGGTGCGGCTGTCTGGCACATGGCCTGGTCCGACAAGGACGACGCCATCGACTGGCAGGCGTACTTCCACCTGCGCAACCGCCTCGTGGTCGCGTCCCTGCACCTGCCCGGCGACGGCAAGCCGATGATCGTGAACACGATCAAGGCCACCCTCAAGCACCTGCTGTGCCTGGAGTACTCCACGGTCGCCATCCAGAACGAGGCGATCCGCGACTTCCTGGCAGGCCCCGAGGGCCTGTTCGACCTGCTCCCCACCGCGCTGGGCAAGATCCACGGCATGCGCAAGGAGTTCCCGGACGCGGTCGTCGTGCCCTCGTCCACCGAACTGCCGCTGGCCAACCGCCACGGCGTCGGCGCGGTCGGCGAACCGGGCAACCCGCTCGCGAAGGTCGCGCGCCTGGCCAAGGGCGTGGTGCACAACTTCCGCAAGGCCGATCCGGCCGCCTACGAGACACCGCAGCTCAACGTGCCGACCCTGGACGCGCGCTGGTACCTGCTCTCGCAGGTCGACGGAGTCACCGTGACCACCGCTGACGGCCGTGGCGTCGTCTACCGCAAACGTGACCCGCGCCAGGCCCGCGACCTGCTCAAGGAAGCCATGCGCCTGCGCAAGGAACTCACCGCCCGCTTCCCGGAGATGCAGCAGCGTTACCGGGCCGCGCACGCCGAGCTCACCAGCACGGCGGCGTGGGAGAAGACCTTCGGCCTGAACGGAACCGAGAAGTGACCGACACCGAACTGCCCGAGCTCGAACTGGCCGAGGAAGGCTGCTGCGGCAGCTGCGATTGCGACGGCGACTACGTAGAGGTCCCGGTCGAGGTCGCGATCCTCAACGCCGTGCAGGGCACCATCGGCAGCAACCCGGCCGTCGTCTCCGCCGCGCGCGGCATGTCGCACTTCGGCGAGCACGCGCTCGGCTGGGTCGGCATCGCCGCCGCGGGCTGGCTGGTCGACAAGCCGCGCCGCCGCCAGTGGGCCGGTGTCGCGGTGGGCGCGGTGGGCGCGCACGCCGCGTCCATCGTGATCAAGCGGATCGTCCGGCGCCCGCGCCCCAACGATCCGTCGGTGCAGGTCAACGTGTCGACGCCGAGCAAGTTGAGCTTCCCGTCCTCGCACGCCACGTCCACCACGGCCGCGGCGGTGTTGCTCGGCCGACTGACCGGGCTACCCTTGCCAGCGGTGATCGTCCCACCGATGCTGCTGTCCCGAGTTGTGCTCGGGGTGCATTACCCTTCCGACGTGATCGCCGGTTCCGCTTTGGGGGCCGCGTCGGCTGCTGCCGTGCTAGCCGCCGAAAAGAGACTCCGACAGTGACCGCAACTGAAAGAACTTTGGCCCAGATGAGCGAAGAACCGTCCGCCGCCGTCCTTGACGAGGGTGCTGTGAAGGGCCCGCCGAAGACTCTGCTCGGTGGTGTCATCAAGGCCATGCGCCCACGTCAGTGGGTCAAGAACGTCCTGGTGCTCGCCGCGCCGCTCGCCGTCGGACCGGAAGCGGTCGGCGACGCGGGCGTGCTCGTGCATGTCGCGATCGCGTTCATCGTGTTCTGCATGGCGGCCTCCGGCATCTACCTGGTCAACGACTCGCTCGACGTCGACGCCGACCGGGCGCACCCGACCAAGCGGTTCCGGCCGATCGCGGCGGGCGTCGTTCCCGTCAACCTGGCTTACGCGCTGTCGGCGGTGCTGCTGATCGGTTCGATCGCCGGTTCGTTCCTGGCTTCGTGGCACCTGGCCGTGGTGATGGCGATCTACATCGGCATCCAGCTGGCCTACTGCCTCGGGCTCAAGCACCAGGCCGTGCTCGACATCTGCATCGTGTCCTCGGGCTTCCTGCTGCGCGCCGTCGCCGGTGGCGCGGCGGCCGGAATCGCGCTGTCGCAGTGGTTCCTGCTGATCATGGCGTTCGGCTCGCTGTTCATGGCCGCGGGCAAGCGCTACGCCGAACTGGCGATCGCGCTCGACACCGGCGCCAAGATCCGCAAGTCGCTCGAGTACTACACCCCGACCTACCTGCGCTTCATCTGGACGCTCGCGGCCACCGCGGTCGTGGTCTTCTACGGCCTCTGGGCTTTCCAGCAGGACTCGGCTCGAGACACCCAGTGGTACTCGATCTCGATGATCCCGTTTACCATCGCAATCCTGCGTTACGCGGTCGACGTCGATGGTGGCGAGGCCGGTGAACCCGAAGAGATCGCGTTGGGGGACCGCATCCTGCAGTTCCTCGCTATTGCCTGGATCGGAGCGGTAGGTGTCGCTGTCTATCTCACCTGACGAGATGTTGGTAGCGGAGCAGGATTCAACCGAAGACGAGCAGCTACGCGACGACGAGTCGCCGCGTACCGACGCGCGTTCCTCGGTTCTGTCCCGCGCCATCTTCGTCGGTGGGGTGGTCATCACCGCCGTGCTGTTCACGGTCGGTGCGTGGCAGCGGCGCTGGATCGCCGATGACGGCCTGATCGTGCTGCGCACGGTCCGCAACCTGCTCGCGGGCAACGGCCCGGTCTTCAATGTCGACGAGCGGGTCGAGGCGAACACCAGCACCGCGTGGACCTACCTGGTCTGGTTCTTCTCCTGGCTCACCCAGGCCCGCCTCGAGTACGTGGTGCTCGGGGTGGCGCTGGTGGTCTCGGTGCTCGCGGTGGTGTTCGCGATGCTCGGCACCGCGCGGCTGTGGGGCGGAACCAGCGGTCAGCTGCTGATTCCGGCCGGTGTGCTGGTCTACATCGCGCTGCCGCCCGCGCGTGACTACGCGACCTCCGGGCTGGAGAGCGGTCTGGTGATCTGCTGGGTCGGGCTGCTGTGGTGGCTGATGATCCGCTGGAGTCAGGCCGCCGTCGTTCGCGTGCCGAGCCTGTTGGGCCTGGTGTTCCTGGCCGGGCTCGCCCCGCTCGTTCGCCCCGAGGCCACGCTGATCGGCGTGCTCGCGCTCGGGATGATCTTCCTGGCACCGATGCCCGCGTTCCGGTTCGGGCCGATCGCGCTGCGCGCGCTGATCGTGTTCGTCGCCGGGATCGTGCCAGTGGGGTACCAGATCTGGCGGATGGGCTACTACGGTCTGCCCTACCCGAACACCGCGGTCGCCAAGGACGCGGGCGGTGCCAAGTGGGGTCAGGGCGCCATCTACCTGTGGGATCTGGTCGGCCCGTACTACCTGTGGATTCCGCTGCTCGTGCTGCTGATCGCCGGTGTGGTCGCGGGGATCGCGCGGGGCTTCGCGCTGCCGCAGTTCTCGGTGGCGGGCCTGCGTGCGTGGTTGCGTTCGCCGAGCGCGGTCGTGGTGATGGTGCTCGGCAGCGGTCTGCTGCTCACCGTGTACGCGGTGCGCGTCGGCGGCGACTTCATGCACGGGCGGATGCTGCTCACCCAGCTGTTCCTGCTGCTGTTGCCGGTGGCCGTGGTCCCGATTCCGATGCGATTCCGGAAGAGCGACTGGTCTGTCGCACTGCTGTTGATCGCGCTGCTCGGCACCGCGGGCTGGTCGCTGTACGCGTCGAACACGACGGCGATCACGACCGGCACCAAGATCCGCTCGTCGGGCATCGTCGACGAGCGCATCTACTACGTCCTCAACACCGGCCACGACCACCCGATCCTGGCCGAGGACTACCTCGACTACCCGCGCATGCGGGCCATGGTCAACGACATCGCCGCCAACCCCAAGGGCGGCCTGTTGCTGAACTCGCCCGCGTTCACGTTCTGGTACCTCGACCCGCCGCCGGAGCCGATCCCCGAGGAGGGTTCCGGGCACACGGTCTACTTCCTGAACCTGGGTATGACGAGCATGAACGTGCCGCTGGACGTCCGCGTGATCGACCCGATGGGCCTGGCTTACCCGCTGGCCGCACACTCGGACCGGCTCGCCGACGGCCGCATCGGCCACGACAAGAGCCTGCTGCCGGACTGGGTCGTGGCGGACTCGGGCATGGTCGACATCCACCCGTGGATGCCCTGGTACATGGACGAGAAATGGGTCACCCAGGCGCGCACGGCGATGTCGTGCCCGCAGACCCAGGCGCTGATGATCTCTGTTCGCGAACCGCTCACCCTGGACCGGTTCACACACAACTTCCGCAACGCCCTCGCCTTCTCGAAATACCGGATCGACCGGGTCCCCAAGTACGAGATCCAGCGCTGTGGGCTGGTGAATCCTTTCCCGGAGCCCCCACGCTGAATCGGCCCGGCCGGTCGGTGCCGATACCCGTCGACCTATGACTCACACCGGCTGGCCAGGCCTTATTTAGTGGTGTTCGCCGCTAAATCACTTTTCGGTAACGCCAAGCCAGGTATGTAGCGATATGGTCACTGGAGGAACGGCCCGTCGGCGCACTGGTGTGCCGGTAACTAGTCGGCGGTCATTGCAACCGCGGTTCCGCGCGAACCGCATGAGGAAAGGCCCATAACAGAATGCGTGGCGGACGTCTCAGAGCCCGGGGAGCCGGCTGGCTCAAACGATCGGTGCTTCTCTCCCTGGCTGTAGTGCTGCCGATCGGTGCTGCTGTGGCCGGTCCCACCGGCACCGCGACGGCGGCCTTCGATCCCACAGGTTTCGACTTCTGGGTCGACTCGGAGATGGGCCCGATCAAGTCGCGGATCTTCCGCGCGGCCGACGGCAACACCAATCGGGTCGTGTACGCGCTCGACGGTATGCGCGCCGGCGACGACCTCAGCGGCTGGGAGAAAGACACCAATGTCGCCCGCGCGCTGATGGACGCCAACATCAACGTCGTGATGCCGGTCGGCGGCCAGTCCAGCTTCTACGCCGACTGGAACGCGCCGAGCAGCTTCTTCGGCCTCGACGCCGGTTCGGGTGGTAGCTCCACCGGTTCGGCGGCGACCGGTTCGGCGATGACCGGTTCGTCGGTCGCGCCCACCCAGGTGGCAGGCAAGAAGAACACCTACAAGTGGGAAACCTTCCTCACGAGCCACCTGCGCAACGCGCTGTCGGCGCGTCTGGGCTTCAACCCCAACAACAACGGCGTGTTCGGTCTGTCGATGGGTGGCTCCGCCGCGCTGACGCTGGCCGCCTACCACCCCGACCAGTTCAGCTTCGCGGGCTCGTTCTCCGGGTACCTGAACATCTCGGCCCCCGGTATGCGTGAAGCGATGCGCGTGGCGATGGTCTCGGCCGGTGCCTTCAACATCGACGCGATGGCGCCGCCGTGGGGCCAGCAGTGGTTCCACATGGACCCGTTCGTCTTCGCCCCGCGCCTGGTCGGCAACGGCACCCGCATCTGGGTCTCCGCGGCCAGTGGTATCCCCGGCGCCGGTGACGTGTCCAACCCGATGGAGATCGTCCAGGGTGTCCCGCTGGAGCTGCTCGCGATGGTGAACAGCCGCGCGTTCCAGGTCCGTATGGCCACCCTCGGCGGCGGCAACGCCCACTTCGACTTCCCGATCACCGGCGTGCACAACTGGCGCAACTGGGAGACCGAAGTCAACCGCATGATCCCGGACCTGTCCGCGAACATCGGCTAGTCACTCCAGCTCGACCCGAAAACCGCCCGGTGCCTCGTCAGCGCCGGGCGGTTTTCTTCGTTTTCGTCACGATCCGAGCCACAGGCGGTGACGAATCATGTGCGACAGATCACCGGGAGTTGTGCTCTGGGTCACTTTCCAGCAACATGTAGACCATTCGTCACCGATTTATACACAGTGAGCATGCGTCGAGGTTGAATCGTCCGTTTTGCCCTGGATTGGTTTCTCTCGACGTCCGATGAGGGATCCGACTGCGTAGCTCGGGATTTGCGCGTTCGGTCTGCGAGAAAGGTCTAGTCGAATGCGAACACTGCGCCGCGAGCGTAGGCCCGTGAAGACCGCCGCCCCTGGTTCGTGGGCTCGGCGTTGGGCCGCGGGCGTATCCATGGCTCTGCTCGTTCCGATCGCGACAGCCGTCACCGGAGGGATCGCCCCCGCCTCGGCAGGCTTCAACGGCAATGCCTTCGATTTCTGGGTCGATTCCGGAATGGGTCCGATCAAGTCGCGCGTGCTGCGCGCCGCCGATGGCAACACCAACCGGGTCGTCTACGTCCTCGACGGCATGCGCGCACCGGAGAACCTCAACGGCTGGGAGATCGAAACCGATATCCCCAACGCGCTCGCCGCCGCGAATATCAATGTGGTGATGCCCGTCGGCGGCATGTCGAGCTTCTACGCCGACTGGAACGCGCCGAGCGATTTCTTCGGTATCGCGGGCAACGGCGCGCCGTCGTCGGGTTCCGGCGCGGGCAACGCGCTGTCCGGTGGACCGGGCAAGAGCTACCGCTACCAGTGGGAATCGTTCCTCACCGGCGAACTGCGCAACGCGCTCGCCGACCGCCTCGGCTTCAACCGCTTCCGCAACGGCGTGTTCGGCCTGTCGATGGGCGGTTCGGCCGCGCTGACGCTGGCCGCCTACCACCCGGACCAGTTCTCCTTCGCCGGTGCGTATTCGGGGTACCTGAACATCTCGGCCCCCGGCATGCGCGAGGCCATCCGGCTCGCGATGCTCGACGCGGGCGGCTACAACGTGGACTCCATGGCACCGCCGTGGGGCCCACAGTGGCTGCGGATGGACCCGTTCGTGTTCGCCCCCAACCTGGTAGGCAACAACACCCGGCTGTGGATAGCGGCGGGCTCAGGCCTGCCGACCAGTACCGACGGCCCGAACATGGGCACCGTCAACGGAATGGCGCTGGAAGCCTTGGCGCTGGCCAACACCAAGGCTTTCGAAGTCAGGATGGCGACTCTGGGCGCCCGTAACGTCACCTACTCTTTCCCGGCCTTCGGCATCCACGCCTGGAACAACTGGAATGACGAAGCACTGCGGATGATCCCGGATTTGTCGAACAACATCGGCTAGCCGATCTGATCTTCACAAACGCCCGGCGCATAACTGCGCCGGGCGTTTAATTTCTCCCGTCGGCCCCTCGCCGCCCAGGTCTACCTGGGTTGACCAACCCTGCCCGACACGCCGCCCATACGGGCATTTCACAGCTGAGTTCTGTTGGCCTTGCGGTTAATTGGCGGGTCGAATATCCTCCAGCGAGCGTAAGTGTGACCAGATCGTTGTTTCATCCGTCTGATCGACCGGGCTGTCGGGGCCGCGTCGAGGACGGCAGACGAGGCTGGCATGCCATAACAGCAGAAAGAGAGCGGAATTCACATGCGTTTCGGCAAGGCCGTCGCGCCGGCATCTCGTGGTTGGCGTAATCGAATTCTAGCTGTCGGCGCTGCAGCCCTTGTGCTGCCGATCGCCGCGGGAGCGGCCCCGACCGCGCTTGCCGCACCGTCGGTGTCGGCACCCGTGTTGCGCGCACCGGCCGGTGGCTACGAAGAACTCATGGTGCCCTCGAAGATGGGCCCGGTGAAGGTCCAGGTGCAGTGGGCGCGCAACGGCGGCAACGCCGCGCTCTACCTGCTCGACGGCCTTCGCGCCCGGGACGACCGCAACGCCTGGTCGTTCGAGACCAACGCGATGCAGCAGTTCGCAGGCGACAACGTCACCCTGGTGATGCCGGTCGGTGGCCAGTCCAGCTGGTACGCCGACTGGACCGCCGCCAGCAACACCAACGGCCAGAAGACCACTTACAAGTGGGAGACCTTCCTGACCGAAGAGCTCCCGGCCTTCCTCGAGGGCTACGGCGTGTCCCGCTCGAACAACGCGGTGCTCGGCCTGTCGATGTCGGGTCCGGCCGCGCTGCGCCTCGCCGCGCTGAACCGCGATCAGTTCAAGCACGCGTCCTCGCTCTCGGGCCCGCTGAACTGGGGCGCTCCCGGCATGCGTGAGGCCATCCGCGTGATGATGCTCGACGCGGGCCGTTTCAACGTCGACGCCATGGCCGCGCCGTGGAGCTCGGCGTGGCTGCGGATGGACCCGATGGTGTTCGCGCCCGAGCTGCGCGGCCTGCCGATGTTCATCTCCTCGGCCAACGGCCTGCCCGCCCAGCACGACAAGCCCGCCGGCCTCGGCGGTGCCTACAACACCGCCAACGCGATGGGCATCGAGGCCATCTCGTTCGTGAGCACGCTCGCGTTCCAGCGTCGCCTCAACACCCTCGGCATCAACGCCGTCTACGACGTCGGTGCCGCCGGTACCCACTCGTGGAAGTACTGGGAAGACGAGCTGTGGAAGGCGCGTCCGCACATCCTGAATGCACTGGGCGCCTAGTAGTTTCCGCTCAGCAACAACTCGAAGACCGGCTCACCCCCAGGGTGGGCCGGTCTTTTTGCTGTGCACACGGCTCGCGTGTCCTCCCCAGTTATCGCTCATTACTGCGGTACAACCGACGGTGATGCTGTGTCCCCATTCCGGGATGAGGAGGGTCGCGTGTGATGAAACATCGTGTCTCGGTTCATAGTGTTTCAGCGCCGATGCGACGGATCCTCGGCATCGCGGCCATGGCGGCGGCGCTGCTCGCGCCGACGGTCACCGTTCCGGCGCAGGCACAGGCACAGCCCGCGGTGTCGGCGGTGCAGCGGGTGGACTGGCTCTCGGATCGGCGGGTGGCGCTGTGGGTGTACTCGGCCGCCATGAAGACTCCGATCCAGGTGCAGATGCTGTTGGCGCGGGACTGGAATGTGCGCCCCGACGCGAAGTTCCCGATGATGCTCATGCTCGACGGTCTGCGCGCGCAGGACGACGAGAACGGCTGGACCAAAGACGCCGACGCCGAGGGTTTCTACGCCGACAAGAACGTCAACGTGGTGCTGCCGGTGGGTGGCCAGTCGAGCTGGTACTCCGACTGGCTCGCGCCCGACAACGGCTTCACCTACAAGTGGGAAACCTTCCTGACCAAGGAACTCCCGCCGATCCTGGAACGTGATTGGCGAACCACGGATGTGCGTGGCGTCCAAGGACTTTCGATGGGCGGCACGGCGGCGATGAACCTCGCGGGCCGTAATCCCGGCCTGATGAAATACGTGGCCTCGTACTCGGGCCTGCTCACCACGACGACACTCGGGATGCCGCAGGCGATCACCTTCGCCAACAAGGACGCGGGCGGTTTCGACGCGGGTGCGATGTGGGGCCCGCCCGGCAGCCCCGAATGGGAGGCGCACGACCCGTACCTGCTGGCCGACAAGCTCAAAGGTGTGAGCATGTACGTCTCCAGCGGCAGCGGCCTGGCCGGCTCGCACGATCAGCTCGGCGAAGTGCCGTTGATGAGCGAGAACTGGGCGGGCACCGGCCTGGAGATCCTCTCGCGCCTGTCGACCCAGAATTTCGTCGCCAAGCTCGAGAAGCTGGCGATCCCGGTGCAGGCGAACTACCGGCCCGCGGGCACCCATACCTGGCCGTACTGGGATTTCGAGATGCGTCAGTCGTGGTCGCAGGCCGCCGCGGCGCTCGGGACCGATCCCGGCGGCGCCACCTGCACGCTGGGTGGGGCGATCGCCGGGGTCGCGCAGGCGGCCAACTGGCTGGGTAACTGCCTCACCGCCGAATACCCGGCGGGCACCGGAATGGTGCAGGACTTCCCGAACGGCCGGGTGTTCCATTCCGCGGCGGCGGGCACGCACGCGGTGGCCGGGCGCATCGGCGGTACCTACGCCGGTGTCGGCGGACCGTCCTCGCCGCTCGGCATGCCCACCGGCGGCGAGCACGGCCTGCCCGACGGGCGTGGACGCATGCAGACGTTCGAAGGCGGCTCGATCTACTGGACCCCGCAGACCGGCGCGCAGGTGATGCGTGGCGCGTTCCTCGAGGAGTGGGGCAAGCAGGGTTTCGAGGGTGGTCCCGCCGGCTACCCGGTGGCCGCCGAGGCGCGCACACCCAGCCGTGACGGCTCGGTACAGGCCTTCGAACACGGTCCGATGTTCTACAGCCCGGCCACCGGCGCACACCGGGTGCAGGGCTTCGTCCTGGACAAGTACAGCCAGCTCGGCTTCGAGAACAGCCCGCTCGGTTTCCCGGTCGCCGAAGAGGCGCCGCTGAAGGATCTCGGCCGCTTCAGCCGGTTCGAGGGCGGCAACATCTATTGGAGCCCGCTCTCGGGCGCCTGGTCGGTGCGCAACGGCGCGCTCGCCGACGCTTGGGGCGCGCAGGGGTTCGAGAACGGCAGGCTCGGGTATCCGGTGAGCGACGAGTTCGCGGTTCCCGGCGGAATCCAGCAGAACTTTCAGACCGGGTTCATCGTGGTGCGAGACGGCAAATCCGAAGTCCACGGGGTGTGAGCTCGGGCTGAGAACTCTCTGAGCTTCGCCGCGCAGTGCCCGGCAGTGCCGATCCTCCGGCTAGCCTGGTCTGCGACCGCTTCCCTGACGAACGATCGAGGAAAGACATCTTCATGCATCGGATCCCTGGCACGGTAGCCGGATCGGTCGCGGCCCTGGCTGCCGTCGCCCTGTTGTCCGCCTGTGGCGGCAACGACTCGACCGCGTCGCAGACGCCCACCCTGTCCACCAGCGCGGCCGCGAAGTCGACGACGCCGCCGCCCGTGGTCATCGAACCGCCGGCCGAGGCCCCGTCGAGCACCGCGCCGGAGACCAGTGCGTCCGCCGAGGAGCCGACACCCCTCCCGCAGACCAGCGCCGCCGCGCCCGCGACCGGCAAGGACAAGGCGTTCCTGGACGAGCTGGCCAAGAACGGGATCACCCCGGGCGACCAGACGACCGCGCTCACCACGGCGACCTACATCTGCTCCACCAAGGGCACCGGTGCCAGTGACGCCGACGTGGCCACCTTCGTCGCCGCGATGGCGGGCACCGACCCGTCCTTCGACGCGTCGAAGATGGACGTCAACAAGGCAGCACAGATCTACATCGCTGCCGCGAACTCCACCTACTGCTAGTGACGCCCCGACCGACGCGACGCTCCCGCAGGTTCTGGCCTGCGGGGTGCTTCACCGTGCTGGCGCTGCTCGTGCTGGCGATCATCGTCATCGTGCTGCTCTGGTACCTGCTCGCGGGCCGGCTGAAGGAGCCGGGGCCGACACCGCCCGGCCCGCCGCCGCCGACGTCGCAGTCGGCGGATTGCCCCGATGTGATGCTGCTCTCGATCCCGGGCACCTGGGAGTCGTCGAGCGCCGACGATCCGTACAACCCGCAGGCGAACCCGATCTCGTTGATGCTCAGCGTGTCCGGGCCGCTGCGCGCGCAATTCCCGGACAACCGGCTCGAGGTGTACACGGTTCCGTACGTGGCCCAGTTCTCGAATCCGATCGCGTTCCCGCCCGACGGTCAGGCTTCCTACAACAACAGCCGCACCGAGGGCACCGCGCGCGCCACCGACGTGCTGGCTCAGCGACACAAGGAATGCCCGTTGACGAACTTCGTCATCGCGGGCTTCTCCCAGGGCGCGGTGATCGCCGGTGACGTGGCCGCGCAGATCGGTGCCGGCAATGGTCCGATCCCGGAAGCCAATGTGCTCGGCGTGACGGTGATCGCCGATGGCCGTCGCACCGCGACCGGTCCTGGTCAGCCCACCGAGATCGGTGATCCCCCGCCGCAGGGTGAGGGCGCCGAGGTGGCGCTCAAGGGCGTCAACGTGCCCGGCATCAGCATGACCGGCCCGCGTCCCGGCGGTTTCGGCACGCTGGCGCCGAAGGTGAACTCCGTCTGCGCGCCCGGCGACATGATCTGCGACGCGCCGCGCCAAGCGCTCAACCCAGGCAACGCGCTGGGCAGTCTCGCGGCGCTGATCCGCTCGGCGGGCAACCCGGTGCACGCGCTGTACGCCTCGAACACGGTGGACGGCAACGGCACCACGGCCACGCAATGGACGGTGAATTGGGCCGCGGGGCTCATCGAGAACGCGCCGCATCCGCCCCATTCCTGACGGAGTTGTCACAGTCACAGTGGGGGCGTGATTGCCATGGATCATGCCTCGCTGTGACATCCGCACGCCGGATCGCTCACACGCTGTAAAGTGCGCTGGGAATTGCGCCCGAGTACACACCAGCCAGGAGCGAAGAGTTCATGACCGAAGCTGCCGCACCCGTCGGTGAGTTGACCGCGCTGGGTACGCCGCTGCGTCCGTTCCGCTTCGGAGCGGCCGGAGAGGGCAACAAGCAGGAAGGTGGCGCGCGCAAGTTCGTTCAGACGGCGCAGGAAGCCGAAGAGATGGGTTACGACACCTTCTTCGTTCCTGATCACCTGGGCGATCAGATCGGCCCGATCGCCGCGCTGGGCGCACTCACGCAGGCCACCTCCAAGATCCGCCTCGGCACCTCGGTGCTGGCCAATGGTTTACGTCATCCGGTCGTGGTCGCCAAGGAGCTGGCCACCCTCGACGTCCTGTCCAAGGGACGCCTCGAGGTCGGCGTCGGCGCGGGCTGGATCAAGGAGGAGTTCGACAACGCGGGCATCGCGTTCGAGCGTCCCGGTATCCGGCTGGAGAAGCTCGACGAGTCGCTGACCATCCTGGACACGCTGCTGCGCGGCCAGGAGTGCAATTTCGAGGGCAAGCACTACCAGGTGCGCGGCATCAAGGGCACGCCGCGCCCTCGGCAGGGCCCGCGCCCGCCGCTGTGTACCGGTGGCGGCGGTCCGAAGATGCTGGCACTGGCGGCCAAGCACGCCGATATCGTCTCGGTCGTCCCGCAGACCACCAAGAACGGCAAGGGCCTGCTCTCGGGCATCACGCTCGAGAAGACGATCGAGAAGGTCAACATCGTCAAGGCCGCTGCCGGTGACCGGTTCGCCGATATCGAACTGAACTGGGCCATCACCGCCATCGTCATCACCGACGACCGGGAGAAGACCGCCGAGATGGCGCTGCGCGCGATCGAACGCGGCCTGCATCCCGACCTCGAAGTCGACGTCGAACTGACCGTCGAGGAGATTCTGAGCTCGCCCTACATCGCGATCGGCACGTTCGAGGAAATCGCCGAACAGGTCAAGCGTGTGCGGCAACTCACTTCGATGTCGTATGTGGGCATCTTTCCCACCCAGATGGACGCATTCGCGCCTGTCATTCCGCTGCTGCGGGAGGACTGAGCGGGGGCTCTCTGTAACATGACTCTGGTTTGAGAACATCTAGCCGATAGCGGTCACCGCGCAGACCGCTCGAAAATCCGCAGGCTGTCGACGCACGTTCGTGTGAGCTCGACGGCCGGTGGCGATATAGCGAGTCGAGGCCGCAGAGCTTGTCATCGCGTCCTCGCAAGGAGAAGAAGGAATGGAAGAGACTTTCGACGACTACCTGGACGAAACCGGGAATATCATCATTCCCGAGGGTCGGACCCTGGTCGATCACGTCGAGAAGCACACCCGTAACGATGCGAATACGCTCGCGTACCGCTACATCGACTATTCGCGGGAACGCGACGGCGAGGTGCACGAGCTGACCTGGCAGGAGTTCGGAGTACGGCTGCGCGCGGTGGCCGCTCGCCTGCAACAGGTGACCAACCCGGGCGACCGGGTCGCGATCCTCGCGCCGCAGGGCCTGGATTACGTGATCTCCTTCTTCGCGGCGATCTACGCCGGCACCATCTCGGTGCCGCTGTTCGATCCCGACGAGCCGGGTCACACCGACCGCCTGCACGCCGTCCTCGGTGACTGTGAGCCCTCGGCGATCCTCACCGCGACCTCCTCGGCCGCCGGTGTGCGCCAGTTCTTCCGCTCGCTGCCCGCCGCACAGCGCCCGCGCATCATCGCCGTCGACGCCATCCCGGACACCCTCGGTGACTCCTGGGTGCGCCCCGACACCGCGATCGACGACATCGCCTACCTGCAGTACACCTCAGGTTCCACCCGGGTGCCCGCCGGTGTGGAGATCACCCACCGCGCGGTCGGCACCAACCTGCTGCAGATGATCAACTCGCTGAACATGAACGAGAACTCGCGCGGCGTCACCTGGCTCCCGCTGTTCCACGACATGGGCCTGCTCACGGTGATCCTGCCCGCGGTCGGCGGCAAGTTCATCACGATCATGTCGCCGAGTGCGTTCGTGCGTCGTCCGTCGCGCTGGATCAACGAGCTGGCCGCCGTCTCCGACGGCGCGGGCACGTTCGCGGCCGCGCCGAACTTCGCGTTCGAGCACGCCGCCGCGCGTGGTGTGCCCAAGGCGGGCGAGTCGCTGGACCTGTCGAACGTGATCGGCCTGATCAACGGGTCAGAGCCGGTGACGGTCTCCTCGATGAAGAAGTTCAACGAGGCGTTCGCGCCGTACGGTCTGCCCAAGACCGCGATCAAGCCCTGCTACGGCATGGCGGAGGCCACGCTGTTCGTCTCGGCCACCCGCGCCGAGGACGAGGCCAAGTACGTCTACGTCGATCGCAACGAGCTCAACGCGGGCCGCATGGTGCGCGTCGACCAGTCCGCCGAGACCGCCATCGCGCAGGTGTCGTGTGGTTACGTCGGGCTGTCGCAGTGGGCCGCGATCATCGATCCCGAATCGGCGGACACCGCGCAGGGCCGCGAGCTGCCCGACGGTCAGGTCGGCGAGATCTGGCTGCACGGCAACAACATGGGCATCGGTTACTGGGGTCGACCCGCCGAGTCCACCAAGTCGTTCCGCAACAAGGTCACCGAGCCCGTCGAAGGTGGGCACACCGACGGCACCGATCCCGATGCCGACTGGATGCGCACCGGCGACTTCGGCGTGTACTTCGAGGGCGAGCTCTACATCACCGGTCGCGTCAAGGACCTGGTGATCGTCGACGGGCGCAACCACTACCCGCAGGACCTGGAGTACTCCGCACAGGAGGCCTCCAAGGCGCTGCGTCCCGGTTTCGTCGCGGCCTTCGCGGTGCCCGCCAACCAGCTGCCCGCCGAGGTCTTCACCGCCGACAGCCATTCCGGCCTGAAGTTCGACGTCGACGACGCGTCCGAGCAGCTGGTGGTCGTGGCCGAACGTGGCCCCGGCGCCGGTAAGGCCGACCCCGGCCCGATCGCCGACGCGGTGCGTGCCGCGGTCTCGATGCGTCATGGTGTGACCGCTCGTGACATCCTGCTGGTCCCCGCGGGTTCCATCCCGCGGACGTCCAGCGGCAAGATCGCCCGGCGCGCCTGCAAGGCCGCCTACCTCGAGGGAACGCTGCGCGGTGGTTACACCCAGCAGGCTTTCCCCGATGCACCGGAAGAGTAATTGGCTCGACACGGAGACGACGCCCGGCGTGCCTGTGCACGCCGGGCGTGGAGTTCCACGGCGCGCCCTGCACACAGACAGGTAGCTTGAGGACTGATGGTTCATAACGATGGCTCCCAGAACAGCGATCGTCCCAGGACGACCGCTTCCGGTGACAACGATGGCGCCCAGAATGAAGACCGTGCGATGACCTCCTCCGGTGACAACGACGGCACGCCCGAGACCCCCGCGACCGGCGGTGAGCTCTCGGTAGCCGAGCTGCGCGAATGGCTGCGCCGCTGGGTCGCCGACGCGACCGGACAGTCGGTCGACGCGATCACCGTCGACCGGCCGATGGAGGAGTTCGGGCTCGCCTCGCGCGATGCTCTCGCCCTCGGCGGCGACATCGAGGACCTCACCGGTGTGGTGCTGACCCCGACGGTGGTCTACCAGCACCCGACGATCGCCTCGCTGGCCGAGGTCATCGTGCACGGTGAGCCGGAGCCGCCTGCCGAGGATTCCTCGGAGTACACGGCCGCGTTCGCGCCTTCCGAGGCGCATGATGTCGCGGTGGTCGGTCTGTCCACGCGTCTGCCGGGTGCGGGCACCACGCCCGAGTCGACCTGGGAGTTCATCATCGGGCGCGGTGACGCGATCCGTGAACTGCCCGAAGGTCGCTGGTCCGAGTTCCTCACCGACCCCGCTGTCGCTGCCGCCGTTGCCGCGGGCAAGACTCGCGGTGGCTATCTCGATCAGGACGTTCTCAAGCAGTTCGATGCCGATTTCTTCGCGATGTCGCCCATCGAGGTAGAGCGCGTCGATCCGCAGCAGCGACTGATGATGGAGCTCACCTGGGAGGCGCTGGAACACGCGCGGATTCCGGCGAGCGACCTCAAGGGCGCGCCGGTCGGCATGTTCATCGGTTCCTCGAGCAGCGATTTCCAGTTCATCGCGTCGCTCGCGTTGGGCAACACCGATTCGAACGTGCCCGCAACGGCTGAGGCCTACGCGATCATGGGCAGCTCCAACGGCATCATCGCCAACCGCGTTTCCTACTTCTACGATTTCCGTGGCCCGTCTGTCACCGTGGATACCGCGTGCTCGTCCACGCTGGTCGCGGTGCATCAGGCGGTACGCGCGCTGCGCGACGGCGACGCCGATGTGGCATTGGCCGGTGGCGTGAACGCGCTGCTGATGCCGATGACAACGCTCGGTTTCGCACCGGGCACGTCCGAGGACGGGCGCATCAAGGCTTTCTCGAAGGACGCCGACGGCATGGTCCGTTCCGAGGGTGGCGGTCTTGTCGTCCTCAAGCGCCTCGCCGATGCCGAGCGCGACGGCGACCACATCTACGGCGTCATCAAGGGCACGGCGGTCAACAGCGACGGCCGCTCCAACGGCTTGCTCGCGCCGAACCCGGACGCGCAGGCCGATGTGTTGCGCCGCGCCTACCGTGACGCGGGCATCGTCCCGTCCACGGTCGACTACATCGAGGCCCACGGCACCGGCACCCCCATCGGCGACCCGATCGAGGCCGAAGCGCTCGCCCGTGTGATCGGTCGCGGCCGTGACGGCGACAAGCCCGCTCTGCTCGGTTCGGTCAAGACCAACTTCGGCCACCTCGAGTCCGGCGCAGGCGTGCCGGCTCTCGCGAAGGTGCTGATGTCGTTCCAGCACAACGTGATTCCGCCGAATATCAACTACGCGGGCCCGAGCCCCTACATCCCGTTCGAGCAGGCCAACCTCAAGGTTGTCGACGAGGCGACCGAGTACCCGCGCTACAGCGGCGTCGCGACCGTCGGCATCTCCGGCTTCGGTTTCGGTGGCACCAACGCGCACGTGGTGCTGCAGGAGTACGTGCCGACGGCCCCGGTCGTCGAGGACGTCACCGCGGAGCAGGTCGCCGCCGAGGAGATCGAGGGCGAGGAGACCACCGATGTGGTCGCCGAGGCCGTCGCGATCACCGAGGCCGCTGTCGAGCCGGTGCCGCCGTTCGTCGAATGGGACGGCGAGCGCGACGAGCCGCTGCCCGTGGTCCTGGCCGTTTCCGCCTACCTGCCGTCGCGTCGTAAGCGCGCCGCCGCCGAGCTGGCCGACTGGCTGGAAGGCGCGGGCGCCGATGTTCCGCTGACCGATGTCGCCCGCTCGCTGGCCAAGCGCAGCCACCAGCGCTCGCGCGGTGTGGTGGTGGCCAAGACCCGCGAAGAGGCCGTCGCGGGCCTGCGCGCCATCGCCGAGGGCAAGCCGGGCGCCGGTGTGTTCACCGCCGATTCGCCCGCGTCCAACGGTCCGATCTGGGTGTTCTCCGGTTTCGGTTCCCAGCACCGCAAGATGGCCAAGCAGCTCTACGGCGAGAACGCGATCTTCCGCAAGACCGTCGACGAGGTCGACGAGCTCGTGCAGGACGAGGCGGGTTACTCGATCCGTGAGATGTTCCTCGACGACGAGCAGGACTACGACGTCGGCACCTGCCAGGTCGGCATCTTCACCATCCAGCTCGGCCTCGCCGCGTTGTTGCGTGCCCACGGCGCGGAACCGGCTGCGGTGGTCGGGCATTCGATGGGTGAGGTGGCCGGCTCCTACATCGCCGGTGGCCTGACGATCGAAGACGCGGTGCGCGTGATCTGCGCCCGCTCGCGCCTGATGGGCGAGGGCGAGCAGATGCTCACCGACGACGAAGTGCGCAATATGGCACTGGTCGAACTCAGCGCCCACGACGTGGCGTTGCTGCTGCCGAAGTACCCCGATGTGGAGTGCGCGGTGTACGCCGCGCCGACCAACACCGTCATCGGCGGTCCGCGCGAGCAGGTGGAGCAGATCGTCGCCGAGGTCGAGGCGATGGGCAAGTTCGCCCGCATCCTGCCGACCCGCGGCGCGGGCCACACCTCCCAGATGGACCCGCTGCTCGGCGAACTCGCCGCGGAACTGGCAGGCATCGAGCCGACCTCGCTGAAGACCGGTCTGTACTCCACCGTGCACGAGGGCCTGTACTTCAAGCCCGGTTCCGACCCGATCCACGACGAGCCCTACTGGGTGAAGAACCTGCGCCACAGCGTGTGGTTCACCAACGCGGTGAAGGCCGCCGTCGACTCCGGGCACACCACCTTCCTCGAACTGGCACCCAATTCCGTTGCGCTGATGCAGGTTCTGGGCACCACCTTCGCGGCGGGCGTGCACGACGCGCAGCTCATCCCGACACTCAAGCGCAAGGAAGACGAGTCCGCCGGTGTGATCGGCGCGCTCGCCCAGCTCTACGTGCACGGCCATGCCGTGAACCTGAGTTCGCTGCTGCCCGAAGGTGATTACGCCGATGTGCCGCGAACCGCGTTCGTGCGCAAGGAGTACTGGCCCAAGGTGTCGATGTCCTCGGGCGGCGGAAACACTCGTGTGCCCGGCGCGCACGTGGCGATGCCGGACGGCCGTCACGCCTGGGAGATCCAGGCCTCCTCGGTGAGCGACCTGGCCGCGCTGGTGCAAGCCGCTGCCGCACAGGTACTTTCCGATGTCGCGGTCTCGGTCTCACATCCGCACGCCGCGCTGCCCACCGCGGGCACACTGACCACCACGCTGACTCCCCACCTCGGTGGCGCGTCGGTCCAGGTGCACGCCAAGTCCGGCGCCGGGTTCTCCCTGCTGTTCGACGCGGTCGTCACCTCCGGTGCGGCACTGCCCGAACCGGTTGCCGCCGTCGCGGTTCCGGCCGCGGCAGCAGAGCCCACCGCCGCCGAGATCGCCATCGCCACCGGCGACCGCTGGAGCGCCGACAGCGGCGAGACCATCGAGCAGCGGCTGTGCGTCATCGTCGCCGAATCCATGGGTTACGCCGTCGAGGACCTCCCGATGGAGATCCCGCTGATGGAACTCGGCCTCGATTCGCTGATGGCCATGCGCATCAAGAACCGCGTCGAATACGAATTCGACATCCCGCAGCTGCAGATCTCCGCGGTGCGCGACGCCAGCCTCAACGAGGTGTCGAAGGTGCTGCGCTACGCGATCGAGCATCGCGACGAGGTCGCGGCGATGGCGGAGAAGCAGGCTGCCGCCAAGGCCGCCGGTGAAGACGTCGAGCTGGGTGTCGACGCCAACTTCGTCGAGGCGGCTCGGGCCGCGATCGCCGCGGGTGAGGATCCGTTGGCGGTGGCGAAGAAGGCCGAAGCCGAGCTGTCGTCGGAAGCTGCTGCCGCCGAACCGGTTTCGGATGCTTCAGCCGAAGGATCGGGCTCGTCCGTCGCCGACAACAATGGCTCGGCAACAGCTGATGCGGCCCCGAATGTCGTTGCGGCGCAGCCGATCGTTCCTGATGTCGACTACTCCGCCCCTACGGGCGACGAGGACAACGTTCCTCCGCGCGACGCGGCCGAGCGTCTCGCGTACGCCACCTGGGCCGTCGTCACCGGCGCTTCGCCCGGCGGTGTCTTCAACACGCTGCCGATCCTCGAAGAGGAACTAGCCGAGAAGATGGCCGCCCGCCTCACTGAGCGGGTGGGCGCCGAGATCACCGTCGACGACGTGCTGGACTGCGAGACCATCGAGCAGCTCTCGGAGATCGTGCGCAACCTGCAGGACAGCGGCGCCGACGTGGACGGATTCATCCGCCCACTGCGTGCCCGCGTCGATGGTTCGGATGCCACCCCGGTGTTCGTGTTCCATCCCGCCGGTGGCAACACCCTGGTCTACGAGCCGCTGCTGAAGCGTCTGCCCGCCGACACCCCGATGTACGGCATCGAGCGGGTCGACGGTTCCATCGAGGAACGAGCTCGTCAGTACCTGCCGGAGCTGCGCAAGCTCCAGGGTGACGGCCCGTACGTGCTGTACGGCTGGTCGCTGGGCGCGGTGCTGGCGATGCAGGTGGGTCAGCTGCTGCGCGAAGAAGGCGCCGATGTGCGCTATGTCGGCCTGATCGACCTGGCGATGACAGTGGAGGACGAGGACAACAGCCCCAAGGAGCGCGTGCGTCGCCTCGAGCGCTACCAGGCCTTCGCCAAGAAGACCTACAACGTCCCCGCCGAGCTCGACCGTGACCAGATCGAGGAACTGGCAGCGGCTTCCGATGCCGAGCAGTTCTCGATGATCAGCGATCTGATCAAGCTTTCCGGTGCGAAGATCCCCGGCGGCGTGCTCGAACACCAGCGCACCTCCTGGATCGAGAACCGCGCGTTGCAGCAGGTGCAGCCGCGCAAGTACGAGGGCGATGTCGTCCTTTACCTTGCCGACCGCTACCACGACGGCGCGATCGAACTCGAGCCTCGATTCGCTGACCGCAAGCCCAACGGCGGTTGGGACGAGTACGTTCCGAACCTGGAGATCGTCCATATTCCGGGCGACCACCTGCAGATTGTCGACGAACCGCGGATCGGCCAGATCGGTGCCGACCTCGCTGCCAAACTGGCCGCGATTTCCGCTAAGGGAGAATAAGTAAGTGAGCACGACCGCCGAAAAGCTTGCCGATCTACACGAGCGGCTCGAGCTCGCCAAAGAGCCCGCTGGTGCGAAGGGCATCGCGAAGCGGGCGCACAAGGGCATTCCCAGTGCCCGCGACCGGATCAACCAGCTGCTCGATCCCGGCACCTTCGTCGAGATCGGCGCGCTGGTGCGCAAGCCCGGTGACCCGACCGCCCTCTACGGCGACGGCGTCGTGGTCGGCCACGGCAAGGTCGAGGGTCGCCCGGTGGCGGTGTTCTCCCATGATCAGACCGTGTACGGCGGTTCGGTCGGTGAGGCGTTCGGGCGCAAGCTGTGCGGCCTGATGCAGTACGCGTCGAAGGTCGGCATCCCGCTGGTCGGCATCAACGATTCCGGCGGCGCGCGCGTGCAGGAAGCGATCAGCTCGCTGGCCTGGTACGCCTGGATGGCGACCAATCTCGAGCCGCTGTCGGGCATGGTTCCGCTGGTGTCGGTGATCCTCGGTAACTGCGCCGGTGGCGCGGTGTACGAGCCGATCTGCACCGATGTGGTGGTCGCGACCGAGTCCGCGCACATGTTCGTCACCGGCCCGAAGATCATCAAAGAGGTCACCGGCGAGGACGTGAGCCTCGAGGAGCTCGGCGGTGCGCGCACGCAGGCCCAGTACGGCAACATCCACCACGTCGCCAAGGACGAGGAAGCGGCCTTCACCTGGGTGCGCGAGTACCTGGGCTACATGCCGAGCAGCTGCCAGGAACTGCCGCCGGTGGTGAACCCCGGTCTGGAACCGGAGATCACCGACTCCGACCGCGAGTTGAACACGTTCATGCCGGACTCCGACAACGCCGGCTACGACATGTACGACATCCTGCTGCGCATCTTCGACGACGGTGAGTTCAAGGAGATCAGCGCCGACACCGGCCAGAACATCATCACCGGCTACGCCCGCATCGACGGCCGCACCGTCGGCGTCGTCGCCAACCAGCCGATGGCCGCGGCAGGCGCCCTCGACGCCCGCGCCTCCGACAAGGCCTCGCACTTCGTCCGCCTGTGCGACGCCTTCGAGATCCCGCTGGTCTTCGTCGTCGACACCCCCGGCTTCCTGCCCGGCGTCGAACAGGAGAAGGTCGGCGTCATCAAGCGCGGCGGCCGCTTCCTGTTCTCCTATGTCGAGGCCTCGGTCCCCAAGATCACCCTGGTGGTCCGCAAGTCCTACGGCGGCGGCTACGCGGTGATGGGCTCCAAGCAGCTCGGCGCCGACATCAACCTCGCCTGGCCCACCGCCCGCATCGCCGTGATGGGTGCCGAGGGCGCCGTCAGCCTCCTGGGCGCCGCCCAGATCGCCGCCGCCCCCGAAGACCAGCGCGCCGCGATCCGCCAGAACCTGATCAACTTCTACAACGAGAACGTAGCCACCCCCTGGGTAGCCGCCGAACGAGGCTTCATCGACGCCATCATCGAACCGGCCACCACCCGCCTCGAACTCCGCCGAGCCCTGAAGCTGCTCCAGGACAAGAAGATCCAGCGCAACCCGCGCAAACACCACGTCCTGCCGCTGTAGCCAGAACCCCGAACGGGCCGCCCCGGAAGTCTCCGAGGCGGCCCGTTCGGGTATGCGGAGATCAAATCTTGCCGAGGTCGATCTCCACGGGAAAAGGAGCCGACACCTCGACCGTCCCGGTGAACATGTCGCCGGTCCGGTACGACCCGGTCGCCGGGTCGAGGATGTAGGTATAGATCAGCGGGACACCGTTTGCCGCCTGCTCGATCCGCCAATAGAAGGCGATGCCAGCCTTGGCGTGTTGGTCCACCTTGACGATCCGGTCGGTGGTCTCCGAACCGGGCGAGACGACCTCGACGACCAGCAGTACGTGTTCGGGGCGCGTGGGTGTGAGGTCGATCGTATCGGCGCGATACACAACGACATCGGGTCGCCGATTGGTGAGTGGAACATCCTGAAGTCGGACGTCGAAGTCGGTGTCGGCATTCCAGTCCGGTCCGGCCGCTGCGTCCAGCGCGTTGGCCAGGATCCGAGCCAACCGGTTGCGCCGCTTGGACGCACTGGGGCTCACAACGACCATCCCGTCCACGATCTCGATGCCCGCGCACTGCTCCTCGGACCAGGTGTCGTATTCCGCAGCCGTGATCTGCTCGTGCATCCCGGGGGCGGTGGCAGTCATGGCGCTCCTTCCGGACATCTTCGAGCGGTCGGAGAACCCGCTGGACCGAGTCTAATCGTGCGACCCGTTACCGCCGGTAGTTCGGGTGTGGGTTGTATCCGGCGCGTGGTTGCGGTGCCTGCGGCTGATTCTGGGGATGCGGCGCGTACGCGGGTGCGCCGTATCCGGGTGCTCCCTGTGGCCAGTGGCCCTGCGCCGGTGGCATCCCGTTGGGGGCGGGCGGCGGCCCTCCGACGGGCGGGTAGCCCTGGGGTGCGGTAGCGGCGCGGCGGGCCCGGCGCGACCGGAGATTGCTTCGCAGCCAGAACGCGGAGCCGATGCTCATCACCGCGCCGCCGCCGATCAGCATCCACCCGGTGCGCTTGTTCTGGGCTTGTTGCCCGGCGGCGTCCCGCTCCACCGACGAGCCCTTGCTGTCTCGGAGCCGATCGAAAAAAGGGCCGCCACCGATGAATTCGGTGGCGGCCCGGCACGCTGCGTCGAAGAATCAGGCGACGGTGGCGGATTCGATGATGACGTCGTCGACGGGGACGTCCTGGTGGGGGCCGGCGCTGCCGGTGGTGACGGCGGCGATCTTGTCGACTACCTCGGTGCCGTCGGTGACCTTGCCGAAGACGGCGTAGCCCCAACCCTGACCCTGGGGGGCGGTGTGGTTGAGGAAGGCGTTGTCGGAGATGTTGATGAAGAACTGGGCGGTGGCCGAGTGCGGGTCGTTGGTGCGGGCCATCGCCACGGTGTACTTGTTGTTCTTCAGGCCGTTGGTGGCCTCGTTCTGGATCGGCGCCTGCGTCGGCTTCTGCTTCAGGCCGGGCTCGAAGCCGCCGCCCTGCACCATGAAACCGGGGATGACGCGATGGAACACGGTGCCGGCGTAATGGCCCGAGTTCACGTAGTTCACGAAGTTGGCGACCGTGTTCGGCGCGGCCTGGTCGTCCAACTCGAGCACGATCGGTCCGTAATTGGTTTCGAGATTCACCTTGGTCATGGAGTCGAGTCTAGGGAAGTGCACTACTAAGGCGTGCGACCCCTCACAAGTACCGAGGGACCGATAGCATGTCGAACCGTGCCAGACGCCGCAACAGCTGTTCTCTCCAAGCCTCCTGCCGAACCGGTGGCCTCCGCGAAGGACTTCCGGACCGCGCGATGGATCGCGATGGTCGCCGGGATTCTCGGCGCCCTGTTCGCGGTGGCGACGCCGTTCCTGCCGGTCACTCAGACGACCGCGCAGCTGAACTGGCCGCAGAACGGTTCGCTCGGCAATGTGCAGGCGCCGCTGATGTCGCAGGTGCCGATCGATCTGACTGTGTCGATTCCGTGCAGTGCCGTGTCGACGCTGCCCGAGCAGGGCGGGATGCTGCTGGCGACCGCGCCCCCGCAGGGCGATCGGGCGGCCTTGGAGGCGCTGTTCGTGCGCGTCTCCGATACCGCGGTCGATGTGGTGGACCGCAATGCGGTGGTCGCGTCGGCGGACCGGTCGGCGATGGACGGGTGCTCGGCGATCCTGATCAAGTCCGATCAGGACCGCACGACCGCGGAGTTCGTGGGGCTGACCAAGCAGGTCGAGCGGCCGGTCGCCGGTCAGCCGGGTGCGGTGGAAACCGTGCAGGTGCCCGTGCAGGGGCAGCTCGCCGGTGACCTGCGGCCGCAGATCGTGGGCGTGTTCACCGATCTGAAGGGCGAGGTGCCGCAGGGTCTTTCGCTCACCTCGACGATCGACACCCGTTTCTCGTCGAGCCCGTCGCTGATCAAGCTGGTCGCGATCATCGCGGCCGTGCTGTGCACCCTGCTGGCGCTGGCCGCGCTGGGCCGCCTCGACGGCAGTGACGGGCGTGGGCACCGCCGCTTCCTGCCGCGCAACTGGCTCAAGCCCACCTGGGCCGACGGCGCGGTGATCGGCACCCTGCTGGTCTGGCATTTCGTCGGCGCCAACACCTCCGACGACGGCTACATCCTGTCGATGGTGCGCGTGGCCCCCGACGCGGGCTATACGGCCAACTACTTCCGCTGGTACGGCGTCCCCGAGGCCCCGTTCGGCTGGTACTACTACGTCATCCAGGTGTTCGCGGAGATCTCCACGGCCAGCCCGTGGGTGCGCGTGCCCGCGCTGATCTGCGCGATCCTGTGCTGGATGGTGATCAGCCGCGAGGTGGTGCCGCGCCTCGGCAATGCCGTGAAGCGCTCTCAGGTGGCGCTGTGGACCGGCGGACTGGTGTTCCTGGCGTTCTGGCTGCCGTTCGACAACGGCCTGCGCTCGGAGCCGATCGTCGCCCTGGGCGCACTGCTCACCTGGGTTTCCATCGAACGCGCCATCGCCACCGGTCGCCTGCTGCCCGCGGGCATCGCGGTGCTGATCGCGGCGTTCACCCTCGCCGCCGCGCCTACCGGCTTGATGTGTGTGGCCGCGCTGCTGGCCGGTATCCGGCCGCTGGTGCGGATCATCGTGCGCCGTCATCGCCAGTTCGGCACGCTCCCGCTGCTGGCTCCGATCGCCTCGGCGGGCGTGCTCGTGCTCACGGTGGTCTACGGCGACCAGACCTTCGCCGGCATCCAGGAAGCCAACCGGGTTCGTCAGGCCACCGGCCCGAACCTGGCCTGGTACGAGGACTACCTGCGCTACTACTACATGTTCGTCGAGACCGTCGACGGCTCGCTGGCCCGCCGTTTCGCCTTCCTGGTGATGCTGCTGTGCCTGTTCACGACGCTGCTGGTGCTGCTGCGCCGCCGTCAGGTGCCGGGGATCGCGTCGGGTCCGACGTGGCGCCTGATGGGGATCGTCTTCGGCACGATCTTCTTCATGATGTTCAACCCCACCAAGTGGACCCACCACTTCGGCGCCTACGCGGGTATCGCGGGTGGGCTCGCGGCAGTGACCGCGGTGGCGGTGTCGCAGAGCGCGCTGCGCTCACGCAAGAACCGGGCGATCTTCCTGGCCGGCTTGCTGTTCGTGCTCGCGCTGTCGTTCTCGGGCATCAACGGCTACTGGTACGTGTCCAGCTACGGCGTGCCGTGGTTCGACAAGACCATCTCGCTGCGCGGCGTCCACTCGAACACGGTGATGCTCATCCTGTTCGGCGTGGCCCTGGCCCTGGTCGGCTGGTACGCGCTGCGCGAAGACTATGTGAAGCCGGTGCCGTCGGCGAAGACCAAGCGCGGCAACAGGATCCGCAAGTTCGCCGCTATTCCGCTGACCATCGTGGTGGGTCTGATGGTGCTGTTCGAAGTGCTCTCGCTGGTCAAGGGCGCGACCCAGCAGTACCCCGGCTACTCGCTCGGCCGCTCCAACATCGACGCGCTGAGCGACAACTCGTGTGGCCTGGCCAACGACGTGCTGGTCGAATCCGACCCGAACGGCGGCAGGCTCGACCCCATCGTCGACCCGGCCCGGCCGTTCACCGATCCCAACGACCCGCTCGCGGGCACCGGCTCGGTCGGGTTCACCCCCAACGGCGTGCCGGGCGACCTGTCGGCCGACGCGGTCGAGGTGAAGCCGGGCACCGGCAACACCAGCAACCAGTCGGTCGGCGCGGCCTTCGCCGAAGGCGAGAGCGCGGGCACCGGCGGTGGTGAGGGCGCACTCGGCGTCAACGGCTCCACCGTGGCGCTGCCGTTCGGCCTCGACCCCGCGCAGACCCCGATTCTCGGCTCCTACCAGGAGGGCATGCAGCAGCCCGCCCACCTGGAATCGGCCTGGTACGGTCTGCCCGCCCGCTCCGACGACTCGCCGCTGGTCGTGATCAGCGCGGCCGGTCGCATCGCCTCCAAGGACGACTCCGGCTCCGACAAGTACGGTCAGGCGCTGTTCGTCGAATACGGCACCCGCAACCCCGACGGCAGCGTCACCACGCTCGGCGCCTACCAGCCGCGCGATATCGGCCCGGCGCCGTCGTGGCGCAACCTGCGCGTGCCGCTGGCCGACCTTCCGGCCGAGGTGAACGCGGTGCGCGTGATGGTGAACGACCCGATCCTGATCGGCGACCAGTGGCTGGCGTTCACCCCGCCGCGGGTTCCCGAGCTGCAGACTCTGGACACCTTCATCGGCCGGGACCAGCCGGTGCTGCTGGACTGGGCCGTCGGCCTGCAGTTCCCGTGCCAGCGCCCGTTCGCGCACAAGAACGGCGTGGCCGAGGTGCCGAACTACCGGATCCTGCCGGACCGCCCGCTGGCGATCTCGTCGACCGACACCTGGCAGGCGCAGGAGTTCGGTGGTCCGCTCGGCATGACGCAGATGCTGGCGGCCCGGGTCACCATCCCGACCTACCTGAAGGACGACTGGGCCCGCGACTGGGGCTCGCTGGAGCGCTACGACCAGTACGCGCAGGCCACGCCCGCACGGCTCGAGACCGGCACGGCGGCGCGTAGCGGGCTGTGGAGCCCGGGGCCGCTGCGGGTGTTCTGACCTCGGGCGAACAGTAAAAGGCGCGGATCACCTCGGGTGGTCCGCGCCTTTTGGTTGACGGGGGAACAGGAGTCAGACGTTGAGCATGCGACGGTTCAGGTCGCGGCGTAATACCTCTTGTGAAGGCAGTCTTTCCAGTACCCGCATTACGGCCGGTCGTAGTTCTTGCTTCTCGTCGTTGCTGAGCAACTCGACGAGATCTCGTAGATCCATGTCATCGAAGGCTCCTGTCATACCCACCAGGGTACGTGCTCAAACGTGCAGGCACAGGACCTTTACGCTGTCATTTACAGGTGTTTCATCAAACCGAAACCCTAACGGACACTGAAGATTTCGTTAGCAACATGGGCAAGTGCCCGGTCACTGCCCTTGCGCTGCCATAGTCTCTACGCCGTTCTACTGCGCCCGAATTGCCGGTTCTTTCGCTCGTCCTGTCTGATCGATCACAGTCACCCCGATCTTCGCGGGCGGCGCGGGCTGATACGGCGTGAACCGCTCGAGCGAGCCCCAGTCCCGGCCGAGATCATGATCGAGATAGGTGGGCACAGTCTCGGCCTTCAGGAGCAGATTTGTCCACCCGAGCGGGCCGCCGCCGATGTCGTCCTGCCAGGCGTTGGACGCGTCCGAACCGACCCGGTCGGGCAGAATCCGCCACTGCGGAGCCTCCGCGACGCCGTCGTGGTGCTCGAACGGGCGCTGGCATGGGAACGCGAGGCCGACGTGCCAGTCGAGCAGCACCGGCGCGGTCCGGCCGACCACCGAGTCCAGCGTGGCCAGTTTCGGCAGCCGCGGCGGCGTCACCGCGAGCCACTGCTTGCCGGTGATGTCGTTGTCGGCGGCGACCAGGCGCACCGCGTTCACGCCGACGGGCAGCTGATCGATCGGCACGCGCAGGTTGCGCCACGACGGGGCCGGGCCGATATCCATCGGCGCGACCGAGCCCGTCACCTCGACGGAACCGTCCGCGGCGCGGGTGCCGTATTCCAGGCGCAGCTCCTGGCCGTAGTGCACGACGCCGTCGGTGTCGACGTAGCGGATCCGCCCGGCCGCGGTGACCACGAGGGCCTGATAGGCGGGATCGTCGCGCACGCTGTCGTCGAGGTCGACGCGATACCACTGTGAGGTCAGCTTCGCCTGCTGCTGCACGCCGTCTTGGAAGGAGCCGAGGACCGGCGTGCGGGCGGGGTCGAGGCCGAACGGCAGGGCGACGGTGCTGCCGTTGATGCCGGGTTCGGCGCTGGTGCCGCCGCCGGTGCCCGCGCCGGTGGTCTTGGTGGTCTTGTTGGCGGAATCGGTATCGACCGAGTTGGCGCCGCCGACCACGGTCTCGTCGGCGTCGGCGGTGAGGTCGTCGGCCACGCCGTCCGGGGTGAAGCCGGTGGATTCGGCGTTCAGGCCGTCGGCGGGGGCGCCGGTGTAGGGGGTGAGCAGGGAATCGGCCGTATTCGATTCCACCAGAACGTCATTGGCCAGGCCGCAGGTATTGCCTTGCAGCGAATTGAAATTCGACTTCGCGATGGAGTAGGCGGGGTACTGGGTGATGGCGCCCTTGGCCATCGACGCCACCTCGAACAGCACGAGCAACGCCGCCGCGATGGTGAGCGGCATGGTCGCGAATCGGTCGAAACGTCCGGTGTCGCTGGGTGTTCGGTACGGGGCACGCAGATGGAAGTACAGGGCGACCAGCAGCGCGAGGATGCTGAGACCGAGGAACAGCGTCGAAACGCCCTTGCCCGCCACCATCGGCGCCTTGTCCCAGAACGGCACGCCGTAGCTGGAGACGTACCACCAGCCGTTGGAGCCGGTGAAGGTCATCGCGAGCAGGAACAACACCGCCGCGGTGAACAGCGCTCGATTGCGTGGGGCCTTGATTCCGTTGGTGCCCACCGCAACCGCCGCCAGTGCCGCCAGCGAACCCGCCAGGCCCGCGTAGACACCGAAGTGGTGGGTCCACTTGGTGGGCGTCCACATCATCAGCAGGAGCGCGGCGAAGACGATGCCGAGGATGCGCACCGAGGGACCGCGTGAGGTGCCGGGGATGCGGCCCTTGCGCAGCACCTGCAGGATGCAGACGAGCAGGCACAGCAGCATCACCAGGACGCCGAAACGGCGGGCGAGCGAGCCGTCGGGGGACAGCATGAACAGCGAGTCCCAGCGGGTGCGTTCGTCGAACCAGGCGACGTTCGGGCCGACGAGCGTGCGGACTCGGGTGGCCTCCATGACCGTGGCCAGCGTCTGGTCGGCGAAGACGATGATGAGCACCAGCGTGCCCGCCGCGACACCGGGGGCCAGCAGCGCGGCGTAGCGGAAGATCTTGGCGACCGATGAGAGCTGCTCCGACGAGCCTGCCGCCTTGTCCGGGCTCGCCGAGCTGCTGGAGTCGGTGGCGTCGTCCGTCGTCGCGGCACCGCGGGCCTCGGTCGACGGTTGGTCGTCCGCGTTGTCGGCGGCGATCCGACACGGGCGCAGACCCTGCGCGCGTTTGATGATGACCTGCATGACCGGCCCGGTACCGGCGATCAGGGCGGCGATGCAGATCAGGCCGGTCGGGCCCGCCGCCAGTGAGAACGCGGCGATGAGGATCGCCAAGGCGGCAGGCAGCAGTCGCGCGGTGGCGATGGCGCGTTCGATGAGGCACCAGGTGAGCAGCGCGCCCGCCGCGATCAGCGGTTCGGGGCGAAGGCCGTTGTCGTAGGGGAGCCAGAAGGCGAGGAACACCAGGCCCGCTGTCCACAGCGCCACCTTGTCGCGGCGCACACGAGCACCGAGGCGGGGCAGCACTTCCCGGCTGATCACCGCCCAGCAGAGGAGTCCGGCGGCGAGCGCGGGCAGGCGCATCCACGGGCTGGCGTCGGAGATCTTCGTCATCCAGGCGAGCAGTTCGTAGGACCAGCCGAACGGCGCCTCCGGCACGCCGAACCAGCGGTAGTAGTTCGCCATGTAGCCCGACGGGCCCGACGCGCGCGCCATATTGAGGATGTAGCCGTCGTCGGAGGTGTTGGCGCCGATCACATGCCAGCCGAGCAGCGTCACGACCACCACCACGTCGGTGGGGGTGATCCGCCACCAGTGCCTGGGCAGGAAGCGGCGGGCGCGGCGGCCGTCGGCGGTGTCGAGCAGGTGCAGTGCGATCAGCGCGAGCAGGGTGAAGACGCCCGCGCCGATCATCGCCGCCAGTTTCAGCGTCGTCGGCGTCGAGGTGAAGCGGGAGTCGATATCGGCGTGCAGCCGGGCGCCGGTGAGGGCGGCCGAGTCGAGGTCGGTGTAGACGCCGACGATCTGCGGGCGCTTGTCCACGGTGACGGTGTTGCGGAACGGGGTGCCGTCCTGGCGCGCGGCCCCGACGAACTCGACGGTCGTGGCCTCGATGGTCGAGACGATGCTGATCCGCTCACACCCGGCGATCTCGGCGATCGGCGCCGACAGCATCGGCACATCGCGCGCCTGCACTCCCAGCACGCCGTCGCGCACGGTGACGCTCAGCCCGCGGTCGGCTTTGCCGGAGGCGACCGGAATCGTTGTCAGCAGGGTGGTCGCGGTGGGGTCCTCCGCCCCGGGACCCGGCAACCCGCTCAGCATCGTGCACGGCAGCTGCGCGTCGAGCCGCTGCGGCACATACGACACCAGCGGTGCCTCGACGCTGGTCGCGCCCGCTTGCGGCCAGTCCAGGCTCGCGCGGTCCTGGCGCACCGGTAACAGCGGTGTGAGCAGGGCAAGCACGAACCCGAGCAGCCCACAGACAAGGGCGATCAGGCGGTATCGGGTGAACGCTCGTTCAGATCGGTCCGGTCGCACGGGGTCTGATGCTAGCCATCGAACCTGTGCGCGGGTCGGCGCCGCTCCTAACCGGCCGCCGCGGCGAAGCCGGCGGTAGGTCTCAACCCGTGCGGCGGTCGGCCCAGTCGAGCTGGGTTCGGGCCCAGTCGGGGATCTCGGTGTCGGGGCGCGGGAAGGCGGCGAATTCGGCGCGCAGGTCGTCGGCCGAGACCTCGGGCATCCAATCGGCGACCGAGCCGGTGGAGTAGTTGGTCTTGTACCGGGTGGGACCGGCGATGAAGATCTCGGCGCTGAGCCAGGCCCCGGCGTCCGGGTTGTAGGACATGCGCTTGTGATCGGTGAGGTATTCGAGCACCTCGGTGGGCGGCATCAGGTTGGTGACCGTTCCGTTGCGCTCTTTGATCTGCACGCCGGCGACGGTCTGCTCGCCGACCTGCAGCGACCACAGCAGGGCGAATTTCTGGCCGGGTGCGAGCAGGGCGATGGTGGCGTCGATGACGACCCGTTCGATCGCGGCGAGCGAGTCGAGCTGCTCGCGCGGTTCCGGTTCACGGCCGAGGCGTTGCGGCCGTGACAACAAAAGATCGATCCGCTCCGGTCGGTTGAGCGTCATAGCTATACCTCTGCATCCGTACCGATCAGCGCTACCAAAACCTGATTTCGGTCGGCCGAACTTCCAACATTTCGCAGCGTACCCGCCCCGCGACACCGACCGCGCGGTTTGTTGACACTGACCGGACATATTGTGGTCTATCGAGCTCCCGCACACCAGTAGCTATCGGGTGTCGATAGACACAGGGTCGACGCCGTCACACCAGGGATCGGCTCACGCCGCCGATGCGCGCAGCGCGAACCAGCCATCGCGCGGGTCGGCGAAGCCGTGATAGACCAGGGGAATGCGCTGGTCGATCGCGAAATACCGGTAGACGGCCTCCATCGCCTGGCGGACCGAATGCGCCTGGAAATCATCGATACGGCGCACGCCGATGCGCCGTTCGGGCAGCATCGCCAGCCGGGTGAGCTCGGCCGGATCGTCCACATCGAGCCCCCACGGCGCGGGTTCCTCGATGAGATGGTCGTGCAGAACCTCCCGCGCGACCGGCGGATCGTGGCGCGGGCCGGAGAACGCGACCTGCTGCGCGCGGGCGAGCCCACGGGTGTCCAGCGGCGTGCGCACGGCCTGGATCAGGTCGATCAATTCGGTGTCGGGGGTGGGTTGGAGTATTCGCCCGGCGACCGGGGCCTGTTCGAGCAGGTGCATCATCTGCCCGCCCAGAACCAGCGGTTCGGGCACCAGGAAAACGCTGATGCTCGGGCAGGAACAGTTCAGGCCGGTGAGGCACACCCTCGTGTGCAACGGATCGGACATACGTCCTCCTCCGGTAGCGGGTCGCCGGGACCCGTGACGTGCAGGATCTGATTCCAACGCCAGCCGCCGGGGGAGTTCGAATCCGCCGGCGACGACCGTGCCGCACCAGTCAGTGTAGTGCCGTCGAGCGGGATGAACACCGGGTTCCGGCACGGAAGGGACACGATCCGCGGCGGCTACCCGGCGACCGATTCGGTGTAGCGGCGGGCCAGGGTGCGCAGGTGCGCGACCAGCTCGGGCGGGCCGTCGACGCGGAAGTCCATCATCAACATGCTGAGGTAGATCGCGATCGTCTCCATCGCGTCGGCGCCGGTGAGCAGCACACAACTGTGCTCGTCGATCGGCTCGACCACGCCGACCGCCGGGTTGATCCTGGCGATCACGGTCTCCGCGGATTCGAGGACGGTGACGCGGGCATGGACGCGCCAGCCGGTGGAGGCGATGTGACGCATGACGAAGACGACCAGGTCGTCGTGCGGGAGGGCGCGCGGGGCGAACACCCGCGCGCCGGTCTCGGCCCGGGTGATCCCGGCGGCAGGCAGCGCCGTCCAGTCATGGGTGCGCATGCTGTAGGCCACCAGGTACCAGCGGCGTTGCCAGTTGATCAGCCGGTAGGGCTCGAGTTCCGAGGTACCGGCGGATGTTTCGACAAGGACGGCGGTGGTGCGGCGGACCGCGTCGGCGAGGGTGGTGAGGATGCCCGCGGCGACCGGCGCGTCCGGTTCGCGGGAGCCGGTGGTGGCGGGGCCGATCTCGGTGGCGTCGCGCAACGCGGAGACCTTGCGCTGCAAGCGTTTCGGGAGGATCTGTTCGATCTTGCGCAGTGCTCTGGTGAGCTGGTCGCCGATGTCGGAGACGGCGAGCGAACCGTCGTGGGCCACGGCGATGGACAGCGCGACCGCCACCGCTTCCTCGTCATCGAGGAGCAGCGGCGGCATCGTCGCGCCGCGGCCGAGGCGGTAGCCGCCGATCGCGCCCCGTTCCGCGTGGACGGGATAGCCGAGTTCACGCAGCCGTGAAATGTCGTTGCGCACGGTGCGTTCGGTGATCTCGAGGCGGTCGGCGAGCTCGCGCCCGGTGTAGGCGCGGTCCTGCAGCAGGGCGAGCAGACGCAGGACGCGCGGGGTTGTCGCAGCCATTTTCCACCTCATCGAAAATTAGGAAAGAAACGAGCCTAATAGGTTTCTAGGCTGGAGTCATCACCGAAACGAAAGGCACCATCATGAACAGCACCGCAGCCCTCGAAACCGTCTGGCGCGACGTGGTCGCCACCTCCTACCGGGCCCTCGGCGACGTCGTGGCCGGGATCGCCGACGACCAGTGGAACCTGCCCACTCCCTGCTCGGAGTGGACCGTCACCCAGGTCATCCAGCACGCCGCGGGCGACCAACTCGCCTACGCCGCTGCCCTGGGAGTCGGCCCCGGCCCGTCCTCCAACCCCTTCGACCCCTCCGGCGAGATCGACGGCTCCGCCGCCGTCCTGGTCCGCGACGCCGTCGAGCAGACCGCCGCGGCCTGGGCCACGGTCTCCGACGAAACCGCCACCGTCCCGACCCCGCTCCCGCACGGCGACCTCCCCACCCCCGTAGCCGCCACCCTTGCCGCCCTCGACGCGGCAGTCCACGCCTGGGACATCGCGATCGCCACCGGCCAGCCGTCCCCGCTCACCGACGACCTGTCGGCCCACCTCCTGACAGCCGCCCGCACCATCCACCCGGCCCCGGGCTCCGGCGCCGCCGCCGAGATCACCGAACCCCTTCGTCAATGGGGCGCCTACGCCCCCATCGTCGAAGGAGCCACCAACGGCGCCACCGGCGAACTCCTCCACTACCTCGGCCGGACCTCGGCGTGAGTCAGGATCGGTGTCGAGCGGGCGACGGCACAGCGTCGCCCGCGTGGGGTATCAGCGGCGCACTGTGATCAGGGTGAAGGGGCCGATGTCGGTGGCGGTGAAGGCGGGGTCGGTGAAGAGGGACTTGGGGAAAGACACTGTGTAGCGCTTGACGTTCGGGTCGTTGGGGTAGACGTCCTCGGCCAGGCGCAGGGTGTAGTTGTCGCCGTCGTTGCGGAAGAGGAAGGCGTCGGGAGCGCGCCATGGGGACTTCGCGAGGGCTTCGACCAGGGCGGGGGAGTCGGGGAGCTTGCTCCACTCGGCGATGGTGGCGGCGCGAGCCTTGAAGTCGGCCAAGGGGTTCGCGTAGTGGGAGGTGAGGGCCTGGAAGCCCCAGTAGGGATAGAACGCCAGGAAGGTGGTGTCCGCGGTGAGGACGACGGATTCGTCTCGGGGGCGGCCGGTTTGCGCCAGGAGGGCCGCGTCGATCTCGCGGTAGTGGGAGACGGCGGAGGGTTTGCGCTGGTCGGCCCGTTCGCCGTTGCCATCGGTGTCGGTGTAGGCGGTGTCGATCTCGTGGGTGAGCACGGTGGGGATCGTCTGGGCGAAGGCCAAGGCGCCGAGAACGGCGATCGCGGCAGCCGCGGTCCGCATCGGGGCGGGCTCGTTCAACGCCTGGTAGATAGCGGTCGCACCTTCGACGAAGCCGAAAACGCCTGCGGCGGCCAGCAATGCGAGCAGGACCGGCTCCAGCCGGAAGGACAGCAGGGTCGTGCCTGCCGCGGTCGCCATCATCGAGAGCAGGGTCCACAGGTAGATCGATACGACGCCGATGCCCAGTGCTTGTGCGCGCCTGGATGACCCGGCGCGAACGACGAGCCACAGCACGCCGATCATGCACAGGGCGCCCCGCAGGGAGAACTCCAGCATCGGGAACGCCAGCTGTGCGCCGGACTCCGGCAGATAGTGGAAAGCACTGCCGGAGGGCAGTTTCGCACCGGACAGCATCTTCAGCAGATACGGCGTCCACACCACAAGGGCGAGCACGATGGCGATACCGCCGATTGCCGCCAGTCTGGTCAGCGGCGCGATCGCGGCACGCCAGGCGGGCGACGCACTCGCCGAGGGAGCGCCGGCCGGTGCCGAGGCAGCGCCGCCCACCCGGCTTGCCCGCCGCTGGTCTGCCCGCGTCGCGTAGACCGCGAACCCGGCCGCCACCACCGCCATGATCACCACGGTGAACGCCGCGATCGCCAGGTACAACGTGTAGAAACACGCCGCCACCCCGAGGAACAGCCCCGTGCCGAGCACCGCGCCCCACCCGCCGGACCGCCGATGCAGCGCCCCCCACGCCAGCACCAGCACCGGCGGAACGAACACCACGAGCACCGCGCCGTAAGCCTCGGGCGAGGCGTACGCCAACGTCATCGCCGTCACCGCGGCGGCCGCGCCCACCGCCATGTCGGCCCGCACCAACTGCATCCACAACACCAGCGCCACCGCGGCGGCGATGGCGAGCAGCCCGATCGCGTACGGCTTGAACACTTCCCAGCCGTCCATCCCGAGCACGTTGCCCACGCGCCCGCCGATCCAGAACCACCCGGCCGGATAGAACGGCGGCAGATCCACATACGTCATATCGCGCAGCGCGGCACTGTCGGTGAGCCGGGTCAGGTACTCGGTCCGGAACTCCTGATCCACCGAGACACCGAACAGGTACAGCTTCGTCGCGGCCAGCGGCATCCCCAGCGTGACCGTGACAAAGCTCGAGATTCCCACCCAGGAAAGCAGTTTCGCCACCACCGGCCACTTGCGCAGCCGGATCAACAGCACCGAGACCACCAGCAGCGCGACCGCGACCACCTGTCCCACCGTGGTCAGCGCACGAGTCACATTGGAGGAGTTGAACGCCGGCCACTGCACCGCGGAGAAGGCGAACAGTCCCACCACGGCTACCACCAGCGCCACACCCGCGGCGGCAGCACCCTCGCCGACCCCGCTCCAGATCTTGCGCCCCGCCCGCACCTCGTCATTGGTCGTCATCGGCGCGCAATCCTCCGGCTCCACTGTGCTCCACGGTCCGGGCCAGCCTAGTGGAGCCGCAAAGCAGAACTGCCGCACCATCCGGGGATGATGCGGCAGTCCGAAACGCAGTCGATCAGATCGGGAGCTTGCGGAAGATCGGGCGCGGCACGTGGCGCAGGGCCGACATCAGGAAGCGGGCCTCGCCCGGCGCCCAGACGATCTCGGTGCCCTTCTCCGACGCGGCGACGGCGAGCTTGGCGACGTCTTCCGGGTCGACGGTGAGCGGGGCTTCCTTGGAGCCGGTGGCTTCCCAGTGGGCCTTGGTCGCCGAGGTGCGCACCTGCATCGGCCGGATGACGGTGACGCGCGGCCCGAAGGGACGCAGCGCCTCGCCGAGGCCGAGGTAGAAGCCGTCGAGGCCGGCCTTGGTGGAGCCGTAGACGAAGTTGGAGCGGCGAACGCGCTCACCGGCCACCGAGGACATCACGATGATCCGGCCGTGGCCCTGGGCCTTGAACTTGTCGCCGACCAGCACACCCACCGACACACCGGCGGTGTAGTTGATGCCGACGGTCATGACCGCCTTGCGCTGGTTCTGCCACAGCTCCTCGGCATCGCCGAGCACACCGAACGCCACGATCGCGACGTCGACGTCACCCGCGGCGAACGCGGAGTCGATGACCTTGGGGTGCGACTCGGTGTCGAGCGCGTCGAAGTCGATGACGTCGACCTGGGTCGCGCCCGCGGCCTTCACCTGGGTGACGGCGTTCTCGAGCAGCGGATCGCCGGGCAGGTTCGCCAGGATGACCCGGGCCGGGCTCTTGGCCAGGTACTCGGCCACGATCGCGAGACCGATCTCGGAGGTGCCGCCGAAGAGCAGGATGGTCTGCGGGTTGCCAACTGCGTTGATCACTGGAGCTCCAGCCTCCTGGCCATATCGGACATGAACACGCCGTTCGGGTCGACGCTGCGGCGGACCTTGATCCACTCGTCGATCCGCGGGTACATCTTGTGGAAGGTGTCGGCCGAGGTGCGCGAATCCTTCGCGGTGTAGAGCCGCCCGCCGAACTCGAGCACGCGCCGGTCGAGTTCGGTGACGAACTCGTTGAGTCCACGCGAGATCGGGAAGTCGACGCAGATGTTCCAGCCGGCCATCGGGAAGCTCAGCGGCGCCTGGTTGCCCTCGCCGAACAGCTTGAACACGTTGAGGAACGAGTAGAAACCCGAGCTCTGGATGTCGATGATGATGCGCTTGAACTCTTCGACCGACTCCGGCGGAACCACGAACTGGTACTGCAGGAAGCCGTTGGAGCCGTAGCCGCGGTTCCACTCGCCCATCATGTCGAGCGGGTGATAGAAGGCGGTCAGGCTCTGCGCCTTGCCCCGGTAGGTGCCCGACTTGCGGTACCAGATCTCACCGATCGGCCCGAAGGTGTACTTGTTGGCCAGCCCGTTGGGGAACACATCGGGCAGCGTGAAGAAGGTCTTGCCGTTGAAGCGCAGCGGGTCTTTCTGCAGCTTCTTCGGCAGCTGGTCGACCTTGGCCAGGTTGCCGCGTGAGATGGCCGCGCGTCCCAGGTTGGGCAGCGGGCTGATGGCGTCGAACCAGGCCGAGCTGTATTCGTACTTGTCCTCGGACCCGTCGCTGTGGAAGGCGATGGTCTCGTCGAGGGTGCTGGTCACGTCGCCGTCGGCGATGAAGTACGCCGTCTCGGTGGGGGTCATCTCGACGGTGGCCCGCAGGATGATGCCGGTCAGGCCACAGCCGCCGATGGTCGCCCAGAACAGTTCCGGATCGGACGCGGCGGTGATCGTGCGGACGACACCGTCGGCGGTGAGCAGATCCATCGAGCGCACGTGGTTGCCGAAGCTACCGGCGCTGTGGTGGTTCTTGCCGTGGATATCGGAGCCGATGGCGCCGCCGACGGTGACTTGTCGGGTGCCGGGTAGGACCGGAACCCATAGGCCGAACGGCAGTGCTGCCTTCATCAGCTGGTCGAGGTCGACGCCGCCGTCCACGTCGACGAGGCGGGTGGCCGCGTCGATGCTGTGGATCTTGTTCAGCGCGGGCATGTCGATGACGAGGCCGCCCGCGTTCTGCGAGTTGTCGCCGTACGAGCGGCCCAGGCCACGCGCGATCACGCCGCGTCGCAGATGCGCCGGCTTCGAGTCGTTGTCCTGCGCCACCATGCTCACGGCCTTGGCGATCAGTTCCGGATCGCTGGTCGAGAGCACTTCGGCGGAGGTGGGTGCGGTGCGACCCCAACCGGTGAGCTTGCGGGTGCGCGTAGGGAGCGCGAACGCCTCATCGTTGGTGGTCGAAATGTTCTCAGACATCGGCTAAGAGGCTACATGCATGGCGCGAGGAGCGACCGGTCTCGTAGTCTTCCTCACGTGCAAGCCCAACCGCATCTGCCGCTTCCCGCCGAAATTCCCCTGGTCGACGAGCCCGGCGGGACCGATGTCGACCTCAAGACGCAGATCGTGCGGTTCACGCTGACGGGTGGTTTGTCGGCGATCGTCGACTACGGCATCTACAGCCTGCTGCTGAATCTGCTCGGGTTGCCGGTGAGCCTGGCGAAGGCGATCAGTTTCGTCGCGGGCACCACCACGGCGTACCTGATCAACCGGCGCTGGACGTTCAAGGCCGAGCCGAGCAGGGCCAGGTTCTTCGCGGTGGTCGCGCTCTACGCGGTGACGTTCGCGGTGCAGGTGGGGATCAACGCGGCGCTGTACTTCGCGCTGCCCGACGAGTGGTGGCGCCAGCCCCTCGCGTTCGTGATCGCGCAGGGCACCGCAACCGTCATCAACTTCGTCGTGCAGCGTGTGGTGATCTTCAAGATCAAGTAGATAGCTAGCTGGCCTCGGCGATGGCCGGTGCCCGTTTGCCCGCCTTGACGCCGAAGTAGTCGCCGCCCTTGGCGCGCACATTGTCGGTGCCCCATTCGCGCTGGTCCCGCGAGACCGGCACCATCTGCGGGATGTGCTTGCGGCAGTGGATGTAGGCCTCTTCGACATCGACCACCACCCACACCTGCGAGGTCTTTCCTCGCTCGGCGGGTGGCAGGTCGGTGACGTCGTCGCGCAGCTCGCTGTCGGCGACCATGCGGGCTTTTCCGTTGATGTGCAGGCCGATGAGGTCGCGAACGAAGTCGATCATCAGGATTCCCACGTGCGGGTTCTCGAGGATATTGCCCAGGCTGGCCATCACCCCGTTACCTCGATATTCGGGGTATGCAATCGTGCGATCGTCGATCACGTGCAGGAATCCGGGGGTCCCCGCCCGAAAGCTGGAGTCACATTCGCCGTGTGCGTCGGAGGTGGCGATGAAGGCCATGTCCATCCGGGCGACGAAATCGACCATCGTGGGGTTCAGATAGTCGATCACCTGGTCGTCGTAGAAGCGCTCGGCTCTGTCCGAGGTGCCCAACGTGTCCTGTAGCTCGTGTTCTCCGTCGCTGCCGACGAATCTTTCGGGCATCGGGCCCCCTCTGCTAGCCGTACCGGTTGATGCGGGCTTCTAGACGAAACCCCCGCTGTGACCGCAATCTCACCCAGTCTAGGGGACTCTCACTGCCGGTGGGGCGTGTCCATTGTTGCGAATGGGATGAAAGCCGAGTTTGCGCAACGGTTTCCGGATCAGGACTGATCAGGCCGGACCTACCGTCACCGGTACCCCGTTGAACACGGCGGTTCCCGACACCACGTCGACCACCGAATCATCGGTCAGCACATTGGCGTTCACCCCGGCGTGCGCCAGCGCGACCGACTGGGTGGTGCTCGCGCCGTGGCCCCAGCCGTGCGGCAGGCTCACCACGCCGCGCATGATCGTCGGCGTGAGCTCGACCTGCACCGTCAACGAGCCCGCCGCCGAGGTGATCTCGGCCTGTTCGCCGAGGCCGAGGCGGGTCGCGTCGTCGGGGTGGACCTGGAGAGTGCAGCGGTTGGAGCCGCCGACCAGGCCCGCGATGTTGTGCATCCAGCTGTTGTTGGAGCGCAGCTGACGTCGTCCGATCAGCACCATCGCGGGCGCGGTGCTCGCCAGTCCGGCGCGCAGACGCTCCACGTCCGCGAGCAGTTGCGGCGGTGCCAGCTCGACCATCTTCGACGCGGTGCGCAGGACACCGGGCAGGCGCGGGCGCAGTGGGCCGAGGTCGATGCCGTGCGGGTTGTCCAGGAGGGTCTTCAGGCTCAGCTCGCCTCCGTTCCACGCGCCGTACGGGCCGAGCTTGAGCATCAGGTCGAGGCGCTGTTCGGTGGTGTCCGCGCCGGTCAGCTCGTCACGGCGCTCGCTCATCTCGGCCTTGTGCAGGGTGCCCGCGATCACGAGTTCGTCGACCATCGCGATCGGACTGGCCGCGCCCGTTCCGGCATGCGGCTGACCACTCACCGCGGCCGCGAGCCGGGCCACCACGGCCGATTCCGAGGGTCGATCGCCCAGCGGAACCAGCGGCGGCGAGTAGCGCGCGTAATTGCGCACCGCGAACTGCAGCAGCGCGAAATCGAAGTGCGGTGACTGCACCGAACGCGGCGGCGGCAGGATCACGTTCGCGTGTCTCGTCGTCTCGTTGACGTAGCGATCCACGCTGACCATGAAGTCCAGCCCGGCCAGGCCACGATCGAGTCGCGCACCGCTCGGCGCGGACAGCACGGGGTTGCCCGCCACCGTCACCAGCGCCTTGATCTGCCCCTCACCCGGCGTCTCGATCTCGTCGGCGAGGGTGGCCACGGGCAGTTCGCCCATGGCCTCCGGCAGCTCGCGGACCCGGCTGGTCCAGCGGCCGAGCCGGAACGGCCTGCTGCGCTGCACCCCGCCCGCCGCGGCATCGGCGAACATCGCGCCGCCGGGGGAGTCCAGGTTGCCGGTGAGGGTGTTGACGGCGTCGACCAGCCATTGGGTGAGCGTGCCGAACTCGGCGGTACACGTACCGATCCGCGCGTAGACGGCCGAGGTGGGCGCGGCCGCGAGTTCGCGGGCCAGCGCGCGGATGGTGTCGGCGGGGATGCCGGTGCGCTCGGCCACCGCTTCCGGTGGGAAGTCGAGGGCGGCCGCGCGCAGTTCGTCGAGCCCGGCCACCTCGACGCGCACATCGGTCAAACCCTCGTCGAACAGTGTGTGCACGACCCCGAACAGCAGATACGCGTCCGAACCCGGCCGGATGAACAGGTGCTGATCGGCGAGTGCCGCGGTTCTGGTCTCGCGCGGATCGACCACCACCAGCTTGCCCCCGCGGGCCCGCAACGCCTTCAACCGGCCGGGGAAGTCGGGCGCGGTGCACAGCGACCCGTTGGATTCGAGCGGATTGGCGCCGAGCATCAGCAGGAAGTCGGTGCGGTCGAGGTCGGGGACCGGCACCGTCAGCGGGTCGCCGAACATGAGTCCGGCCGCGACCTGTTTGGGCATCTGATCGGCCGAGCTCGCGGTGTAGATGTGGCGGGTGCTCAGCGCGCGGATCAGCACGGGCAGATAGAGCGCGCCCGCGACGGTGTGCGCGTTGGGATTGCCCAGGTACACCGCGGACGAGCCCTGGGGGATCTCGGCGAACGCGGCAGCGATCAGGTCGAACGCCTCGTCCCAGCCGGCGGCGCGGAACCCGTCACCGTCGCGGATCAGCGGGGTGGTGACGAGATCGGGATCGCTGTCGAGTTTGCCGAAGCTGGCGCCCTTCGGGCACAGGAAGCCCTTGCTGAACGGGTCGTCGCGGTCGCCGCGTACTGACAGCACCTGGTCGGCGTCGTCGAGGGTGACCGTGAGACCGCACACGGCCTCACACAGCGGACAGGTACGCAGTAGCGAACGTGGAGCCATATCTCATGCTTACGCCCACCGGGGCAGGCGATGGCCGGAAACGCCGAAAACCCGCGAGCTGCGACGTCGGGGAGGCGTCGCGGATCGCGGGTTCGGGCTGGTTCAGGTCAGCTGGCCAGGGTCAGCGCCGTGCGCTTGCCGGTCTGCTTGCCGGACTGCCTGCGCGCCATCGCCGAGCGCACGGCCGCACCGAGGGCGACGACCGGCGGGATCCAGCGAGCCTCGGTGGGGGCGACGCCCCAGGAGGCGCTGCCCGCGGCGAGCTGGGTGGGCGGCAGCGGGATGCTGGCACCGTCGGTGTGCACGATGACGCCGGCTTCACGCATGGCCTCGATCGCCATGGCGGCCTTGCGGACACCGGTGACCAGGTGGATCTCGCGACGCTCCTGGCCCGGGATCTCGATCACGGGGCCGGACAGGTTGTTGGCCCGCAGGAATCGGCGAACGTCGCCCGCGATCTCACCGGTGATCTCGATGGCCGAGACCTCGTCGTCGGTGATCAAGCAGAGGCCGTTGGTTGTTTCGGCAACCGTCCATCCACGCGCGGCGTACTCCTGCGCGGCGGCACCTTTGTCGGCGGCCGTAGTGGTGGTCGGAAACGTCGTGCGCACTGTGTTCTCCATTCCCCGAAGAGCTCTGTTCCTGCGTTCATGGGCGTATCGGCGGGAGGTGGCCGACTCGTTACGCCGTTACCGAAAAATATTCGTGAGTGTCTGCTTCGTCTCAGTCCGGTAACCTTCGCTATCGCAGGTAACGTGCCGCACAGGTTGGCGTGGGGGTCGAAAGCGGGCAGGATTCGGTGTATGACCGAAGCGCCTGGCACTCCCGAGTCGAACGACGAGGATGTCGAGGAGTTCGACGCCGAATCCCGTTGGCTCTCTTGGAAAGAGGCCGGTGGCAAGCGGCCCGATCGTGCCGGTGAAGTCTCCTACGAAGCCGATCTGGCGCGTGACGCGGGGTTCGAAGAACCGTTCCGCAGTACCGGTTCCGCCAAACAGTGGGCCGCCGAAGCCGCCCGTTCCCTGCTGGATGTGCAGTTCCGCAGGCCCGCGACCAGGACATTGCTGCCGCTGGCCTATGTGTTGGGCGTCGCGTCCTTCGGCATCGGTCTGCCGATCGCCTTCACCGTGCTGATGTGGAAGGCCTCCGCGGTGCTGGGGGTGCTGGCCGCGCTGGTGTCGATCCCGTTGGGGCTCACCATCGCGGCCTCGGTCCGCCTGATGCTCGAATTCGCCGACAACGCCGCCCGGCTGGCAGGCCGCGTCGAGCACATCAGTGACCTGGCCGATGGCCTGTTCCAGGCGCTGTCCGATGTCGCCGAGCCGGTGAGTCAGCTCTCCGAAGATGTTCGTGCGGTGCAGTTCTGGCGGTTCCGCAAGAAAAAATAGGTCTTGCGCGGTGTCCGATTCATTGTGAAACAATCCGTACGCAGATCCGAATATGTCGGCTGCGTAGGGCGGTCTCCGAAGGTTCTGTCCGGAGGCCGGAGTTCGGATACAGGGGGGAAGTATGGCTTCACCACAGGGCGTCACCGGTTCCACGATGCCGCGCAGGCAGTTGGGCAGGCACTTACGTGACCTGCGCAATCGTGCGCGGATGACTACGAGAACCGCGGCGGCGCAACTGGAGTGGTCGGAAGCGAAGATCTGGCGGATCGAAACGGGGCAGACATCGTTGCGCAGCCTCGACGTCGAGGCCATGTGCAAGGTGTACGGCGCGCCGGCCGATCTGGTCGAACCGCTGGCCGCCTTGGCTCGCGAAACCAAAGCCAGGGGTTGGTGGACGAGCTATGGCGACGTGATCGCGGAGGGATTCGAGGTCTACATCGGCCTCGAGGAAGCCGCGTCGGGGCTCGCGCTCTACGAGGACGGCTTGGTCCCTGCCCTGTTGCAGACCGAGGACTACGCGAAAGCGCTGCTCGAGCAGACGATTCCCGGGCTCACCGAGGCGGAGCTCGAGCGCAGGCTGCGGGTCTTGGCGGCCAGGCAGGCGCTGGTCACCAGGGCCGACGCCCCGTTGCGACTGGACGTGGTGCTGGCCGAGTCGGTGCTCACCCGTGTCATCGGCGACGACCGCGTCCGCGCGGGCCAGCTCGCGCGATTACGGGAGCTGGCCGAGCGCGAAACGGTGCGTATCCAGGTGGTTCCCGGCGATTCCGGCTACCACGCCGGTCTCGAATCGGGCCGGTTCGTGATCCTGGACTTCGGGGTCGACGATTCGGTGGATCGACCGGAGCCGCCGGTGGTCTACGTGGAGACCTTCGCCGGCAGCACCTATCTGGACAAGCCGGCCGAATGCGACCGCTACCGGCGTGCTTTCACCGATATCACCGCGGCGGCTACGGGCACGCTGTAGGGCTGTCCCACGAACCGGCGAGCACCGAACGGTGGGTGGGCAGGGCGCGGTCGTAGACCTCCCTGCCCTTGTCGGTGAGTTGGACGAAGATGGCGCGACGGTCGAGATCGCACATGCTCCGTTCGACCAGGCCGTCGCGTTCCAGCCTGGCCACGGCGCGCGACAGCGCGCTCTGGCTCAGGTAGATGTCCTGCGCCAGCTCCGTCATGCGGTACTTCTGACACGCCGCGTCGACCAGTCGGTCCAGCGTTTCGAATTCGCTGAGGCCGATCTCGTGGTCCCTTTGGAGCGCCTTCTCCAGGGCGCAACTCACGGCGGCATGCCTGCCGAGTAGTTCACGCCACTGACCGACCAGCTCGGTGGGCGCTTCAGGGCGCCGAGCTGACGTTACGGCCGGATTCATGGCCCCATCTTAGTGGTTGGCGCATGTTCATGCAACGGCATTTTATGTGTTGGCAATTAATGCACACGCATGTAATGTCCTCCGCATGACTTCGCCAGCAACGCTCTCGGCCGCAGATCAGGCGACCGATCCCACCAGGTGGCCCCTCCGCCTCTGGGGAATGCTGATCACTCTGTGCATCGTCCTTTTCCTCGACGGGCTCGACGTCTCGATGATCGGCGTCGCGCTGCCGTCCATCGGCGCGGAACTCGATCTGTCCACCTCCACCCTGCAGTGGCTCGTCAGCGGCTACATCCTCGGCTACGGCGGCCTGCTGCTGCTGGGCGGACGCACCGCCGACCTGCTCGGCCGCCGCAAGGTCTTCCTCATCGCCCTCGCGGTGTTCGCTGTCGCATCGCTCGTCGGTGGTCTGGTGAGCGACCCCGCGCTGCTGATCGCCACCCGCTTCATCAAGGGCCTGGCCGCCGCGTTCACCGCGCCGACCGGTCTGTCGATCATCACCACCACGTTCGCCGAAGGAAAAGCGCGCAACAAGGCGCTGTCGATCTACACCGTCTTCGGTGCGGGCGGCTACTCCATGGGTCTGCTGTTCGGCGGCCTGATGACCGGCGTCGGCTGGCGCTGGACCTTCCTGCTGCCCGTCCCGATCGCCGTCGCCGCCCTGGCCGCCGCGTTCGTGCTGGTGCCCAAGGACGGTAAGGCCGAAGAAGGCGGACACGATCTACTCGGTGCGCTCTTGTCGACGGCAGGCATGTTGTTGCTGGTCTACACCGTGGTCACCGCGCCGGAAGTCGGTTGGGCCTCGGCCCGCACCATCGGTTCGTTCCTCGCCGTGATCGCCCTGTTCGCCGCGTTCGTCGTCACCGAACAGCGCGTGAAGCACCCGCTGGTCCGCCTCGGCATCCTGCGCAAGGCCTCGCTCGTGCGGGCCAGCCTGGCCATCATCGCGGTCGCCGGTTCCTACTTCTCCTGGCAGTTCATCGTGACCCTGTACATGCAGGACACCCTGGAATGGTCGGCGCTGAAGCTGGCGATGGCCCTGTTGCCGGTGGGCATCCTGGTCGTCGGGTCGGCGTTCTTCTCCGAGAAGCTGATCGACCGTTTCGGCACCGGACCGGTCATCGCGGTCACCATGAGCGTGATGGCGATCGGCTACCTGCTGTTCCTGCGGATCGACACGGCACCGGGCTACTTCACCGTGCTGCTGCCCGCGATCCTGCTGATCGGCATCGGCTGGGTCGGTTTCCCGGCGATCAATGTGCAGGCCACCAGCGGCATCGACGACGACGAGCAGGGTCTGGCCGCAGGCGTGCTGCAGACCTCCATGCAGGTCGGCGCCGCCATCGTGCTCGCGGTGACCACCGCCATCGTCACCTCCGGCGGGCACGGAACGAGTGCCACTCCGCAGCAGATGCTCGACACCTACCGGCCGGGCCTCGAGTTCGCGGCGGGCGTCACCATCGTCGGCGCGCTGGTCGCACTGACGGTCTTCCTGCCCAGGTTCCGCAAGCCTGCCCAGGACGCACCGGTCGTCGAGGCGAAGGTTCTCGAACCGGTCGCCTGATCGGAGAACGCCGAACGGCACCACCTCTGACAGGTGGTGCCGTTCGTGGTTTCACGTGAATCAGGCGGAAAACTTCGGCGCTGCTTCGTCTTTCGCCGAGCGAACGTAGGTCAGCGGGCGACCGTCGCGGCCCTCGGTCGGCCATTCGATGCCGAGGCGCGGATCGAAAGCGTCCAGGTCCCTGTCGAATTCGGGGGAGTACTCGAGCGAGCACAGGTAGGTCACCGTCGAGCGGTTCTCCAGTGAGAGGATGGCGTGGCCGAGACCCTCGGACAGGAACACCGAGCGCCGCGATACGTCATCGAGCAGCACACTGTCCCACCGGCCATAGGTCGGCGAGCCCGGCCGCAGGTCGACCACCACGTCCAGGAACGCGCCGCGCACACAGGTCACATACTTGGCCTGACCGGGCGGATTATCGGTGTAGTGGATGCCACGCAGCACCCCGGCCGCCGAGACCGAGGTGTTCACCTGGTGCAGCTCGAACGGGCGCCCGGTGGCCTTCTCGAACTCCGAGGCCTTGAACGACTCGCAGAACATGCCCCGGTCGTCGCCGAGCAGACGCGGCGTCACCACCCAGGCGCCGGGGATCGCCAGTTCACGAAATTCCATGCGCTACCAGTCTTTTCCGCGGTCGATCAGATCCAGCAGGTAGCGGCCGTAGCCGGAACGCACCATCGGTTCGGCGAGCTTGCACAGCTGCTCGTCGGAGATCAGGCCGCGTCGCCAGGCCACTTCCTCCGGCACGCCGATCTTGAGGCCCTGCCGCTCCTCGATCGTGCGCACGTAATTGGCCGCGTCGAGCAGGGAATCGAAGGTGCCGGTGTCGAGCCAGGCGGTGCCCCGGGCGAGCACGTCGACACTGAGCCGGTTCTGCTCGAGGTAGGCGCGGTTGATGTCGGTGATCTCGTACTCCCCGCGCGCCGAGGGCTTCAGCTCGCGGGCGATCTCGACCACGTCGTTGTCGTAGAAGTAGAGGCCGGGGATGGCGTAGTTCGAGCGCGGGACCTTCGGCTTCTCCTCGATGGAGACCGCGCGGCCCTGATCGAACTCCACCACGCCGTAGGCGGTCGGGTCCTTCACCCAGTAGGCGAACACCGCGCCGCCGTCGATGTCGTGGAAGCGTTCCAGGCTGGCGCCGAGGCCGGGCCCGTGGAAGATGTTGTCGCCGAGGACCAGCGCCGCCGGTTCGTTGCCGATGTGATCGGCCCCGAGGACGAAGGCGCTCGCGAGGCCGTCGGGTTCGGGCTGCACCACATAGCTGATCGCGACGCCGAACTGACTGCCGTCGCCCAGCAGCCGGGAAAACGCGTCGGCGTCCTCCGGCGTGGTGATCACCAGAATGTCGTCGATCCCTGCCAGCATGAGGGTGGACAGCGGGTAGTAGACCATGGGTTTGTCGTAGACCGGGACGAGTTGCTTGCTCACCCCGCGCGTGATCGGGTGCAACCGTGAACCGGTGCCGCCCGCCAAGATGATTCCGCGCATAGGTGGCAAGTCTGCCAGTCCCGTCCGCCCCGGAGTCGGGGAGGTTCCGACACGTCGACGAATTGGTCACGAACGTTTCGTGACCGGGTGTGTCGGGCGATAACTGAGACAGACAAGACGTTCATCTGATTATGTGAGCGTCGATGTGTGAAACATCACTGTGTTAGATGTCAGCGCCGACATCCGTTCCGGGGGGTTACGCCTGGTCAGGGGTCGACGCGCCAGCTGTAGAGGTAGGTGCGCGATGGTAGCCACAAAGATCACCGGCGTAATGGGCGGGCTCGCGCCCGTGGCCCCGATCAGCACCGCCGAGAGGCCGGAGTCGGGCATCATCGTCAACTCCGGCCGGACCAGTACCTCCTCGCGAGTCCTGATGGGCGCCTGCCTCGGTCTCATCGGACCGCTGCTGCGCACTGTGCCCATCAACCGGGCCACCATTCCGGTCGGCGCCGTCGCGGTCGACCTGCTGTCGCGGCTGCGGCCCGAACCGCACGGCATCGAGCGTGAGCAGATCCAGCTCGAGGGCTTCAAGATGGAGATGGTGCGGCCCGCGGGCGGCTCCCGCGCGCTGCGCCACGGTGCGGTGCTGTACATGCACGGCGGCGGATTCGCGGTCTGCGGATTGCAGACGCACCGCGCGATCGTGGCCGGACTGGCCAGGCGCACCGGGCTGCCCGTGCTCAATGTCGAATACCGGCAGCTGCCCGGTGAGTCGATCGACACCTCGATCGACGACTGTGTGCTCGCCTACCGCTGGCTGCTGCGCCACGGCGCCGATCCGGCGCGCATCGTGTTCGCCGGTGACTCGGCGGGTGGGTTCCTGACCTTCGCGACCGCCATCCGCTCGCGCGAGATCGGCCTGCCGCTGCCCGCCGCCCTTGTCGGCCTCAGCCCGCTGCTCGATCTGGACTACCGGGCCAAAGAGGGCTACGTCAATGTGAACCGGGACGCCTACATTCCGCTGAAGGGCCTGGAAGCGGTCGTCCACCTCGGCGCCGAGCAAGAAGGTCCGCTCGATCCCACGCTGTCGCCGGTCAACGCCGATCTGGCCGGAATGCCGCCGGTGCTGCTCATCGCCGCCGAGGACGAGTTGCTGCGCTACGACTGTGAGCTGATGGCCCACCGGCTCACCGCCGCGGGCGTGCCCAACACCCTGGAGCTGTGGCGCGGGCAGGTGCACGCGTTCATGAGCATCCTGCCGAGCATGCCGGAGAGCCGTTCGGCGCTGGGCCGGGTGGCGAAGTTCGTTCGCGGCGCGGTGGAACCGGCCCAGCGGGCGCGAACGGCCTGAGAACGGCTCGGGCGGTCATGATCACGGTCGGCCGGCCGAGCCACCCTCCGACACGAAGAAGCGGCCCCCGCCCGGATTTCTCCGGGCGGGGGCCGCTTTCCTTCTGTTCTACGGCGAAATTACTTGGCCGGAGCGACGAAGGGCTGGTTGATCGTGGTGAAGTACTGGATCGCAGCAGCGATCGCGACCGGAGCGGTCACGAAGATCTGGCCCAGGATGACGCCGAGGGCGCCGATGGTGGTGGCACCGACAACGCAACCCGCGATCGGGCCGGCGCCGAACAGGGCGAGAAGCACACCGGTGGCGACCAGGCCGGCCGCGGCACCCGCGATGCAGCCGATGGTCGCGCCACCGAGGCCGCCGGCCAGGGTGCCGATGGTGGCGCCCATGGAGATGGTGGAGGTCAGACGGCTCCAGGCAGCCTGCTCACGCTCGTACTCGGTCTTCCAGGGAGCCTTGTCCTCGTAGGGCAGGGCCACCGGCTTGTAGACGGCCTGGGCCGGGTCGAGCTGGGGGGTCAGGACGGCCGTGTTGCCCGAGATCTCGGCGGCGATCGGCAGCTCGAAGTCATCGAGGCGGAACGACAGCGGGGTGCCGGCGACGGTGGTGCCGTTGGCAGCCTTGATCTTGAAGGCGCCGTCTTCGACGACCAGCGAGCCGGCATCGGTGGTGATGACGGACTTGGAACCGTCGACGACCTCGGCGGAGTAGTTGATCGGGGCGGCTTCTTCGGCCGGCGCGGCGTTGACAGTGCCGGCGGTGACGCCCATGGCAGCGATCAGCAGCGCCGACGTGGCGGCGAATTTCCTCATCAGCATTTTTGTTGAACCTCAAGTTTGGAGCGTGCGGAGGGGACTGGTAGATCAAAAGCCCCCGCAGCTAACCAGAGGTGAACCTGCTGTGACTGTTAGTTCAAGTTTTGTTCACCGTGGATACCCCGATGCTGGTGCGGTGCTAGAAACCTGAGCGTTGACCGGGCTTTTTCTCAGGAAAACCAACTCTGAGTCTTAACCTACTTGCAGGTAATGTGACATAGATCACGGTGTAAATATATACCGGGTCACAGGTCAGAGACGATCCAGCAACACATAACAGTGACACCTTTCGTCACGAGCGTCCGCGGAATGCACGTATCGTTGACCGAGTGCGAGTGCTCGTAACCGGCGGGGCCGGGTTCATCGGTGCGAATTTCGTCCAGCAGACCGTGGCCACGCGCCCGGATGTCCAAGTGACCGTGCTCGACGCACTCACTTACGCGGGCAACCGGGCATCGCTGGATCCGGTCGCGGATCGGATCGAATTCGTGCACGGCGATATCGCCGATCTCGATCTGGTCGACAACCTGGTCAGCGGGGTGGACGCGGTCGTTCATTTCGCGGCCGAATCCCACAACGACAACTCCCTGGCCGAGCCGTGGCCGTTCGTGCAGACCAATATCGTCGGCACCTACTCGCTGCTGCAGGCGGTGCGCCGCCACGAGGTGCGCTACCACCACGTCTCCACCGACGAGGTGTACGGCGACCTCACCCCCGACGAGCCGGGTTTCACCGAATCCACCGCCTACAACCCGTCGAGCCCGTATTCGGCGACCAAAGCGGGCAGCGACATGCTGGTACGCGCCTGGACCAGGTCTTTCGGCGTCCGTGCGACCCTGTCGAACTGCTCCAACAATTACGGCCCGTACCAGCACGTGGAGAAATTCATCCCGCGCCAGATCACCAACCTGATCGACGGCGTGCGCCCACGGCTGTACGGCGCGGGCCATCAGGTGCGCGACTGGATCCACGTCGACGACCACAATCGCGCGGTCTGGGACATTCTCGAGCGCGGCCGCACCGGTCAGACCTATCTCATCGGCGCCGAGGGCGAACTCGACAACCTCACGGTCGTCCAGCTCATTCTGCAGGCGTTCGATCGAGAGCCCACCGACTTCGACCACGTGACCGACCGCCCCGGCCACGACCAGCGCTACGCCATCGACGCGAGTCTGCTGCGCGAGGAACTGGGCTGGTCACCGCGCTACGCGGACTTCCGCGCAGGCCTGGCCGACACCGTCGCCTGGTACCGCGACAACGAGAACTGGTGGCGACCGAAAAAGGCCGATACCGAACGCGCCTACGCGGCAGCGGGCGAAAGAACTCTGTAATCCCCACCGTCGTCTGGGGAATTATCCCCAGACGACGGTGTAATACGTTGCGGCGGTAGCGACAAGCGCGAAAGTCGACGCACAGGCGACGGTGATCGCGGTCCCACGGGTCGGAATCACGCCGTCGGAATTCGTGAGTCGCAGCGGCACCACACGCGCCAGTACCGCCAGTCCCATGATTGCCAACGGCACGAAATACCGGCCCTGCACACCGTCGATGAGATAGAAATCGACCGGCGTGAACGACATGTACAGCGTCACGTAGATCATCGCCACACTCGCGAGCACCGTGAGCGCCACGATCAGCGTGCGACGGAAAGTGGCTGTGGTGGTACTCATCCGGTCGACGATGCCGAAACTCACCGCGAAGGCGAGCAGGCACGCCAGCATCGAAATCGCGGGCACGTCCACATACGCGAAACCGAGTTCGCCGAAGAACTGATTGAACCAGCGATGGTCGCGCAGCGCGATGCTCTCGCCGAAGGTGTGCACGAATTGCACCGGGTCGCTGAGGATTCCCTTCAGCTGATCGCCCGGTCGCACCTGTCCCCACTGATGGGGCGGGCGCATCAGGCCCATGCCGTCGCCGGTGGGCGCCGCGATCTTGGTCCAGGCGAGGAAAAGGACTCCGCCCGTCACCGCGAATACCCACGGGACGAATTTCAGTTTTCCGGTGAAACCGAGCCGGTCGGCGGGCACCACCACAACGAGCATCGCCAGCAGCACATAGGTCGGTTTGCTCAGCGGCAGCGCGATCGTCGCGGCGAGCAACGCGGCGGTTTCCGCCCGATGCAGTCGATCGCCGACGAACAGCGCTTTCAGCAGCAGCGCCGACACCATGATGGCGAGCGCGTTGGTGAGCGTGTCCGCGGTGACGGTGCCCGCCTGGAAAAGCGCGATCGGCAGCACCGCGACGGTGAATACCAGCCACTGGCTACGCCGCTCGCGCAGCGCGTAGAGCCCGAATCCGACAACCGCGAGATAGGCGACCAGCCCAGCGAAGCGGGTCAGCAAATACATGCCGCCCACGTTGAGGCCGAGCGCCTCGCCCAGCCGAATGCCAACGGCGGCGGGCACATACGGCACCGGCGAGTAGGCCGCGGTGTTGGTGAACCACATCTGGCGCGTCGTCGAGGAGACCTCGGCCGCGCCGAGCCGGTCGTAGGCGCCGGGGTCGGCCACCATCGCGTCGGGCTCTTCGGGGTTGTCGTTGTAGTCCTCGAAGGCGTAGCCCATCAGCGCGTCGACGCTGACCGGGATCTGCCCGCCGTAGGCCACACCGCGATCGTCGACGATGCGCTGAGGGAACACTCCGCCGTGGGCGACCTGGTAGGCGCGGCCGAACTGGGTGATCTCGTCGTGGCCCCAGAACGCGGGCGTGAGCACCGCGAACACGGCGCCGAACACGGTCGCGATCATCGCGAACGCCACCGTCGCGGCGCCGAACCGCTGGGTCACAGTCCGGATCGGCGCCAACGCCCGATCTTTACGCGCGGGGGTCTTGCTGGGTTCTACAGTCGTCTCGGGCGCGGTGGAGGTGGTCACCGACGGTCTCCGGCCGCGACGTCCTCGCTCACCCCGGCGGCCGAATAACGCAGGTAGACCAGCCGCGCCGTCTCGTGGCGGGAGCGCCGGATGCCGTCCAGGATCAGGCCCGCGGTCCAGGCGAGGCTGCCGAGCAGCAGCAGCGTGAACGCGAGGAACAGCGTCGGGAACCGCGCCACCTGGTGAGTGTTGTAGAAGTCGATCACGATCGGCACGGTCAGGATGACCGAGACCAGCCAGGCGATGGTGCCGAACAGGCCGTAGAACGCGACGGGGCGTTCGTGGCGGGCCAGGCCCAGGATCAGCGCGAGGATCTTGGTGCCGTCGCGGTAGGTGCGCAGCTTGGATTCGCTGCCCGCGGGGCGGTCACGGAAACCGACCGGCACCGAGGTCTGCGGCACGCGCAGGTGCAGCGAATGCACGGTCAGCTCGGTCTCGATCTCGAATTCGCGCGACACGGCCGGGAAGCTCTTCACGAACCGGCGCGAGAACACCCGGAAGCCGCTCAGCATGTCTTCGACGTTCTCGCCGAACACCTTGCCGACCACGCCGTTGAGCACCTTGTTGCCGGTCTCGTGACCGCTGCGGTAGGCGCTGGCGTCGGCGTCGTCCTGCTTGCGCACACCGAGGATGTGGTCGTAGGGACCCTCGAGCAGCGTCTTGATCATCAGCGGAGCGGCCGACGCCTCGTAGGTGTCGTCGCCGTCGATCATCAGATATACGTCGGCGTCGATATCGGCGAAGGCGCGGCGCACCACATTGCCCTTGCCCTTGGTGTTCTCGAAGCGCACGATCGCCCCGGCCTCACGGGCGCATTCGGCGGTACGGTCGGTGCTCAGGTTGTCGTAGACGTAGACGACGATCCCCGGCACAGCGGCTTTGAGGTCGGTGACGACCTTGGCCACCGCGGCCTCTTCATTGTGGCAGGGGACCACGGCGGCAATGCGAAGCTCGGTGGAGTCCACCCGGGTCAATCCTCGGAGTTAGGCAGCAGTGGGACACCGGGAGGCTACAGCATTATTGGCGGGCTGGCGCCCGCGTGTCCGCGGCCCTGAGGGGCCGCCGGTCAGGCACCGTTGCTTGCTCCTTCGTCGCCTACGCAACGGCGCCTGACCGGCGACCCGGCCGCGAACCGGCCACTGCGTGGCCGACCCTCCCTAGGGGTCGGGGTGGTGGTTGGCTACCGTCAGGGCGTGTCGCAATCAGTTGAACCGCCTGCTGTTCCCTTCGTGTCGAAGGTGATAGCGGGTTTGCGGCAGGGTGCGGCGTTCCTTGTTGTGGGGGCGATCGGGTTTCTCGTCGATGCGGGGACCTACAACCTGTTGGTGTTCTGGGGTGGGGGTTTCTCCTTCTCCGAAGGTGTGCTCTATCACTCGCCGCTGGTCGCCAAGATCATCGCGATCGTGGTGGCCACGGTGGTCACCTACTTCGGGAACAAGTGGTGGACCTACTCGCACCGCAAGTCCGACAGCCCTGTTCGGGAATATCTTCTGTACGCGATCGTCAATGTCGTAGCGATCCTCCTGCAACTCGGCTGCCTCGGCTTTTCCCGATATGTGCTCGATCTGTCGTCACCGCTGGCGGACAACATTTCCGCCACTGTGATCGGGCAGACCATGGCGGTCGTATTCCGCTATTGGGCCTACAGCAAATTCGTTTTCACCGGCTCATCGGCAAGCGATGAGCAACACGCGCGGAGTACGGCAACTCCTCACTGACGACGCGAGGGCGGCGTGTGATTGATATCCTCGCCCCGCCCGCCGCGACGCCCTTCTTTACGTGACTGCCTGCGCCGGCGCAGTCGATACCGAGAATTTCGAGGACTTCATGGAGCAGTCGGCTACCAAAGCCGTGACCGAATCGAACGATCGGCGCGAGGCCGCGCCCGCATCGTTGCGCGGTGAACATTCAGCGCCCGAGCGGCTCGTGCTGGCTCGAGGCATCTTCACCGGGCCCTCGGCACGGGTGAGCGACGACCTCTACGCCGTCGTCAAGGGGGGTGCCGCCGTCCGCGAACGGCATTCGCTGCACCTGCCCAAGGGCGCGACCGCGCACACCAACACCTACTTCGGCCGGTTCGCGGCCAGCTACTGGCAGCGCTGGACCACCGTCACCGAGGTGTCGGTGGGTGCGCAGCTGGTGGTCGGCAACAAGGCGAACGTCCGGCTGGTCGCCTCCGATATCGCCGGGCACCGCCGGATCATCGCCTCGCTGGTGGCGACCAGCAGCGGGGTCGTCTCGCTGACGGCACCGCTGGATCAGTACGTCGACGGTGGCGCGTTGTGGCTCGAGTTCGACGCCGTCGGGGGCGAACTCGAGATCACCGAACTCGCCTGGACCGCGCAGGCGCCCGAGAAGGTGCGCCCGGTCGCCATCGCGATCTGCACCTTCAACCGAGCCGAGGACTGCGCGCACACCGTCGCCGCGCTGGCCTCGGACGCGACCGTGCTGGCCGCGATCGACGCGGTGTACGTCGTCGACCAGGGCACCGACCTGGTCGAGGATCGCCCGCTGTTCCAGCAGGTCCGCCCTGATTTCGGCGACAAGCTGCGCTACATCCGCCAGCCCAACCTCGGCGGCGCGGGCGGCTTCACCCGCGGCCTCTACGAGGTGTCGGCGGCCAACGAGCACGCCGACGTCATCCTGATGGACGACGACATCCTCTGCGAGCCCGAGACCGTGCTGCGCCTGCAGGCGTTCGCCAACCTCACCGTCGAACCGACCCTGGTCGGCGCGCAGATGCTGTTCCTGCTCAACCCCGACTACCTCAATGTCGGCGCGGAGGAGGTGCATCTGCACGAGCTCAAGCACGGCCAGAAGGTGCCCAAGGCGCTGCGCAACACCTCCATGCTCAAGAAGAACCAGGAGCGCCGGGTCGACGCGGGCTACAACGCCTGGTGGACCTGCCTGATCCCGGCCGAGGTGGTGTCCAAGATCGGGCTGCCGGTGCCGATCTTCTTCCAGTGGGACGACGTCGAGTACGGCATCCGCGCGCGCGAGCACGGTTTCGTCACCGTCACGCTCCCCAACGCGGCCGTGTGGCATGCCGACTTCTACTGGAAGGACTACGACGACTGGGCGCGGTACTTCTCCACCCGTAACTCGCTGATCGTCGGCGCCCTGCACACCGATCTCGACGGCAAGGCGATCACGCGCGAGTTCTTCCGCTACATCGCCGAGCACCTCGTCGGGATGCAGTACGGCTTGGTGCACACCACCTTGCAGGGCATCGAGGACTTCATGAAGGGCCCGAAGGCGTTGCGCGACGGCGGTATCGACGCGCTGGCCGCCGCCCGCAGCACTCGCAACGACTACCCCGAGACGATCAAGCACCCCGCGGCCACCCCGCCGGTGAACTCCGCCGACATCTCCGTGCGCCGGGCCAGCGGCGAACCGAGCCGCGTCACCCTGGTGCTGATCAAGCGCGCCATCACCCAGTGGACCGGCCGCACGCAGCCCGGCCTCATCGGGGTCACCCGTGAGGACGCGCATTGGTGGCACGTCGGCCTGTTCGACCACGTGGTCGTCACCGATGCCTCACAGTCCGGCGTGCGGGTGCGTCGCCGCGACAAGGCGCGTGCGCGCGCGCTGCTTGTTCGCGCCTACCGCACCCTGCGCAAGCTCCGTAAGGAACTCCCGGCGTTGCAGGCCGAATACCGCGGGGCCGTACCGGAACTCACGAGCCGGGAGAACTGGGCGCGGCTGTACGGCATCGACCCGAACTGACCCGTGACCCGTTTCGTCCGGGCCGCCTCCGCTGCTGACGCGGAGGCGGCCGCCGGGCTGCACGCCGAATTGCACGCGCATTTCGAGGTGCACCGTCCGGCCGACATCGCGCGCCGCACACGGCGGCTCACCCACAACGACTACTCCGCGTGGCGACCGGCACCACTGCTGATCGTCGAGGACGAAACACCGCTCGGTTTCGCGAGCTACGAGTTGTCCCGACCGAGCAAGTGGTCGGCGGGCGATCTCCGTATCTCGGAATTCCTGATCACCGAGCCGGCGCGCGGCACCGGCGCGGGCGCGGTCCTGCTCGCCGCCGTCCACGCGGTAGCGAGCGCCGCCGGAGTAGCGGTGAGCGAGCCGAACCAGGCCGACCCGGATGTGTTCACGACCGTGGAGCGCTACATCGGCTCCCATGTCATCAACTTCGCCTACGAGCGGGTTCGCGCCGGGCACTGGTTGTCGCTGCGTGCCGAGGCCGAGGAAAAAGGCTGGCCCGCACCGCGACTCGACGACCTGTGGCACACCGAACTCCACGACGATCCCGAGCCCGGCCACCTCTACGCCGAGGGTGAGGTGCCGTTCATCCTGCTGCCCGACGGCCGGGTGGTCACCGCGCGATTCCGGACGATCCATGTCGAGGAATACCTCGGTCACGGCCCGGAGAACCGCTGGACGCTGGCCCTGTCCGGTCGCGAGTTGCGCACGATAGGCGGGCTGGAGATCGACCACAGCTGGTCACGAGCGGAGAACCGGCCCGCGCTCGCGGTGGCCGTGGACGACGGCCGACTCATGGTGAACTACTCCTACTACGCCGGCAATCACTTCGGCTCCGACTCGGGCACCATCGACTACTTGATCGACTTGGCCGAGGGCACCGCGTCTCAACGCGCCCACGTCACCTTCGAACAGGACTAGCGAGATCATCAGGCACTGACGCGGTTCGGCTCTCGGCCGTAGTTCGCGCGAGTGCCTGATGATCAACGGCTCGGACTCAGCGGCGGCCGCGTTCGCGGTAGTTCTTCCGCTGCTGTTTGCTGATGTCGCGCCAGACTCGTTCGCGTTCGGCGGCCAGACGCTTGTCGGTGCGGGCGGCCATCCACTCGTTCTCCTTGGCCAGCTTGCGATAGCTGGTCAGCCTGCGTTCGGCGATGGTGCCATCGGCGAGGGCGGCCTGGACCGCGCAGCCGGGTTCGGTCTCATGGGCGCAGTCGGCGAAACGGCAATCGGCAGCGAGGGATTCGATGTCGCTGAAGGTCTTGCCGATGCCGTCGGCGGCGTCATAGAGGCCGATACCGCGCAGTCCCGGGGTATCGATGAGCGTCCCGCCGCCGGGGAGCGGCCGCAGTTCGCGATGCACGGTGGTGTGGCGGCCTTTACCGTCCACGGCACGAACCGCGTTGGTGGCGAACACTTCCGCGCCGAGCAGTGCGTTGGCGAGAGTGGACTTGCCCGCACCGGACGGCCCGATCAGGGCGACGGTGCCGCTGAGCACCGCGGTGAGCACATCGAGACCGACCGCCACAGCGGCACTCACCGCGACCACGGTGGCGCCGGGCGCTACCGCACGCACCTCATCGAGCGGAAGATATTCCGCGGCATCAGCTTTGGTGAGCACGACAACCGGCTGGGCATTGCTCTCCCAGGCCAGCGCGAGCATCCGTTCGATCCGCCCCAGGTCGACATCACCGTCGGCGGCAGAACAGATCAGCACGGTATCCACATTGGTGGCCAGCACCTGGGCCACCGAGCGCCCGGACACCGACGACCGCATGATCGCCGAGCGTCGTGGGAGCAGTTGTCGCACAGTGCCTTCGGCATCGAGTCCCACCCAGTCACCGGTGCACAGTCCGGTGATGTCGCGCGGGCAGGCGGCTCGCGCAGGGCCGCGCGGGGTCACCACATCGCATTCGCTGCGGTCCATCCGCACGATGCGAGCGGGTGCGAGATCGCCGAGCAGCGGCAGATATTCAGAAGCTACGGCTTCGGTCCAGCCGTAAGGGACGAGCAGGTCGTAGTCGACCATCGTAAGGAATCCTTCGTCGGGTGCCGAACCCGAACGACGGGTTCAGCGAGTAGAGGTGATGTCCGGAGCAACCTGGGCAGGCGCACAATCGCGCCGCCCGGCCACGGCAATCCACAGGTGTGTACTCACGGACATCCACCTCCTCTCCAACGTTCGAACACCACTTTGCCCGACCACGCCGACACCCGGCAACTCATTTTCCGTGCGCGGCCCGATGACGGCACGCCTGCTGTCCCGCAGGTAGGCGTTCGGGTCTACGGCACGAAGACTTCGGTCGACTGGGGGATGTTGGGCTTGTCGGTGCGGACCGTGACCTGGATTCGACCGGGGCCGGTGTTCGCGATCAGGTCCTGGACCGGGTAGGTGCTGGTGCTGGTGGCCGGGACAAAGCGGGTCACCGAGCCGGTGGCGCCGCTGTCCACGTTCCTCCAGTCGACGACAACGTTCACATCGCACGCCAGCACGGTGGGCGCCCAGTTACCGAGTGGTGAGAAGCCCTGCGAGACGCGCAGGGCGATGCTGTGGGTGGCGCCGGGCGCCACGCTCGGGGAATTGAGCGGTCCGTCGAACGCGGTGCCCGCCACGTTCAGGATGCCGACGCAGACGCCGTTGCCCAGGGTCGCTACCGGCGCGGTCCTGACTTCGTTCATCACGCAGGAGCGCGGGCCGACATTGGACCAGCCGAGCTGGCACGTGTCGTCCGCCTGGGCGGTGCCGGGTGCGGCGAGACAGAGCGCGGCGCCGGCGAGCACGGTCGCCGCGGCGGAGGCGAAACTCTTTGCGAAGGTCACGGTTCGCATCGTATGACCGATCGGCCGATTGTTGCCAGAGCGAACTACCCCCTAGTTTCAGGGGCTTAGTCGGGTTTACCGAAGTGCTCGTTGCGGCCCAGCGACCGCAGCCGGAACCATTCCTTGAGCCCGGCCGGGTCGCGGCGGGTCACCAGGAAGAACCAGGAGAAGCGGATCCACTCCTGCGGCAGCAGCTTGCGCATACCGGGCTGCGACATCAGGTAGCCGCGATTGCGGTAGGTGAAGTAGCGCTTCACCGGGTCGTCCGGGTACTGGGTGTGCATCCGCCCGCCCAGGATCGGCTTGAATTCCTCGGCGCCGTTGGGATGCAGGTAGGCGGTCTGCAAGCAGGTGCCGAACGGCAGCCCGGAGCGGACCAGGCGGCGGTGCACCTCCACCTCGTCGCCACGCACGAACAGCCGCAGGTCGGGCACGCCGATCAGGTCCACGGCCTTCGCCGAGATCAGCGCGCCGTTGAACAGCGACGCGATGCCGGGCAGGAAGTCCTCGTCGCCGAGCTCCGAACGCAGCCGCCGCCACACCACGCCGCGGCGCAGCGGGAAGGCGAGACGATCCGGCTCGTCGATATCGCAGACCACGGGCGACACCTCGACCAGGTTGTGCCTGCGCGCGCAATCGATCAGTGTCGCGAGCACTTCGGGCCCGTCGGGGCGGCCGTCGTCATCGGCCAGCCACACCCAGTCCGCGCCCTGGGTGAGTGCGTGCAGCATGCCGAGCGCGAAACCGCCCGCGCCGCCGAGGTTGTGGCGTGAACCCAGGTAGGTGGCTTCGATCGGCTGCTGCGCGACCAGCTCGGCCACCGCGTCCTCGTTGGCGTTGTCGACGACGATCAGATGGTCGACCGGACGGGTCTGCGAGGCGAGCACTTTCAACGACTCGGCGAGCAGTTCGCGACGCTTGTGCGTGACGACCACCGCGATGATCCGCGCGGTCGGGCCCGTCTCGGTCGTGATGTCGGCAGGTTCGGCGCCGGGGGGCAGTTCCGCGTCATCGGGCAGCACGACCGCGGGCAGCGCGTCGTCGGGCAGCACGGCGGCAGGCTCGACGGGTGCCGGAGTCGCCTCGAGACGGTCGGTCATGCTGAACCCACCCGGCACGGCAGCCGGGGCAGCCTCGTCACGTTGACCGCTCATACCTGATTCTGCTCCAGCTTCTTCTCGCCCGCCGCGCCGAGTGCGCCCTCGGTTTCCAGATCACGCAGCACCTGTGCCACGTGATTACCCGCCTCGGGCCCCTCATACGCTCGCACAACGTCCTCGATCCCGCCCTGTTCGCGGATCTGACCGTGGTCGATCCACATCGCGGTATCGCAGAGCTGGGCGAGGAATTCGTTGGAATGGCTGGCGAACACCAGGATGCCCGACCGTGCGACCAGCGACTGCAGCCGCGTGCGGGCCTTCTTCATGAACTCCGCGTCGACCGCGCCGATGCCCTCGTCGAGCAGCAAGATCTCGGGGTCGATCGAGGTGACCACACCCATCGCCAGCCGCACCCGCATACCGGTGGAGTAGGTGCGCAGCGGCATCGACAGGTACTCACCGAGTTCGGTGAAGTCGGCGATCTCGTCGATCTTGGCCATCATCTGCTTGCGCGTCTGCCCGAGGAACAGGCCGCGGATGATGATGTTCTCGTAGCCGGAGATCTCCGGATCCATGCCGACGCCGAGGTCGAACACCGGAGCCACCCGACCGCGGATGCGCGCACTGCCGCGCGAGGGTTCGTAGATGCCCGAGAGCAGGCGCAGCAGTGTCGACTTGCCCGCGCCGTTGTGGCCGACCAGGCCGACCCGGTCGCCTTCCTTGAGCGAGAGGTTGATGTCGCGCAGCGCCTCGACCACCACCACATCGGAGCTGTTGCGCCCGATCGCGCCGCCCGCCTTGCCGAGGAACGCCTTCTTCAGCGACCGTGACTTGGCGTCGAAGATCGGGAACTCGACCCACGCGTCATGGGTTTCGATACTCACACGGCTCATCGAGAACTGCTCCTAAACCCAGTACGGGACGCGGGCACGATACTGCTTGAGCGCCAGGATCGCGACAGCCCAGCCGACGACGGTGATCGCACCGACGATCGCCCAGTGATGCCATTCCGACGGCTCACCGAGCAGGGGAGCGCGCACGATCTCCAGGTAGTGATAGGTGGGGATGATCTCGAGGAGCTTGGCACGGTCGCCCGCTCCGCCGACCGAGTTCTCCAGCGCCTTCGTCGACCACATCACCGGGGTCAGCACGAACAGCATCAGCGTCATCGAGCCGAGGATCGGGGCGATATCGCGGTAGCGGGTGGAGAAGATGCCGAAGACGATCGTCACCCACATGGCGTTGAGGAACAGCAGCAGGATCGCGGGGAACACCAGCAGGAACGACAGATCCAGATCACGCCAGATCGAGAACGCCACCACCAGCACCGCATAGATCGCCGCATTGTGGATGAAGAACAGGAATTGCCGCCACACCAGGCGATACACGTGCACGCTCAGCGCCGAGGGCAACTGTTTGATCAGTCCCTCGTTGGCGATGAACACATCGGAGCCCTCGAGAATCGAGGCACTGATGACGTTCCACACGATCAGGCCGACGGTGACATACGGCAGGTACTCACTGATCGGCTGGTCCAGCAGCGTCGAATACAGCAGACCCATCGCCAGCGCCTGCAAACCGGTCGCGATGGTGATCCAGAACGGACCGAGCACCGAACGGCGGTAGCGCTGCTTGATGTCCTGCCAGCCCAGCGACAACCACAGCTCGCGCTGGTGCAGACCGTCGCGCATGTCCTTGAACGCACGCCCGAAGGTCTGCGAATCCGACACCATCGGCGTCCTCACCAGCAGCGCGGCGTCGGTGGTGTGCTCGGCAGCGGCGGCTTCGGCCACCTCTGCGTCGGTGGGGGTGTCTTCGGAATGCACGGGGCTCTCTTCGGTACGCGCGTCACTGCGATCGGAGACCGAATCAGGACGGGCGGCAGCGGCGGGCACGGTCCCCGACCTTACAGTGTTGTTTTCCGGCTGGCGCCGGGTGTCGCGGCCCCGGGGGGCCTCGATCTTCCCTCCCCTCCGGGTACTCCTTCGTCGCACCCTCCGCTCAGTCCAGATCGAGGCGGGCCGCGAACAAGAGATTCGGGGGTTTACAGGTACTGACCGCCGCCCACATGGCCGCCTGCCTTGGCGTCCCCCGCGTGCATGCCGGGCGGCAGCGCACCCTGGCGCATCTGCTCCAGCTGGGCGCGGGCGGCCATCTGCTGGGCGAACAGCGCGGTCTGGATGCCGTGGAACAGGCCCTCCAGCCAGCCGACGAGCTGAGCCTGGGCGATGCGAAGTTCCGCGTCCGAGGGCACCGAGTCGTCGGTGAAGGGGAGGGTGAGGCGTTCGAGTTCCTCGCGGAGTTCCGGGGCGAGGCCCTGTTCGAGCTCGCGGACCGAGGACTTGTGGATCTCCTTGAGGCGCGAGCGGCTGGCGTCGTCCAGCGGTGCGGCGCGAACCTCTTCGAGAAGCTGCTTGATCATCGTGCCGATGCGCATCACCTTGGCGGGCTGCTCGACCATGTCGGTCAGCGACTCTGCCGACTCGCTCGCGGCCTTCTCGTCGTCGGGCACGACCTGTGCGGTGAACGCGGACGCGCTGTCGGCGTCGGCGGGCACAGTCAGTGGACGGCCGTCGGGACCGATCACGACGATGGATTCGGGGACATCCTCCGAGTGCGTCATATCCCCATCATTGCGTGTGTGCCGGCTTCGCGCTAAAACCCCTACGCGGTTACACCGGGAGGCCCCCTGCCCTTAAAGTGGCCACCATGACTTATGACGTCGCGAGGGTTCGGGGCCTGATACCGTCCCTGGGCGACGGCTGGATCCATCTGGACCCGCAGGCGGGGATGCTGGTTCCCGATTCGGTATCGCGTGCCGTCTCAACGGGTTTCCGTACCTCCTCGTTTTCCCACATCGGCCGCCACGGTGCGGCATCGCGCAGCGGCGCGATCCTCGACGCCGCCAGGGAAGCGGTCGCCGATCTGGTCGGCGGAGATCCGGCCGGCGTCGTCCTCGGTCCCGATCGCGCTGTACTGCTGGCCTGGTTGGCCGAATCGCTGAGCTCGCGTCTGGGCCTCGGTACCGGCATCGTGCTCTCCCGTTTGGACGACGAGGCCAACGTCGCCCCGTGGCTGCGCATCGCCAACCGCTACGGCGCGCACGTGCGCTGGGCCGAGGTGGAGATCGAGACCTGTGAGATGCCGTCGTGGCAGTTCGAGGAGCTGATCGGGCCGACCGCGCGCCTGGTCGCGCTCACCGCCGCATCGCCGATCGTGGGTTCGGCGCCCGGCGTCCGGGTGGCGGCGGATCGGGTGCACGACGTGGGCGGTCTGCTGGTGGCCGACGCGTTCGGCGCCGCGCCCTACGCGCTGATCGACATCGACGACCTCAATGCCGACGTGGTCGCGCTGAGCGCACCGTCGTGGGGCGGGCCGCAGGTGGGTGCGCTGGTTTTCCGCGACCCCGCGTTCCTCGACCGCATCCCCTCGATGTCGCTCAACCCCTATGCCAAGGGTGCTGAACGCCTCGAAGTGGGCGGCCATCAGTACGCCCTGCTGGCCGGGCTCACCGAATCGATCGACTTCCTCGCCGGACTCGACGAACGCGCCACCGGCACTCGCCGCGAACGCCTCGAGATGTCGATCACCTCGCTGCAGGACTATCACGACCAGCTCTTCGATCACCTCATGCAGGTGCTGGAGAAGGTCGACAACCTCACCGTGATCGGCCGGGCCTCCACCCGCATCCCGACGGTCAGTTTCACGATGGCCGGGATGCAGGCGGAGAAGGTGGCGGCCAAGCTGGCCGACGCCAGGATCGGCACGGTCAGCGGTGTGCACGGCGGCAGTCGACTACTCGACGCGCTGGGTGTGAACGACGAGGGCGGTGCGGTGACGATCGGGCTCGCGCCCTACACGACCCGCTACGAGATCGACCAGCTCGGCCGCGCCCTCAGCGCCCTCGAATAGCGTGCGCTAGTCGCGAACCCGCAGGATCACCTTGCCGAAGGTCTGCGCATCATCGAGCAGCTCGTGCGCGCGGGCGGCCTCGGTGATCGGCAGCTCGGTGGAGATCACGGGCACGATCTCGCCCGCGGCTATCTGCGGCCACAGTTGTGCGTGGACCGCCGCGATGATCTCGGCTTTGCTCCCCGGCCCCGATCGTGGTCGGCTGCGCACGTTGGTCGCCGCGACGGTGCCCCATTTACGCAGCAGTGCGGCGAGGTTCAGCGTGCCGCTGACGCCGCCCTGCATCCCGATCACCACCAGCTGCCCATAGGGTGCGAGCGCCTCCACGTTCCGTTCCAGATACTTGGCACCCATGTTGTCGAGAATCACGTCGGCCCCACCCTGATCCGCGACCGCCGCGACGAAATCGTCGGTCCGGTAGTTGATCAGGATCTCCGCCCCCAGCTCGGCGCACTTGGTCAGCTTCGCGTCCGACCCGGCCGTCACCGCGACCCGCGCCCCGAGCCCGCGCGCCACCTGGATCGCGTGCGTCCCGATCCCGCCACCGCCGCCGTGGATCAACACCAGCTGCCCTGATCGCAGCCCCGCCGTCATCACCAGGTTCGACCACACGGTCGCCGCCACCTCTGGCAACCCCGCGGCCGCGACAGCGTCCATCCCCTCCGGAATCGGCAGCAGCTGCGTCACCGGCACCGCCACGAACTGCGCGTACCCACCCCCCGCCAGCAACGCGCACACCCGATCCCCGACCTGCCAGTCCGTCACCCCCGCCCCCAACCGCGCAATCGTCCCCGAACACTCCAACCCGAGGATCGAACTCGCATCCGCGGGCGGCGGATAGAACCCCTTCCGCTGCATCACATCGGCCCTATTGACCCCCGCCGCAACAACTTCCACCAGCACTTCGCCGGGCCCCGGCTCCGGATCGACCGCCACGGTCCACTCCATGACCTCCGGCCCGCCGAACCCGTTCAGCTCAATCGCGTACATGACACCAATCCTCTCCCCACACCCCGCCGGTAGCCAGAACCCCGCGCGCCCATGTCGCCCACACTTCCCGCCGACGCGAGGCAACCCGGCCCGGTCCGGCCAGACTTGCGGAAGGCCGGATCAGGTCAGCTACCATCCTTCCCAGGGAGACGTGGCAGAGCGGCCGAATGCACTCGCCTTGAAAGCGAGCATGGGTAAAACCATCGGGGGTTCAAATCCCTCCGTCTCCGCCAAAGACCCGCAGGTCAGCCAGCGGACTTGCGGCGTGGCCG